>NZ_JAVDWJ010000006.1:30000-301075 GCF_031457295.1 Caulobacter sp. BE254 | reverse complement strand
GCGCCGCTCGCCGCACGAAAGAGCCCGGTGGCCACCGGGCTCTTTCACCGCACCAAGCCATCACAGCTCAGCGCTTCAATCCAGATACAAGGGGGCGTTCCTTGATGCGTTCGGTTTCGGCGGCCCTGGCCGCCCTCGCCCTCACCGCCGCCGCTCCGGCCCGCGCCCAGACCGCGCCGCCGGCGCTGGACGATCCCGAGGCCAATGTCGTCGAAGCCCTGGTCGTGGCGGCCAGGCTGCCGGGCCCCGCCTGGTGGAAGATCACCGACGGCGACACCACGCTCTACGTGCTGGGCGTGATGCAGGCCCTGCCGCGCGGCCAGGGCTGGGACACCGGCGTGCTGGACCGGCGGCTGGACGGGGCCTTCGCGGTGATCCTGCCGCCCGAGGGCAAGGCCGGGCTGCGCGACGTTCCGGCCGCCCTGGCGCTGCGCAAGCGGCTCAGGTCCGACGTGCCGCTCGACGCAGCCGTCGGCGACCTGGCGCCCAAGCTGGCGCGGGCCCGGGCGACCCTGCGCAAGCCCGCCGACGCCTATGACGGCTGGAACCCGCTGGGGGCGGGGATCTCGATGGCCGGCGACTATCGCAAGACGGTCCGGCTGGAGCCGGACGAGCCCGAGCGGACGATCCAGCGCCTGGCCCGCAGGCATCGGGTCAAGGTCCGGCCGGCCGCCACCTACAAAGTCATGCCGCTGATCAAGACGGCGGTGCGCGGCCATTCGCGCGAGGCCGGGCTGCTGTGCCTGGAGGGCGTGCTCGACGAGGTCAACGCCGGACCCGAGGCCGCGCGGGAGGCCGCCCGGGCCTGGGCGCGGGGCGACGTGCGCGGCGCGATCGCCGGCCCGCGCAACTTCCAGCGCTGCCTGCTGGCTCTGCCCGGCATGGCCGACCTGGAGCGCCAGGGGACGAGCGACGAGGTCGAGGCCCTGAGCGCGGCGATGCGCACGCCGGGCCACGCGGTGGCGGTCTACGGGGTCCGCAGCCTGGTGGCCCGCGGCGGCGTGCTGGACCAGATGCGGGCGCGGGGGTTCGTGGTGACGGCGCCGGAGTAGGGGGGGACGCGCGCCACTTGCCCCCACCTGGCGGCTTCGCCGCCTGTCCGCCCCCATAGGGGGCGGAGCCGCACGGCGTCGACCTCAAGGCTCTTCCCCCTCTGGGGGAAGACGATCGCGAAGCGATCCGTAGGGGGCAAGTGCGGAAACAGAAGAGGCCCGGAAGTTTCCTTCCGGGCCT
Source organism: Caulobacter sp. BE254 (assembly GCF_031457295.1). Classification (NCBI taxonomy): domain Bacteria; kingdom Pseudomonadati; phylum Pseudomonadota; class Alphaproteobacteria; order Caulobacterales; family Caulobacteraceae; genus Caulobacter; species Caulobacter sp. BE254. The sequence continues at coordinate 299,842 of NZ_JAVDWJ010000006.1, read as the reverse complement.
CTTTCCTAACTTCAGCTCCCCAAGCCCTACAGGCCCGGCAGCTTGATCTTGCCCTGCTTCTCGCGGGTGATGATGATCGTGCCGTTGCCGGTCAGGGCCTTCAGGCGGGCCTCTTCGGCGGCCGCGTCGACGGTGACGGATTCGGTGGCGCCGGTCTCGGCGGCGGTCGGGGCGGCGGTCTTGTCGCCCTTCTTCCAGAACATCACCTTGCTGGCGAAGCTCTCGTCCTTGTGGGCCAGGTCGCCGTTCTCGTCGTCGACGACGAAGCGGATCAGCGGGTCGGCCTTGTCGACGCCGGCCTTGGAGACCAGCAGCTTCTCGCCGTCCGAGCGGCCGGCGGCGTTGCTCTGGCCGATCAGGGCCTGGCGCGCGGCGCTTTCAGGCTGCAGTTCCTGCGGGCGCGGCTCGCCGGGGGCCGGCGGGCGCAGGCTGTAGTCGGGCGGCACCACCAGCGGGGCCTTGGTGACGACGCGGAACTCGTCCGGAACGACCTTGCTCATGCCCAGCGCCTTCGACGCGGACTGGCAGCCGGCCAGGCCCGTGGCGGCCACGACGGCCAAAGCGCCCAGGGTCGCGACCCGATAGAAACTCATGAACCTGCTCCAGCGGCCCCCCGGGCCGTAAATTCGGACGCTCTCGATACGACATCCGAGGCCGGGCGCCAATCTTCCTTGAGATCGTGGCCACGTTAGGGCCGTTGTGTCGCTTCAGAGCCCGTGGCCGTCGGGATTGGCCAGCTTTTTCTCTTCCGACAGGAAGCTGTCCAGCAGCAGCAGGCAGACCCCGACGGTGATGCCCGAGTCGGCGACGTTGAACACCCAGGGGAAGTGGATCCGCGACACGTCGATGAAGTCGACGACATAGCCGTAGCGGATGCGGTCGATCAGGTTGTTGCCGAACGCCCCGCCGATGATCAGGCCGATGCCGGCCGCCATCAGCGGCTTGGTCGCCTTGCGCGCCCAGATCGCCAGGCCGACCACCACCACGGCCGAGAAGATGGTCAGCAGCCAGCGGCTGAGCTCGGAGCCGCGGAACAGGCCAAAGCTCATGCCGAAATTATGCACCAGGGTCAGGTAGAACGGCCCGGCCACCTGTTGGCTGGCGCCGGGCGCGGTTCCCAGAGTCGACAGGATCCAGGCCTTGCTGATCTGGTCCAGCACGACGGTGATGATCGCGATGGCGTAGGCGGTCCAGCCGAGGCGGGTGATCTTGAGCATTCTTCGCTTTTCCTTGGATCCTCTCCCAGAGGGAGAGGAAGGGGCCCGCCGCGCAGCGGTGGGAAGGTGAGGGGTTACACCGTTGGCCGGCGTGCCGGCGCGCCGTCTGGCGCCTTAACCCCTCACCCTCCCACGCCTGGCGGCGCGGGTCCCTCCCTCTCCCTCTGGGAGAGGGTGATCTTAAACCGCGTGCACGCTATCCCACCACGCCACCGCTTCGGCGTCGCGCAGGGACAGTTCCGGATAGCGCGGGTCGGTTCCGACCTCCGGCAGGATGCGCCACGAGCGGGCGCACTTCCTGCCTTCGGCCAGCGGGACCTCGACGGCCACGTTCATGGCATCCGGCGACCTGAATGCGTCTGCTGGACCTTCACCTTGAATCAATTTGGCGTCGCTAGTCCGGAAGACTTCAGCGGCGTCCAGGCCTTCAAAGGCGTGGAAGAGACCGTCAAGCGAGATGTGGACGCGCGGAGCGGCCTCCAAGGCTGAGCCGATCCGCTTTTCACGTCGCTCAACTTCCAGAGCACCGGTGACGACGCTTGTGACAGATTGGACCAGGGTCCAGCGGTGAGCCTCTTCCGGGTTCTCCCACTCGGCCGGGGTCTCCGGCATCACCCGCAGCACGTTGCTGCCGGCTTCGGGGAAGCGCGTGGTCCAGGCCTCTTCCATCGTGAAGCTGGTCAGCGGCGACAGCCACACCGTCAGGCGCTCGAACACATGGTCCAGCACCGTGCGATAGGCCCGGCGGCGCAGGGCCGTGGGCGCGTCGCAATAGAGGCTGTCCTTGCGGATGTCGAAGAACAGGGCCGACAGGTCGCCCTGGCAGAAGTCGATCAGCGGGCGGATCACGTCGCTGAAGCGATAGGCCTCGTAGGCGGCCTTCACCTGGGCGTCGAGCTCCCAGAGCCGGTGCAGGATGTATTTTTCCAGCGGCGGGAAGTCGGCGTAGTCGGTGACCCGCTCGGCCTCGTCGAAGCCGGCCAGGGCGCCCAGCAGGTAGCGGGTGGTGTTGCGCAGCTTGCGATAGGCGTCGGTGGTGGTGGCCAGGATGGTCTTGCCGATCCGTTGGTCCTCGGAATAGTCGACCATCGCCGCCCACAGCCGCAGGATCTCGGCGCCGCTCTCCTTGGTGATGGTCTGGGGCTCGACGGTGTTGCCCTTGGACTTGGACATCTTCTCGCCGTTCTCGTCCTGGGTGAACCCGTGGGTCAGGACGCCCTTGTACGGCGCGCGGCCGCGCGTGCCGCAGCTCTCCAGAAGCGACGACTGGAACCAGCCGCGGTGCTGGTCGGAGCCTTCAAGGTAGAGGTCGGCCGGCGAGCGGCTGTCGTTGCGGCCTTCCAGCGTGAAGGCGTGGGTGCTGCCGCTGTCGAACCAGACGTCGAGGATGTCGACGACCTTCTCGTACTGGGCCGGGTCGCGGTCACCCAGGAAATGCTCGTCCGGCAGCTCGAACCAGGCGTCGCTGCCGCCGTCCTGGATGGCGTCGAGGATGCGGCGGTTGACCGCCTCGTCCATCAGCGGGACGCCGGTCTCCTTGTCGACGAACATGGCCAGGGGCGTGCCCCAGGCGCGCTGGCGGCTGATCAGCCAGTCGGGCCGCGTCTCGACCATCGAGCCGATGCGGTTGCGGCCGGCGTCGGGGTGGAAGGCGGTGTCGGCGATGGCCTGGACGGCCGTCTCGCGCAGGGTCTTGCCGCCCAGGGTCGGCACGGCCTGGTCCATGCGGATGAACCATTGCGGGGTGTTGCGGAAGATCACCGGGGCCTTGGAGCGCCAGCTGTGCGGGTAAGAGTGCTCGACGCGGCCGCGGGCCAGCAGGTTGCCGGCCTCGATCAGCTTGTCCATCACCGCGCCGTTGGCCGGCCCGAACTTGCCCGCCTTCTTGCCCTCGGTCTCGATGACCTTCAGGCCGCCGAACAGCGGCACGTGCGGGAAATAGGCGCCGTCGGGGTCGACGGTGTCGGGGATGGCGTCCAGGGCGTAGCCGCTCTTCAGCCAGACCAGGTAGTCGTCGGCGCCGTGGCCGGGGGCGGTGTGGACAAAGCCGGTGCCGGCGTCGTCGGTCACGTGCTCGCCGGCGAGCAGAGGGACGTCGAAGCCGTAGCCTTCGTCGAAGGCGGCCAGCGGGTGGGCGCAGATCAGGCCGGTGGGATCGACCGGCTCGGCGCGGCGCCAGTGGGCGATCTTGGCGGCCTTGCGCACGTCCTCGGCCAGCTTGTCGGCGACGATCAGGCGGTCGCCGACCTTGGACCACGGGGCGAACTCAAGATTCTCCTCCAGGGCCTCGACCTCGTAGAGGCCGTATTCGACCTTGGGCCCGAACGAGATCGCCCGGTTGGCCGGGATGGTCCAGGGCGTGGTGGTCCAGATCACCACGCTGGCGTCGTTGGGCGGCAGGCGGAAGACGTTGTCGCCGGCCTCATTGCCCGAGACGGCGTAGCGGTCCTCGTCATAGGCCTTGACCGGAAACTTCACCCACACCGTCGGCGAGACGTGGTCGTGGTACTCGATCTCGGCGTCGGCCAGGGCCGTGCGCTCGACCGGGCTCCACATCACGGGCTTGGAGCCGCGATAGAGCTGGCCCGAGGTCGCGAACTTGTGGAACTCGGCAACGATCGTGGCCTCGGACGCGTAGTCCATGGTGGCGTAGCGGTTCCACCAGTCGCCCAGCACGCCCAGGCGCTGGAACTCGACCTTCTGGGCCTCGATCCAGCCGGCGGCGTATTGCCGGCAGCGCTTGCGGAACTCGGCGGCGGGCACCTCGTCCTTGCGGCGGCCCTTGGCGCGGAATTCCTCCTCGATCTTCCACTCGATCGGCAGGCCGTGGCAGTCCCAGCCGGGCACGTAGTCGACGTCGTAGCCCAGGGCGAAGCGGCTGCGGACCACGAAGTCCTTCAGCGTCTTGTTCAGGGCATGGCCGATGTGGATGGCGCCATTGGCGTAGGGCGGGCCGTCGTGCAGCACGAACAGCGGGGCGTTCGCGGCCTGGCGGGCGGCGCGCACGGCGCCGTACAGGCCCTTGTCCGACAGGGCCGCCCAGCCCTCCAGGATCTCCGGCTCCTTCTTGGGCAGGCCGCCGCGCATCGGGAACGGGGTATCGGGAAGGAAGACGGTTTCGCGGTAGTCGCGGGCGGTCGTCGTGGCGTCGTCGGCCATGGGAGAGCTATCCAGCTTGGAATGTTCGGGAAAATCGCGGGGAAACCCGGCGCGCGCTGGATCGGTCGTCCGGCGGCGTCACGCCGGGCGGTTAATTCGCGGAGCTTTCCGAACGAAAGTCATCGGCGGGGGATAGCAGAGGTGACGGGGAGGGGCAAACGGGGATGCTTCTCTCCTCACCCGTGCAACGGGGGAGGTGGCTCGGCGCGCAGCGACGAGACGGAGGGGGCGTCGTGCGGCGGCTGGACGCCCCCTCCGTCACGATGCGTATCCGCATCGCGCCACCTCCCCCGTTGCACGGGTGAGGAGGAGCCTTCCCCTACCGCCGCGCCAGGCCGTCCAGCATCCACAGCGCCGCCAGGGTGCCGAACAGCACCGCCAGGGCCGAGAGCAGGAACATGCGCAGGCCCTGGGCCAGGGCGCCGCTGAGGGTGGCCAGGGCGGCCAGGGTCCAGGCCGAGGCCAGGATCTTGCCCTCCAGCGAGGACAGGACGGGCCGGGGCGGCAGAAGCAGCCGGCTCGCGCGCCAGGCTGATCGCCACAGACGTCTTGCTCGAACCTCGGCCCGCACCAGAATCCCCCCCAACACTGACGCTAAAAGTGTAGGCGCGCTCGCTGGTTGCGTCCATGGGGAAAACCAGTGTTATCCGTATTTTCTCGCATTTGCGGACACGAGCGTGCGCCGTACCGTCGGGAAGGCGACAATCTTAACCGTGAATTGCCGCGCTTCGAGGCAAGCGTCACCGTTTCCGGAGGTGTCTAGGGGCCTGCTAGAACCCCGGCGCCACGATCGCCCGGGCCGCGACCTCGTCGCGCAGCACCTGCTGGACCAGCAGATCGATGCTGTCGAACTTCAGCTCGGGGCGCAGAAAGGCGATCAGGTCGGTTTCGATGACCTGGCCGTAGAGATCCTCGTCGAAATCGAACAGCCAGGTCTCCAGCCGGGTCTCGACCTCGCCGGTGGTGGGGTTGTTGCCGAGGTTGGCGACGCCCGGCACCTCGCGACCGTCGGGCAGGCGGGTGCGGGTGGCGTAGACGCCCAGCTTGGGCACCACATAGTCCTCGACCTCGACATTGGCCGTCGGGAAGCCCAGCTGGCGGCCCAGCTGCTGGCCGCGGCGGACCACGCCCTCGATCGCGAACGGCCGGCCCAGGATCCGCGCCGCGCCCTCGGGATGGCCGTCGCGCAGGGCGTCGCGTACGCCGGTCGACGAGAACTTCTCGCCCTCGCGGTTGGCGACCGGCTCGGCCACCGAGACCGAGAAGCCGTACTCTTCGCCATAGGCCTTCATCAGGTCGGCGCTGCCGGTGCGGCCCCGGCCGAACGAGATGTCGAAGCCGACGGCGACGTGCTTCACGGAGAGGCCGCCGACCAGCACCTTCTCGACGAACTCGCGGTCGCCGAAGCTGGCCATCTCGAAGTCGAACGGCAGCAGGTACAGCCGGTCCACGCCCAGGGCCTCCAGCGCGCGGGCCTGCTGGTTGTGGGTCATCAGCTTGAAGGCCGGCTCGGTGGGGCGGAACAGCCGGCGCGGGTGCGGGTCGAAGGTGACCACGCCCAGCGAGGTCTTGCCGGCCAGCGCCGCTTTCGCCGCCTGGGCGATCACCTGCTGGTGGCCGCGGTGCACGCCGTCGAAATTGCCCAGGGCCACGGCCGCGCCGCGATCCTCTTGCGGCAGGTCCTTCCAGCCGTGGATGGTCTTCAGGCGCATCGCATACCTCTTACGCGCTTCTACGCGGAACCAGGACCACGGCCTCGCCGTCGACCACGGCCTTGCCGCGCACCAGGCAGGTGGTGGCCAGCGTCACCCGGGCCTTGGCCGCGTCGATGGCCGTGATCGTGGCGCGGGCCGTGACCGCGTCGCCGATCCGCACCGGCCGCTTGAAGGCCAGGGACTGCGACAGGTAGACCGCGCCCGGCCCGGGCAGGGCCGTGCCCAGCACCGCCGAGATATAGCCGGCCGACAGCATGCCGTGGGCGATGCGCTCGCCGAAAGCGGTGGTCGCGGCGTAGTCGGCGTCCAGGTGCACGGGATTGGTGTCGCCGGTCACCTGGGCGAAGGCGACGAGGTCGGCCTCGGCCACGGCGCGGACCAGCTCGGCCGACTGGCCGACGCTGAGATCCTCGAGAAACAGTCCCGGCATGACGGCCCTTTCCTTCTGCCCGACAATCGGCCTTACCAGACCAGGTCGGTCATGGCGTGGGTCGCGCCCACCCGCTCAGCGGCCAGCAGGCCCTCGACCTTGGTCGGGTCCAGGCGGCCGTCGGGGCCGACGGCGTGCTCGCCATGGATGCCCTTGGCGATGAACAGGCAGGCCAGACCCTGGTCGTGGGCGCCCTTGACGTCGGTGATCACCCCGTCGCCGATGCACAGCACCCGCGCGCGGTCGACCGGTCCGCCCTTCAGGGCCTGCGCCTCGGCCAGGGCCAGGTCGTAGATCGCCTGGTAGGGCTTGCCGGCCATCAGCACCTCGCCGCCCAGGACCTCGTAGAGGTCGGCCAGCGAGCCGCCGCAATAGATCAGCCGCGAACCGCGCTGCACCACCCGGTCGGGATTGGCGCAGATCAGGGTCAGGCCGCGCTCGGCGGCGATCGCCAGGCGGTCGCGATAGTCGTCGGGGGCCTCGGTCTCGTCGTCGACCATGCCGGTTACGGCGACGAAGGCCGCGTCCTCGGGACCGGCGGTCTCCAGGCCCAGGCCGTCGTAGAGCGGCAGGTCCCGATCGGGGCCGATGATCCAGGCCGGACCAGGCGCGCGGGCGGCCAGCAGGGTGCGGGTGGCGTCGCCCGAGGTGACGAAGGCGCTCCACGCCTCGCGCGGCACGCCCAGGCGGTCCAGCTGCTCGACCACGTGCTCGGACGGGCGCGGGGAGTTGGAGATCAGGATCACCGGCCCGTGGCGGGTCCGCCACTCGACCAGGGCCTGGCAGGCCTCCGGGAAGCTCTCGACCCCGTTGTGGATGACCCCCCAGACGTCGCACAGCAGCACGTCGTAGCGGTCGGCGAGGGCGGAAAGGCCGGGAGGCAGGTCGGTCATGGACAGGGGCGGTACCGGGCGGAGACGGGCGCGTCAACGGTAGCGCATGTAGGGACGCGCGGGCGCGAGGGCCAGCGGAAGGAGCCCGCCGCCGCCAGCGTTCTCCAAGGGTTGCCATCCCGGAAGCCCCGCAGGGGCTGTCCGGGACCCAGGTGAACCGCACCGCATCAGCCCAGTCCCCTGGGTCCCGGACAAGCGCTGCGCGCTTTCCGGGATGACAACGATAGGGCAGCGATGGAGTCGCCCCCGCCGCCTTTGCCAGGATCGTGCATCAAGTCTGCAGGATCGGCATACCGGTCCGCGCGCGCCCCGTGGCATGTCACGCCCCGTTCATCTCCCCCTGAACCTTCGAGGACTATCCGATGGCCATCGCAAAAGGCTACGCGGCCGCGACCGCGTCCGCCCCGCTGACCCCCTTCACCTTCGACCGCCGCGAACCCAATGACGACGACGTCGTCATCGCCATCAAGCACTGCGGCGTCTGCCACTCCGACATCCACATGGTCGACAACGGCTGGGGCCAGAGCGTCTATCCGATCGTGCCCGGCCACGAGATCACCGGCGTGGTCACCGCCGTCGGCGCCAAGGTCAGCCGCTTCAAGGAAGGCGACCGGGTCGGGGTCGGCTGCTTCGTCGACAGCTGCACCACCTGCGCGGCCCGCGACCTGGACCGCGAGCAGTACATGCCCGGCCTGGTCCTGACCTACAGCGGCTTCGCGCCCGGCGACGACCTGCCGACCTATGGCGGCTATTCCGACCACATGGTGGTCAAGGAAGGCTATGTGCTGTCGATCCCGGACAACCTGCCGCTGGACGCCGCCGCGCCGCTGCTGTGCGCCGGCATCACCCTCTATTCGCCGCTGCGCCACTGGAACGCCGGCCCCGGCAAGTCGGTGGCCATCGTCGGCCTGGGCGGCCTGGGCCACATGGGCGTCAAGCTGGCCCACGCCCTGGGCGCGGAGGTGACGGTGCTGAGCCAGACCCTGTCCAAGCAGGAAGACGGCCTGAAGATGGGCGCCGACCACTACCACGCCACCAGCGACCCCAAGACCTTCGAGACCCTGGCCGCGACCTTCGACCTGATCATCTGCACGGTGTCGGCCGGGATCGACTGGGGCGCCTATCTGAGCCTGCTGAAGGTGGACGGGACCATGGTGCTGGTCGGCGCGCCCGAAGAGCCCGTGCCGCTGAACGCCTTCGCCCTGATCCCCGGCCGCCGCACCCTGGCCGGCTCGATGATCGGCTCGATCAAGGAGACCCAGGAAATGCTCGACTTCTGCGGCGAGCACGGCATCGTCGCCGACATCGAGACCATCGCCATCGACCAGATCAACGACGCCTACAAGCGCATGCAGAAGAGCGACGTGCGCTACCGGTTCGTGATCGACATGGCGACGCTGTAGGGCGCTCGGGGGCGCCCCCTCAGTCGCCCCGCGACAGCTCCCCCAGAGGGGGAGCGTCTAATGCGGTGCGGATCCTTCCCCTCTTGGGAGTATACATGACAAAGCACCCCGAAGCGGCGCATGATTTTGGGCGTTCTAGTGTGCGGTGAAATCGACGTGACCCCCGCGATGATCGAGGCGGGGGTCACGGAATTTCGCAAGCATTGCTATGGTGACGACACGTCGTACAGGCTGGAGCGCGTGTACAGGGTGATGGCCTATGTGAGTGCGTCGGCCCTTCCGATTAAGGCTCCGAGATAGGCTATAGTAGCCTCCGCAACGCCCAAAGGAGACGCGTTCTGCAGGGGCCTGCCAAGATGGCTCGCTGGCGGCGCAAGAACACGGTTTCCACGCGCCTTGACGTTGCGGAGGCGGATGTGCGGCGATGTTACCTTTGACAGGATAGGGAGCCCGTCCAGGGGTGTGATGGTGAGTGCTGTGCCGGGAGGTCCGCCAAGGGTGCCGTCAAGGCGGATGCGGTTACTGAAGCCTGGTTTGGTTACACCGACAGACAAGCTACCCGGCACGGCCTCCGACATTTCTTCCAGGCCATGCTCATCATCATTTCTAGCCTCGTAGATGTATTGCAGCAGATCATCGCCACGGCGCTCGGCAGCTACGCCGCCGTACCATTGCCTGGAGCGAGGATCCGTTTTCGCGCCTTGCTCTAGAATGGTGTAAACATTCTTCGAGGCCGTGAGAAATGTGTACCAAGTGTCTGTGAAGGCTTCGTGCGTCTTACATTCGGCAAGTTCCGCTGCGGCTTTTTCCGCCACGCGGAGCCGGCTGGCCGCTTTGACTATGGCTCGTTTGTCCATGGTAAACCTGATGCCCTATACGGAGATGAAGTGGCTGAAAAGCGAGACGAGGAGGCGTTCAAGACGCTCCTCGGTAAGCTAGTGAACATGCCACACAAGCGTATGAGCTGCTGACGAAAGGTCGCGAGCCGAAGCCCGCGCCCGAAAAGGCAAAATCTTAGCGGTTGATGTTTCCAGGCTTCGACCAATGCCTGCTTGTCCACCAGGAGATTGCGGAAAGTCGTATCTACGGCTTGTGCCACGATCAGCTGATGGTTCGCATTCAGAAGAGAATTCACCGCTTCAAACAGGCCCGAATGAGACCCGGCCCATACAAAACCGTCTCAAGGATGCGGGCGCGTGTTGCCCCAAGCTGCTCTAGGCGCTCATCAACCTGTTGGTGAGACGCTCTCACGTCGCGTCGTGGAAGATCACCCCCAGCACCCGGCGCCGCCCGGCGCGCACGGTGCTGACGCCGTGGCGCAGCATCCGCCGATGGACGCCGCGGGCGCCCGAGGCCGGCCGGTCGCGGACCGCGAAGATCACCCCCTCGCCCTGCTTCAGCGGCACGACCTGGGGCCGCGACTGCTGGCGGGGGCGCTGCTCGACCAGCACGAACTCGCCGCCCTCGAAGTCGCGGCCGGGCTCGTCCAGCAGGAAGGCGGCCTGCAGCGGAAAGACGTGCTCGCCGTAGAGGTCCTGGTGCAGGCAGTTGTAGTCGCCCGGGCCGTAGGTCAGCAGCAGCGGCGTCGGCCGCGCCTGGCCCGCCGCGTGGCAGCGGGCCAGCATGTCGTCCAGGTTCTCCGGAAACCGCCGCTCCTCGCCCAGCGCCTGCGCCCAGCGATTGGCGACGGCGGCCAGCGGCGCATACAGCCCCTGGCGCAGTCGCTGCACCGGGTCGGGCAGGGGATAGCTGAAATATTTGTACTCGCCCTGGCCGAAGCCGTGGCGGGCCATCACCACCCGGCTGCGAAAGCCGGCCTCCTGGTCGTAGAGGCCGGCGATCCGCTGGCAGGTGTCGGGCTTCAGCAGAGGCCCGGTCAGGGCCCAGCCCTGGACGTCGAGCTCGGCGGCGATGCGGGTCCAGTCGAGACTCATGCGGCCTGGCTCAGGCGCGCTTCCCGGGCCAGCAGCGCCGCCTTGCGCGCGACGCCCCAGCGATAGCCGGACAGGCCGCCGTCGGCTCGCACCACCCGGTGGCAGGGGGTGATCACCGCCAGCGGATTGGCCCCGCAGGCCTGGGCCACGGCCCGGGCGGCGGTCGGCCGGCCGATGGCCCGGGCCACCTCGGCATAGGAGGCGGTGGTTCCGGCCGGGATGGTCCGCAGCGCCGCCCAGACCTTGCGCTGCAAGGGCGTGCCCTGGTCGTCCAGCGGCAGGTCCAGGGCCGCGCCGCGACCGTCGACCTCGGTCGCCACCGCCTTCAGGTCGGCGGCCAGGCCCTGCGGGTCGGGCGTCAGCCGGGCCGAGCGGAAGCGGCGTTCCAGGTCGCGGACCAGGGCGTCGCGGTCGTCGCCCAGGGTCACCAGCCGCAGGCCGGCGTCGGAGCGGGCGACCAGGGCCAAGCCAAGCGAGGTCGGCGTCGTGGCCCAGCGCAGGGTCTCGCGCGGCTGGTCGGGCTTGCAGCGCAGGCAGGCCCGGAAGCCGGCGGCGCGGGCGCTTTCCCGGGTGTCGTGGAACTCGACGTTCTTGCGCAGCGGCCGCCCGGCGCAGCTGGCCAGGCAATAGACGCCGGTGGTGCGCACGGCGATGAAGAAGGCGCCGTCGAGGTCGCGGTCGCGGCGGCGCATGGCCTCCCAGCGCGCGTCGTCGGTGGAGGGGGCGGAAGCGGTCATGGCGTGGTCTCCTTTCGTGGGAAGGAGCATGCGCGCCATGACCCCTCAGGTCATTCCGATGCTTGCGGTGTCGGATTTGGCTGCCCGCAGATCAGCTCGACCATGACCGGGATCGTCGTCTCCAGCTGCTCGCGCGTCTCGCCGGCCCGGGCGCGGACCGACAGGGCGTTCATCAGCATGCTGGCCACGCGGCCGAGCGCCACCGGATCGGCCGTGGGCGGAAGCTCGCCCCTGGCCTGGCGGCGCGTCATCAGGCCTTCGACGGCCCGGTCCAGCTCGTGCATGCCGTCGGCGACGATCTGGCGCACCTCGTCGTCGACCAGCGCCTGGCCCAGGCCCGCGCTGGCCAGGAAACAGCCTCGCCCGCCCACGTCGTCGGGCAGGTAGAAGCCCAGGGCCGTGTGATAGATCCGCGTCAGGACCTCGCGCAGCGAGCCGCCGCCGCGGAACGCCTCGGTCATCGCCGCCCGCGAGCTGTCCATGTAGCGATCCAGCGCGGACTTGAAGAGCGCCTGCTTGTCGCCGAACGCCCCGTACAGGCTGGGCCGGTTCATGCCTGTCGCCGCGCTCAGGTCGTCCAGCGAGGCGCCCGCGAAGCCTTGGGCCCAGAAGATGTCCGTGGCCTTGGCCAGGGCGACTTCCGGATCGTAGGCGCGGGGGCGGCCGCGACGTTTGGCGGGCGCTTCGGACATCGGGCTCTCCTGGTCGGATCCTATTTTTGTACCGTATCGCATTTTATTCCTTGACCATCGTTATTTTTATGCGAAACAGTACGGAAATGCAATGGAGGGTTCGATGGATCTCTACTTCTCGCCGATGGCCTGCTCGATGGCGACGCGGATCGCCGCCTACGAGGCCGGCGCCGACATCCGCTTCCTGAAGGTCGACACCAAGGCCCGGCCCAAGCGGGTCGAGGACGGAACCGAATTCCTGACCGTCAACGCCCTGGGCCAGGTGCCCGTGCTGCGCGCCGACGACGGCGAGCTGATCGTCGAGAACGCGGTGATCCTGCAATATGTCGCCGACCGCTACCCGGCCGCCGGCCTGATCCCCGCCGAAGGGGCCGAGCGCCGCAAGGTGCAGAGCTGGCTCAGCTTCATCGGCTCGGAGCTGCACGTCGGGGCGTTCACCGTCCTGCTGCGGCCGACGTCGCCGGACGGCGCCAAGGCCTTCGCTCGCGAGCGGCTGGTCGAGCGCCTGGCCCATCTCGACGCCCACCTGAAGGGGCGCGAGTTCCTGCAGGGCCGGTTCAGCGTCGCCGACGCCTACCTGTTCGTGATGCTGACCTGGGCTCGCTACCTGGCGATCGACTTCACGCCGTATCCCGCCCTGGCCGCCTATCGCGACCGCCTGCAGACCCGGCCCTCGGTGGCCCGGGCCTTCGACGAGGAATTCACCCTGTTCAAGGCCGCGGCCTAGCCGCGACCTGAACGGGGACAGGCCCACGAGCCTGTCCCCAGCCGCCGCCCGCTTCTTCCTCCCCAGGAGATAGACCCATGCGTAGTTTCATCATCGCCGTCGCGGCCCTCGCCGCGACGGGCGGCCCCGCCATGGCCGAGACCAAGGCCCAGAACGGCTGGCTGACGCTCAGCGCCCCCACCACCCAGAACCATGTCGTGTTCGACGGCGCGGTCTGGCGCTGCGAGGGCGATGTCTGCCGCTCGACCCAGGTCAAGTCGCTGCCGCCGCTGCGCAGCTGCAAGCGCCTGGCCCGCGAGCTGGGGCCGATCACCAGCTTCAGCTATCGCGGCGTGACCCTGTCCGAGGCGCAACTGGCGGACTGCAACCCGGTGCAGATCGCCAAGACCCCGGCGGCGTCCGAAGTCGCCGCCGCCCACTGAGCTCCGACCTCGGAGGAGGACCTTGGGGACGGGCGCCCGCGCCTGTCCCCAGCTTTTTCGGGTGACCAGGCCTAAACCGCCACCGACCAGCAGAACAGTTCGCCGTCCTCCTCGTCCGTCCGCTCGCCGGTGCGTTCGAAGCCGTTGGCTTCCAGCACCCGCTGCGAGGGGCCGTTGTGGATCGAGGTCTCGGCGGTGACGGTGGTGATGCGGTGGTCGCCCCGCGCCCAGGCCAGCAGGTCGGCCACGGCCCGCCGGGCGACGCCGCGCTGGCGACGCGAGGCGGCGACGCCGTAGCCGATCATCACCGTGTCGCCGACATAGGGCGTGCGGACCAGCGAGGTCAGGCCCACCACCTCGCCGTCCTCGACGATCATCCAGGCGTTGGGGTGGAAGCTTTCGCCGACCTGCGCCGACAGGCCGCGCAGCATGGCCAGCACCTCCGGCGCCTCGACCCCGCCCTCGGCGACGGCCAGGCCGTCGGGGGACTCTCCGGCGATCAGGGCGGCGAAATGGGCGTCGGTGGCTTCGATCAGCATGGGCGGGTTCTAGAGGCGCCCGCGCCAGGCCGCAACGCCGGGTTGCTCACGGCAAGGCTTCGGTCCAGGCTGGCCTGCCGCAACGCGAGGTTCACATGGCCAGGTTCGATATCAAGCGCACGTCCCGTTCCGGCCTCGCCGTTCTGGCGATCGCCGCCGCCGGCCTCCTCGCCGCGTGCGGGCAGGGCTCCAGCTCGACCAGCGTCGTCCTGACCGGTCCGCCCGACAAGGTCGAGGCCCTGATCGCCCAGTACAAGCTGTATGACTCGCCGGTCCAGGCGCACCTCGAGAAGCTGGCCGACGGCCGGGAGCGGGCCGCCTTCACAAAGCCGGGAGGCCTGCCCGCGGGCGCGCTGGTCGACCTGGGCAAGGCCGCCGCCAAGGCCGGGGTGGCTTTCGAGTTCTCCAGCGGCGCGAAATGGGGCTCCGGCGCATCGGCCGACGCCTCAGTGAAGACCACGCCGGCGCCCGGCCCTGCGCCTAAACCCGCGTCGAGCGGGGTCTAGGACTTCGGCTTGGTGATCTTCACCCCCGAGGCCAGCAGCTGCGGCTTGACGTTCAGGGCGTAGTCCTCGTCGAACCGGGCCTGGGCGTCGGCCTTGACGGCGGCGATCACCCGGTCGCGGGCTTCGCGGGCGGGGGCGAAGGCGAGGTCGCACGGGTTGGCGGCGGGGTCCGGCCCCTGGTCGGCCGCGCCGGTCTCGCCCGTGGGCAGTTCCTCCGAAATCGGGTCGGTGCAGCCGAGCAGGCCGGTCATCGACGAAAAGCAGATCGACCGCTGCAGATAGGCCCGCAGCCGCCAGCCGCACTGCGCCGCCCGCTGGTCGGCGTCGTCGGGAACCTTGCGGTCGACGTCGTAGCGCAGGAACACCTGGTGGCGGACCATGGCGCTTTCCGCGCGCCGGGCCTTGGTCAAGACCAGCCGCAGGTCGCTGGCGACGACCGTCATCGTGGCGCTGGCCCCCTTGACGGTGCTGGGGACGGGCGCCGCATGGGGCGAAGAAATAGGCGGCGTCGAGGCGGGCGGCGGTCCGGCTTGCATGACGAGTCCCCCTTGGTTGGGAACAACCTTAAGGCGGCGCGGCGGCGCTGGTCAAATGGCGCCGCTAGTCGGGTTTGCGAGCGGCGTGTCGGATCCGCAGGATGAAGACGCTCTCGTCATCGGCGCGGTAGCGGATCAGATAAGGGCGAATGAGCACAAGTTCTCTGCATCCATTTCCGACGCTGCGACCCCTATCCGGATTTTCGGCCAGGTCTTCGGCAGCGGCCACGAGTCTCAGGGAAAATCGCTGGGCGGCCAACGGGCTGAACTGGGCGATATAACTTCGGATCGCCAAGAGATTGGCGCGCGCCTCGTCCGTCCAGATTACTCGCCGCACTTCGGGGCGGGGCCTTCGTCGGGTGTACCCCAGGAGAGCAGCCAGCGCTTCATGGCTTCGTGGCTGATCACGCGCCCCGCCGCGATGTCGGCCTCGGCGCGGGCGTCAGCCGCCGCTTCGGCCTCGTCGTCGGTCTCGTCGAAAAGGGAAGGCTCGAGCTTCGACATGGGTCGAGCCTACCACAGTCTGCGCTGACGCGGGAGGAGCCCTACCGCCCCATCCCGCGTCGCAGGGCGCCGCGCATGAAGTCCTGGGGAGGATCGGCCTCGGCGATGATCGAGTCGCGGATGGCGCGGGGCTCGCCGAACAGGTGGCCCTGGGCGTAGCCGATGTCGAGCTCCAGCACGTCGACCACCTGGCGCTCGTGCTCGACCTTCTCGGCGATCACCTCGATGCCGTAGCGGCGGGTCAGGCCGGCGAAGTCCTCGGCGTTCAGGTCGGGCAGCGAGGCGATGACCAGCTTGCCGTCCTGCTCTTCCAGCTGGTCCAGCATCATCTGGGCGCCAACCTTCAGGAACTTGACGTCGGCCCGGGCCAGGTCCTGGAAGTCCAGGTCCAGGTCGGTGACCTTGTCCAGGCTGAAGCGGAAGCCCAGGCTGGCCAGCCGCGCCATGTGGCGGGCCTCGACCGGGCCGCGGTCGTTGAAGGCGGCCTGGCCCAGTTCGAAGATCAGGGCGCCGTGCAGGTCCTTGTTGACCTGCAGGAATTCCAGGAACTGGGCGAAGAACGCCTCGTCGGCCAGGCTGGCCAGCGAGATGTTGCAGAAGATCCCGACCTTGCGGTCCTGCTTGGCCAGGCGGCGGACGATCTGCACGCAGCGGAACAGCAGCAGGTTGTCGATCGCGGCGGTCAGGCCCTCGGGCTCGGCCACGGCCAGGTATTCGGCCGGCATCATGACGCGGCCGGTGTCGTCGCGCAGGCGCGAGAAGCTCTCGTAGAACACGGTGCGGCGCTGGGGCAGGCTGACCACCGGCTGCAGGTAGAGGTCGACCCGGTTCTGCGCCAAGGCGTCCTGCACCACCCCGATCAGGGCGTTGGACTGGGGCGAGCGGCCGCGCGGCTCGGCGCGGGCCACCTCGACCTCGTAGCTCAGCTGGTGCTCCAGCCGCTCGCTCATGCGCACGACCAGGTCTTCCAGCTGGTGGACCTCGCTGCTCAGTTCGGCCGAGCGGCGCTGGGCGTCGTCGGCGACGGTTTCCAGCAGGCCGGAGATCCGGGCGTCGACCTTCTCGACCTGCTCCAGCAGGATGCCGTGGGCCTCGCGGATGGTCTCGATGTCGACGCGCAGGGCCGCGCCCTGCAGGACGCCGGCGACCACGCCGTGCACGGCGAAGCACAGGCCCATGGCGCCGATGAAGGCGGCCAGGCCGACGGCCGGCGCGGCTCCCATCCGCCAGAGGGCGAGGGAGACGACCAAGGCCAGACAGAGATAGGCGCCGGTCAGCAGCGCCAGCATCAGCCTTCGCATTCGAGGGTCCCTACGAATCGTCAAGCTCAGTATGCGAGTCGCGCGTGCCGTGAGTCGAACGGATTAACGACTCTGAGCCATTACGCCGCGCCTTAACCACAAATCAGCTCTTCGTGAACGCGCGGAAGAGGCTATCGGGCAGGAACGCCCTCACGCGCCGCCTTCTCGCGGCAGGCGAAGCTGTAGGCCTCGGCATAGGGCTGGTCGAAGCAGGCGATCAGGCCATCGACCACGTCCAGGTTCGGCGGCCAGGTCGGGCCGGGCTTGCCGAATTTCTTTTCGAAGGCGGCGACCCCCTCGTCATGACCGTCGGGCTTCGGCAAGGCCGCCAGCTTGGCGCGGTTCTCCAGCAACTGCGCCTTGTTGCGCTTGAGGAAGGCGATCATGGCGTTGTCGTAGTAATAGTTCTCCCACATCGGGCTGCCGCGCGCAGCGCGGCGAAGGGCGATTGCCCTGTCGGTCTGGCCGGCCGCCGCCGCCAGCTGCGACTCGTGCCGCAGCAGGCTGTAGACATATTCGATCCGCTGGCCGGCGACGGCGCCGCCGTTGCGCAGGCGGTAGTCGCGCAAGAGGTCGGCGGTGGCGGCCTCGCAGCCCTTGACCGCGCCCAGCGGCCGCCAGCCGCCGTCGATGTCGTGCTCGAAGGCTTCATAATCCAGTTTCAGCAGCGCTTCGCGATCGACGCGGCACTCGGGCGCCGTGATCCCGGCTGGGGCGGCCGTCAAGGCCGGTCGGCCGGTCGCGGGCGAGGCGGCGAGCGGCGTGGATTCCTGTGCTGACACGGAGGATGTCGCGATCATCGCCGCCAGCAGCGATCCGGCAATCCACTTCATGCGCGCCTTCCTGAATGCTGAAGTTTGGCAGCCGAAGGTTGAGGGAGAATGCGGCTCAACGATGTCCGCGAAGGCGCGAGGCGCGGCCGCCCCATTCGTGACATGACAGCATGGCCTTAGACTGATAATCGTTCGCAAGTTTTTCCGGTGCGACCATGTCCGACGCTCTCAGCCTAGCCCCAGACTTCACCGCCATCCCCGCCTCGCGCGGGGCCGAGAGTCCGCTCAGCAAGGCCCGCAAGGGCCAGCGCGGGCTGATCGTGCGGGTCGGTGGCGAGACCGGGCGGTCGGAGTCGATCGATCCGGAGGAACTGGAGCGCCGCCTGCTGGAGATGGGCTTCGTCGAGGGCGCGGCCTTCGAGGTGCTGCACGAGGGGCTGTTCGGCCGCGACCCGATCGCCGTGCGCATCGACGACATGCGCGTGGCCCTGCGCCGCCGCGAGGCCGCCGCCGTCACCGTCCAGTTCGAAGAGGCCTGACGTCTTGACCGACACCGCCGTCTCGCGGCCCGCGCGCCTGGCGCTGGTCGGCAATCCCAATTCCGGCAAGACCGCCCTGTTCAACGCCCTGACCGGCAGCCGCCAGAAGGTCGCCAACTACGCCGGCGTCACCGTCGAGCGCAAGGAGGGCGTGCTGACCATGGCCAGCGGCCGCGGGGCCCATGTGCTGGACCTGCCCGGCACCTATTCCCTGCGGGCCCGCAGCCCCGACGAGGTGGTCACCCGCGACGCGGTGCTGGGCCGCTTGTCGGGCGAACAGGCGCCCGACGTGCTGATCTGCGTGGCCGACGCCACCAACCTGCGGCTGGTGCTGCGGCTGGTGCTGGAGCTCAAGCAGGTGGGCCGGCCGTTCGTGCTGGCGCTCAACATGTTCGACATCGCCCAGCGCCAGGGCCTGCGGATCGACCTGGAGCGGCTGTCGGCCGAGATCGGCGCGCCGATCGTCACCACCGTGGCGACCCGCAAGCGCGGCCTGGAGGAGCTGGTCGCCAAGGCCGACGCCCTGTCGATCAGCCATGCGGGCGAGCACGAGAACGTCTGGCGCGAGCCGACCGCCGCCGAGATCCGCGCCGCCCACCGCGAGGCCCAGCGCATCGTCAAGGCCTGCGTCCGCCCGCCCGAGCGTCCCGACACCGTCACCGGCAAGGTCGACGCGGTGCTGCTGCACCCGGCCGCCGGCCTGCTGATCCTGGGCCTGCTGCTGTTCGTGATGTTCCAGGCGGTGTTCACCTGGGCCGAGCCGCTGATGGGCCTGATCGAGGCGGGCTTCGCGGCCCTCAGCGCCGGCGTCGCCGCCGTCCTGCCGCACGGCCTGTTCCAGAGCCTGATCACCGACGGCCTGATCGCCGGGGTGGGCAGCGTGCTGGTCTTCCTGCCGCAGATCGTGATCCTGTTCTTCTTCATCCTGGTGCTGGAAGACAGCGGCTACATGACCCGCGCGGCCTTCCTGATGGACAAGATCATGGGCGGGGCGGGCCTGCACGGCCGGGCGTTCATTCCCCTGCTCAGCAGCTTCGCCTGCGCCATCCCCGGAATCATGTCGACGCGGGTGATCGACAACAAGCACGACCGCCTGACCACCATCCTGGTCGCCCCGCTGATGACCTGCTCGGCGCGGATCCCGGTCTACACCCTGATCATCGCCGCCTTCATCCCCCACACCAAGGTCTGGGGCGTGCTCAGCCTGCCGGGCCTGGTGATGTTCGGCCTCTACGCCAGCGGCATCGTCAGCGCCCTGGTGGTATCGTTCGTGATCCGCAAGATCTTTTGGCGCGGCACGGTCGAGCCGTTCATGATGGAGCTGCCGACCTACCGCTGGCCCGAGCCGCGCAACGTGCTGCTGAACCTGTGGACGCGGGCGCGAATCTTCATCGAGCGGGCCGGGCGCATCATCCTGCCGCTGATGGTGCTGGTCTGGGTGCTGTCGACCTTCCCCTATCCGCCGACGGGCGCGACGGGGCCGGCCATCGACTACAGCTTCGCCGGGCGGATCGGCCACTTCATCGCGCCGGTCATGCAACCCATCGGCTTCAACTGGCAAATGACCGTGGCCCTGATCCCCGGCTTCGCCGCTCGCGAAGTCGCCGTGGCCGCCCTGGGCACAGTCTATGCGGTGGGCGGCGACGACGAGGCCGGCACCAACCTGGGCCAACTGCTGTCGCACCAGTGGTCGCTGGCCACGGCCCTGTCGTTCCTGGCCTGGTACGTGTTCGCCCCGCAGTGCGCGGCGACCCTGGGCGTGGTCAAGCGCGAGACCAACGGCTGGCTGTGGCCGACCGTGATGTTCCTCTACATGACCGGCCTGGCCTATCTGGCGTCTTTCACGGTCTATCACGTGGCCGTGGCGATGGGGGCGGGGTAGGGGCGCCGCCCCTCCCGTCGCCCCTCCCGTTGTCCTCCCGGAAAGCGCGCAGCGCTTGTCCGGGACCCAGGACAGCCGCACCGCATCAGCCCAGTCCCCTGGGTCCCGGACAGCCTCTGCGAGGCTTCCAGGAGGACAACCGTTGAGGGACGCGGCGGCGCTCGAACCGCCCATGCCCTGGGCTCGATCAGTTCCCCGCCTGGGCCAGCTGCAGCGCCGCGCGGTATTCGGCGGCGGTGATCGGCTCGGTCTTCAGGGTGAAGCGGTTGTCGGTCGTCCCCAGCAGGGCGCGGGTGGGGATCACGTGGCGGTCGATGCCGCCCTCCAGGGTCAGCACCGCGTCGCGCCAGAAGGCGTCCTGGTCGAAATAGAAGCAGTGGGCCGTGGCCGGGTTGAGTCGTTGGGCGAGGCTGAGGTCCAGGCTGTTGAACAGGGCGCTGCAGTCGACGTCGCAGAACGAGGCCGGGGCGTCGACCGGCAGGCCCACCCGGCCGGCCCGCGGCGTCGGCTCGCCGTTCTTGAGGTCCGAGATCTTCAGCACGCTGTCGAAGCGGTTCGAATAGGTGGTCGTGCGGCCGGCGTACTTGTTGAACCAGCGGCCGCCGTCCTGGTCGGCCGACAGGCTGCCCTGCGAGACGTCGCCGGCCACCAGCACCAGCTGCGAGATCGACCAGGCCTTGGCGTTGGTCTTGACGTCCTGGTAGGCCCAACTGAACGCCTGGCGCACCACGAAGGCCCCCATCGAATGGGCCATGAGGCTGACCCGCACCTGGCAGTCGGGCACGATGGCGCCGACGAACATCGTCAGCGCCGAGTCGATCAGGGCGTTGGCGCTGGCCCGGGCGTTGCTGCGGTCGGCGTAGTAGCCCAGGGTCTCGCCCAGGGACGGCCAGTCGTAGCTGACATAGACCCCGGTCCAGCCGTGCGCGGCCAGCTTGGCGCGGTTGTCGGCGTCGCCCTTCAGGGCGTCCTTGAAGCTGGTGTTGAAGCCGTGAACGAAGAACAGCAGGTCGCCCCGGGGCAGGCCCTGCGGGGTCTTGTCGCCGAAGCTGTCCAGCACCGCCTTGCGCCAGGCGGTGGGGCTGAGCGTGGTCTGGGCGCCGTCGTCCTCGATCCGCAGGTAGCGGGCGGGGCCCATCTTGCCCTCGTTGGTCTTGGCGCGAAGCGAAATCATGAACGCGGCCATGTCGCCGTCTCCCGGTCTGCCTCTCGACTCGACCGTAGCGCGAAGGGGGCGGGGAGTCTCGACGGCTGTCCGGGCGATTCTAGGGAAGGCCCGCCAGGCGCGCCGCCGCCACCACGCCCGGCCAGGTCGGGGCCTGGAACATGGTCAGGTGGATGGCCGCCATCACGCCCAGGGGCAGCCACCAGGGCGTCAGCCAGCGGCCCTTGAAGCCGTCCCAGAGGATCAGCCCGACCAGCACCGCCTCGACGGTCCAGAAGCTGGGCGGCAGGGCGCCGGCCAGGCCGTGCAGCGACGGGATGTTCATGCCATAGGCTCGCCCCAGGGCCGGCGGCAGGGCGACGAACACGGTCGAGGCCATGAACCGCGCGTGCAGGAACAGGGTCCGCCGATGGGCGATGGCCAGGCCGTAGAGCAGGCTGAACAGCGCCAGCGACCAGACGTCGATCCAGGCCAGGGTCAGGCGCAGCGGCACGCCGAAGTGGGACTGGGGGCCCAGCATGTCGTGGACGACGATGGCGGCGCTGACCACCAGGGCCGGGGCGATGACCAGCGACGCGCGGCCGATCCAGCGGTGGAAGCGGTTATGGCCGTGACCGATCAGCCAGCTCTGGACCACCAGCAGCACCATCCAGCCGGCGGCCAGGGCGCCGTGGGCGAGCCGGATCGGGTCCAGTGGTCCCATCCCGCCGATGAAGCTGGGCCAGAAGCCGAACATCGTGACGGCGAACGCCAGCAGGAAGGCGAGATACAGATTGCGCAAGACCAGCTCCCCCGAGGCGGAGCCTTGCGTAACACGGGTTTTCTGGTTGAGCGACACGAGACGGCGAACCCAGGCTCAACAGCTTGCGCACGGGTCTTGGTTCTTGATATGTTCCATGTTAAATTGTGCGTATGACGATCCAGGTCGACATCGATGCGTCGGGCGCGCGCGATCAACTGCTCGCCCATATCGACGCGGGCGAGGAGGTCGCGTTGGTCCGCGACGGCAAAGTGCTGGCGGTCGCGACGCCGACCAAGACACCGGCGAAACGCCGGCGCCAACTCGGCGTCTGGGATCATCTGAATCTCGACCTGCCTGAAGGTCTTTTCATCGGATCCGATCCCGAAACCCTGGCGGCGGTCGACGGGCCGATCTTCCCGTCCGACGATGAAGCTGCTGCTTGATACGCATGCCCTGATCTGGGCCTTGGCTCAGTCGCGCCGTTTGCCGCCGAGACTCGCCGCATTGCTGATGGACACCGATAACGACGTGCTGGTCAGCGTCGCGTGCGCCTATGAGATCGAGTTCAAGCGATCGCGCAGCGCCGAACTCGGACTCCTGCCGGCCGATATCGAGGATGCGGTGCGCCGGCTCGATTTCGCCTGGTTGCCCGTCGACGCGCGCCACGCGGTGGTCGCGGGGCGGTTGCCGCGCCAGCACGGCGACCCCTTCGATCGCCTGATCGCCGCCCAGGGCCTCGTCGAGAACGCGACGGTGATCACCCGCGACCCGCAGCTTGTCGTCTATGGCGTCCCGACCCTCTGGTAGCCCCTACCGCGTCGGGACCGGGTGCTCGCCGCGGTAGTCGTAGAAGCCGCGGCCGGCCTTCTTGCCCAGCCAGCCGGCCTCGACATACTTCACCAGCAGCGGGCAGGGGCGGTACTTGCTGTCGGCCAGGCCCTCATGCAGCACGTTCATGATGCTGAGCACGGTGTCCAGGCCGATGAAGTCGCCCAGCTCCAGCGGGCCCATCGGGTGGTTGGCGCCGAGCTTCATGGCGGTGTCGATGGCGTCGACCGTGCCCACGCCCTCGTACAGGGTGTAGATCGCCTCGTTGATCATCGGCACCAGCACGCGGTTGACGATGAAGGCCGGGAAGTCCTCGGCGTTGGAGGTGATCTTGCCCAGCGACTTGGCGAAGGCCACGGCCCGCTCGTAGGTCGGCACGTCGGTGGCGATGCCGCGGATGATCTCGACCAGCTTCATCAGCGGGACCGGGTTCATGAAGTGCAGGCCGATGAACCGCTCGGGGCGGTCGGTGGCGCTGGCCAGGCGGGTGATCGAGATCGACGAGGTGTTCGAGGCCAGCAGGGTGTCGGGGCCCAGGTGGGGCTGCAGGCCGCGGAAGATCGACTTCTTGACCTCCTCGTTCTCGGTCGCCGCCTCGATGGCCAGGTCGGTCGCGCCGATCAGGGCCAGGTCCTCGGCGGCGGTGATCCGCGCCAGGGCCGCGCTCATGGCCGCCTCGTCGATGATGCCGCGATGCACCTGGCGGGCCAGGTTCTTCTCGATCAGGGCCAGACCGGCCTCGATGCGCTCGCGCGAGACGTCGTGCAGGCGCACGTCATAGCCGCCCAGGGCGACGACATGAGCGATGCCCGACCCCATCTGGCCGGCGCCGATCACGCCGACCGTCTTGATATCCGTCATTCAGACAAGCCTTGTTCGAGGCGGGGCAAGGCGTCACGCGCCCGGCCCGGAGTTCATGCCTGCTTTTCTAGCACGAGCAACCCCACAGTCGCCAAGGCTTTGCTGCGACGCAGCGGAAACGGGGTCCGAGCTCCATGTCAGGGTTGCAAATCAAGCCGCTGTCCCGGAAAGCGCGTGGATAGACCTTGCGAGGCTTCCGGGAGGGCGACAAGGGGAGATAGGCTGCGACCCATGACCCTCGCGCGCCTCTCCCGTCGTCACGCCCTGGCCCTGGTCGCCTCGGCCGCCGCCGCCCCGGCCTTCGCCGCCGAAACCGCCCCTGAGGACTGGAAGGCCCTTGCCGCCGACGTCCGCGCCGAGTTCCAGTGGGCCTGGCGCGGCTATGTCGCCAAGGCCTGGGGCAAGGACGAGATCAATCCGGTCAGCGGCACGTCGTCGTCGTTCTTCGTCGAGGGCCACGACCTGGGCCTGTCGCTGGTCGAGGCGCTGGACACCCTGTGGATCATGGGGCTGGACGCCGAGTTCCAGGCGGGGGTCGACTGGGTCAGGACCAGTCTCGACTTCGATGTCGACGGCGACGCCCAGGTGTTCGAGACCAATATCCGCCTGGTCGGCGGCCTGCTGTCGGCCCATCTGGCTTGCGGCGACCCCGTGCTGCTGGCCAAGGCCCGCGACCTGGCCGACCGCCTGGCCAAGGCCTTCGCGGCCTCGCCCCACGGCCTGCCCTGGCGCTATGTGAACCTGCGCACCGGCGCGGTCCGCGACCCGGAGACCAACCTGGCCGAGATCGGCACCTACCTGTCCGAGTTCGGGGTGCTGAGCCGGCTGACCGGCGAGCGCAAGTATTTCGGCATGGCCAAGCGGGCCATGCGCCACGCCCTGGACCGCCGCTCGAAGATCGGCCTGATGGCCGCCAACATCCACGCCACGACCGGCGACTTCACCAGCCGCAACGCCAGCATCGACGTCTATGCCGACAGCTTCTACGAATATCTGTGGGACGCCTGGGAGCTGTTTGGCGACGCCGACTGCAAGCGCTGGGCGGTCGAATGCGTCGACGCCCAGTTGGCCCACCAGGCCCGGCGCTACGACGGCCGGCTGTGGTTCCCGATGGTCGACTTCGAGACCGGGGCGGTGACCTCCACGGCCCAGAGCGAGCTGGCCGCCTACTATGCCGGCCTGTTGGGCCAGGTCGGGCGCAAGGCCCAGGGCGACGACTACCTGGCCTCGTTCACCTATCTTCAGCAGAGGTTCGGGGTGATCCCGGAATCGATCGACGTGACCACGGCCCAGCCACGCCGCAAGGCCACCGGCCTGCGCCCGGAATATCCCGACGCCTGCCTGAACCTGTGGCTGGGCGACCGCGACGAGCGCTACCGGAAGCTGGCCGCCATCCACTATCGCCAGATGAAGGCCACCAGCCGCGCCGCCTTCGGCTACACGGCCCTGAAGGACATCACCACCCGGCCGATGACCCAGGGCGACAACTGCCCCGGCTACTGGTGGTCCGAGCAGATGAAGTACTACTACCTGCTGTTCTCCGACACGCCGCGCATCGATTACGCCCAGCTGCAGCTGAGCACCGAGGCCAACGTGCTGCGCGGGTTCGCGAAGGGATAGGCCAGACGCAGGAACGGCCGGGCGACGCGCGCTGCATGGATCACGGGAGGCGACGGGGCGGGTCGCTGTCACGCTGTTTTTACAAGTGATTATATTTTCATGAGCAAAAACCTGTTTGTCGCTCTTCCGCCGTTCGACTAGCTTTCCGTTCCAGGGGCGCTCCCCCGGGAGGAAACATGAGCGAAACAAGATCGGGCGGCGCGACGCGCCGAGTCCTGCTGAAGACCGGCGTCGCCATGAGCGCCCTGGCCGCCGTGCCGGTCGGGCCCGCCCTGGCCTCGGTCGCCGCGGCCGACCTGACCCTGCCAATGGATGGCGGAACGCTTGAACTCTTCGCGCTCAGCGATCGCGCGGTCAGGGTCCGCTTCAGCCGCCGGACGTCCTCGCCCCCGATGCGAATGCCGGAAATCGTCCAGCGACGGCCCAAGCCAAGCCGGCCGGAAATCACCCGGTCGTCCGCTGCGACCCTCTTCGCCCTGCCGGAAATCCGCTGCCGGATCGACGCCGAAGCCGGGACCCTCCACTTCCAGGATCGCGCCGGGCGGCCGCTTCTCGACGAAGCGGCGGGCGGCCGGGCCGTCACGCCGTCGGACGTGCGGGGCCACCCGACCGTCGCGGCGTCGCAGGCCTTCGCCTCCCCGCCCGACGAGCGCCTCTACGGCACGGGTTGCTTCCAGGACGGCGCCCTCGACCTGCGCGGCCTCCCGCGGCGCCTGACACAGGTGAACACCCAGATCAGCCTGCCCTTCGTGCTCTCCAGCCGCGGCTATGGCCTGCTCTGGCACAACACCGGCCTTTCGGAGCTGAACCCGCCCCGAAATCTGCTGCGGCTGGAGAAGGTCGAGACGGCCGCCGAGGCGAAGGAGGTCGATGTCACCACCTCGACCGGCGGGGCGAAGGTCACCCGACGCCCGGCGACGTTCGAGGGGCGCTTCTCTGTCCCGACCGGCGGGGCCCATGCGCTGCTGCTCGATGTCGGCCAGGCCATGGCCTCGCGGTACTATCTGGAGATCGACGGCAAGATCGTCTGCGACTTCGCCAATCCGTGGTTGCCGCCCACCACCAGCCTGCGGCTGGAGCTGTCGGCCGGCGAACACCACGTGCGGGTCATCGGCGCCAGCCAGGATGCGCCGACGCTGCACTACGGCCCCGTCACGCCGACCACCGTCTGGCGCTCGCCCGTCGCGGACGCCATCGACTATGTCGTCATCGCCGGCCCCAGCGCCGACGAGGTGATGGAAGGCTACCGGGAAATCCTCGGGCCGACCCCGCTGTTTCCGCGGTGGGCCTACGGCTACATCCACTGCCGCGAGCGGTTCGAGTCGTCGGCCGAGATCCTGGAGAACGCCCGCGAGTTCCGGAACCGGAAGATCCCCGTCGACGTGATGGTCCAGGACTGGCTGTACTGGGGCAAGCACGGCTGGAACGCCATGCGCTTCGACGAGACGCGCTATCCCGATCCCGCCGGCCTGGTGCGCGATCTGCACGCCATGGACCTGCGCCTGATGCTGTCGGTCTGGTCCAAGGTCGACCGCAAGGCGGAGCTGGGCCAGGAGATCGCCGCGCGCGGTTTCTACATCCAGAACACCGATTGGGTCGATTTCTTCAATCCGAAGGCGGCGGCGTTCTATGGCGAGAGCCAGAACCGGCGGCTGACCTCGCTCGGCATCGACGCCTGGTGGCAGGACGCGACCGAGCCGGAGAACGACGACCTGCGCGACCGCGACACGGCCGCCGGCCCGGGCGAGCGCGTGCGGATGACCTACGCGCTGCAAGTCTCGCGCACGGTCTACGAGACGCAGCGCAAGGCGTTCCCGGAGAAGCGGGTGATGATCCTGACCCGATCGGCCTTTCCCGGGCAGCAGCAGTTCGCCGCCGCCACCTGGTCGGGCGATATCGGCAACGATTGGGAGACGCTGAAGCGGCAGGTTCCGGCGGGCCTCAACATGGCCGCCGCGGGCTATCCCTATTGGACCGTGGACGCCGGCGGTTTCTTCCGGCCCGGTGACGGCCAGTACACCGATCCGGCCTATCACGAGCGGTTCCTGCGCTGGCTGCAGTACGCGACCTTTCTGCCCTTGCAGCGGGTGCACGGCTATCAGACCAAGACCGAGATCTGGCGCTACGGCGACCAGGTCGAGCGGATCGGCAAGCAGTATATCGAGCTGCGCTACAAGCTTCTGCCCTATATCTATTCCATGGCCGCCGACACCTGGCGCACCGGCGCGCCGCTGCTTCGGCCGCTGGTGTTCGACTTCCCCGCCGACGCCCGGGCGCTGGACGAGAGCCACAGCTACATGTTCGGCCGGGCGCTGCACGTCGCGCCGGTGCTCGAGGCCGGCGTCGGCGAGTGGCCGGTCTATCTGCCGCCGACGCCGGGCGGCTGGCACGACTTCTGGACGGGCGAGCGGCGCGAGGGCGGCCGCAGCCATGTCGTTCCAGCCCCCGTCGACCGCATTCCCGTGCACGTCCGGGCCGGCGGCGTCGTCCCGATGGGGCCGATAACCCAGTCCACCGCCGAGAGCATCCGCAACCGCCTCGAACTGCACGTCTTCGCCGGCGCCGACGGCGTGGCGACGCTGCACGAGGACGCCGGCCTCGACTATGGCTACGAGCGGGGCGACTTCGCCATGGTCTCCTGCCGTTGGCGCGACGCGGACCGGACGCTCGAGCTCCGGCGGTCGGGCAGGCCGAACGCGGCCTATGCGTCCGATCGCTTCGACGTCGTGCTGCACGGCCCCGAGTCCGGCCAGGTGCGTCGTGCTCCGGTGACCCTGGAGCGCGGCCATGGAAAGGCGTCCTTCCCGTGACCACGGCGGCCGGTCGGCGCGACGCCGCGGCTACCCCGCCAGGAACGCCGCCAGCGCCGTGATCGTCTCCGCCCCCGGGGTCTCGATGGTCGGCACGTGGCCGCCGGGGCTGGACAGGAACGGCAGGCCCTCGGCGGCGGCGAAGGCCCGCATCGGCGGGGCGTAGGCGTCCTGGTCGCCGTTCCACAGCAGCACCGGGAAGTCGCCGTCCAGCACCGCCTCGCGCGCCCCGTCCAGCTGGGCCAGGGCCCCGAAACAGGCGCGCATGGCCGGCCCCACCTCGGGCGTCACCCAGGCGACCAGCGCCGGGGCGGTGGCGCGGGCGAAGGCCCAGAACAGGTCGAAGGTCAGCGGCCCGCTCGGGGTCTTGGGAACGCCGTTCAGCAGGTCCCAGCCGCCGACCACCAGGCGCGAGACCTTCTCCGGATAATGGCGGGCCAGGCCCACCGCCATCCAGGCGCCCATCGAATAGCCGAGTACGGCGGCCTTCGGCTCGCCCAGGGCGTCGATCACCGCCGCCAGGTCGCCGGCCCGCTGGTCCTGGGCGTAGAGGGCCGGGTCGACGGGCTTGTCGCTCCGGCCATGGCCCAGGGAATCGACGCAGGCGACGCGATGACGGCCGGCCAGGGCCTCGACCACGCCGTTGGCCGTCCAGCTGGCTGCGTCCATGAACAGGCCGTGCTGCAGGACGACCAGCGGCCCCTCGCCCTCGACCGTGTAGTGGATGCGCTGGCCGCGGTGGGTGACGAAGGGCATCGAGGGCTCCACGGGATGCTCGGGGCCTGACCGCTAGCGCAGGATTCCGCGCCGGACCATCGCAAAATCAAGCGGCTCGAGCGCGGGCAAGCCAGGGCCGAGCCAGGCCTGCCTCGGCCAGATAGGCCTCCAGCCGCGCGCCGTCGCCAGCGGCGAGGATCGCCGCGACGTAGCCGTCGGGGCGGACCAGCGCCAGGTCGCCGTCGGCCAGGCCGTAGGTCGCGCCCAGCGTGTCGTCCGGATCCTGGAAGGCGCCGTCGGTCCCGACCGTGTGGACGCGCAGGCCGGGGCGGGGCGGCGGCAGGCGCGCCGGGTCGGCGGATCGGGCGATCAGGGTCCAGTGCGGGCCGGCGAACAGGTCGAACAGCCGTACGGGACGTCCGGCCGCGCCGCGCAGCAGGCCGTCGGGCGCGCGGTCGCCGGGGCGCAGGGCGCCGTCTGGCCGGTTCGCATCCGGGGCCAAGGCCAGGGACGAGGACCGGTAGCCCAGGTCCAGCTGGTGCACCTCGCGGCCGCGCTTCATGTCGCCCCGCCCGGCCTTGTCCAGCAGGTCCGTGGCTAGGCCCAGCATGGCGGCGGCGATCGGCCGGCGCTCCTCTTCGTAGGTGTCGAGCAGGGCGTCGGGCGCGCCGGCCAGCACCGCCGCCAGCTTCCAGCCCAGGGTGTAGGCGTCCTGCAGGCTGGTGTTCAGGCCCTGGCCGCCAGTCGGCGGATGGATGTGGGCGGCGTCGCCCATCAGCAGCACGCGGCCCACGCGGTAGCGGTCGGCCAGGCGGGCGTTCATGCCGTAGGCCGAGGCCCAGGCGACGCTTCGCACCGTCAGCCCGCCGGTCGGCCAGCGCGCGTCGACGAAGGCCTGCAGGCCGGCTACGGACAGGTCGATGTCGCTCCCTTCGCCTTCCGGCGGGATCGGCGCCTGCAGCTGGAACAGGCCGGTGCGGGGCAGGGGGCAGAAGCTGATCTGCCGGCTCATCTCGCCCTCGGCGGATCGGTGCCAGGCGTCGCGCGACAGGCCGTCCAGCTCGAGGTCGGCGACGACGGCCCGCACGCCCAGGGTCTGGCCGGGGAAGCCGATCCCGAGCGCCCGGCGCACGAACGAGCGGCCGCCGTCGCCGCCCACCAGGTAGCGGCAGCGGATCGTCTCGATCCCCTCCGGTCCGGCCACCGTGGCCGTGACGCCCTCGACGTCCTGGGTAAAGCTCGTCAGCTCGCGTCCGTACTCGACCGCGCCGCCCAGTTCGGCCAGGCGCTCGCGTAGCACCGCCTCGGTGCGGAACTGCGGGACCATCAGCGGCATGCGGTAGGGCTCCTCGACGGTCGGCGGGGCGAGGGCTATCTCCTGGCTGTCGACGCAGGTCCCGTCGGCGCGGTGCAGCCGTTGCGGCGGGTAGAGGCCGCCGGCCGCGACCATGCGGTCGAGGACGCCCAGGTCCTCGAACACCTCCTGGGTGCGGGGCTGGATCCCCTTGCCGCGCGAGCCGGCGAACGGGGCCGGCAACCGGTCGACCAGCCGCAGCGAAACGCCGCGCCGGGCCAGGTCGATGGCCAGGGTCAGGCCGGCCGCGCCGGCGCCGCAGATCAGGACCTCGATGGCCGCTTGCTTGTTCATGGTCGCCTCGATATGTGTGTATTGCGCACACATATCGAGGTCGCCGGACACGTGTCAACAAATAACGTGCAAAATACACACATCTTGCAGGCCATGCCGCAGCTGCACCGGTCGCTGATCGACATCGTCAGCGCCCTGAACCGGCCCGAGAACGACGCGGCCATGCTGGAAAAGGCGGGGCTGTCGCTGGAGCGCGCCCTGTTCCCGCTGCTGGTGCTGGTCGAGCGGCTGGGGCCGATCGGGGTGGTCGACCTGGCCGGGCGGGTGGGGCGCGACCACACTACGGTCAGCCGCCAGGTGGCGCGGCTGGAGGAACTGGGCCTGGTCCGGCGCCGGGCCAGCCAGGCCGACCGCCGGGTCCGCGAGGCGGTGATCACCCCCCAGGGCAAGACGGCCACCGACGCGGTCGACGCGGCGCGCGGGCGCATGGCGCTGGCGCTGTTCAGCGACTGGAGCCCGGGCGAGTTCGACGACCTGGTGCGGCTGATGCGCAAGTTCGCCGACGGCATGAACGCGGCGACGGAGGGGTAGGCGCCATTCCTCCCCCTGTGGGGGAGGTGTCGGCGAAGCCGACGGAAGGGGGAGTGATCGGAAGACGACTGCTCCCCGGATTGGCGATCCCAATCCTCCCCCCACCGATCGCTTCGCGATCGCCTCCCCCACAGGGGGAGGGCCTGCCAACCTACCCCCGCAACTCCGCCGTCTCGGCCAGGAACCAGTCGCGCAGCTTCAGGATCCGCGCCAGTTTCGGACTGTCGGCCCGCCAGACGAAGTGGTTGCCGGTCTCGACCGCCACCTCGCCGGAGAACGGGCGGACCAGGCGGCCCTCGCGCAGGTCGCGCTCGGCCAGGCCGCTGCGGGCCAGGGCCACGCCCACCCCGTGGGCGGCGGTGTCCAGCATCAGGGCGGTGTCCTCGAAGCCCAGGCCCTGCTGGCGCGGGGCCTCGTCGACCCCCATGGCCGTCAGCCACATCGACCACGGCAGGCCCACGTGGCGCAGCAAGGGGACGTCCAGCAGGTCGCGCGGCTCGCGGATCGGGTGACGGATCAGGAAGTCGGGGCTGCAGACCGGGAAGATCCGCTCGATCATCAGGGTGACGGCCTCGACGCCCGGCCAGGCGCCCATGCCGAAGCGCAGGGCGATGTCGACGCCGTCGGTGGTCAGGTCGGCCACCCGGTCCTCGGCGCGGACGATCAGGTCGGGCTCGTCGGTCTCGCGGGCCAGCCGCTCCAGGCGGGTGACCAGCCAGCGGCTGGCGAAGGCGGCGCCGCTGCTGATCACCAGCGGCCCGCGCGCCGCCAGCCGGGCCTCGTCGACCCCGGCGCGCAGCGTCGCCAAGGCCGCTGTCACCTGGTCGGCCAGGCGTTGGCCGGTGGCGGTGGGGACCATGGCGTTGCCCTGGCGCACGAACAGCTTGGTCCCCAGCTCGTCCTCCAGCTTGCGGATCTGCTGGCTGACCGCGCCGTGGGTGACGAACAGCTCTCGCGCCGCGCGGCTGTAGCTGCGGTGGCGGGCGGCGGCCTCCAGGGCGGTCAGGGTCAGGAACGGCGGCAGGCGCATGGGGACTTCAGCTTGTTAGTCTGGCTGACAAGCTCGCGCAGATACCATCGTTCGTAAAGCCCGCACGGAAAGGGCATCTTGCAGGGGTAAGGCCGATGCGGCCGAAACCCATGCTCACAGGTGCTCCGATGAAACTGCTTCTGATCTCCGGCGTCGCCGTGCTGTCCTTCCTGTTCGCCTCGGTCGACAAACTGTCGGCCCCGCTGCCCGACGCCGCGACCCCCTGGGCGGCCAGCGTGCCGATCCACAGCCCGCGGTGATTACTCGATCCCATTGCGTTGTCATCCCGGACAAGCGCGCAGCGCGCCGATCCGGGACCGACGCCTGAACTCGGCGCTTCCGGCGGTCCCGGATCTTCGGCCCGCCTTCGCGGGCCTACGTCCGGGATGACAATGTTTTGAATTGGTGGGGCTTGGCCGTGCCGTCAGCGTTTCGAAGGCCGGTCTTGATCTCTCGCTCTACGGATTCGACCGAGGGCTCCCAGCCCATATCCGCTTCGATCGAACCGATGCAGCCCCAGCAATCGCCGCCGCAGTCGCTGGACAGCGGATCCGCTTCGACGCCAAGCGGACGTTTGCACATCCGGCAGATGTTTGTGCCGGTTAGGTCAGCGAGATAGGCGCGATACTGGTCCCGGGCTCGGCCCGCGCCGATGTACAAGAGCACTCCGATCATCAGGAACCCCGTCGCGGCTCCAAAGGTGATCGCCCACGCTCCAACGTCGCCAGCCTTCACCAGCCCTGGAATATTGCTGGCGAAGATCATGACGGCGCCGACCGCGAAGATCGCGCCGAAGATCCGCGCGAGCCGGAACAAGCCCAGAAAGTACATTTGCATTGCCGTGGGCTTGGCCATCGGGCTCCCTCATCCTCGCGCCGTTCTAGCGAGCAGGACGATCGTTGGTCGACAAAGAAAAAGGCCCGGGATCGCTCCCGGGCCTTTCCTGTCTTCGCTCGAAGGCGAAAACCTTACTTCCCGGCCGCCGTCAGGGCGTCCATCAGGTCCGGCACGGCGGACTTGTAGTCGGCCACCAGGCCGTAGTCGGCGATCTGGAAGATCGGGGCGTCGGCGTCCTTGTTGATCGCGACGATGATCTTGCTGTCCTTCATGCCGGCCAGGTGCTGGATGGCGCCCGAGATGCCGATGGCGATGTACAGCGCCGGGGCGACCA
The DNA here is from genome assembly GCF_031457295.1 of Caulobacter sp. BE254. Lineage (NCBI taxonomy): Bacteria > Pseudomonadati > Pseudomonadota > Alphaproteobacteria > Caulobacterales > Caulobacteraceae > Caulobacter > Caulobacter sp. BE254. The sequence continues at coordinate 266,810 of NZ_JAVDWJ010000006.1, read as the reverse complement.
CCTTGCCGGTCTGGCCGACCTGGTAGTCGTTGGGCGCGTAGCCGGCGTCGACCGCGGCGCGCGAGGCCCCGACGGCGGCGCCCAGCTTGTCGGCCAGGGGCTCGATGACCTTCTGGAACTCCTCGGCCGAGCCCATGGCGCGGCCGCCCGAGACGACGATCTTGGCCGCCGCCAGTTCGGGACGGTCGGACTTGACCATCTCTTCGCTGACGAAGCGGGTCTTGCCGGCGTCGACGCCGCCGACGGTCTCGACCGGGGCCGAGCCGCCTTCGCCGGCCGCCGCGAAGGCGGTGGGACGCACGGTGATCACCTTTTTGGCGTCCGAGGTCTGGACGGTCTCCAGCGCGTTGCCGGCATAGATCGGGCGCGTGAAGGTGTCGGCCGAAACGACCTCGACGATGTCGCTGATCGGGGCGACGTCCAGCTTGGCGGCGACGCGCGGGGCGAAGTTCTTGCCGCCCGAGGTGGCCGGAACCAGGATGGCGTCATAGGCGCCGGCCAGGGCCAGCACCGCGTCGGCTTCCGCCTCGGCGATCCCGTGGCCCAAGGCCTGGCTCTCGGAGACCAGCACCTTGCGGACGCCGGCGATCTTGGCGGCCTCGGCGGCGACGCCGGCCACGCCCTGGCCCAGGACCAGGATGTCGACCTCGCCCGACAGCTTCAGGGCGGCGGTGACAGTCTTGTGGGTGCCATCGCGCAGGTGCGCGTTGTCGTTATCGGCGACGACGAGAACGGCCATTACAGCACCCCCGCGGTTTTGAGCTTGGAAACGAGGTCGGCGGCGGACTCGAGCTTGACGCCGGCCGAGCGCTTGGCCGGTTCGGCCACCTTGACGACCTTGAGGCGCGGAGCGACGTCGACGCCGTAGTCGGTGACGGTCTTCTGCGCGATTTCCTTCTTCTTGGCCTTCATGATGTTGGGCAAGGAGGCGTAGCGCGGCTCGTTCAGGCGCAGGTCGGCGGTGACGACGGCCGGCAGGTCGACGTCCAGGGTCTGCAGGCCCCCGTCGACTTCGCGGGTGACCTTGGCGGTCGCGCCCGACACCTCGATGGCCGAGGCGTAGGTGGCCTGCGGCCAGCCCAGCAGGGCCGACAGCATCTGGCCCACGGCGTTGTTGTCGCCGTCGATGGCCTGCTTGCCCATCAGCACCAGCTGGGGCGCTTCCTCGGCGACCACGGCGGCCAGCAGCTTGGCCACGGCCAACGGCTCGGGATCGGCGTCGGTGGTGATCAGGATGCCGCGGTCGCCGCCCATGGCCAGGGCCGTACGGATGGTTTCCTGCGCCTGCTGCGGGCCGATCGAGACGATCACGACCTCGGTCGCGACGCCCTTTTCCTTCAGGCGGACGGCTTCCTCGACCGCGATCTCGCAGAAGGGGTTCATCGACATCTTGACGTTCGCCAGGTCGACGCCGGTCTGATCGGGCTTCACCCGGACCTTCACATTGTAATCGATAACCCGTTTGACCGGGACCAGAACCTTCATCGGTCTACGCCGCCTCCTGGCTAGTTTTTCCTGCCTGCGCCGACGGAATTAGCGCGTCCACGCAGGTTTGCAAGTTTCCCCTGACGTAAGCGTAATGCTTTCGCGATCGCTACGTTCAAACAGTCGTAGGATAGTTCGCGCCCCGCGTCTGCTGCGCCGCACACCAGGCGTATCGGCGATCGGCGCGCGGAGCGGGCGCTTTAGCCTCTGGCCAGCCACGCGGCGGGCCAGTATGAGGCGGCCCATGAAGAGCACCATCCCTCGCCTGCAGAAGATCTTCTTCGCCGTGTTCCTCGGCGCGACCCTCAGCGTCTTCTGCTTCCACTATTTCTACGTCTGGCCGCGGGACCGCTGCGTCGCGCGGGGGTCGGACTACGCCTGGGCCGGGCGCTGGATGAAGTGCGCCAAGATCTACTCGATCGAGACCCTGACCCAGCGGCCGCTCAACGTGCCGCCGATCAACACCGATCCCAAGAAGATGGAAGGGCCCCGGGCCGAGCATTCGCCGAAGAAGTAGCTTTCTTCTTCCCTCTCCCCCTCGCAAGGGGAGAAGAACGAGAGCCTACCGCGTCGCCCCCGGCTTCCACAGCACGTCGGCGGCGCCGTCGTCATTGGTCCGGCGGGCGGCGACGAACAGCAGGTCCGACAGGCGGTTCAGGTAGCGCAGGGCCGGCTCGCCGACGATCTCGCCCTCGACGGTCATCAGCTCGACCAGGCCGCGCTCGGCCCGGCGGCAGACCGTGCGGGCCACGTGCAGGGCCGCCGCGGCCGGGCTGCCGGCCGGCAGGACGAACGAGGTCAGGGGCGAGAGCCGCGCGTTGATGGCGTCGATCTCGCGCTCCAGCCGCTCGACCTGGCTGTCGACCACCCGCAGCGGCTCCCACTCGGGCTTCTCGTCCTGCTCGGGGGTGGCCAGGTCCGCGCCCAGGTCGAACAGGTCGTTCTGGATGCGCTCGAGCAGGGCGTCGAGCTCGGGGTCGGCCTTGGTGTGCTGGCGGGCCACGCCGATGAAGGCGTTGGTCTCGTCGACCCCGCCATAGGCCTCGACCCGCAGCGAAGCCTTGCTGACCGGCTGGCCGGTGGAGAGCCGCGTCAGGCCCTTGTCGCCGGTGCGGGTGTAGATGCGGTTCAGCGTCACCATCGGCGGTGTCTCTCCAGGCTGTCGAATGACAACTTGTCCTGGGACAAGTTGTCCTATCGCTATCGGTGCGATGCTGCACTCTACTCGCCTTACCGGAGCGCTTTCCCCCTAGCCGCTCCGAGACTTAGGCGTTCAGTAGCTTATGCGTTCAGCAGCTTAGGCGCGACGGCCGTTCATACCCCCGCAAGCAGGACGGCCGTCGCGTTTCAGTGGGGGTTCCCAAGCGTTCAGTGGCTTCGCCACCAGAAGGCGGCGACCAGCACCAGCACGGCCAGGAACTGCAGCGCCACGCGCAGGCGCATCAGCTTGTTGGAATAGGAACGTCCGAAATCGCCGCCCCGGAACAGGGCGTAGATGCCGACGCAAAGGGTGATCAGGACCGCGCCCAGCACGATCGGGATCAGGAAGTCGAACAAGTGGTCCATGGCCGCAAGCTAGGCGCTCGCTTCAGGCTTGGCCAGAGCGCGCCCTAATCCGGTCGCGGGCCGAGCCTAGATCGGCCCCGAGCGCCACCCCGGGTTCCATATCGCTATTCGTCGACCCTGTTCGTTGAGCGCATTTGTCGCAGTGACCGACTGCTAACGATACCATACATCCTGTAAACGTTACCATTAGACGATTCTGGTTCGGTTTTTGGGTTGCGCACCCTTGCGGCACGGGATAAACGCGCCACCTTCCAATTCAAGTGCGCGTTCGTTGAACATGATCACCTCCTCACCGCAGGTCATGTCAGCGCCCTTTTTCAGCGGGGAGGCAGGAGAAAGCAGAATGGCCCGCAGCGCCCCTATCGCCGCCGCCGACTTCTCCGCGTCCGAGCGCGAAGACGCCATGGCCGAAGTCCGCCAACTGATCACCGACCTGCGCGACGCCGCGCAGGATGGGCGCGCCCTGGCGCGCCGCTACGCCGACGTCCTGACCAACGTCGTCGACGAATATTGCATCGAATTCGAGAAGCGCGCCGAAGCCGCGCTTGCTCGCCTGGAGACCGTGGAATGAGCTTTGTATCCCTGAACATCGAGTCGCCGACTGACGCCCCCGTCAAGCTGACGCGCCGGGCCCTGGCCAAGCAGCGCACCCGCGAGCGCGTCCTGTCGGCCGCCCGCCGGCTGTTCACCGAGCGCGGCTATGAAGGCGCGACCATCCGCGACATCGCCCAGGCCGCCGGCATGTCGACCGGCGCGGTGTTCGCCAGCTTCTCGGACAAGAGCGAGCTGTTCGACGAGATCCTGACCGCCGACTACGAAGTCATCTACGCCCAGATGAAGCAGGCCAGCGTCAACGCCGCCACGGTGGAAGAGGGCGTCATCGGCATGTTCGCGGTGGCCTACGGCTTCCATGTCGAGCAACTGCCGCTGCTGCAGGCCAGCATCGCGGTGTCGTGGACCCGCTCGGAAACCGCCGAGCGCCGCAACCGTGGTCACCTCAAGCACATCTTCGCCCTGCTGAACGGCGTTCTGACCCGCGGCGTCGAGCGCGGCGAACTGAAAGGCGACGCGGACGTTAAGCTGCTCGCCGAGATCATCTGGGACGTGTATGTCGCCAACTATCGCCGGGCGATTTTCGACGCCTGGTCGGTCGAGGCACTGCTGTCGCGACTTTCGGATCAACTGAAAGTCATCCTGGCGGGCGCGCGCGCGTAAATAAGACGGCCGGGGGCGGACGCTTCTTGCCGGAGCGTCCGCCCCCGGATCAATAAAGCGACGCAGCCTATCCGGGGGGACAGTGCGTGGGCGTGAGAGACGATCAGAAGCAGGCGACGCGCGAGAAGGTGCTCGAGGCGGCGCGCGACCTGTTCAACGAGACGGGCTACGAGGAGACCACCATCCGGGCGATCGCCGAACGGGCGGGGGTCTCGGTCGGCAGCGTCTTCACCACCTTCGCCTCCAAGGCGGAGGTGCTCAGCCATGTCATGGACCGGCGCCTGGGCGAGCTCTATGCCGAGTTCGACAGGGTCGTGCCGTACCTGCGCGGCTCGACGGCGGATCGGCTGTGCTCGATCTTCGCCATCCACTACGAGTTCGAGACCCGGCGGGTGAAGCTGTTCCTGGCCCACATCGCCGCCTCCTACAGCCCCAGCCAGGACCCGGGCGTCACGCCCTACGGCCGCAACGAGCGCCTGACCGACATGCTGCGCGAGGTGCTGCAGGAAGGGATCGCGCGCGGCGACGTCCGCCCGGACCTGGATCCCCAACTGGCCATCGACGTGCTCAAGGCGACCTACGCCTGGAACTACCGCATGGCCGCCTGCCGCCAGGCCGCCGCCGCCGAGCTGTCGGCGACGATGGACAAGCAGATCCAGCTCATCGCCGAGGGGTGGCGTCCGGTTTAGCCCAGGGCGCGCAGGAGCGTCGCCGCCGCCTGCCGGAAGGGCTTGACCAGGGCCGCGACGCCGCTGGTCGTCTTGAAGACATAGATCATCGCCGCCGTCAGGCTCAGGACCAGCGCGCTCTCGACCGCCGCCGCGCCGGTCTCGGTCTTGGCGAAGGCGCGAAGGCGGCGGCGACCCCGCCCGCGTCCTTCAGCTCCACCAGGACCTCACGCAGCAGGGCGATGTTCTAGGCGCCCTGCAAGTCAGTGAGCTGGAATTCTCGCGAGGCGGGCGCGATGGGGCCAAATTTCTCTATGAAAATAGCTGCTTGATCCTCCGGCTGATAAAAGTTCTCGTCGAAAGCTTCGATGCCGAGGGCGCGCAAATAGCGGTCAAGCATCTGTGGCGTGAAGCGATCCCTTTTCAATCGGCTGGAATATTTTTCCACGTCTTCGTAGGGCTGAACCTCGCCGCTTTCTGAAAAGATCAACCCATTTCCATCATCAGCGACGAATACGGCGCGAACGGTATTCGAAAAGTCTACGACATGCGGCCTGTACAGCTCCCAGATCACCGCCAGATCCGAACTGTCCCTTGCTCCTGGGTCATAGGTCGCGCGCGCAGCTTCGCAAGAAAGCTTTTCCGCCATGTATGACAGCGGTGAAAACGCGTCGGTCCCCTGATGACCATTGTCCAGGAAAGCGGTCCAATTCGAGCGGGTAGGGATGAAGAAATATCGCCGCCGCTCAACACTGGTCAGCGGCGCCAGGCGCTGTAGGTTTGCTTCCAAGCTACCTTTGATACTTTTCGCATCAACCGAAACCCCGCGCTTGTCCTGTATAGGTCGTTGCCATTCAACAAAAAACTCCGCCGCGCGCGTGGGGCTACAGCGTATGAATCCAATCGTATCCGTGATCGGAGCGTATTTTCCGTCGAACAAGGTCTTCATCGTTCTAATATTTCCAGCTCGACGTTCCGGTCGGATCGTTCGCCCTCATCCGCGCGGTCCTGAAACCCCCTGAATCCACGATGCGCGCCGTCCTTGGCTCAGTAGTTCACCACCTTGGCGACGCCGCCCGCGTCCTTCAACTCCACCAGCACCTCACGCAGCAGCTCAACCAGGTCGCGCCCGGTCGAGGCGACGAAATAGTTGGACAGGTTGGTGATGGTCTTGGCGATATTATTGCCCCAGGGCGGCGCCTTGGACCGGTCCTCGACATCCCAGATCACCTTGCTGACCGGCAGCTTGGCCAGTTCGGCGCTGGCCTGATCCAGTTCGGCCAAGGCCGCGGCCGCGTCCGGCTGGGTCACCTCGCCCTGGTAAAGCTTGTTCATCAGCACCGGAAAGCGCGATCCCCACCCCTTCGGTTCGAGATTGCCCGAGATCGTCGAGAAGAACGCGTGGAAGAAATCGCCCGTGCCGACTTCGTCGATGATGCTTCCAAGTTCGATGCCGACCGTCATGCCTTTACCCCCGCTGTCATGAGGTCGATCAAGCTTGGCTTTGCCGATGCAAACGCTCACAACCAGGGCATGTCGCGCCTCGATCAGTCGTAATAGCCTGACCGGAAGGCGATCACACTTTCAACCGGCGCCGAAGGGTCGTCCTTCGCCAATGAGGCATAGATGCTGATCCCGAGCCCGTGGGCGATCGCACCATCCACTTCTCGTTCGATCTCGGGGTCAAGGCGCGACAGAATTGCCGTTGCCTCGTCGAGAGCAAGTCCCAGCAGGTCGAGGCTGTTGAGGGTCGGCGAAGCCGGCGGCGCGAATTCCGCGGCTTCCAGACGGCCTTCGGCGTCATAATAGCAAAACACACCTTCCGCCTCGAAATAATCGCAAGGAAACACGGCCTGCGGCGTTCTCTTGAACGATTTTGGCGTGGAGCCGATTCGAGCCCGAACCTCGCCCGGCGTCATTCCGAATTCTATGCTGCCGACACCTTTGAGTGGCGAAACGGGGAACTCCATCACCGATATCCCTTAGTTCAACCGTGATCGACGGTTCGCGCGTTCGGCCCCCACCACCCGCCGCGCCGCCCTGTTGACGGGCAGGAGGGATCAGGTCTTCACCAGCTTCAGGTCCTGATAATCATACGAAAAGTCCGCCAGCGGCGAGACCGCGCGCATCGTGGCCCCCGTCACCGCGCCGTCCTTGACCGCGAACACCACGAAGGCGTCCTCCTGCGAGCGGTCGTCGAAGCGGGTCTTGAAGGTGTCGCCGTCGAAGGTCTCCAGCGCGCCCCTCAGGGCCGGGGTCTTGTCGAAGGCGATCTTCAGGGATGTCTTCTTGCCTTTCCCCGCGACGGACACCGTCACCGTGCCGTACCAAGGATCGCGATAGGTTCCGGCATAGGCGGCCAGCGGCAGGGTGGGAGGCGCGCCGCCATTTGCGCCGCCGCCCTTGGGGGTCATGGCTTCGGCCGCGTCCTTGACCAGCTTGGCGTCGGCCTCGGCCTGGACCTTCTTGCTGGAGGCGATCCAGTCGAAGTCGCTGCGGCCCTGCAGCCGGTCGGGACCGCCGTAGCGCAGGCTGCGGAAGACCGGCGCCTCCTCGGCGTTGGTCATCACCATGATCCCCGACTTCCGGCCCGGCAGCAGGCCGGTATAGGAGATGAAGCCGGCCAGGCCGCCGGTGTGCCAGACGATCTTCTCGCCGCGATGATCGTTGACGAACCAGCCCAGGGCGTAGGCCTGCAGCGAGGCGCGCACCGGGTTGTCGGCGGTCGGGCCGTCGGACCAGGCGGTGATGGTCTGCGGCTTCCACATCTCGCGGCCCGAGGCCTCGGTCCACAGCTTGACCCCGCCCGGCGCGGTCCCCAGGCCCAACTGGACCTGCATCCACTTGCCGATGTCGCGCGGGCTGGCGTTGAGGCCGCCGGCCGCGCCGGCCGAGTCGAAGCTGCCGTCGAACGGCAGCACGGTCTGCGGACCCAGGCCCCGCACCGGCGGACCCATGCGGGCGTGCGGCTCGGCCCGCGGCCGGTCGCCGATCAGCGAGGGCAGGGGCACGCTGTCGGTCATCTTCAGCGGGTCGAGGATCCGCTTCTGGATGAACACCTCCCACGGCGCGCCGGTCAGGGCGGCGATCACCTCGCCGGCCGCCACGTACAGCACGTTGTCATAGGCGTAGCCGCCCCGGAACTGGCCGCCGATCGGCAGGTACTTCAGGCCCGCCACGATGTCGGCCCGCGTGTGGATGGGGTTGGGCCAGATCATCAGGTCGCCGGCCCCCAGGGTCAGGCCCGAGCGGTGGCACAGCAGGTCGCGCACGGTCATCAGCCTGGTGACGATCGGGTCGCTCATCTCGAAGGCCGGCAGGTATTTGGTGACCGGGTCGTCCCAGGCCAGCCTGCCCTCCTCGACCAGCATGGCCAGGGCGGCGGCGGTGAAGGCCTTGGTGTTGGAGGCCACGCCGAACAGGGTGGAGTCGGTGACCTTGTCGGGCCCGCCCAGGCGGCGCACGCCATAGCCCTTGGCCAGGGTGATCTCGCCGTCCTCGACGACGGTGATCCCCAGGCCGGGCTCGTCGGGGAAGGCGGCCATGACCTCCTGGGCGAACTGGTCGACGGCCGCCCCGGCCTTGCCCGTCTGCCTGGCGAAGGCCGGCCTGGCCAGCGCCGCGGCCCCGACGGTGGCGAAGGCCGACAGCAGGGCGGCGCGGCGGGTCGTGGCGATCATGGAGGCGTCCTGGATGAAGTCAGGAGCGCACTGAAGCCTAGCCGTGACGGCGGGGCAAGGCGCGAAAAACCCTCTCCCATGGGGAGAGGGAGGGGCCCATGCGGAGCATGGGAGGGTGAGGGGGTAAGGCGTCCGACGGCGTGCCGGCAGGGCGTTTGTGAGAAATCGGTGAGGGTGTAACCCCTCACCCTCCCACGACTGCGTCGCGGGCCCCTCCCTCTCCCTCTGGGAGAGGGTTCTTTTTTCGGCGGCGCTCATGACAGCAACAAGCCCGCCTGCCGGGGGGGGGGGCAGACGGGCTTGCCGTACTGGGCCTGACGCTAAGCGGCCCCCGGGACGGGCGCATGCGCCTGTCCCCAGTGGTGTTACGCCCGGTAGACGTAGGCGCTGGAGACGTAGCCGACGCCGACGCCGTCCTGGCCGACCAGGATCCACTTGCCGTCGCCGGTGCGGCCCAGGGCCTGGAAGGTCTCGCCGGCCTGGACCGAGCCCACGGCCTGGGCGCGGGTCGAGGCGCCGCTGCGCAGGTTCAGGGTCGAGCGGGCGACGTACTTGCCCTTGATCTTGGTCATCGGGACCGCGTCGACCGAGCTGGCGACGCGGATGCCGTTGCTGGTGTAGACGCCGCCGGCGTTGTTGGCCGCCCGGCTCTTCTGCATCTGGCAGCCGGCGTAGGAGCCCGCGCCCGCGCCGACCACGGCGCCGATGGCGGTGCCCGTACCGCGGTCATGCTTGGCCAGCTTGTTGCCGGCGACGGCGCCCAGGACGCCGCCGAGCACGGCGCCGACTTCCTGCTTGCCGCCCGAGGCGTCGCAGCCGACGACCCCGCCCAGCTTCTGCGACATGGCGCTGGCCGCGGTGGGCGCCGCGACCAGGGTCAGGGCGGTGGCGGCCATGGCCAGGCTCGCGGCGATCGTCTGGATGGTCTTGGTGTTGGTCATGGTCGTTAGTCCTTCGTCCCTTGATGGCTCCGGAGCCGTCGGCCCCGTGAGACGCACCATGCCAAGGCGAAGCTGAACGGCGCCGTCAGGTCGGCTGACAGATTTCGTTCATGTGAAGATTTCTTTCCGCGTATCCACAGGTCGCGTTATCCGAGCGTCAAATTCCATTTCTATTGACGATTGTGGATTCGTGGACGCTACTGCCTGTGCGCGTGTCCGGTCCGGATGCGGCCACGGGTAGCGACGGAGGGGCTGGAATGAACAGGCGCGACATCGGTCTGACGGCGGCGGCCGCGATGGTGGTGCTGGCCGTGGGCGGCTGCGACGCGGCCAAGACGACGGGCGGCGGCGAGAAGGCGACCCCGGCGGCGGCCACGGCCGCAGTGACGCCGGTGCCCCTGCCGGTCGGGCCGAACTTCCCCGTGCCGGCCGCGACGATCAACGGCTGGGTGGCCAACAACGACACGGCCGCGATCCAGGGCCACGCCTGGAGCCTGTGGCAGGCCATGACCGCCCCGTCGGGCCAGTCCGTGGGTCAGCAGCAGCTGCCGATCTGGGATACCTGGGCCGACGCCACGACCGTCTTCCCCCAGCCCCAGGCCCAGAACGCCTCGCTCAAGACCGAGGCGGCGGCCAAACCGAGCACCGATCGCAGGTTCCAGTCGCCGGCCCAGTTCCACCACACCAAGGACGCACGGCTGCGGGCGCTGGCGATGGCGGCCCACGCCAAGTTCCCGATCGCGGTCGACGTCAAGTTCGACCCGCAGGCCGCCGGCTTCATCGGCGCGCCGCAATCCGGGCCCGGCGGCGGGACCTATTCCTACGCCAGCAGCGCCAGCCTGACCAAGCTGAACGCCGCCTGGCCGGCGGGGACCACGCCGCAGAACCGGGGGATCAACGAATTCCCCGTCCAGGCCATCGAGACCAAGCCGGTGTTCGGCCTGGTCAAGGCCAGCGGCCTGACCGTCCAGCCGCTGTGGCAGGGACCCTCGGCCTCGACCAACGCCGCCCATCCCACGCCCGACACCTGGATGAGCTGCGTGCTGGTCCAGCCGGGCGCGAGCGGCGCCGTCCGCGCCGCGACGACGGCCGAGATCAGCAGCGTCGCCGCCAGCGTCCAGGCCCAGCACCTGGCCTGCAAGACCTATCTGTGGGCGCCGCTGAGCACCTTCTACGCCGACCAGATGAACGCCGCCGAGGCCCAGAGCTTCAACGCGGCCACCGAAAACGGGGCGGTCCAGGCCGCGGCGGGCGACTACAGCGTGCTGCTGGCCATGCACGTCAACACCAAGGAAATCCCGTTCTGGACCTGGCAGACCTTCTGGTGGCAGCCGGGCGGCGACACGCCCAACAACTTCCCGGGCAGCAAGCAGGGCCAGCCGTCCGGCCTGGGCGCGCCGTGGAACAACTACGCCGCCTGCACGGCCTACGCCCAGACGACCACGTCGGGGGGCGCGACCATGACGGTGTGCTTCAACCCCTATCTGGAGACCTCGCCGGGCATTCCGGTCGGGGTCACCTCCAACTGCGTCAGCTGTCACGGCGTGGCGCTGATCGGCAACGCCAGCTACCCGGCCGACTACAAAAAGCCGATCGCCTTCTTCACCGACCCTAACTACTTCACCACCCTGACCACCCACACCGACTTCTCCTGGGCCGTGGCCGACGCGCCGCCGTAGGGGTTGGCTCTCTCGCGGAGGGGCGAGGGCGCCCACGGGCAAAGAGGTTGTCATCCCGGACGAGCGCGCAGCGCGAAGATCCGGGACCGGGGCGTGAGCGCCCGCGCTTGCGGCGGTCCCGGATCGGCGCCCGGCTGTCGCCGGGCTTGTCCGGGATGACAGTTCTTTGGACCCCGAACTGGTACGATCGCCCGCCGGAAAGGGCTGGAACGGATCGGCGTTCAGCTCCTGGGGCCGAAAACCTCGTCCTTCGACAAGCCTCAGGATGAGGTTTTCTACTGCTCGGCCTGCAAATTGGTCCTCATCCTGAGCTTGTCGAAGGACGAGGACCACGCACGGCGTTGGCCGCCGATGGGTCCTTGGGCGCAAAGAAAAAGCCCCCTCCGGTAGGAGGGGGCTTCGTGGTGTCGACGGACCGCAAACTTAGTTGGCTGTGCATCCGGCCGCGACTAGGTTCGCGATCAATCTACTCGGGGCCACCGGGAGGTGGCGGCAAGGGAGAAGGTAGGTCAGTGTCCTGATCAACATACGCCGTCATAATGGCCCCCTTCTTGATACTGACGTCCTTGCCTTTAATGAAAGGCGCCGCCGGCCAAAACAAGATTACGGTAGCGACTGTCGCGCCCACGCGAGTTTCGCCTTTGGCCCCTTTGTTGGCCCGGAGCCTGATGCGGTCCTCGCCAACCTTCAGATAGACGAGGCGAACGTTTAGCTTCCCGTTTTTACCGAGCATGCCGTTGTTGCGAGCTTCGACAACTTCTCCAACCCCGCGATAGCCGGCATGTAGGATAGTTCCATCGGGCAATCTGACGTCATCCTCAAGACTAATCGTGAAGCGGTCACCTTTTTCCGCTGTGGAACTGGAGAGCTGATCCTCAACACGGACCGAAAACTCAGTACCTTCTGGAATCTTGATTGGATCAGCCTGAGCGCCCGTGGCGGTCATGACTAAAACCGCCGCGATGGCGGCCTTGCAGAACATTTTCACAGATCTTTCCCCCGCGGCCCCGTCCCGCTCCGCCACCTAAGCCGATATTGTCAAGCTTGGGAAGCGCGCGTGAGCATGTGGCTGTGTGTAACCCTGGGGTGAGGGATTTCGGCGGCGGCGGACGCCCCCTCCGTCACGATGCGTATCCGCATCGCGCCACCTCCCCCGCTTTGCGGGTGAGGAGGATGCGGCGGCGATCTTCTCCTCCCCCGTGAAACGGGGGAGGTGGCCGCGCAGCGGACGGAGGGGGCGTCCTGCCGCGCCCTATTCCCCCAGCTTGTAAGGCCCGCTCTTCTCCAGCGCCGCCTTCCAGGCCGGCCGTTCGTGCATCCGCACGATCCAGGCCGAAAGGTTGGGATAGTCGGCCAGCCGGCCGTGCGCCTTGGCGACCTCGGCCACGAAGCTCATCTGGATGTCGGCGCCGGTCAAATCGTCGCCGACGAAGAACGCCCGGCCGGCCAGCGCGCCGTCCACATAGGCCAGGTGGTTGGCCATCTCGCTGTCGATGCGCGGGTGCAGCGGCGCGCCGGCCTCGCCCAGCCGGCCGACATACAGCCGCAGCAGCATCGGCAGCATGGCCGAGCCCTCGGCATAGTGCAGCCACTGCTGGTAGGCGTCGTAGTCGGGGCTGGCCGGGTCGGGCGCCAGGCGACCGCCGGCATGGCGGCGGATCACATAGTCGGTGATGGCCCCGCTCTCGATGATCGTCGCCGCCCCGTCGGTCAGCACCGGCGACTTGCCCAGCGGGTGGACCTGCAGCAGGGCCGGTGGTCCCAGGCGGGTCTGGGGATCGCGCTCGTAGAAGCGGACCTCGTAGGGCAGGGCCAGCTCCTCCAGGAGCCAGAGGATCCGCTGCGAGCGCGACTCGTTGAGATGGTGGACGACCAGCATGTTTCTTCCCTCGATGGGCCGTTATGCTGCGCTGCGGCATTGCTCGCAGCTGCGAAAGGCTCCACAGTGAAAGAAAACAACTGTTTGGCGCACGGGAGCAAGCCATGACCGGGACGGTCGCCCAGGAAACTCCGAAGTCCCCGATCCTGCCCGGCCTGACCATGCTGCTGCGCGAGGCCGCCGGGGCCGCCCAGCTGTTCGTGGCCGAGGCCCGGCCGGCGGTGAAGGCGGCGATCGCCGGTCCCGACGGCCGGATCGACCGCGCCCTGGCCGACGAACACCAGCACCAGGTGCACGGCTATGGCTGGTACGCCGCCTATGCCGAGCTGATGAACCAGGTGGCCGGCTGGGCCGAGCGGCTGGAGGCCGAGGGCCGGTTCGGCGAGGTCGAGGCCCTGCTGGCCCAGCTGCTGTTCTCCGAATACTGCGCCCAGCTGGTCGGCGGCGTGCCGATGAACCAGGGCGAGATCGTCCGCCCGGCCCACCTGGTCACCGACCGCGCGGTGCTGAACCGGCTCTATTCCAACGGACTGATGAAGCTGATGGTCGAGGGCGGGACCCAGGCGGTGAAGACCCGCCTCGCCCGCCGCCTGGCCGAGGCCCGCGGCCGCCCGACCCTGGAGCGGACGGGGCTGGACGAGACCTTCGAGATGGTCCGCGACCAGTTCCACGCCTTCGCCGAGGAGAAGGTCACCCCCTTCGCCCAGGACTGGCACCTGCAGGACCAGCTGATCCCGATCGAGCTAGTCGAGGAGCTGGGCTCCCTGGGCGTGTTCGGCCTGACCATCCCCGAAGAGTACGGCGGCAGCGGCATGGGCAAGACCGCCATGTGCGTGGTGTCCGAGGAGCTGTCGAGGGCCTGGATCGGCGTCGGCTCGCTGGCCACCCGCTCGGAGATCGCCGGCGAGCTGATCCTGACCGGCGGCACCGAGGCGCAGAAACAGTACTGGCTGCCCCGGATCGCCTCGGCCGAGATCCTGCCGACCGCCGTCTTCACCGAGCCCAACACCGGCTCGGACCTGGGCAGCCTGCGCACCCGCGCCGAGCTGAAGGGCGACCAGTACGCGGTGACCGGGAACAAGACCTGGATCACCCACGCCGCCCGCGCCGACGTCATGACCCTGCTGGTCCGCACCGACCCGGCCACCACCGACTATCGCGGCCTGTCGATGCTGCTGGCCGAGAAGCCGCGCGGCGTCCCGGGCGACGACTTCCCGGCCGAGGGCATGAGCGGCGGCGAGATCGGGGTGATCGGCTATCGCGGCATGAAGGAGTACGAGCTGGGCTTCGACGGCTTTACCGTGCCGGCCGCGAACCTGCTGGGCGGCGTCCCGGGCCAGGGCTTCAAGCAGCTGATGGCCACCTTCGAGAGCGCCCGCATCCAGACCGCCGCCCGCGCGGTCGGGGTGGCCCAGGCGGCGCTGGAGACCGGCCTCGGCTACGCTCTCGACCGCCAGCAGTTCGGCCAGGCCATCTTCGAGTTCCCCCGCGTCCACAACAAGCTGGTCATGATGGCCGCCGAGATCATGGGCGTGCGCCAGCTGACCTATTACGCCGCCCGCCAGAAGGACGATGGCAAGCGCTGCGACCTCGAGGCCGGCATGGCCAAGCTGGTCGCCGCCCGCGTCGCCTGGGCCGCCGCCGACAACGCCCTGCAGATCTACGGCGGCAACGGCTTCGCCCTGGAATACGCCGCCAGCCGCCTGCTGGCCGACGCCCGGATCCTCAACATCTTCGAGGGCGCCGGCGAGATCCAGGCCCAGGTCATCGCCCGGCGGCTGCTGGAGGAGGGGAACTAGGCCCCGCCCGCGCCGAGGCGCCGAGATGACACCCCTGACGGTCTCCAAGACGCCCGGACCTGCCGTGTCATTGGCGGGCCGGACAATAACGCCGGTCGCCGGGGCTCAAATCGGATCCGGCGGCGCCGAGGATCTTTGACGAAACAAGGCCATCTTGTGCATGGCGCCGCAGGTCTGCATCGAGCACCACCGGCGGCGACCGTTCTTGGATGTGTCGGCGAAAATCCAGCCGCACGAACTTTGATTGTCGCAGTGTTTAAGCTTGAATTCGCCGCGGCTCGAATCCGCCAGAACCTCGACGAGATCGAGCGTGACCCGCTTTAGCGGAAGGCGCGCGTCCCCGGGCCTGGCGCGGAGCGCCAGCTGTCCGTCGCTGGTGATCTTCTGATCCTTCCGAACGTCCAGCAGCCATGCGTTCAACGTCCGCAAGGCGGCCGTGGGAAGCGGCGCGCCGTCGATATGCGCGGTCAGGACGCGAAAGGCCGTGTCCCGCAGTCCGCGAATGTCGTCCATCAGGCGGGCCCTGGCCTCATGGCCGTTCGGCAGGCTGACAGGCTCGTCAGGGCTCAGGGCTCCGGCGCGCCGGGCCCATTCCTCATACCGCTCGGGCGTCGCCAGATAGTCCTCGGCGGGCGTGGCGAAACGATCATGGATCGAATTGGCGAAGTCGATGCACAGCCGCCCGCCATCCAGACGGACAGCGGCGATGGGCCGGGGCGCTGAAGCGTTCATGTCACCGATCTAACAGGTTTGACTCTACCATTGAAACCGAAATAGACGGTAACAATGGAACTCGACCTTGCAGCTTCTTCCCCGGCTCGGCCAGCGCCCGGCCCACGCGCTCGGCGGCGCGATCTCATCCGGTCGATGCGAAACGGGTTCTGGATTCTGTGGCTCATCCTCGGGCTTGGCGTGACCGGCGCGCTCTGGGTTGGCGGCCAGCCTGATCCGCAGGGCTCGGGGCAAGCGCTCGACGGCGCCTGGCGCTTCCATCCGGGCGACAATCTCGCCTGGGCCGAGCCCGGAGCGGACGATCAAGACTGGGACCGTCTGGCCCTAGTTTCGGATCCGAGCCTTCGCGATGGCGACGTCGGCATCCCTGGCTATTTCGATGGCTGGCGCGCGCGCGGCCACCACCAGGTCGAAGGCTATGGCTGGTATCGACGCCAGGTGATCCTGCCCCAGCAGGGCGACCTGGTGCTCGTCGGTCCGCCGGTCGTCGACGACGGTTATGAGATGTTCTGGGACGGCCGACCCGTTGGCTGGGTCGGCAGCCTGTCGGGTTCGCCCAGGGTCAGCGCTACGCGGCCGTTGCTGGTGAAGCTGCCGCCCTCGGGCGGGAAGTCGACGGCGGTGCTTGCGATCCGAACCTTCATGCAGCCCCACGTGGACCGCGACGGGCTGAGCGGCGGCTTGCGCACCGTTCCGGTGCTCGCATCGCCGACCCAGGGCCGGAGACTGCATCAGGCTCAGTGGCGGCGAACGATCGCCGGCTACGTCGTCGATGCGGTCGAGCCGGCGTTGATGCTGCTGCTCGTCGTCATGGCCGCGTTTGTCGCGCGCGCTCCGGATCGCCGGGAATTTGCGCTCTGGATTGGCTTTGCTCTCATCGCCGCCGCCGGCTTGCGACTTGGCAATGCGGTCACGGCCTGGTCCGACATGATCAGCCTGCCGAGGCTCCTGTGGCAAAACGGCGTGATCCTGGCGCCCGCCGCCAAGCTCGGCTGGGCGTTGGCCTGGAATGCCTGGGTCGACGGCAAGGACCGCCGCTTCGTCTCGTTCATCGTGGTGGCGGCCTGGGTCGCCTTGGTCGCCGGCGCCCTTGTGGAAAGCCCGTTATTGGCCGCGGCCGGGCGAGCGCTCATCGCCTTGTCCTTGGCGCTCATCAGCGTCCGCATCGCCCGCCTTGGGCGGCGCAGGGGCGCGGCCTTGAGCGCCATGGCGCTGACGTCGGTTGGTCTGTTCGCGCCCGATCTCTCGGCGATGGGCGTCCCCGGTATCTGGTTTCCCTTCAACATCGGGGTCTCGCGTTCGCAGTACGCCTATGCCTTGGCGTTGCCGGTGCTTGCCTATGTGCTCGCGGCGGCGGGCAAGAGAGGCGACGCCGTGGGCGGGGCCCTTGGCGCGCGCCGCCGGCTTCCCATCTTGAAGCCATGAACCCCGTTCTTCACCCCGCCGCGCTCGCCCTGATCGCGGCCTTCGCCCTGGTCGGCGCCGCCCAGGCCGAGATCGCCGCGCCGCCTGTCGCGCCGAAGCTGTCGCTGGCCCCGGCCAAGCCGCTGGACCTGGCCGCGCCCGGCCTGCCGGTGCTGTATTCGCGCGCGCCGACGCCGCTGCCGCCCGGCGTGGCGCGGACCTCGGTCGAGGGCAAGGTGGCCGGCGACGCCCTGCTGGGCGCGGGCCTGCTGTGCGGCCTCAAGCCCAACGCCGACGACAGCGGGGCGGGCCGGGCCCGCGGCTACGACCCCGACGGCAAGTTCGTCGGCGCCAAGCTGGCGTTCAGCTTCTAGGCCTCATAGCCGCACCCCGCCCAGCCAGGTCTGCCAGACCACCACGAAGCCGCCGTGCAGGATCACCGCCGGCCACAGCGAGCCCGTCCGCCAGCGCATCAGCGCGCAGCCCAGGCCCAGGATCGCGGTGCAGGCCAGGAAGTCCGGGCGCAGGAACATCGTCGCCTTCGGCAGGAAGGTCAGGGTCTCCAGCGGGTGCCAGGCGACATAGAGGGCGGTCGAGAGCGTGATGGCCGTCCTGGGCCTGGCGGCTTCATCGCGGGCCGGGACCAGCAGGCCGCGAAACGGGATCTCCTCGCCCAGGGCCGGCACGAACAGCACGGTCAGCAGCCGCAGCGGCAGGCCAGGCTCCGTCGGGGTCACGGCGTAGAGGCCGGTCGAGAACCCCAGGGCGGCCATCGCTCCGCCCGTGACCGCGGCGACCAGCCCGCACAGCACCCAGCCGCGCGCGTCGGGCAGGGTGGTCAGGGCGCGGCGCAGGCGGCGGAGCGGGGGCATGGGCCGCAGTCTAGAACGCGGTGCTGGACCCTGGAAGCGCCCCTCCAAGGCTGTCATCCCGGAAGCCCCGCAGGGGCTGTCCGGGACCCAGGGGACTGGGCTGGCGCCTTGCGGTTCACCTGGATCCCGGACAAGCGCTGCGCGCTTTCCGGGATGACAACGGAAAGGAAGCCCTAACCCAGCACCACCACCTCGCCGTCCTCCTTGCTGAAGCTGGCCGGCTTGCGGTCCAGCAGGTCCAGCACCGTCTCGGACGGCCGGCACAGGCGGACGCCCTTGGGGGTGACGACCAGCGGGCGGTTGACCAGGATCGGGTGGGCGACCATGGCCTCGACCAGGCGGTTCTCAGCGACCCGGTCGTCCAGCAGGCCCAGCTCGGCGGCCGGCGTGCCCTTCTCGCGCAGCAGGTCGCGGACGGCCACCCCCGCCCGGCCGGCCAGGTCGCGCAGCTGGTCGGCCGTCCAGCCGGCCTTCAGGTACTCCACCACCGTCGGCGCGTAGCCGGCCGCCTGGACCATGGCCACGACGTTGCGCGAGGTGCCGCAGGCGGGGTTGTGGAAGATCGTCACGGGGAAGTCGGGGGCGTCGGTCATGGGGTCTGCTCGTCTCTCAGAAGCCAGCCGAAGACCGCCGCCGCGACCAGCGCGCCGGCCGCCTGGGCCAGGATGAAGGCCGCAACGCCCGAGGGGGCGATGCCGGCGAAGGTGTCGCTGAGGCTGCGGGCGATCGTCACCGCCGGGTTGGCGAACGATGTCGAGGCCGTGAACCAGTAGGCGGCGGTGATGTAGAGGCCGACGGCCACCGCTGTGAAGTCCGGGCGGAACCGCACCGTGCCCAGGATGGTGGCGACCAGGCCGAAGGTGGCGACGAACTCGGCGAAGGCCTGGGCCGGGCCGAGACGGGCCTTGGTCGAGACCTGCCAGATCGCCTCGCCGAACATGGCGTGGGCGCACCAGACGCCGAGGATCGCGCCCGCCAGCTGGGCCGGCGGATAGGCCAGGGCCGCGCGCCACGGCAGGTCGCGCCGGAGGGCGGCCACCAGGGTGACGGCGGGGTTGAAATGGGCGCCCGACAGCGGTCCGAACACGGTGATCAGCACGACCAGGGCCGCGCCGGTGGCCAGGGTGTTGCCCAGCAGGGCGATGGCGACATTGCCGCCGGCCAGGCGCTCGCCCATGATCCCGGAGCCGACCACCACGGCCAACAGCAGTCCCGATCCCAGCGCCTCGGCGGCCAGGCGGCGCGGCAGGGAGACAGCGGTCACGACGGCCGCGACGGCGAGCAGGCCGGGCCGCAGTCGGCGGCCTTGGCCAGGATGTCGCCCAGCGGCGCGCAGATCTCCGGCGCGCCGGCGCAGCAGTCTTCCAGCAGGAAGCCCAGCAGGCCGCTCATCGCCGCGAAGTCGGCCGAATAGACGATCGACCGCCCCTCGCGGCGCGAGACGATCAGGCCCGCGTGCGACAGCACGTTGAGATTGGCCGACAGGGTGTTGGGCAGGCTGTCCAGCTGCCGCGCGATCTCGCCCGCCGCCACGCCGGCCGGCCCCGCCTGGACCAGCAGGCGGAAGATGGCCAGGCGCCCTTCGTGGCCCAGGGCGGACAGGCCGGCGACGGCGGCTCTCGATTCCATATTTCCAATATGATCGAAATATGAGACGGATCAATGACGATCTTGGAGCCGCCGTCGATGACCGAGTTTCCCGCCCTGCAGCCGCAGTTCCTGGCCCCGATCGATCGGGCGCGGCTGGAGGTCTCGGCCCCGTCGACCCATCCGCCGCGGATCCTGCTGCTGTACGGCTCGCTGCGGGCCCGGTCGTTCAGCCGGCTGCTGGTCGAGGAGGCGGCCCGCATTCTTCAGCGCCTGGGCTGCGAGACCCGCATCTTCGACCCGCGCGACCTTCCTCTGCCCGACGCCACCGGTCCCGACCATCCCAAGGTCCAGGAGCTGCGGGCCCTGTCGGCGTGGTCCGAAGGCCAGGTCTGGTGCAGCCCCGAGCGGCACGGGGCGATCAGCGGGGTGATCAAGGCCCAGATCGACTGGATCCCGCTGGAGATCGGCAGCGTCCGCCCCACCCAGGGCAAGACCCTGGCGGTGATGCAGGTCAGCGGCGGCTCACAGTCGTTCAACGCGGTCAACGCCCTGCGCCTGCTCGGCCGCTGGATGCGGATGGTCACCATCCCCAACCAGTCGTCGGTGGCCATGGCCTACAACGAGTTCGACGACCACGACCGCATGCGGCCGTCCAGCTATTACGAGCGGGTGGTCGACGTGATGGAGGAACTGGTCAAGTTCACCCTGCTGACCCGCGACCGGGCCGACTACCTGGTCGACCGCTACAGCGAGCGCAAGGCCAGCGGCCGGATCGCCGAGCCCGTCGCGCTGGGCGCGGCGGCGATGAGCCACGAGGCGGGGGCTCCGGCCTGAGCCTCGGGGCTAACTCGAAGGAGGACCCCGTCGCGCGCAGATTGATGACGATCCCGGGCGTTGGTCCGATCACCGCATCGGCCCCGGTCGCCCTGGCGCCGGGAGCCCTCCGCTGAAGACGTCCACAGATGGAAAGCCGAAATCATGAATTTGACCGGACCATCGAGTGGGCGACGCTGAATGCATAGAAAAGCGCGAATGCGATGTTGAACGCTCCGCCCACGATCGGTGCTCCAAGCGGAGCGGGGAGATATGTGGCGTTGGAGAGCAAAAGATAGAATAAGCCGGGGTTCACCAAGGCAAACCACATCGGCCATCGCGTTCTGCGTGTCAGAATGGCTGCGGCCAAGAGAAGTGACGCCGGCGCGCCAACAACCCCGCCCATCAGAAAGTAGGTCGAGAGGTAGTTGGCGACCAAAGCGTTACTCGGACCGTTGAGCGCCATCGTCAAAGCAAAGCTACCCCAGACCGCATGCGTCGCGGTGGCGATAATCGCCAAGATGAGCATGGAGCCCGCAACGGCCTGCCGAAGCCAGGCGGGCCTATCGGCTGTCCGGGCGTAGACGTGGCCAGCTCCGAGTGCATAGCCAAGACCACCGATGATCGATGCGAATCCACCGAAGGCCAAACGCTGAGGATCGGTACGCCGAACGACATCGAGAGACGTTGTCAGGGCGTCGGCCCCGCTTCCCCACTGCCCATAGAAGAGCATGTCGCCAGCGAACATGGCGCAGGCCCCGATGAGTCCTGCGTAGCCGAAGAAGCGAGCAAAAGGGTTCGTCATCGAGCCTCCCGCTCCGGTTGTAGGCGGTTACTGTCGAGGGCGGCAAGGGGCGCATCAGCAATGTCCGCACCGGGGCGAAACTTGCCACGGACATCCTGCCGGCAAGCCGACCTCGGATCGCCGTCGTTGGAATGTCGGTCTCGAGAGGCCGGCCGGCGCCAAGGCGTCTCGCCGTCGGTTGAACCAAAGGCTTGACCGAAAGGCGGAATGACGATTGGGCGGGCCGGAACGTCGATACGACTTTAAGCCGCCGCCTCGGCGTCTTCATCGTCGGCGGCGCTCAGCAGGGCCGACAGCACCATGGCCAGGCGCTCGGGCTTGATCGGCTTTTCGACCACGTCCTGCATGCCGGCGGCGATGTAGGTGGCCACGTCGGTGGGGTCGGCGTTGGCGGTCAGGGCGACGATCGGGGCCGAGCCGGCCCGGCCGGGCAACTCGCGGATGGCGCGGGTGGCGGTGACGCCGTCCATGCGCGGCATCTTGATGTCCATCAGGATCAGGTCGAAGCGGCCGGACCTGGCGGCCTCGACGGCCTCGACGCCGTCGACCACCTGTTCGGAGGTGCAGTCGAACATTTCGCACAGCGCCTCGGCGACCATGCGGTTGGTGGCGTTGTCGTCGACGATCAGGATGTGGGCCGAGCGGGCGTCCATCATCGGCGCGTCGTCGGTCTCGGTCGCCAGGGTCGCGGCGGGCACGGTGAGGGTGAACTGCAGGGTCAGGCCGGCGCCGAGGTTGGCTTCGGCCCGCAGCGGGCCGCCCATGACCCGGGTCAGGCCGTGGGCCAGGGCCATGCCGACGCCCAGGGCCAGTTCGTTGCGGTCCTCGATGGTGGCCGCGCCCAGCGGGTCGAACACCCGGGCCAGGCGGACCTCGGCCGAGCCGGCGGCGTTGTCGCGCACCCGGGCCTCGAGCCTCAGCCCGCCCTCGACCGGACGGGCCTTGAGGCTGGCCTCGATCACCCCGCGGCCGTGGGCCAAGGCGCTCTCGATCAGGGCGTCGAACACCTGCAGCACGCGGTCGGCGTCGATCAGGGCGGCGGCCTCGGGGTCGCCGTCATAGGAGAACAGCAGGGTGCTGCCGCCCTCGGCGGCGCGGGACGCCCAGCGGGCCTCGACGGCGTCGCTGAGGTCGCGCAGCAGGGCGGGGGCCGGCGACAGGGCCAGGCCGCCGGTCGCCGCGCGGCGCAGGTCCATGGCGCGGCCCAGGACCAGGCTCATGTCGCGGCTGGTGTCGCCGATGGCCCGGACATAGGCGCTGGCGTCGGGCGTCAGCCGCGACTGCTCCAGCCGTTCGGTGAAGGCCAGGACGCCGTCCAGGTGGGCGCCGATGTCGTGGGCCATGCGCTCGACCAGGGCCATGGCCTCGTCGGCCTCGTGCTGGCGGCGGCGGTGGGAGGTGAGCAGCGAATTCAGACCGCCGACGCCGACATAGTCGCCGGCCTCGTCGACGCCGACATAGGCGCTGCGGAAGACGGGGATGGCGCTGTGGGCGATGCGTTCGACGAACGCGCCGACGTCCATGTTGGCGTCGATGAGGCGCGGGGCGCGGTCCATGATCTCGACGATCGGACGCTGCGCCAGGTCGGGCGCCACCGCCATCTGGCCCAGGAACACGTCGCGATAGACCAGGCCCACCGGCTTGCCGTCGACGGCCACGGCCACGGCCGCCATGTGCGTGTGGGTGTCGAACAGCGCCCGGACCTCGGCGCACGGCGTCGCGGGGTCGATCGGGGCTCGGCGGTCGATAAGGCGGGCGAGCGTGTCCATGCAGCCGTTCGGCGAGGCGTCGTTGGGATCTCACCATCGCCGGTTGGCGTTGCGGAGTCGTAAATGGCCGGCGGGTTTGCCGTGCGGCGCCTGCGACCGGTTGTCCCTGCGGCGCGTGCCTGCGAGGGGGGGCTGGCTACGTAAGATGCGCCGGCCGCTTCCCTGATTCCGCAGGTTGGGGCAGGGTGGCCGCATGACGGGTCGGATCGTGAGAACCAGCTGGTGGGCGCGGGGGCTGATGCTCCTGAGCGCGATCCTGCTGTTCGCCGCGCCGGTCCTGCCCGCCATCGCCGCGACGCCGCGCGACGAATGCTGCGCCGAGGCGCCGTGCCACGACGAGGACAAGGCGGCGCCGTGCCCCGACGCCTGCCTGCTGGCCTGCCACGTCCTGGTCGCGCCCGAGGCCCTGGTCGTCGGGCCGGCCGAGATCGGGGCGTCGCCCATCGTGCCCCTGACGTCCCTGTTGCCCCCCGGCCGCGCCCTGGCGCCGGAGCTTCCGCCGCCGCGATGACGCCGAATTCAGACCAAATCCCATCCTTCTGAATCGGAAAATCATCATGAAACGCATCTTCTCGACCGCAGCCTTGATGCTGCTGGCTTCCGCCACGGCCGCCTACGCCGCCGCGCCGGACGCCGTGACCAGCGCCGTCCAGGCCTGCTGCGCCCTCGGCGCGGCCTGCTGCAACGGCGGTCCTTGCTGCTGATCTAGCCGACTGAGCTAGACGGGACGCCCGCTCCGTGAGGGGCGGGCGTTTTCGTGTCCGGACGGGCCCGACCTCCCGGCCCAGGACGCCGAAGGGGCGAACCGGCGTCCTTTGGCGAGATCGACCCTGCAACGGGGTGTCCCCAGGGCGGTCGGCCGGCCGTCCTGGCGTCTGGCTAGGCCGCCGGGGCGAGATCGAAGCCGTCGCCTTCGAACACCTCCAGCTGGCTGGGCTTGGGCAGCGACGCGTCGCCGCGCAGGCGGGCCAGGAGATAGGCGACAGCGACCACCATGTCGGCGGCGTCGTAGGGCTTGGGCAGGGAAGCGATCGCCACCGTCTGGGCCGATCGGGCCCGGCTGACCTGTCCGCTGATGAACAGCACCGGAATTCCCAGGTCCTTCAGATGCTCGGCCAGCGCCACGCCGTCATCGCGGCCGGCCAGCCGGATATTGACCAGGGCCAGGTCGGGCTTGCACGCCATGGCGACCTCGACCGCCTCGGCGTGGCGGTCCGTGAGATCCAGGACCTTGTATCCGGCGTCCTCCAGTTCGTCCTTCAGGACGATCGCCACCATGACCTCGTCCTCGACGATCATCAGGGTCTTGCGGGTTTCGCCGTCTCGGGGCGCGGTCATGATCATTCAATCCTTATCGACCGCCGATGGCGCTGGTTCCGGCGGCGGCCCGCGCGGCTCGCTCGCTCGCCGTCTTCGGATCGTCCTGCACGAGGGCGACCTGGGTGTGCTGGATCGAAACCCGGGTGCCCGGATGCTGTAGCGTGGTCTCGACGGAGGCGCTCAGCTGCCGAGCTAGGGCCTCGACAATGCTTGAGCCCAAGCCTTTTCGCGCGGTCGTCGGCATGCCGACGCCGTCGTCGTGCACGCTGAGGGTCCAATTGGGTCCGTGGAAGCCGTAGTCGATGACGATCTTCCCCGGCCGGTCGCCGGGAAAGGCGTGCTTGAGCGCATTGATCACCAGTTCGGTGACGATCAGGCCCAGGCTCACCGAAATCCTGGATTCCACGACGCCGCGGCCGCCCGCCACCGTCAGCGCGACATGGTCCTGGTCGCCGATGATCGAGGCCGAGATGATCTCGCAAAGGCTGGTGAAATAGGCGTGCATTTCGACTCCGTCGCCGTCGGAGGTGGACAGCAGGCGCTCCAGGGCGGCCACGGACATCACGCGATGGTGCGCGTCCTGGAGGTGGCCGCGCGTCTCGTCCGACCCGGTCTTGCGCGCGTTTTGCAGCAGGACGCTGGCGATGATCTGCAGGCTGTTGGCGACCCGGTGGCGCACCTCCCGCAACAGCACGCCGGTTTCGCGCTGGGCGTTTTCCTGCAGGGCCGCGTCGGCGCGGGCGTTCGTCACGTCGGACACCGCCAGCAGGAGGCGAGTCTGTTCCAGGTCCAGATAGTCCAGGCGCCTGGCCTCGACGACCAGGTGGCGAACCGGTCCTTGGGAGGGTTTCAAGTCGATGTCGCAGGCGTCCAGGTCGCCATGGCCGGCGATGGTCGCGGTCATCAGGGACCGCAGGGCGGGACCGTCCCAGTCGCCGGCGTCCAGGGCGTACAGCGACTGGCCGACGAGCTCGCCCGGATGACCGCCGAAGACGTCGCAGAACGACGTGCTGGCCGCGATGATCGTCAGTTGGTCGTCCAGGAGCAGCAACGGGGCGGGCGAGGAGGTCACGACGGCCAAGGTGAGACTCAGGGCGACGTCTTCGGCGCTGGGTTGCGGGGCAGGCATGGTCGGCTTTCGGAAGACCGGAGGCTCGCGGAGCGAAAGCCTAGCGCCGGGAAGTCGCGAAAGTCAGAGGAGGTCGCGCCATGGTGACTCGCTTGACGCTTTTAACGGCCAACTTTCCGTAAAGTTGCATCGATTTGCGCGATGCTGCTTAGGGTGGATTTCAAGGCCCGTCCGGTGAGGCCGAAGGCCGTACCTGGCGTCCCCTGCGTCCCCGGCGTTCAGGCCTTCGGCGGCGCCGGCGAAGTTCCAGGTGCGAAAAAGGGCGGCGGATCGCTCCGCCGCCCCTTGGGCGGAAAACCTCGTCCTTCGACAGGCTCAGGATGAGGTTTTCTACGCGCCGAGCTTGTGAATGGTCCTCATCCTGAGCTCGTCAAAGGACGAGGACCACGCAGGGCCTTGACCTAGAACGACTTGGTCAGGCTGACGCCGTAGGTGCGCGGCTCCAGCGTGATCAGGTTGGTGAACAGGCCCGAGCTGTCGTCGGTGGTGTAGGCGTCGGTGATCGGCGTGTCGTTGCCCAGGTTCTTGACGTAGGCGTCGATGCGCAGGCCCCATTCGGGCTTTTCGACCTTCAGGGTGATGTTGGCGTTGTCCCACGACTTCAGCTGGTCGTAGGCGGTGTTGTAGACCCGGGTGTACTGCTTGCTCTGGCGGTAGTAGTCGCCGCGCAGGGTGGCCGACCAGCCGGCGGAGAAGTCCCAGGTATATTGGGCCCCGACCGAGGTGGTCCAGTGCGGCGAGTTGGGCAGCTGGTTGCCCGACAGGTCCGCGGCCTTGCCCTCGATCGTGTAGCCGGCGCCGTAGTTGTACAGGCCCGTGGCGTTGGCCAGGAAGGCGGCGGTGGGGGCCGGCAGGCCCGCCCCGCCGGCCGCGGCCGGGGTCTGCAGGAAGGCCTGGAACACCTGCGGGCCGCCGCAGGCGAACGGCACGGTCGCGCCGGCCCCGGCCGCGATCAGGGTGGCGACCCCGGCGGTGGTCAGCACGCAGTTGGAGCCGACCGCGACATTGGGCAGGCTGGGGCCCGCCTTGACCACGGTATAGGCCGGGTTGCTCTGGGTGCGGTTCATGGTGTCGATCGACGACACCCCGCTGCCGATCTTGGTGTGCAGGTAGCCGACATTGGCGTTGAGCTTGAGATTGTGGACCGGCGACCAGACCGACTCCAGCTCCAGGCCGTAGACCGTGGCGTTGACGTTCTCGTTGACCGAGGTGCGGTTGACGATCTTGGAGATCTGGTAGCCCTGGTAGTCGTAGTAGAAGCCCGTGGCGTTCAGCATCAGGCTGCCGCCCAGCAGGGTGTTCTTCGACCCCAGCTCGAAGGCGTTGACGAATTCGGGGTCGAACTGCGGCTTGACGCTGGCCGAGCCGGCCGCCGCCGGCGGGTTCGAGCCGCCGCCCTTGTAGCCCTTGGAATAGAAGGCGTAGAGCAGGTTGTCGTCGCTGAGCTTGTAGTCGAAGCCGAAGCGGCCGGTCAGCTCGTTGAACACCGAGCGTTCCTGCGGGTGGGTCGTGCTCTGCTTGAGGCCGATGCCCGGCGACAGCAGCACGGTGTCGAAGACGTCCAGGCGCTTGTCGTCGTGGGTCCGGCGCAGGCCCAGGGTGAACTTCAGCTTCTCGTTGGCCTGCCAGTACAGCTCGCCGAACAGGGCGTTGGACTTCAGGTGATAGGGCGAGCGGTTGTCATAATAGTTGTGGCCGCTGCCGTCCGGCGTGGCGTTGGGGTCGATGCCGATGCAGGTGGTCGGCAGGGCGGTCGGGCTGCAGTTGGGGTTGCCGGTCTTCTGGAAGTTCAGGGCCAGGGCCGACAGGGTCAGCGAGTTGCCGATCACGTAGTAGTCGGTGACGGTCTTGTAGTCGAAATAGATGCCGCCGAAGTTGAAGTTCAGCGGGCCGTCGAAGTTCGACTGCAGGCGGACCTCCTGGCTCCACTGCTTGGAGTTGCCCGCCGAGACGTCCAGGGTGGTGAACTTGTTGGTATTGCCCACCTGCGGGTCGTTGAAGAAGCCGCCGGGCGTGAAGGGCGTGTTCCTGAACGGGACGGTCGCGACGTTCCGGTTGTAGTCCAGCTTGGTATAGACCTTGCCCTTGCTGTACGAGGTCATGGCCGTGAAGGTCAGGGCGTCGGTCAGGTCGTAGGCCAGGTTGAACTGGTAGATGTCGGACTTGGAGCGGTAGATCGGGTCGAACAACGACTCGATTTCGCGCAGGTTGCGGCTGGCGGTGTCGCCGGCGTTGGCGTCGCCGCTGGTGAAGCCGAAGATGTTGCCCAGCTCGCCGGTCAGGGTGCCGGAGGTGTTGACCGTGCCATAGGCGCTGTCGCCGTACAGCGAGGCGGGCAGGCAGCCCTGGCTGAGGAAGGCGCGGGCCGCGCCGCTGGGCACGCCGCCCACCGTGGCCGGGCCCAGGTCCTTGGTGCACAGCTGCTTGCCGACCCGGGCGCGGCTGTCGTCCTCGTTGAAATGCTCCCACATGAAGTTGGTGCGCAGGCTGTCGATGGGATTGAACATCACCGACACGCGGGTCGAGTACAGGTCGCGGTCGTCGACCTTGTGGTTGTTGAAGGTGTTGGTGACGAAGCCGTCGCGCTTGAGATAGTTGCCGGCCACGCGGACGGCCAGCTTGTCGCCCAGGATCGGCAGGTTGACCATGCCGCGGAGCTTCTGGGTGTTGTAGTTGCCCAGCTCGCCGGTGATCTCGGCCTCGAAGGTGTCGGTTGGCTTGGCGGTGATGATGTTGACCACGCCGCCGGTGGCGTTGCGGCCGTACAGTGTGCCCTGCGGGCCGCGCAGCACCTCGACGCGCTCGACGTCGAAGAACTCGGCGTCGAACAGGTTGCCCGTCTGCAGCGGGGCGTTGTTTTCGTGGACGCCGACGCCGCCGTCGGTCGAGACGCCGACGGCCTTGTTGCCGATGCCGCGGATCGCGAAGTTGAAGCTGTTGGTGAAGTTGCCCTTGGCGAAGGTGACGTTGGGGATCGCCTGCTGCAGGTTAGGGCCGCCGTCGATCTTCTGCGCCTGGAGGCTGTCCTGGCTGAAGGCCGACACCGCGATCGGCACGTCCTGCAGGGCCTCTTCCTTCTTCTGGGCGGTGACGACCAGTTCCTCGAGCACGTTGCCGCCGCCTTGCTGGGCGGCCGGCTTCGGCGCGGCGGCGGTCTGGGGCGTGGTCTGGGCGAAGGCTGGGGCGGCGACGGCGGCCAGCACGGTCACGGACGCGCCCATGGCCAGCAGGCTCCGCATACGCAGAGATTGCGACATTCTATTCCCTCCCTGACGTCGCGGCTCCTTATGGCGGACCCTGCGGGCGTCGTGTTGTTTCCTCGGTCGCCGTACTTTTTGAACACTGCGCGGGCGTACGGCTGACCCTGCGCAGCATAATAGGGATTGCATACTTGGCCCTGGGGGCTGTCAACCGGCCAAGGTGTAAGTAATCGGCGATAGGTTACGCGTTTTCACTTTACCCAGGCGCGAAATCACCTGGGCAAGGCAAGTTTTCACGAAAATTCGAAAAGCCGGTCCGGCGCCTGACGTTGGGTCAAGCGTGGTTTCAGGCCGGTAAACCCTGGCGCGCCTTGCCGGAGCGTCCGGCTCATACTGTCTCATTCGCGCCGAAGGTACAGGCCAAATATCGGCGTTCGAAACGATTGTTCGTCTGTGAGGGGCCCAGGCAACGGTCGGGTCGGCATCCGTGACCGTCCCCCACGTGCCAAGTCCGCGCGCCTCGTGTAGAGAGACGCCATGTCCACTCCTGAAGTTTCCTCCGCGTCCGGCGGCTCGCGGGCCGACGCCGCCCTGGTGCTGTTCTCCGGCGGCCAGGACAGCAGCGTCTGCCTGGCCTGGGCCCTGGAGCGCTACGCCCGGGTCGAGACCGTCGGCTTCGATTACGGCCAGCGCCACGTGATCGAGATGCAGGCCCGCCAGTCGGTGCGCCGCCAGATGGCCGAACGCTTTCCGCACTGGGCCGACCGCCTGGGCGAGGACCACGTGCTGGACCTGACCGGCTTCGGCGCGGTGGCCCAGTCTGCCCTGACCGCCGACGTCGCCATCGAGATGACCGAGCGCGGCCTGCCCTCGACCTTCGTGCCGGGCCGCAACCTGGTGTTCCTGATCTACGCCGCCGCCCTGGCCGACCGCCGGGGCCTGGGGGCCCTGGTCGGCGGCATGTGCGAGACCGACTTCTCGGGCTATCCCGACTGCCGCCGCGACACCCTGGACGCCATGCAGAGCGCGCTGAACCTGGGCATGGACCGCGACTTCGTCATCGAGACCCCGCTGATGAAGCTGACCAAGGCCGAAACCTGGGCCCTGGCCAAGCAGCTCGGCGGCGAGGACCTGGTCGACCTGATCGTGGTCGAGAGCCACACCTGCTACCAGGGCGACCGCGGCGAACTGCACGCCTGGGGGCATGGCTGCGGCGAATGCCCGGCGTGCGAGCTGCGGCGGCGGGGGTATGAGGAGTGGGACGCGGGCGGGCGGGGCGTGCTCGGTGTCTGAAGTGCGCACTTTTAACTGTCATCCCGGAAGCCCCGCAGGGGCTGTCCGGGACCCAGGGGACTGGGCGAATGCGGTGCGGTTCACCTGGGTCCCGGACAAGCGCTGCGCCCGCCCGCCGTCAGGCGGGCCGCTTGCGCGACCCGAGGCCGGGATGACAACGGTGGGTGGCGGGCTCGCCCAATGACCTACACCGTCAAGGAAATCTTCCTCACCCTGCAGGGCGAGGGCGGGCAGGCGGGCAAGGCGGCGGTGTTCTGCCGGTTCGCCGGCTGCAACCTGTGGACCGGCCGCGAGCAGGACCGCGCCAAGGCCGTCTGCACCTTCTGCGACACCGACTTCGTGGGGACCGACGGCGAGGGCGGCGGCAAGTTCGCCACGGCCGAGGCGCTGGCCGACGCGGTCGAGGCCGCCTGGACCGGCGGGCCGCGCGACCGCCTGGTGGTCTGCACCGGCGGCGAGCCGCTGCTGCAGCTGGACGCGACGGCCATCGCCGCCCTGCACGCCCGCGGCTTCATGATCGCGGTCGAGACCAACGGCACGCTCAAGGCGCCCGACGGGATCGACTGGGTCTGCGTCAGTCCCAAGGCCGACGCCCCGGTGGTCCAGACACATGGCCAGGAGCTGAAGCTGGTCTACCCCCAGGACAAGGCCCTGCCGGAGCGCTTCGAAGGCCTGGATTTCGAGCGCTTCTACCTGCAGCCGATGGACGGCCCCGACCGCGAGCGCAACACCCAATTGGCCGTCGCCTATTGCCTTTCGCACCCACAATGGCGTTTAAGCGTCCAGACGCACAAATATCTCGGCCTGCCCTGACGGATAAGGCGCTCGACCTGGTGACAGGGTCGAGCCGCTAGAGCCTCCCAGGCCTTGTCAAAAGAAGTACCTGATGAAGCCCGTCTTCGAGATCACGAAGGCCGCGCATTTCGACGCGGCCCATTACATCGAGCAAGGTCCCGCCGACCATCGCTACCGCAAGCTGCACGGCCACTCGTTCAAGGTCGAGGCCAGCGTGCGCGGCGCCATGCAGGACGCCGGCTGGGTCGCCGACCTCGACGGCCTGGACGCGGCCCTGAAGGCGGTGGCCGCCGAGCTGGACCACGGCCTGCTCAACGATCGCCCGGGGCTGGAAAGCCCGACCCTGGAGCGGATCTGCCTCTATTTCGCCGAACGCCTGACGCCCCAGTTCCCGGGCCTGTCGCGCGTGGTGATCTCGCGGCCCACGATCGGCGAAAGCTGCGCGCTGGCGCTGTAAATCGCCCTCTCCCGGGGGAGAGGGAGGGGCCCAGGCGAAGCCTGGGAGGGTGAGGGATTACGCTTTCGCCCTCTTCCCTGAGCGCCCTGCCGGCACGCCGTCGGACGTCTAAACCCCTCACCCTCCCACCGCTGCGCGGCGGGTCCCTCCCTCTCCCAATGGGAGAGGGTTTTCACGCGCCGTTCCGTGTCCTATCCCTAGCGCCCACAACGCCTCGGGGAACCCTCGCCCATGCTCTACATGCTGCTGTGCTACAACAACGAGACCGAGGTCCTGGGCTGGACCCCGGAACAGGACGCCGCCGTCATGGGTCGGCTGTCGGTCGTGCACGACCGGCTGGTCGCCCAGGGCAAGATGGGGCCGTCGGGCCGGCTGCAGGGCACCTCGGCCGCCAAGACCCTGGTCAAGACCGACGCCCCGTTCGTGGTCGACGGTCCCTATGCCGAGACCAAGGAGCAGTTCCTGGGCTTCTATACCCTGGACGTCGCCGACATGGACGAGGCCCTCGACATCGCCCGCGAGCTGGGCGTGGCCAATCCCGGCGGCGCCTACGAGGTGCGGCCGATGCGGCTGTACCTGCCGGGGGCGATCGCGGCGGAGTAGGCCTGAAAGTCGAAGTCATGCGTCACCAAACCCTCGCCGCGCTTCTCGGCCTGATCGCGGCCGCCGCGCCCGCCGTCGCCAACGCCGAGACCTGGCGCTGCTCGGCCCGCAAGGGTCCGGTGACCCACGACCTGTCGGCGACGGTCGACGGCGAGCGGGTGACGGGCTTCGACTACCTGGCCTCGACCAAGGGCGCGTCGGACGTCACCAGCTGCAGCCTGGCGCCCGAGGGCAAGCCTACGGCCGGCCCGGCGGGCGTCACGACCTTCCCGCTGACCGACGACGACGTCGCCGTGGCCCGCAAGCGCGGCGACACGATCGTCTTCGACTTCACGCGGACGCGCCCGAGCCACTATTGCGGCCAGTCCTCGACGCTGGCCGCCACCCTGACGCTGAAGGCCGGCGCCAAGCGCTGCCTGGCGGTGAAGAACCAGTAGGCGGGGCGAGCGGCCTCAGCCGTCCCGCTGGGCCTTCTTCCATTCCTTGAATTCGCGCTCTTCGCGGTCCTTCTTGCTTTCGCCGGGGATCACCGCCTTGCCGGCCCCGACCACGACCTTGCCGGTCGTGCCGACCACGGCGGCGCCCGCGCCGACCACGGCCCCGCCGGCGGCGACGGCCAGGCAGCCCTGGCTGGTGGTGGCGATGGCCACGAGGGCGAGAACGAAGGGCAGGCGACGCGGGACCATGGACAAGCTCACTGAGTTGGGGCCTGCGTTCTAGCCCGGCGCGCCGCCAGGGTCGCCGCGTCCGATGGCCGCTGTGTGGCGAGGAGCAGGCGAGAGGTCACCAAAGACGATTGTCATCCCGGACGAGCGCGTAGCGCGATGATCCGGGACCGGGGCGTGAACTCTGAGCTTGTGGCGGTCCCGGATCGGCGCTCGGCTTGGCCGAGCTTGTCCGGGATGACAGCGCATTTCAGAGCCAATCCATTTGGAAGAGGTCCCTGGTCGCTCCTAGTGATTCCGGGAGAGGCCGCTAATCGTCCAGAAAGCCTAACGTTTTCAGGGTAATATCGATTTTCGGCAGAGGCCGGCGCTGGCGATCCCTCGGCGAACCGCGCGCATGCGGCCACGTTAATCTTCAATCTTCGCGCGCCGATGATCAGACTATCCTTAACGTCGGCGACGCTTGGTTACCTTTTATCAACGAAAAACTTAGGAACGAGACTCGCCGCAGGAGAGTTGATGCGCCGAAGGGATATGATTTCCGAATGACCTCCCGCGACGAACTCATCAAGCGCGAAGCTCTCGAGCTCTGGAATCAGATGCACGACGAGCCTCCGCCGGAAGTCGACGGCGGGACATTGCTCGAGATCATCTGCCGAAACCTGCACATCCAGGACTACGACCGCGTCCGCTCGCCGTTCCTGCGCCCGACGATGATCCTGCGCCCCGAGGAATGGCCCGAGGCGCGCAAGGGGTAGGGGCTTTCGCCAAGCTGAAAACAGCCTGTCATCCCGGACAAGCTCGGCGCAGCCGAGCGCCGATCCGGGACCGCCGGAAGCTCTGAGTTCACGCCCTGGTCCCGGATCTTCGCGCTACGCGCTCGTCCGGGATGACACCTACCGCCGACCGCTCATGCCCGGGACGAACGCCCCGCCGCCGGTCTGGGCGCGGTGGCGCAGGAAGGCGTCGGCCAGGACGCAGGCGGTCATGGCCTCGACCACCGGCACGCCGCGGATGCCCACGCAGGGGTCGTGGCGGCCCTTGGTGCGCAGGTCGACCTCTTCGCCGGCCTCGTTGACGCTCTCGCGCGGGGTCAGGATCGAGGAGGTCGGCTTGAAGGCCACGCGGGCCACCACCGGCTGGCCGGTCGACAGCCCGCCCAGCACGCCGCCGGCGTGGTTGCTGAGGAACACCGGGCCGTCCTCGCCCATCCGCATCTGGTCGGCGTTGTCCTCGCCCGACAGGGCGGCGCTGGCGAAGCCTTCGCCGATCTCCACGCCCTTGGCGGCGTTGATCGACATCAGGGCCGCGGCCAGCTCGGCGTCCAGCTTGCCATAGAGCGGCGCGCCCCAGCCGGCCGGCACGCCGATCGCCTCGACCTCGACGACGGCGCCGGTCGAGGATCCGGCCTTGCGGACCTTTTCCAGGTGCTCTTCCCAGACCGGAATGATCGCGGCGTCCGGCGACCAGTAGGGGTTCTGCTCGACCTGGTCCCAGTCCCAGTTCGCGTGGTCGATGGCGTGCGGGCCGATCTGCACCAGGGCCGCGCGCACGGTGACGCCGGGGATCACCAGCCGGGCGATGGCGCCGGCCGCCACCCGCGCGGCGGTCTCCCGCGCCGAGCTGCGCCCGCCGCCGCGATAGTCGCGCACGCCGTACTTGGCGAAATAGGGGTAGTCGGCGTGGCCCGGCCGGAAGGCCTGGGCGATCTCGCCATAGTCCTTGGAGCGCTGGTCGGTGTTGTCGATCATCAGGCTGATCGGCGTGCCCGTGGTGCGCTGGCCATCGCTGCGCTCGTCCTCGAACACCCCCGACAGGATGCGCACGGCGTCCGGCTCCTGGCGCTGGGTGACGAACTTGCCTTGGCCGGGGCGGCGCTTGTCGAGGAAGGCCTGGATCTGCTCGGCGGTCAGGGCGATGCCCGGCGGGACGCCGTCGACCACGCAGCCCAGGGCCGGGCCGTGGCTTTCGCCCCAGGTGGTGACGCGGAACAGGTGGCCGAAGGTGTTGTGCGACATGCGGGCGGTGTAGCCGAAAGCGGCGGAGGGGGCAAAGCCGGGTGCGGTCTTCTTCGGGTGGCGGCGAGGTCGGACGCCCGGACAGCCGCATTAAGCTTAATGCATCTTATGGTAGACTTAACGGTAAAGCTCCTAAAGGTTGCATTAAGCGCAACCCCAGAGTAAGATTGTATCTGTCGGAACCTAAGGTGGCGCCTGGCGACGACCGGGCCATAACAGGGAGCAAGCACATGACCATCGGCACAGCGAACTTCAGCGGCGATTGCGGCGAGTGCAAGAACGGCTACTACAGCGCCACGTCCTCCGGCGGAATGCAGCCCAACCAGTCGGCCACGGTCAACGGCAACTCGCCGCAGAACTGCGTGGTGGCCAACGACGGCGGCACGGTCTTCGCGATCGAGCTGCAGTCCATCGCCGGCATCTACAGCTACCAGGTCCGGGTCGACGCCCAGGGCCCCAAGGGCGCCTTCAGCGGCTCGATGTACCTGGCCTTCGAGGACCAGACAGGCGACGTCTACTATCTGAGCATCTTCTCCTCGACGCGCGAGTGGCACGAGGTCTCGTACAACAGCAGCGCGCCGGCGATCGTCCGGATCTACTGGAGCGACTATTCCTTCACCGTCGGCAGCGGCGACGCCGCCAAGGCCAAGCCGGCGTACAAGGTGCTCAGCCCGGTCGGCTAGGGCGGACCGTTCGGGGCATGCCCAACGGCATGTTCCGGTTCTAGCGCGCGGCTTGCCCCCACCTGGCGACTTCGTCGCCTGTCCGCCCCCATAGGGGGCGGAGCGCTCCGCCCCCTATGGGGGCGGACAGACCGCAACGCGGTCAGGTGGGGGCAAGTGGGCGAACCGCCAACGTCCTGTCTCGCCGTTAGAACGGCGCGGGGATCCTGCGGCTGACCGTGACCTGGTCGGGACGATCGGGGCTGTAGCGCACCTCGGTGACCGCCTGTCCGGCCCCGCCCAGCCAGAAAACCATCTGCCCATTCTGGCGCGTCACGGCCCATGGCGACAGCTTCGCCAGCGCCTGTCGGATCTTCCCGGGATCGGCGCAGAGGCCCGAGGCGGTCTCGTCGGAACAGGTGAACTGGGCCGGGGCGTCACCCAGCCGGATGTCGTCCAGATATCTCAGCGCCGGCAGGGCCTGGGTCGCCTCAAGGCCCGGGTTCAGGTGCACGTAGCCGTCGTCCGGGCATCCGGCGGCGCCGGGCAGGGCGATCTCGGTCGAGGCCCACACGCTGGAAAGCGCCGCCTCGCCTTCGGCGACGCCGGGGGCGTGGGAGAACCTGGCGATCCACCGTCTTCTCGAGCAACCCTGGGGGCCGGCGACCGACTGTTCGACCAATTGGCGCTCGACCATGCCAGGCGGGTCCATGCCCCGACCCGTCGGAACGACGATCTTCGCGATCGGCTCGTGATCCTTGCCCGCCAGAACGATCTCGCCCGCGGCCCGCGGCGACAGGTTCGCCAGCGCGCCCAGCGTGGGCGGACCTTGCGTCGCGAGCAGGACCATCGTCATCAGGATCATCGGCGCGCCTCGGCGATGTCGGCCAGATAGAGTTCGAGATTGGTATAGCCCGAGCCGTCCTTGGCAAGGGCCGCCCCGTCGGCCTTCCTCGGATCCAGGCCGTGGGCCTTCTCCCAGGCGTCGGGCATGCCGTCGCCGTCGGCGTCGACGGCCGCGACGCCGGCCGCGACGCCGGCCGGCAGGACCGGCCAGCCGCCGACCTGGGCCTGGCTGTCGATCAGTCGGCCCGTCCGGTCGCGCACCCCGGCCACGATCCGGGCGTCGACGCTGTCGCGGAACACGCTGGCCCCGGCGTCGGCCAGCACCCGCTCGTAGGCCGAGGCGGCCGGATCGGCCTTGACCGGCGCCACCGCGATCGGCGCGGCCCGACGATAGCCCGGCGCCTGCAGCCCGGTGACCAGGCTCCACGGATCGGCGGGGACGACGCCGTTCATGCTGTTGCCGGCGAAGAACGCCTTGGCCAGGCTGTTGCTCTCGTCGAAGGCGATGGGCTTATCGCTGTCGGGGCCCATGACATAGGCGTTGTCGACGAAGCTGTAGGCCGCCAGGGCCGCCTTGTCGGCGTCGTAGCCGGCGTGGTCCTTGCCCCAGTTGTAGAAGACGTTGGAGCGGAACTCGAACAAGGCCCCGACCGGGTCCTTGTCGGGGCCCTCATAGTTGCCCGGGCGCGGCATGCGAGCCAGGTGGTTGGCCCACAGGTTGTGGTGGAAGCTGATCCTCGAGCCGTTGCCGCCGCGGATCAGGCTGCCATAGCCGTGGTCGCCCTTGGCGTGGATCGAATGGCGCAGGCTCTCGGCGATGATCGACCATTGAACGGTCAGGTCATAGAAGCCCCCCTCTTTCCCATTGGGGCCCGGCGCGTCGTAGCGGGCGCTGGCCGACAGGGTCTCGTCCACCGACCAGCTGGCCGAGACATGGTCGAGGATGATCCGCCGGCCGGCGTTGATCCAGATCGCGTCGCCCTCGGTCTTGCTCTCGTCGCCCAGGCGCGAGCGGATGAAGCGGATGACCACGTCGTCGGCGGCCACCACCAGGGTGTGGTCGCGCAGGGTGATCCCGCCGCCCGGGGCGGTCTGGCCGGCGATGGTGATCCGGCCGTTGGCGATCTTCAGCTCGCGCTTCAGCGGGATCGTGCCGGCGACCTCGAAGACGACGGTGCGCGGCCCCTCGGCCTCGACGGCGGCGCGCAGGGAGCCCGGGCCGGAGTCCTCCAGGTTGGTCACCTTGATCACCGCCCCGCCGCGCCCGCCCGCCGACAGCCGTCCCGCGCCCTCGGCGCCGGGGAAGGCGAGAACCTCGCGCGGGACGGCCTGGGCCAGGGGCGCGGCGAGGGGCGCGGCGAAGGCCAGGGCGGCGGCCAGGATCGTTGTCGGAGCGCCGGACGTGCGGATCATCTTCGTTTCCCCCTTTTTCGCCGCTCATCCCGGCGAATGCCGGGACCCAGATCCCGTGGCGGTGCGGCTGGCTGGATAGGCTCAGAGCCATTGGCGTCAGCCCCGTCGCCATTCCATCTGGGTCCCGGCATTCGCCGGGATGAGCGGATGTTGGGGGGCATCATCTCCCGTCCCAAAACCTCTGTCCACCGGTGTCATCGCCGTACGGTAAGGCTTCCCGATCACTGTGGAAGGACACCTCGCGCGAGCCTTGATGATTAATCAGGCAGGATTTGCCGCCAAATCGCGCATCCGCCACCCCGATGGCCCGCCAAACCAGCCACAGGGCGCGACGGATTGTCCGACCCCGGTTCTGCAAGCTGACAGCAGTGTCATGCTCGCCCGTCTGGCGAGTGATTCGGCTGTTCCGGGTCCCGCCGCCGGTTTCGGGGGAAACCACGCATGGCAGGACCTTCGACCGGCGAAGACGCCAGCCTCCGCCCAGAACGCATCCTGGAGCTCAGCGAGCGCCTCAGCGCCGTGGCCGGCGAGAAGATCGGCGAGATCGCCTATGTCAACCGCTCGGCCAAGATGCTGGCGATCAACGCCCTGATCGTCGCCGCCCGGGCCGGCGAGGCGGGGCGCGGCTTCGCCATCGTCGCCGAGGAGTTCAAGACCATCTCCACCCAGATCGACGTGGTGGCCGCCGCCCTGGAGAGCCAGGTGCGCGCCGACCTCGACGAGCTGACGGCGATCGGCGGGGCGATCCTGGGCCACCTGCGCGGCCAGCGCCTGGTCGACCTGGCCCTGAACGCCATCGAGATCATCGACCGCAACCTCTACGAGCGCACCTGCGACGTGCGCTGGTGGGCCACCGACAGCGCCGTGGTCGACTGCGTGGCCGCCCCCTCGCGCGAGGCGGCTGCCTACGCCAGCCAGCGGCTGAAGGTGATCCTCGACGCCTACACCGTCTATCTGGACCTGTGGATCGCCGACCCCTCGGGCCGGGTGATCGCCAGCGGCCGCCCCGACCGCTATCCGGCCGCCCGCAACGCCTCGGTAGCCGACGCGCCCTGGTTCCGCGACGCCCTGCGCACCCGGTCGGGCGACGATTTCACGGTCTGCGACATCGAGCGGGTCAAGGCCCTGAACGACGCCCCGGTCGCCACCTACGCCACGGCCATCCGCGAGGGCGGCCAGGCCGACGGCCGGGTGCTGGGCGTGCTGGGCGTGCATTTCGACTGGAAGCCCCAGGCCCAGGCGGTGGTCGACGGCGTGCGCCTGACCGACGAGGAACGGACCCGCTCGCGGGTGCTGCTGCTGGACCAGAACCACCGGGTGCTGGCCAGTTCGGACGGCAAGGGCGTGCTGGAGGAGACCTTCCCGCTCGACACGACCGGCGGCGACATGGCCAGCTACGCCGACGGAGCCCGCACCATCGGCTACGCCCTGACGCCCGGCTACGAGACCTACCGGGGTCTGGGCTGGTACGGCTGCCTGGTCCAGACGGCGGAGGCGG
This sequence comes from Caulobacter sp. BE254, assembly GCF_031457295.1. Classification (NCBI taxonomy): domain Bacteria; kingdom Pseudomonadati; phylum Pseudomonadota; class Alphaproteobacteria; order Caulobacterales; family Caulobacteraceae; genus Caulobacter; species Caulobacter sp. BE254. The sequence continues at coordinate 228,014 of NZ_JAVDWJ010000006.1, read as the reverse complement.
AGAAGGTCTCCGCCACCTTTCGCGCGGGCGTGAAGGCGGCGTGACCTATATTCCCTCTCCCATGGGGAGAGGGAGGGGCCCAAGCGAAGCTTGGGAGGGTGAGGGGGTTCTGAGTTCGACGGCGCGCCGGCAGGGCGCTCAGGGATAATTGGTGAGGGTGTAACCCCTCACCCTCCCACGCCTGCGGCGCGGGTCCCTCCCTCTCCCTCTGGGAGAGGGTGCTTCTACCCCTCCCAGAACCGGAACGCCTGGTACCCCGCGCCGATGTCGGGACGGGAGACGCCGAACAGGTCGGTGATCGTCAGCACGACGCCGAACAGGGCGTGGTTGACGCCGGGGATGAAGAAGATCGCCAGGAACAGGCCGATGAACACCAGGCCGCCGACCTTCATCGCCTGCTGCTGGACGGCCGGCGGCAGGTAGGGGCGGATCACGCCGAAGCCGTCCAGGCCCGGCAGGGGCAGCAGGTTCAGCACCAGGGCGAAGCCTTGCAGGAAGGCCAGGAAGGCGGCGGCGCGCGACAGCGGACTGGTCTCGACGCCGAACGCCCGGTCGGCGGCCAGGCAGACGGCCAGGCCGACCAGCACCGCCAGGGTGCCCAGCGGCCCGGCCAGCGAGGCCAGGGCCCGGCCGCGCCGGCTGCGCATCAGGTCGTCGCGCAGATAGACCGCCCCGCCCGGAAAGCCGATCCCGCCCATGGCCAGCACCACCAGCGGAAGGATCAGGCTGGTCCCCAGGTCGGTGTATTTCAGCGGGTCCAGGGTCAGGTAGCCCTTCTGGGCGATCGTGTGGTCGCCGGCCTTCCAGGCCACGAAGGCGTGGGCGAACTCGTGGACCACCACGCTGAGGATCCAGCCGACCACCACGAAGGCGAAGGTCAGCACGCCGGGCGGCGCCTCCAGCCGCGCCAGGGCGAAGGTCAGGGCGGCGAAGATCCCCGTCAGGATCAGGGCGTTGGCGCTGATCGGGGCGGGCTTGGAGGGGCGGATGTCGGCGAGGGTCATGGACCCTTATACCGCTTCTCCTCCCTCGCGCAGCGGGGGAGGGTTGTCGCACATGGATCCGCATCGAAGAAAACTGTCATCCCGGACAAGCTCGGCGAAGCCGAGCGCCGATCCGGGACCGCCGCAAGCTCTGAGTTCACGCCCCGGTCCCGGATCTTCGCGCCGCGCGCTCGTCCGGGATGACAAACCCTTTTGCGCGTAAGCGATAACCCCCGCGCAGCGGGATGGCGAAGCGGACGGAGGGGCGTCCCTCCGCGCCTCAGTCCACCGCCGCCAGCACCGCGCGGATCGTCTCAACCACCTGGTCCACCTGCCCCTTCTCGATGATCAGCGGCGGCGACAGGGCGATGATGTCGCCGGTCACGCGGGTCAGCAGGCCGCGGTCGAAGGCGGTCTCGAACGCGGCCATCGCCCGGGCGGTGGGCGCGCCGGGGCGGGGCTCCAGCTCGATGCCCGCGATCAGGCCGAAGTCGCGGATGTCGACCACGTGGCGGGCGTCCTTCAGCGAATGGACCGCCGTGCGCCAGTAGGGCTCCATCTCCAGCGCCCGCGCGAACAGGCCCTCCTCCTGGTAGACCTCCAGGGTCGCCAGGCCGGCCGCGCAGGCCAGGGGGTGCGCGCCGTAGGTGTAGCCGTGGAACAGCTCGATCGGGGCGTCGGCGCCGTCCATCATCGCCTGGTAGACGCCCTCGGACGCCGCCACCGCCCCGGCCGGCACAGCGGCGTTGGTCAGGCCCTTGGCCATGCAGATCATGTCCGGCGTCACCCCGAACCGCTCGGCCGCGAAGGCCGCGCCCACTCGGCCAAAGCCGGTGATCACCTCGTCGAAGATCAGCAGGATGTCGTGCCTGTCGCAGATCGCCCGCAGGCGCTGCAGGTAGCCTTCGGGCGGGACCAGCACGCCGGTCGAGCCGGCCACCGGCTCGACGATCACCGCGGCGATGTTGCTGGCGTCGTGCAGGGCGACGATGCCCTCGAGCGCGTCGGCCAGTTCCGCGCCGTTCTGCGGCTGGCCCTGGGCGAACAGGTTGCCGGCCACGCCGTGGGTGTGGGGCAGGTGGTCGACGCCGGTCAGCAAGCTGCCGAAATACATCCGGTTCTTGGGGATGCCGCCCACCGATATGCCGCCGAAGCCCACGCCGTGATAGCCGCGCTCGCGGCCGATCAGCCGGGTCTTGGTCCCCTTGCCGCGGGCCCGGTGATAGGCCAGGGCGATCTTCAGCGCGGTGTCGACAGACTCCGAGCCCGAGCCGGTGAAGAAGATCCGGTCCAGGCCCGGCGGGGTGATCTGGGCGATGCGGCTGGCGAAGGCGAAGGCGCCCGGGTGGCCCATGTTGAAGCTGGGGGCGAAGTCCATCTCGCCGGCCTGGTTGCGGATGGCCTCGACAATCCTGGGGCGGTTGTGGCCGGCGTTGACGCACCACAGGCCCGAGGTGGCGTCCAGCACCTGGCGGCCGTCGGGCGTGGCGTAGTACATGCCCTCGGCGCGGCCCAGCATCCGGGGATTGGCCTTGAACCGCCGGTTGGGCGTGAACGGCATCCAGAAGGCGTCGAGGTCGTTGGTCGCGGCCTGAGAGCCGAAATCGGTCATGGGGAGGTCTCCGGCCCTGGCGTTCTGGGCTGACGCGTGCATTGTGATCGCAGTTCAATGTGATCTGGCAAGCCCCTACGGCCGCTCATCCCGGCGAATGCCGGGACCCAGATCCCAAAGCGTGGATTCTGATCGGATGAACGCCGAGCCCAAGGAAGCCGCCTCAAAGCCATTCCATCTGGGTCCCGGCGTTCGCCGGGATGAGCGGATCTTTTGGCAGGAGGGGTAGGTGGCTGAACGCAAACCCCTCGCCGACAGCCTGGCCGTCCACGACCAGGTCTACGAGGCCCTTCGCCAGGCGGTGATCACCGGCCGCATCGCGCCCGGGGTGGGCGTCAGCCTGCGCAGCCTGGCGGCCGAGCTGGGGGTGTCGCCGATGCCGGTGCGCGACGCCGTGCGGCGGCTGGTGGCCGAGCGGGCCCTGGCGATCAACCCGGCCAACAAGCGCCTGAGCGTGCCGTCCCTGACCGCCGACCGCCTGGAGCAGCTGTCGCTGGCCCGGCTGTGGATCGAGCCGGAGCTGGCCGCCCGCGCCGCGCCGCACGCCGACGCCGCACTGCTCAAGCGCCTGCACGAGCTGGACGCCGCCGTCGACGACGCCCTGCGGCTGGGCGACGTCGACGCCTACATGACCGCCAACCATGACTTCCACTTCGCCCTCTACGCGCGGGCCGAGGCCGAGGTGCTGCTGGCCATGGCCGGCGGGCTGTGGCTGCAGATCGGGCCGTTCATGCGCGTGGTGTTCGGCCGGGTCGGCGCCGACGGCCTGGTCGCCGACCGCCACGCCGAAGCCATGGAGGCGCTGAAGGCCCACGACGCCGAGGGCGCCCGCCGGGCCATCGCCGCCGACCTGTCGGAGGGCATGGACAAGATGCGCATGGCGGTGGAGGCGGGGCGGTGAGCCGCTTCTCCTCACCCGCAAAGCGGGGGAGGTGGCGCGATGCGAATACGCATCGTGACAGAGGGGGCGCTCTCCGCCGTCGGACGCCCCCTCCGTCTCGTCGCTGCGCGCCGAGCCACCTCCCCCGTTCCACGGGGGAGAAGAAACGGCGCCCATCGTTTGGGCGCGGCGTCCATCGCGGCCTCCTTCACCTTGACAGCCGTCCCGCCACCGCAAACTGTGATCACAATTCATCGAGAGCTCTCCCGTGACCGCCGCCAGCCCGATCGACGTCCTCAAGACCCTGGCCCTGCCCGGCCGGGCGGTGATCGACGGCGCGCTGGTCGAGGCGGCCTCGGGCATGACCTTCCACAACGTCTCGCCGCGCGACGGGACGGTCCTGAACCAGGTCGCCGCCTGCCAGGGCGAGGACGTCGACCGCGCCGTGGCCTCCGCCCGCGCCGCCTTCGAGGACGGCCGCTGGCGCGACCAGGGCCCACGCGCCAAGAAGGCGGTGCTGTTCAAGCTGGCCGAGCTGATGGAGCGCGACGCCGAGCAACTGGCCCTGCTGGAGAGCGTCGACACTGGCAAGCCGATCCGCGACGCCCGCGCCGTCGACATCCCGCTGGCGATCGGCACCACCCGCTGGTACGCCGAGGCCCTGGACAAGATCTATGGCGAGGTCGGGACCTCGCCGGTCGACCGGCTGAGCTGGGCCGTGCACGAGCCCCTGGGCGTGATCGGGGCCATCGTGCCGTGGAACTTCCCGCTGCACATGGCCATGTGGAAGGTCGCCCCGGCCCTGGCCATGGGCAATTCCGTCGTCCTGAAGCCCGCCGAGCAGTCGCCGCTGACCGCCCTGAAGCTGGGCGAGCTGGCTCTCGAAGCCGGACTGCCGCCTGGCGTGCTGAACGTGGTCCCGGGTCTGGGCGGAGTCGCGGGCGAGGCGCTGGCCCTGTCGATGGATGTCGACATGATCGCCTTCACCGGCTCGGGCCCGGTGGGCCGGCGGCTGATGGAGTCTTCGGCCCGGTCGAACCTCAAGCGGGTGTCGCTGGAGCTGGGCGGCAAGTCGCCCCAGATCGTCTTCGCCGACTGTCCGGACCTGGACGCCGCCGCCTCGGCCGCCGCCTGGGGCGTGTTCTATAACCAGGGCGAGGTCTGCACCGCCGCCTCGCGCCTGCTGGTGCAGGACTCGATCAAGGACGCCTTCCTCGAGAAGGTGGTCGCGGTGGCCAAGACCATGGTCCCCGGCGACCCGCTGGATCCGGAGACCAATTTCGGGGCCATGGTCAGCGAGCGGCAGATGAACACCGCCCTGGACTATATCGCCACCGCCGACAGCCAGGGCGCGCGCCGCCTGCTGGGCGGCCAGAGGGTGCGCCAGGAGACGGGCGGCTTCTATGTCGAGCCTACCATCTTCGACCGGCTGGCGCCCGACCACACCCTGGCCCGCGAGGAAGTGTTCGGCCCGGTGCTGGGGGTGCAATCCTTCAAGGATGCGGACGAGGCGATCGGCCTGGCCAACGACACCGTCTACGGCCTGGCCGCCGGCCTGTGGACGTCGGACATCAACCGCGCCCTGACCTGCGCCCGGCGGCTGAAGGCCGGACTGGTGTGGATCAACGGCTGGGACGCCTGCGACATCACCATGCCGTTCGGCGGCTTCAAGCAGTCGGGCTTCGGCCGCGACCGCAGCCTTCACGCGTTGCACAAGTACGCCGACCTGAAGTCGGTGTCCGTGACGCTGAGGTGACGCCCATGACCTTCAAGACCCTGGAACTTGTCGAAACCGCCGCCTTCATCGACGGCCTGTGGATCGAGAGCGAGAGCACCTTTGAGGTGCTGAACCCGGCCGACGGGTCGGTGATCGCCGAAGTGGCCGACCTGGGCGCGTCGGAGACCAAGGTCGCCATCGAGGCCGCCCATCGCGCCTTCCCCGCCTGGGCCGCCAAGACCGCCAAGGACCGCGGGGCGATCCTGCGCAAGTGGTCGGACCTGATGCTGCTGCACGCCGAGGCCCTGGCCCGGCTGATGACCGCCGAGCAGGGCAAGCCGCTGGCCGAGTCGCGGGGCGAGGTGTCGTACGGCGCGGCGTTCATCGATTGGTTCGCCGAGGAGGCCAAGCGGGCCTACGGCCATGCGATCCCCAGCCCGCTGCCGGGGAAACGCCTGGTGTCGATCAAGCAGCCGGTCGGGGTCTGCGCGGCCATCGCGCCGTGGAACTTCCCGATCGCCATGATCACCCGCAAGGTCGGGCCGGCCCTGGCCAGCGGCTGCACCGTGGTGGTCAAGCCGGCGGCCGAGACGCCGCTGTGCGCCCTGGCCATCGCCCGGCTGGCGGTGGAAGCGGGGGTGCCGGCCGGGGTGCTGAACGTGGTCACCGGTCGGGACGCCTCGGCCATCGGCAAGGCCCTGTGCGACGATGCAAGGGTGCGCAAGCTGTCGTTCACCGGCTCGACTCCGGTGGGCAAGACGCTCTACGCCCAGTGCGCCGGCACGATGAAGAAGCTGTCGCTGGAGCTGGGCGGCAACGCGCCGTTCATCGTCTTCGACGACGCCGACCTGGAGGCCGCCGTCGATGGGGCGATCGCCAGCAAGTACCGCAACACCGGCCAGACCTGCGTCTGCGCCAACCGGCTGCTGGTGCAGGCGGGGATCCATGACGCGTTCGTGGCGAGGCTGACCGAAAAGGTCGCGGCGCTGAAGGTCGGTCCGGGCACGGAAGAGGGCGTGACCATCGGCCCGCTGATCAACGACAAGGCCATCGCCAAGGTCGAGACGCTGGTGCGCGAAGCCGTGGAGCGGGGCGCGACGGCCACGGTCGGCGGCGACCGTCACGAGCTGGGCGGCCTGTTCTGGCAGCCCACCGTGCTGACCGGCGCCACGCCCGACATGCGGCTGTTCCAGGAGGAGATCTTCGGCCCGGTCGCGCCGATCGTGAAGTTCGACACCGAGCAGGACGCCATCGACCTGGCCAACGCCACGCCGTTCGGCCTGGCCTCCTACTTCTACAGCCGCGACGTCGGCCGCTGCTGGCGGGTGGCCGAGGCCATCGAGGCCGGCATGGTCGGGATCAACGAAGGCATCATCTCCACCGAGGTGGCCCCGTTCGGCGGCGTCAAGGACTCGGGCCTGGGTCGCGAGGGGTCGTCGGAGGGCTTGGACGAGTATCTGGAGACCAAGTACCTGTGCTTTGGCGGGGTGGGATGAGCGCGGCCCTGACGCCCCCTCCGTCACGAGGCTGCGCCTCGCGCCACCTCCCCCGCTTCGCGGGTGAGGAGAAGGACGCGTCAACCCGCTCCTCCCCCGTGCAACGGGGGAGGTGGCGCGCTGCGAATACGCAGCGTGACGGAGGGGGCGTTCAGCGCCGGGTGATGCGCCCATGATCCCCAAACCCGTCACCACCCCGACCCTGTCCGACCTGATCCACGCCGAGGCCGACCGCTTCACCGCCGAACACCCCCGCTCGTGCGCCCTGTCGCGGCAGTCGGCCGAGGTCTGGCGGGGCGGGGCGCCGATGCATTGGATGACCGACTGGGCTAGCCCGTGTCCGGTGTTCGCCGCCCAGGGCGTCGGGGCCCAGATCACCGACGTCGACGGCCGGCTCTATGACGACTTCTGCCTGGCAGACACCCCGGCCATGTTCGGCCACGGCCAGGAGGCGGTGGCCCGGGCGATCGCCGACCAGGCCCGGCGCGGGACCGGCTTCATGCTGCCCACCGCCGGCGCGGTGATCGTCGGCCGGCTGCTGGCCGAGCGCTTCGGCCTGCCGCTGTGGCAGATGGCGACCACGGCCAGCGACGCCAACCGCGCCGCGATCCGCTGGGCCCGGGCGGTGACCGGGCGGCCGGCAGTCCTGGTGTTCGACGGCTGCTACCACGGCATGGTCGACGACGCGTTCGTGACGCTGAAGGACGGCGTCCCGGCCATGAAGCCCGGCCTGCTGGGCCAGGTCCACGACCTGACCGCCACCACCCGCGTCGTGCCGTTCAACGACCCCGAGGCCCTGGCCGCGGCCCTGGCGCCGGGCGACGTCGCCGCCGTCCTGGCCGAGCCGGCCATGACCAATTGCGGGATGATCCTGCCGCGGCCGGGGTTCCTGGGCGCCCTGCGCGACCTGACCCGCCGGGCCGGGACCCTGCTGGTCATCGACGAGACCCACACGATCTCGACCGCCCCTGGCGGCTACGCCCGCGCCCACGGCCTGGCGCCGGACATGCTGGTGGTCGGCAAGGCCATCGCCGGCGGCGTGCCGGCCGCGGTCTGGGGCGTGAGCGCCGAGCTGTCCGAACGGATGGACGCCGCCGCCGCCCGGATCGGGCCCGGCCAGTCGGGGATCGGCACCACGCTTTCCGGCAATGCACTGGCCATCGCCGCCATGCGGGCCATGCTGTCCGAGGTGATGACCGACGCCGCCTATGCGCGGATGCTGGCTGGGGCCGAGCGGCTGATGACCGGCCTGCGCGGGGTGATCGCCGCCCGGCGCCTGCCGTGGTCGGTGGTCCATGTCGGGGCGCGGGTCGAGCTGGTGTTCGCCGCCGCGCCCCCGGAAAACGCCGCCGCGATGCGCGCGGCGCTGGACGCCGATCTGCTGCACGCGCTTCATCTGTGGCTGATCAATCGCGGGGTGCTGATCGCGCCCTTCCACACCATGATGCTGGTGTCGCCGGTCACCCCGGACGCGGCCGTCGACCGACTGGTCGCCGCCGTGGACGGGTTCGCCGGGGCGCTGGAGGGGCTGGCATGAGTATTTATTCCAACACCCTCTCCCAGAGGGAGAGGGAGGGGCCCGCCGCGAAGCGGTGGGAGGGTGAGGGGTTACGCCGTCGCCGTTCGGGCAAGGCGCCCTGCCGGCACGCCGGCCGACGTTTTACCCCCTCACCCTCCCACGCTTCGCGCGGGCCCCTCCCTCTCCCCATGGGAGAGGGTTCAGGAAAGGGAGGAGTGCGCCCATGACGCTCCCTTCGGTCGCCGATCCCCAGGAATGCCGCGACTTCCTCGCCGCCCACCCGCTGGTGAAGTACGTCGACGTGTTCTTCACCAGCATGACCGGCGTGCCGCGCGGCAAGCGGCTGCGGGTCCACGAGCTGCAGGCGATCTACGACTACGGCCGGTTCCTGCCCGGCTCGATCCTGGTGGTCGACACGCAGGGCGCCGACTGCGAGGACACCGGCCTGGTCTGGGAGGACGGCGACGCCGACCGCCGGGCGCGGCCGGTCCCCGGGACCCTGACCCTGGCGCCGTGGCTGGGCGACGACATGGCCCAGGTCATGCTGTCGCTGTACGAGCTGGACGGGACGGCCAACGACCTGGATCCGCGCCACGTGCTGCGGCGGGTGCTGGACCGCTTCGCCGCCGACGGCCTGACGCCGGTCGCCGCCTGCGAGCTGGAATACTACCTGGTCGACCAGCAGCGCGGCCCCAGGGGCGAGCTGCTGCCCGCTCGGTCGCTGCAGACCGGCGAGCGGCCGCAGGGCATCCAGGTCTACGGCCTGCCGGAGCTGGAGGCGATCTCGCCGTTCCTACGCGAGCTGTGGGACGTCTGCGACGTGCTGGGCGTGCCGCTGGAGGGGGCGATCTCGGAGTTCGCCCCGGGCCAGGTGGAGCTGACCCTCAAGCACAAGCCTGACGCCCTGGAAGCCGCCGACGACGCCCTGCGCTACAAACGGGCCGCCAAGGGCGTGGCCCTGCGCCATGGCTGCGAGGCCACCTTCATGGCCAAGCCCTGGGCCGACCAGGCCGGCAACGGCTTCCATGTCCATGTCAGCTTCAACGACGCGGCGGGCAACAACCTCTGCGCCGCCGAGGACCTGGAGGGCTCGGACCTGCTCAAGCACGCGATCGGCGGCATGAAGGCGCTGATGGCCGACTGCATGGCGATCCTGGCCCCCAACGCCAACAGCTATCGCCGCTTCAAGGCCAACAGCTATGCGCCGGTGGCCCCGACCTGGGGCGTCAACAACCGCACGGTCAGCTTGCGCGTGCCGGCCGGCCCGCCGCCGACCCGCCATGTCGAGCACCGGGTGGCCGGGGCCGACGCCAATCCGTACCTGGTGCTGGCCGCCCTGCTGGCCTGCGCCCACCACGGGATCAGCCACCGGATCGACCCCGGCCCGGCGGTGGTCGGCGACGGCTATGCGGCGGCGGCCAAGGAGAAGGTCCGCCTGCCGACGGACTGGTGTGCTTCGGTAAATACGTTCGAGGCGTCCGACGTGCTGCGCGACTATCTGGGCGAGCGGTTCGTGGAGATGTTCGTCTCGGTCAAGCGCACCGAGCAGGCGCGCTTCGCCGAGGTGGTCACAGCACTGGATTATGACTGGTATCTGCGCAACGCCTGATGGCGGGGCGCGGGGGAGTACGGCTTGAGTTGAACGGCGCGGAGGGCAGGGGCCTGATGCGTCACGGAACAAACCAAGGGGAGTTTTGACGCCATGACCAACCGCATTCTCGGCACCCGCCGCTCGCTGCTGACGGCCATGGGCGCCGCGGCGATCGGCATCAGCTTCACCGCCTGCGGCCAGAAGCCCGCGGGCGAGGCCGCCAAGTCGGCCGGCGGCGAGGAGCCCAAGCTGAACTTCTACAACTGGGACACCTATATCGGCGAGACCACCCTGGCCGACTTCAAGAAGGCCACCGGCGTCGACGTCAATATGAGCCTGTTCGCCACCAATGACGAACTGTTCGCCAAGCTGAAGGCGGGCAACGCCGGCTATGACGTGATCGTGCCGTCCAACGAGTTCGTCAGCCGCATGAGCCAGGCGGGCATGCTGGAGACCCTGGACCACGCCAAGATCCCCAACTTCAAGAACGTCGACCCCGCCTTCCTGAACCCCGACTACGACCCCGGCCGCAAGTTCTCGATGCCCTATACTTGGCTGGTGCTGGGCATCGGCTATCGCAAGAGCAAGGTGAAGGGCGTTCCCGACAGCTGGAAGTACCTGTTCGACAGCGCCGAATATAATGGCCGCATCGCCCTGCTGTCGGAAAGCGCCGACCTGGTGCGCCTGGCCGCCAAGTACCTGGGCCACAGCGTCAACAACATCCCGCCCGAGCTGGTCACCAAGATCGAGCAGATGCTGATCAGGCAGAAGCCCTATGTGAAGGCGTTCCACGACGACAACGGCCAGGACATGCTGCTGGCCGGCGATGTCGACCTGGTGCTGGAATACAACGGCGACATCGCCCAGGTCATGAAGGAGGATCCCGACCTCGACTTCGTGATCCCCAAGGAAGGCTCGCTGCTGAACTCCGACACCCTGTGCATCCCCAAGGGCGCGCCGCGGCCGGACAACGCCCACAAGTTCATCAACTACCTGCTGGACGCCCAGGCCGGGGCGGCGATCTCCAAGAAGATCCTCTACCCGACCCCCAACGCGGCGGCCAAGGCGCTGATGCCGGCGGACTACAAGGACAACCCGGTGATCTTCCCCTCCGCCGCCCAGCTGGCCAAGTGCGAGTACGGGGCGTTCGAGGGGGCCGAGAAGGCCAGCCTGTACGAGGAAGTCATCACGCGGGTGCGGGCGGCCTAGGGGTTTTAGATCCTCCCCCTGTGGGGGAGGCGACCGCGCAGCGGTCGGTGGGGGGAGTTTTAGGGTCGTTCGATCCGGATTGTGGTCGCGAGCCAAATACTCCCCCCTCCGTCGGCTTCGCCGACACCTCCCCCACAGGGGGAGGATCGAGGAAAGGGAACCAGACGCCATGGAACAGTCCTGGAAACAGGCCAAGTCCGTCTTCGCCACGGCGCTGGCCGCGCCGCTGGTGTGGCTGGTGCTGTTCTTCCTGGTCCCGCTCGCCATCGTCTGGGCCTACAGCTTCGGCCACAACGCGGGCCTGACGGAAATCGCCATCACCGGCACGTTCAAGAACTACGCCCGGGCGATCGAGCCGCTGTACCTGAAGATCTTCCTGAAGTCGGCCGGGGTGGCGGCCCTGACCACCGGCCTGTGCCTGGTGATCGGCTTCCCGGTCGCCCTGGCCATCACCTTCGCCTCGCAGAAGGCCAAGACCTGGCTGCTGCTGCTGATCATGCTGCCGTTCTGGACGAACCTGCTGATCCGCACCTACGCCCTGATCGCCGTGCTGCGCAACGAGGGCTACATCAACAAGTCGCTGGAGGCGGTCTGGACCCTGGCGGCCAAGGTCGTGCCGCTGGCCCCGTTCCAGCCGCTGGAGATGATGCACACCAACTTCGCGGTGATCGTTGGCCTGGTCTATGTCCACCTGCCGTTCATGGTGCTGCCGCTGTATTCGGCGCTGGATCGCCTGGACAAGTCGCTGCTGGAGGCCAGCCTCGACCTCGGGGCGGGCCACATGCGCACCCTGTTCAAGGTGGTGGTGCCCCTGGCCCTGCCGGGCATCGCCTCGGGCGTGCTGATCACCTTCATCCCGGCCCTGGGCGCCTACCTGACCCCCGACCTGCTGGGCGGTCCCGACAGCCAGATGATCGCCAACGTCATCGAGCGCCAGTTCAAGCGCGCCAACGACTGGCCCTTCGGCGCGGCCCTGTCGTTCCTGCTGATGTACCTGACGTTCGTGGCGATCGCGGTGCAGGCGCTGGTGAGCAAGGGCCGGAAGGGGGCTGCGGCATGAGCGTGTTCGCGAAGTCCTCCCCCTGTGGGGGAGGTGTCGGCGAAGCCGACGGAGGGGGGAGTGATCGGCCGATGGCCGACACCCGGACCTTCGATCCCAAGACTCCCCCCACCGGCCTTCGGCCGCCTCCCCCACAGGGGGAGGATCGCCAATGACCAAGCGCAGTCCCCCCGGCCCCCTCGAATACCTCCGCCGCTGGCAGATGCAGGCCTGGCTGGCCGCCGTGGGGGTGTTCCTCTACGCGCCGCTGGTCGCCCTGATGGTGTTCAGCTTCAACGACAGCCGGCGCAACATCGTCTGGAAGGGGTTCACGCTCAAATATTACGACAAGGCCTTCAACGACTCCTCGCTGATCGAGGCCTTCGCCAACTCCCTGACCATCGCGGCCCTGTGCACGGTGCTCAGCGTCGCCCTGGGGGCCATGGTCGCCCTGGTGCTGTGGCGGTTCCGCTTTCCGGGCAAGACGGTGCTGGACGGGGCCCTGGCCCTGCCGATCGTGGTGCCCGAGATCTGCATGGGCGTGGCCATGCTGGTGTTCTTCGCCAAGGTCCTGCCCTGGCCCGTGGGCCTGCCCTGGCCGCTGAACCTGGGGGCCATCACCATCGCCCACGTCTCGTTCTCGTTCCCGTTCGTGGCGGTGGTGGTCCGCGCCCGGATGGCCAGCTTCAACCGCGAGATGGAGGAGGCGGCCCGGGATCTCGGGGCCGGCGAGTGGCGGACGATCAAGGACGTGATCCTGCCGCACATGACCCCCTCGCTGGTGGCCGGCGCCCTGCTGGCCTTCACGCTGAGCCTGGACGACTTCGTCATCACCTTCTTCACCGCCGGCCCCGACACCGTGACCTTCCCCGTGAAGGTCTATTCGATGGTCCGCTTCTCGGTGACGCCCGAGGTCAACGCCGCCTCGACCATCCTGATCGTGCTGACGGTGCTGCTGACGGCGGTGGCGCTGAAGCTGCAGGGCGATCCGGCCGGCGTGGCGGGGCATGGGGACGGCAAGTGAGCGGTTTCGTGCGGGAGAACCCCCTCAGTCGCTCCGCGACAGCTCCCCCAGAGGGGGAGCATCTAGCAGTGCGCCGGCCAAGCAGATCCTCCCCCTTTGGGGGAGGTGGCCCGGAGGGCCGGAGGGGGCCTGCGGCGGTGGATTTTTCGGGGGCGAGGCCATGACCAACCAACCCATCATCACCTTCGAGAACGTCACCAAGCGCTTCGGCAAGATGGTGGCCGTCGACAACGTCTCGCTCAGCATCCAGGAGGGCGAGTTCTTCTCGCTGCTCGGCCCGTCGGGCTGCGGCAAGACCACCCTGCTGCGGATGCTGGCCGGGTTCGAGACCCCGACCGAGGGCCGGATCCTGATCGACGGCCAGGACGTCTCGACCGTGCCGCCCAACAAGCGACCGGTGAACATGGTGTTTCAGTCCTACGCCGTGTTCCCGCACATGAGCGTGGCCGACAACGTCGCCTACGGCCTGAAGGTCGACCGCGTCAGCAAGGCCGAGCGCGACCGGCGGGTGGAGGAGGCGCTGGACCTCGTCCAGCTGCACGGCCTGGCCCAGCGCAAGCCCGACCAGCTGTCCGGCGGCCAGCGCCAGCGCGTGGCCCTGGCCCGGGCCCTGGTCAAGCGCCCCCGGGTGCTGCTGCTGGACGAGCCGCTGTCGGCCCTGGACGCCAAGCTGCGCGACCAGATGCGCACCGAGCTGTCCACCCTGCAGGAGAAGGTCGGGATCACCTTCATCATGGTCACTCACGACCAGGACGAGGCCCTGGCCCTGGCCAGCCGCTGCGCGGTGATGAACCGCGGCCTGCTGCAGCAGGTGGCCGCGCCCAACGACCTCTACGAGTTCCCCAACAGCCGCTTCGTGGCCGACTTCATCGGCAGCGTGAACCTGTTCGAGGGCGTGCTGGCGGTCGACGAGCCCAGCCATGCGGTGGTCAAGTCGCCGGACCTGGACTGCGACATCTTCCTGGACCACGGCGTCACCGGCGCGCGCGGCGGCACGGTCTGGGCGGCCCTGCGGCCCGAGAAGATCGAGCTGCACAAGCGTCCCGACGACGCCGCCCCGCCCAACATGGGCGACTGCCCGGTCGGCCAGAACGCCGTGGCCGGGGTGATCCGCCACGAGGCCTATCTGGGCGGCCAAAGCGTCTATGAGGTCGAGATCCAGAGCGGCCGCCGGATCAAGGTCGTCCGCCAGAACCTGACCCGCTGGGACCAGGAGGACTTCAAGCTGGGCGAGGCGGTGTGGCTGGGCTGGCACGCGTGCTCGCCGGCGGTGCTGCTGTCGTGATCTTCCTGGTTCACGCCCTTGCCCCCACCTGGCGGCTGCGCACGCCAAGTCCCTCCCCCTATGGGGGAGGTGTCGCCCGCAGGGCGACGGAGGGGGGCGTGACCGGCAGCCGGCCGGGCCTCCGATCTTCGATCCGACAACTCCCCCCACCCATCGCTACGCGATCGCCTCCCCCACAGGGGGAGGGGAGATGAGACCCGTCGCCGGGATCATCTGCTGCACCCGCACCGTCGGGGTCGAACCCGCCCAGGCGGTGATGAACCGCTATGTCGTCGGCGCCATGCAATACGCCGACGCCGCGGCCCTGCTGGTCCCGTCGATGCCGGAACTGATGAAAGCCTCGGAAGTCGCGTCTCGCCTGGACGGCCTGATGCTGACCGGCAGCCCGTCCAATCTCGACCCGGCCCGCTACGGCGAGGCGGTCCCCGACGCCCCGGGGCCGTTCGACACGGCGCGCGACGCCATGACCGCCGACCTGATTGCGGCCATGCTCGACCTGGGCAAGCCGGTGTTCGGGGTCTGCCGGGGCTTCCAGGAGATCAATGTCGCGTTCGGCGGCACGCTGCGGCGCGACATGGCGGCGGCTGATGAACTGATCGCCCATCACGCCCCCGACGACGTCGACTTCGACGGCATGTTCGATCACGAGCACCGCGTCGACCTGACCCCCGGCGGGGTGCTGGCCACCGCGTTCGGCGCCCAGGCCGCGAGCGTCAATTCCGTGCACTACCAGGGCGTCGACCGGCTGGGCCAAGGCCTCGCCGTCGAGGCCCGCGCGCCCGACGGCGTGGTCGAGGCGGTGTCGGCCAGAGTCAACGGCGCGCCGGTGCTGGCCGTTCAGTGGCATCCCGAATGGAAGACCGAGCGCAACCCGCAGAGCCAGGCGTTCTTCCAGCTGTTCGGCCGAGCGCTGCGGGGCGAGGGCCTGCGCCCTCCCGCGTGACCCTCGACCGCTCGTCCCGGCGAAAGCCGGGACCCAAGCCGAGCCGGCGGCGAGCATCCGGGCGAGACAACAAGCGCCGCTTAGCTCCCGGCTTTCGCCGGGATGAGCGGAGATAAGAAGAAGCTCAGGAGTACCCGCAGTCATGATCCCGATCCGCAACCACGACATCGCCGAGCTCAAGCGCCTGGACCTGGCCCACCACCTGCCGGCCCAGGCCGACCACAAGGTGCTCGCGCAGCTGGGCGGCAGCCGGATCATCACCCGGGCCGACGGCGTCTACATCCATGACGGCGAGGGCCACCAGATCCTGGACGGCATGGCCGGGCTGTGGTGCGTCAATGTCGGTTACGGCCGCGAGGAGCTGGCCAAGGCCGCCTACGACCAGATGCTGGAGCTGCCGTACTACAACACCTTCTTCAAGACCGCGACGCCGCCGCCGGTGAAGCTGGCCGCCAAGATCGCCGAGAAGATGGGCGGCCACCTGACCCACGTCTTCTACAATTCGTCGGGCTCGGAGGCCAACGACACCGTCTTCCGCCTGGCCCGCCATTACTGGAAGCTCAAAGGGGAGCCCAGCCGCACGGCCTTCATCAGCCGCTGGAACGCCTATCACGGCTCGACCGTGGCCGGGGTCTCGCTGGGCGGCATGAAGCACATGCATGTGCAGGGCGACCTGCCGATCCCCGGCGTGCACCACGTCATGCAGCCCTATCCGTTCGGCGACGGCTTCGGCGAGAATCCCGCCGCCTTCCGCGACCGGGCGGTCCAGGCGATCGAGGACAAGATCCTTGAGGTCGGCCCCGAGAATGTCGCCGCCTTCATCGGCGAGCCGGTGCAGGGGGCGGGCGGGGTGATCATCCCGCCGGACGGCTACTGGCCGGCGGTCGAGGCCCTGTGCCGCAAGTACGGGATCCTGCTGGTCTGCGACGAGGTGATCTGCGGCTTCGGGCGGCTGGGCCAGTGGTTCGGCCACCAGCACTACGGGATCAAGCCGGACATGATCGCCATGGCCAAGGGCCTGTCGTCCGGCTACCTGCCGATCAGCGCCGTCGGGGTGGCCGACCACATCGTCGCCGAGCTGCGCGACAAGGGCGGCGACTTCATCCACGGCTTCACCTATTCGGGCCACCCGACGGCCGCCGCCGTGGCGCTGAAGAACATCGAGATCCTCGAGCGCGAAGGCCTGGTCGAGCGCACCCGCGACGACACCGGCCCCTACCTGGCCAAGGCCCTGGCCTCGCTGAACGACCACCCGCTGGTCGGCGAGACCCGCTCGCTGGGCCTGATCGGCGCCGTCGAGATCGTCCGCGAGAAGGGGACCAATCACCGCTTCCTCGACAAGGAGGGCGAGGCCGGGCCGATCGTGCGGGACCTCTGCATCAGCAACGGCCTGATGGTCCGCGCCATCCGCGACAGCATCGTCTGCTGCCCGCCGCTGATCATCACCCACGGGCAGATCGACGAGCTGGTGGGGATCATCCGCAAGTCCCTGGACGAGGCCGAGCCGGTCCTGCGGGCGTTGAAACCGGAGGCGGCGGCGTGATGAGCGCCTCCTCAGGCTTCCGCCGACATCCACGCCGGAATGTCGCTTTGTCCGTGCAGCACGCGCCAGACGTCGACGTGATCATCGCGTTCGACATAGAAGACCACATAGGGGTAGCGCCTCAGGGGGCAGGATCTCAGCCCGGGAAGGTT
This sequence comes from Caulobacter sp. BE254, assembly GCF_031457295.1. Taxonomy (NCBI): domain Bacteria; kingdom Pseudomonadati; phylum Pseudomonadota; class Alphaproteobacteria; order Caulobacterales; family Caulobacteraceae; genus Caulobacter; species Caulobacter sp. BE254. Next base: position 211,021 of record NZ_JAVDWJ010000006.1, on the reverse strand, counting down.
CAGTTCATGAGCGTGGCGCGGCGAGCCGCTGGCCGGATTGGCGCCGATGCGGCCATAGGCCCGTTCCAGGGCGTCGATGAAGCCGAGAGCGGTCTGTCGCGCGCCTTGGTTCAGATGGTAGGCAAGGGCGTCCTCGACATCCCGCTCCGCCGCCGCGCGTGGGATGACCGGCTTGGTGGTCATTCTCCGCGTACGCGCTCCCGCAACGCTTCGAAATATCCGGGACCGACCGGGCTGGCGGGGGCGGAGGACGCCCCGGTGAGCAGGAGGCCCCGCAGACGCAGCCGGTCCTGATCCTTGCGGATCAGCATGCGGACATATTCGCTGCTCGTGCTGTAACCGCCCTGATCGACCTGCTCATCGACGAACGACTTGAGGGCTTCGGGCAGCGAGATGTTCATCGTGCTCATGACCCAAATCTGTGCGCTTTGGCAAAAAATGGCAAGAACGCAGGGTAGAATGAAGATCAAGCCGCTGATCGCACTGACGGCCGCCGAAGGCGCGGAAGCCAATAATGTGAAACTGTGATACTGTGAGATCATGAAAAACATCACAGTCACGGTTGACGATGAAACCTACCGGCGAGCCCGCATCAAGGCCGCCGAACGGGACACGTCCGTTTCCGCCCTGGTTCGCCAGTTCCTGACCGAGGTCGCCGCCGACGAAGGTCGAGCCGAGCGCCTCAGGCGTCTGGAGGCGGAAACGCGCGCGCAGATCACCGACTTCGTGGTGGGCGACAGGCTGTCCCGCGACGAACTGCACGAACGCGGCCGATAGCGTGCCCGTATTCTTCGACACCAACGTTCTGATCTACTCGATCAGCGTATCGCCGGCCGAAGCCGAGAAACGTGAGCGAGCCTTGGTCCTGTTGGATCGGGACGATGGTGTGGTGTCCGTGCAGGTGCTGCAGGAGTTCTATGTTCAGGCCACACGGCCCTCGGGTCCAAAGCCGTTGCCTCATGCCCTGGCCGTGGCCATGGTCGATGCCTGGCAACGGCATCTGGTCGTCGACAACACGGTCGGGACCTTGCGCGCCGCGTTCGAGATCAAGGAACGGTACGGCTTCTCCTACTGGGACAGCGCCGTCGTGGCCGCCGCCAGGGCGGCGGGTTGCACCGAACTCTACACCGAGGATCTTTCGCACGGCCAACTCGTCGACGGCCTTCGCATCATCAATCCTTTCCAGTCCGCTTAGACTTCCACAAGCGCGAGGAGCGCCCCCGTGAAGTACAAAGAAAAGAAATCCAAGCCCGCCCCCAAGACGACCCGCGGGGTCGCGTCGCTGGACGACGCCAAGGACTGGTTCGCGCGGCAGAACATCGAGGAGATCGAGTGCGTCGTGCCCGACCTGGCCGGCGTGGCGCGGGGCAAGATCATGCCGGTGCGCAAGTTCCTGGGCGCGCCGTCGATGAACCTGCCGCTGGCGGTGTTCTACCAGACCATCACCGGCGACTTCCCCGAGTTCGAGGGGGCGGTCAACGCGGTGCAGTCGGACACCGACATCTTCCTGACCCCGGACCTGGCCACCCTGGCCGTGGTGCCCTGGGCCCAGGATCCGACCGCCCAGGTGATCCACGACGCCTTCCACCCCGACGGCCGCCCGGTCGAGGAGAGCCCGCGCCAGGTGCTGCGCCGGGTGATGGCCCTCTATCGCGAGAAGGGCTGGGATCCGGTGGTGGCCCCGGAGATCGAGTTCTACCTGGTCGAGAAGAACACCGACCCCGACTACCCGCTCAAACCGCCGATCGGCCGTTCGGGCCGGCCCGAGACCGGCCGCCAGGGTTATTCGATCGCCGCGGTCAACGAGTTCGACGCCCTGTTCGAGGACATGTACGAATATTCCGAGCGCCAGGGCCTGGAGATCGACACCCTGATCCACGAGAGCGGCGTGGCCCAGATGGAGATCAATCTGCGGCACGGCAATCCGCTGGAGCTGGCCGACCAGGTGTTCATGTTCAAGCGCACCATCCGCGAGGTGGCGCTGGAGCACGAGATCTACGCCACCTTCATGGCCAAGCCGATGGCCGCCGAGCCCGGCAGCGCCATGCACATCCACCAGTCGATCCTGGGGCCGGACGGGGCGAACCTGTTCTCCGATCCCAAGACCGGCGAGGCCACCCCTCTGTTCTACGCCTTCATCGCCGGCCAGCAGCGCTACCTGCCGGCGATCATGGCGATCCTGGCGCCTTACGTGAACAGCTACCGGCGGATCGCGCGGGACTCCGGGGCGCCGGTCAACACCCAGTGGGGCTACGACAACCGCACCTGCGGCCTGCGGGTGCCGCCGTCCGATCCCGCCAACCGGCGCCTGGAGAACCGCATCCCGTCGTCCGACGCCAACCCCTACCTGGCCATCGCCGCGGTGCTGGCCACCGGTTATCTGGGCATGCTCGGAAACCTGACCCCGACCGCCCCGGTCGACACCGACGCCAGCGCCCGCGGCATCGAGCTGCCGCGCAGCCTGCTGGAGTCGGTGGCCCTGTTCGAGGACGCCAAGCCCCTGGTCGAGATCCTGGGCGCCACCTTCTGCGCCGCCTACGCCACGGTGAAGGAGGCCGAGTACGAGACCTTCATGCGCACCATCAGCCCGTGGGAGCGGGAGTTCCTGCTGCTGAATGTGTAGCGCTCACCTTCTCCCAGAGGGAGAAGGAGGGGCCCGCGCGAAGCGTGGGAGGATGAGGGGTTACGCCGTTGGCCGGAGTGCCGGCACGCCGTCGAACTCACCACCCCCTCACCCTCCCACCGCTCCGCGGCGGGCCCCTCCCTCTCCCCATGGAAGAGGGTCGTGAACACCGGCCACCCCGCCACCTCCTGGTACGCGGCCACCGCCACGCCGTTCCCGCAACTCCCCGCCCTGAGCGACCACGTCCGGGCCGACGTCTGCGTGGTCGGCGCGGGCTATACGGGCCTCGGCGCGGCGCTGGAACTGGCGACGCGGGGCGTCCGCGTCGTCGTGCTGGAGGCCGCCCAGGTCGGGTCCGGCGGGTCGGGGCGCAACGGCGGCCAGGTCCATACGGGCCAGCGCAACGACCAGGCCTGGCTGGAGAAGACCCTGGGCCGCGACGCCGCGATGGCCCTGTGGCGGATGAGCCAGGACGCCCGCGCCCACCTGCTGGCCCTGATCGCCGAGCACGACATCGCCTGCGACTTCCGCCCCGGCATGATCCACGCCCGCCACCGCCAGGGCGGCGAGGCGCAGGACGTGGCCCATGTCGCGTTCATGCGCGACCGCTACGGCTACGACCAGCTGGCCCTGATCGACGCGGCGGACTTGGCCGACGAGCTGGGGACCGACGTCTATCACGGCGGCCTCGTTGACCTGGGCGGCGGCCACCTGCATCCGCTGAACCTGGCCCTGGGCATGGCGCGGGCGGCGAGGACGGCCGGGGCCGTGATCCACGAACACAGCCGCGCCACCGCCTGGCGACGCGAGGGCGGGGCGATCGTCGTCCAAACGCCACAGGGCCGGGTGACCTGCGACCAGCTGATCCTGACCGGCGACGGCTATCTGGACGCCGTGGCCGGCGGCGCGGCCCGGGCCCGGGTGATGCCGATCAACAACTTCCTGCTGGCCACCGAACCGCTGGGAGCGCGAGCCGAGACGATCATCCGCTCGGGCGCCGCCGTCGCCGACAGCCGCTTCGTGATCAACTACTTCCGCAAGAGTCCCGACGGTCGGCTGATCTTCGGCGGCGGCGAGAACTACCGGCCCGGATTCCCGCCGGACCTGAAGGCCTTCGTGCGGCGCCACATGCTGAAGGTCTATCCGGACCTGGCCGACGTCGAGGTCACCCACGCCTGGGGCGGGACCCTGGGCATCACCGTCCACCGCGCCCCGTTCGTCCGCGAACTGGCCCCCGGCGTGCGGATCGCCGCCGGCTATTCGGGCCAGGGGGTGATGCTGGCGCCCTGGTTCGGCAAGCTTCTGGCCGACGCGGCCCTGGGCGAGGGGGAGGGCGTCGAGCTGCTGGCGCGCCTGCCGACGCCGCCGTTCCCGGGCGGGCGGCTGCTGAGGTGGCCGCTGACCGTGGCGGGGCTGAGCTGGTTCGCGCTGCGGGACCGGATTTGACGCCCCTCCCCCTGTGGGGGAGGCGGCCCGTAGGGCCGGTGGGGGGAGTTTGCGGTGGTGGCCGTGAGCTGGATCGAGCGTCCTATCACTCCCCCCTCCGGTCGCTTCGCGACCACCTCCCCCACAGGGCAGGGCTATTGCATATGGATTTGCCCTATCGAGAGCGCGTATTGGATCGACGCAAGCTCTTCCAAAAGGCGAACAAAACGAATCCAAACGGGCTTGCGAGCCAACCTTCTGGCTTCGGCTGGATGCACGGCTCAAGCCGTCCACCCTTCGTTCTTCCATATGCGATAGCCCTGCCCCACAGGGGGAGGACCTATGGGGGCCAGGCGTTGACTTCGCCGCCGCCCCGCCATCCCATCCTCCCATGACCGTCACCACCACCGAGCCCGCCGGCAGCGTCGCCACGGCCCTGGCCCATGCCCGGCGCCTGCTGGACGTCGACCCGCGGCTGGCCGCCGAGCAGGCGACGGCGATCCTGGAGGCCGTGCCACGCCACGCCGAAGCGGTGCTGATCCTGGCCACAGCCCTGCGGCTGACGGGCGACGTGGCCCAGGCCCTGCGGGTGATCGATCCCCTGGCCCGCGCCTTCGCCCAGTCGCCGCCGATCCAGCTGGAGCACGGCCGGGTGCTGGCCGCCGCCGGCCACACCCAGGCGGCGGTCGCGGCGTTCAAGCGCGCCGTCGCCGCGGATCCCGACCTGGCCCCCGACCTGGCCGACGCCTGGCGCGGCCTGGCCGAGGCCTTCGAGCTGCTCGGCGATGAGGCCGGGGCCCGGGCCGCCCGGGCCCGGCAGATCAAGGGCGGGGTCCGCGACCCGGTGCTGATGACCGCCGCCGCCGCCCTGGTCGACGGCGCGCCGGCCAAGGCCGAGGCGGTGCTGCGTGACCTGCTGAAGACCCGCCCCGACGAGCCGGCGGCCATCCGCATGCTGGCCGAGGCCCTCGCCCGGCTGGGCCGCGAGGCCGAGGCCGAGACCCTGCTGCTGGACTGCCTGAAGCTCGCCCCGGCCTTCACCGCCGCCCGCTACAACCTGGCTACCCTGCAGTACCGGCTGGGGCGGTCGCCGGAAGCCCTGGCCCAGCTGGACCTGTTGCTGGCCGAGGAGCCGCGCAATCCCGCCTATCTGAACCTGAAGGCCGCGGCCCTGGCGCGGATCGGCGAATACGCCCGGGCCATCGCGATCTACGAGGACGTGCTGGCCCGCTATCCCCAGCAGCCCAAGGGCTGGATGAGCTATGGCCACGCCCTGAAGACCGTGGGCCGCTCGGCCGACTGTGCGGCCGCCTACCGCAAGTCCGTCGACCAGGCCCCGTCGCTGGGCGAGGCCTGGTGGAGCCTGGCCAACATGAAGACCTACCGCTTCGACGCGGCCGACCTGGCGACGATGGAGGCCCAGCTGGCCCGGGAGGACCTGGCGCAGGACGACCGCCTGCACCTGGACTACGCCCTGGGCAAGGCCCACGAGGACGCCGGCCGCTACGCCGAATCGTTCGCCCATTACGCCCGGGGCGCGGCGCTGCGCCGGGCCCAGGTCCCTTACGACCCGGCGGTGATGACCCGGCACGTGGCCCGCTGCAAGACGGTGCTGACTGCCGAGCTGTTCGCGTCGCGGGCCGGCCAGGGCTGCCCCGCGCCCGACCCGATCTTCGTCCTGGGCCTGCCGCGCGCCGGCTCGACCCTGGTCGAGCAGATCCTGGCCAGCCACTCGGCGGTGGAGGGCACGATGGAGCTGCCCGACGTCACAGCCATGGCCCGGCGGCTGAAGGATGGCGCGGCCTATCCCGAGGTGCTGGCCACGCTGGGTCCGGAGGATCTCAAGGCGCTGGGCGAGGAGTTCCTCGAGCGCACCCGGGTGCAGCGCAAGACCGACCGGCCGCTGTTCATCGACAAGATGCCCAACAACTGGGCCCATGTCGGGCTGATCGCCCTGATGCTGCCGAACGCCAGGATCATCGACGCCCGGCGCCATCCGATGGGCTGCTGCTTCTCGGGCTTCAAGCAGCACTTCGCCCGCGGCCAGAACTTCAGCTACGGCCTGGAGGACATCGGCCGCTACTACGCCGACTATGTCGAGCTGATGGCCCATGTCGACGCGGTGCTGCCGGGCCGCGTGCACCGGGTGATCTACGAATCGATGATCGAGGACCCGGAAGGCGAGATCCGCGCCCTGCTGGCCTATTGCGGCCTGCCGTTCGAAGAATCATGCCTGAATTTCCACGAAAACGACCGCGCCGTGCGCACCGCAAGCTCAGAACAGGTCCGTCGTCCCATCTTCAAGGACGCGGTCGAGCATTGGCAAAACTACGAATCATGGCTGGACCCGCTGAAGACCGCCCTTGGACCGGTCCTGTCCAGTTATCCCGCCGCGCCTGAATTTTGATCAGCCGCTCAGAACCCTGCCATTTCTGCAACAGTCGGCCGAATTGACGCGGGTTTGAATTTTGCGTCTTGCCGGCTCAAATCAGCCAGAAGAGCATCGTTCTCCGAACAGTTCGGGGAGCCGATATGACGTCTGCCACGCGTGACAAGACCGCCCTTTCGAAAGGCGGTCTGCTGACGACCGCGCTTCTGGCCTCGACCATGCTGACGGCGGTGTCCGCCCAGGCTCAAGCATCCCAGGCGCCCCAGGGCGCGGTGGCGCTGGAAGAGGTGGTAGTCACCGCCCAGAAGCGCTCGGAAAACCTGCAGGACGTGCCGGTCAGCATCCAGGCGCTCGGCCAGGCCAAGCTGGACCAACTGCACGTCGCCAGCTTCACCGACTATGTGAAGTACCTGCCCAGCATCTCGTTCCAGACCACCTCGCCGGGCTTCTCCAACGTCTATTTCCGCGGCGTGGCCAGCGGCGGCGACGGCAACCACTCCGGCTCCCTGCCCAGCGTCGGCGTCTATCTGGACGAGCAGCCCGTCACCACCATCCAGGGCGCGCTGGACATCCACATCTATGACATCGCCCGGGTCGAGGCGCTGTCGGGGCCGCAGGGCACGCTGTACGGCGCCAGCTCCCAGGCCGGCACCCTGCGGATCATCACCAACAAGCCCAGCACCGCCGGCTTCAGCGCCGGCTACGACCTCGAGGTCAACAACATCGCCCACGGCGACGATGGCTATGTCGCCGAGGGCTTCGTCAATCAGCCGATCAACGACAAGATCGCCGTGCGCCTGGTGGGCTGGAGCGAGCACCAGGGCGGCTATATCGACAACGTGCCCGGCGAACGTACCTATCCCACCTCTGGCGTCACGATCAGCAACGGCGCCCGCGCCAAGAAGGACTACAACGACGTCGACCTCTATGGCGGCCGGGCGGCCGTCAAGATCGAGGCCGGCGACAACTGGGTGATCACGCCCCAGGTCATGGGCCAGATCGAGAAGGTCGGCGGGGTGTTCGCCGAAGACCGCAGCCTGGGGGCGCTGAAGGTCGCCCACTACTATCCGGAAAACTCCAAGGACAAGTGGTGGCAGGCGGCCATGACCGTCGAGGGCAAGATCAGCAACCTCGACGTGGTCTATGCCGGCTCGTACCTCGACCGCGACGTCGACACCCGCCAGGACTACACCGACTACTCGTTCTTCTACGACACCCTGGCCGGCTACGGCGCCTACTGGACCGACGACGCGGGCAATCCGGTCGATCCGTCGCAATACATCATCGGCCACGACGCCTACATGAAGGCCAGCCACGAGCTGCGCGTCTCGACCCCGCAGGAGAACCGCTTCCGGGTGGTCGGCGGGCTGTTCTATCAGCGCCAGACCCACGGCATCCATCAGAACTACCGCATCGACGACTTAGGCGACTCGCTGTCGGTGCCGGGCCATCCGGGCACGATCTGGCTGACCGAGCAGAAGCGCATCGACCGCGACAGCGCCGCCTTCGGCGAGGTGGCGTTCGACATCACCGACAAGCTGACGTTCACCGCCGGCATCCGCTTTTTCAAGTCCGACAACAGCCTCAAGGGCTTCTACGGCTACGGCGCGGGCTACAGCCCGGACAAGTACGACGACGATGGCGTATTCGTCCGCGACGGCACGGGCGAGGCGGCCTGCAACGGCCGCGGCCCGGAGATCAAGGGCTCGCCCTGCACGAACCTCGACAAGCGGGTCAAGGAGAAGGGCGACAGCAAGAAGTTCAACCTCACCTACAAGATCGACCCCGATAAGCTGGTCTATGTCACCTATTCCGAGGGCTTCCGGCCGGGCGGCATCAACCGGCGCGGCACCCTGCCGCCCTACCAGTCCGACTTCCTGAAGAACTACGAGTTCGGCTGGAAGACCACCTGGGCCGACAACCGCTTCCGCTGGAACGGCGCGGTGTTCCACGAGACCTGGGACGACTTCCAGTTCTCGATCGTCGGGGCCAACGGCCTGACCGAGATCAAGAACGCCGTCTCGGCCGAGATCAACGGCGCCGAGACCGACTTCAGCTTCGCGGTGACGCACGGCCTGACCCTGAACGGCGCGGCCTCCTATATCGACGCCAAGCTGAAGGGCACCTATTGCGGCAAGGTCGACCCGGCCACCGGCCAGCCGATCACCGACTGTCCGGTCGACCTGGACAACTATCCCGAGCGCGCGCCGGACGGCCAGCAGCTGCCCGTCACGCCCAAGTTCAAGGCCAACCTGAACGCCCGCTACGAGTTCGACCTGGGGGGCTACGACGCCTTCGTCCAGGGCGGGATCGTCGGCCAGACCGGCGCCTGGGCCGACCTGCGCACCTTCGCCCGCGAGGTGCTGGGCAAGCAGGCCGGCTACATCACCACCGACCTGTCGGCCGGCCTGGGCCGCGACAGCTGGACCGTCTCGGCCTATGTCGTGAACCTCAACGACAGCCGGGCCAGCCTGACCCGCAGCACCGAATGCGTCGAGGCCGTCTGCGGCGCCGAGGTCTATTCGGTGCCCCTGCGGCCGCGCACCGTCGGGGTGAAGTTCGGGCAGAAGTTCTAGGGGCGGCCCGTCACTTGCCCCCTACGGACCGCTTCGCGGTCGTCTTCCCCCATAGGGGGAAGAGCCTCGCGTATCAGGCTCCGCCCCCTATGGGGGCGGACAGGCGGCGAAGCCGCCAGGTGGGGGCAAGTCGCGGGTCGTCTGATAGCGTGACCGCATGACGCCCCAAACTCCCGCCCCCCGCGCCCTGGGCTTCTGGATGTGCACGGCCTTGGTGGTCGGCAACATGATCGGCTCGGGGGTGTTCATGCTGCCCGCGTCCCTGGCCCCCTACGGCTGGAACGCGGTGTTCGGCTGGCTGCTGACCATCGGCGGGGCCCTGGCCCTGGCCTTCGTGTTCGCCGGGCTGGCGCGCGAGTTCCCCAAGGCCGGCGGGCCTTACGCCTACACCCAGGAGGCCTTCGGGCCGCTGGTCGGGTTCATGGTGGCCTGGAGCTACTGGATCTCGCTGTGGGTCGGCAACGCCGCCATCGCCACCGGGGCGGTCAGCTATCTGTCGGCGATCTTCCCGGCCATCGCCCGGGTTCCCGGGATGCACCTGCTGATCACCCTGAGCGCGGTCTGGCTGCTGGTCGGGGTCAACATCGCCGGCGCCCGCCTGGCCGGCGGCGTGCAGGTGGCGACCACCGTGCTCAAGCTGCTGCCGCTGGCGGCCGTGGCCGGCCTGGCCTTCTGGGTGATCGGCCGCGACCACGGGGCCAGCCTGACGCCGTTCCGCGCGTCGGACATCCATCCGGGCGGGATCACCGCCGCCGGGGCCCTGACCCTGTGGGCGCTGCTGGGCCTGGAATCGGCCACCGTGCCGGCCGGCAAGGTGGTCGACCCGGTCCGCACTATCCCCCGCGCCACCCTGGTGGGCACGGTGTTCACCGGGGTGATCTATCTGCTGGTCTGCTCGGCGGTGGTGCTGCTGACCCCGGCCGACGCGCTGAAGGTGTCCAACGCCCCGCTGGCCGACTTCGTCAGCCTTCACTGGGGCGGCAACGCCGGCAAGGTCCTGGCCCTGTTCGCGGCGATCAGCGCCTTCGGGGCCCTGAACGGCTGGGTGCTGCTGCAGGGCGAGATGCCCTACGCCATGGCCCGGGGCGGGGTGTTCCCGGCCTTCCTGGCCAAGGAGTCGGCGAACGGCGCGCCGGTCCGCGCCCACCTGCTGTCAGCCGGCTTCCTGACCGTGCTGGTGCTGATGAACTACGCCAAGTCGATGGCCGACCTGTTCACCTTCATCGCCCTGGTGGCCACCACCGCCTCGCTGTTCGCCTACCTGGCCTGCGCCCTGGCGGCGCTGAAGCTGCAGGCCAGCCGGCGCATCGCCCCGACCACGGCCCTGACCGTGATCGCCATCCTGGCCGGCCTCTATTCGGTCTGGACCCTGGTCGGCGCCGGCGGCCAGGCGGTGCTGCTGGGCGTGGGCCTGCTGGCCATCGGGGCGCCGTTCTACTGGCTGACGCGGGGGCGAGCTCCCGCGGACAACCCCTAAATTCCTTTCATCCCGACGAAAGTCGGGACCCAAGCCGAGCTTGGGGTTTCGCGCGGAGGCCACAAGGCCCGCGCCGCTTGGGTCCCGACTTTCGTCGGGATGAAAGGATCAGAGAGAGGATGAGAGACCGCATGATGATCCGCACCATCCTGGCGGCCGCCGCCCTGGCGCTCGCGCCGCTCGCCGCGCACGCCGCCCCGCTCTACGTCCATGCCGGCAAGCTGGTCGACACCCTGCAGGGCAAGGTCCTCAGCGACCAGATGATCACCATCGACGGCGAGCGGATCGTCGCGGTCGCGCCGTGGAAGACCGCCCCGACCGATGGCAAGGTCATCGACTGGTCGGGCCGCATGGTGCTGCCGGGCCTGATCGACATGCACACCCACCTCTGCGACCAGGAGCAGACCGAGAACATCGCCGAGCCGCTGCTGCGCACCGCCGCCTACCAGGCCTATATCGGCGCCGCCCACGCCCGCGTCACCCTGGAGGCCGGCTTCACCAGCGTGCGCGACGTCGGGACCTGGCGGGCGTTCGGCGACGTGGCCCTGCGCGAGGCGATCAACGCCGGCCTGGTCCCGGGGCCCCGGATGTCGGTGGCCGGCGCCTATATCACCATCCCCGGCGGCGGCGGCGAGATCACCGGCCTGGCGGGCGACGTGAAGATCCCCGACGAGATGCGGGCCGGCGTGGTCGAGGACGCCGCCGACGCCCACCGCAAGGCGGCCAACATCCTGGCCCATCACGCCGACTTCCTGAAGCTGATCGCCACCGGCGCGGTCCTGACCGTCGGCACCGAGCCAGGTCAGCAGGAACTGACTGAGGACGAGATGCGGGCCGCCGTCGAGGAGGCCGCCCGGCGCGGGACCTACGCCACCGCCCACGCCCACGGGGCCGAGGGCATGAAGTCGGCCATGCGGGCCGGGGTGCGCTCGATCGAGCACGGCTCGCTGATGGACGACGAGGCCATCGCCATGATGAAGGCCAAGGGGGTGTTCCTGGTGGCCGACATCTATGACGGCGACTGGATCGACGCCTATGGCAAGGCCCACGGCTGGCCGGCCGAGACCCTGCGCAAGAATTTCGACACCACCCAGGCCCAGCGCGACGGCTTTCGCAAGGCGGTCAAGACCGGGGTCAGGATCGCCTACGGCACCGACGCCGGCGTCTATCCCCACGGCCTCAACGCCCGGCAGATGAGGTACATGGTCAAGTACGGCATGACCCCGATGCAGGCCATCCAATCGGCGACGACGGTGGCGGCCGAGCTGATGCGGAAGACCGACGTCGGCGCCGTCGCCCCCGGCCGCTACGCCGACCTGATCGCCGTCGACGGCGACGCCATCGCCGACATCTCGGTGCTGGAGCACGTGGCGGCGGTGATGAAGGGCGGGGTGGTGGTGAGGGATTGAACCTTCTCCCTCCGGGAGAGGGGCCGGTCAGGTTTCTCACCTTCCCGCCATATTGTTGCACCCAGATTCACCATTGGTCCTCTTGGCGCGGCTCCTGCAGTGTGCAATGCAACAAGATGTTGCTGTGCAGCATTGATACAGCTGTCACGCCAGCGCGGTAAGACCGATGCTTGAGTGAACCAAGGAGTGAGCACCATGGCCGACGAACACACCTACTTCGTCCGACCCGTCTCTGGCGTCTGGCACGTCACCTGGAACGAATCGCTCGACCTGATCGGCTCCTATCCCTGCCAGCCGGAAGCCGTCGGCGTCGCCGAGATGCTGGCCCGCCACATGCGCGCCCAGGGCAAGACCGCCCGGGTCTCGGTGTCCGAGCCGGAAGCCCGCCGCACCAACTGGGGCCGCACCAACCTGGGCGTCCAGGCCGCGGCCTGATTTCTCGCCCTCTCCCATGGGGAGAGGGAGGGACCCGACGCGTAGCGTTGGGAGGGGGAGGGGGTTCTGAGCTAGCCGGCGTGCCGGCAGAGCGCCCGTGTGAAATCGGCGAGGGTGTAACCCCTCACCCTCCCACGACTTCGTCGCGGGCCCCGCCCTCTCCCACTGGGAGAGGGTGTTCTTACGCCAGATACCCCGCCGCCAGCCGTTCGGCGATGGCCCCGGCCTCGGCGGGCGTGAACACCGCCGCGTCCAGGCACAGCTCCAGCCACAGCCCGTCCACCACCGCGGTCAGGCCGATGGCCGCCAGCCGGGCGTCGACCCGCGGATCGCAGGCGCCCAGCAGCTCCTCCAACCGGGCGCGATAGCCGGCATAGGTCCGCCGGTGGATGGCGGCGATGGCCGGGTCCACCTTGACCAGGCTCCAGAAGGCCAGCCAGGTGGCCAGCAGGTCCGGGTCCAGCACCGGCGGCGCGAAGCTGGCGGTCAGATAGGCCGACAGGCGGGCGCGCGGATCGGGCCCCGCCGCCGCGACCGCCGCCTCCAGCGCCGCGTCGATCCGCGCCCCGGTCGCCTCGTAGGTGGCCGCCACCAGGGCGTCGACGCCGTCGAAATAGTGCCGCAGCAGGCCGGGGCTGACCCCCGCCTCGGCGCAGATCGTCCGCACCGACGCCCCGGCCACGCCCTTGGCCGCGAGGATCCGCGCGGCGGCCTCGACCAGGGCCGCGCGGCGGACGTCGGGGGCTTCGCGGGTGAAGGAGGCGCGAGTCATGGTTCCAGCCCACGAGCGCCCATTCCCTTTCCAGCCGTCATCCCGGGCCTCGTGCCCGGGACCCCTCTGTCCGCCGCAAGTGCGGGGGTGTGGCGCGCCAGCGCGCCAAGGCGCTTCACATGCGGGCTGAACCAGGGGTCCCGGGCACAAGGCCCGGGATGACGAACGGTTGGGGGCGGGGAATGGAATGGGACGAAGATCACCACCCCTCCGGCGGCCGAGGCAGCCGCGCCTGCGGGATCAGGGCCCGCAGCTTGCGGCCGAAACTGCGGAGCGACACCTCGGTCTCGGCCAGCGGTCCGGCGGTGAAGCTGCGCGAGGCCATGCCCTGCTGCACCCGCGCCACCAGCCCCGTGTCCTCGGCGTTGACCTGGCGGTTGATGCGCCAGTTGAGATACCGCGCCGCCTTCATCTCGCGCCGCTCGTCGGGCAGGGCGTAGGCGATCTCCCGGATCATCGTCCGGGTCGGCGAGACCGGGATGAACTGCATGAAGTCCACCTGGTCGGGATAGATGTCGAAGGCCTGGTTGGGCCAGAGCTTGAAATAGGTCCACAGCCGCTTGCGCTCGGGCGGCAGGTGAGGGGCGTCGGGCAGGACGGCCTGGTACATCCGCTCGGAGGGATTGTTCGAGGGCTCCTCGACCAGATGGCCCCACATCTTGTCGACCCAGGCCTGGGCCTCGACGCCGTAACCGCGCCCGAACAGCCGGGTCAGGCCGGGATGGGCGACCGGGATGTGCAGCCCGTCGGAATAGTTGTCGCTGATGTTCTTCCAGTTGACGTCGCGCGGCCGCAGGGTGACCCGGCCGAACGGGACCATCTCCTCGAAACGGTAGGGCGCCAGCTCGTGGTCGTAGGGGGCCATCATCTCGGCCACCGACGGGCCGTCACCCTCCAGCCGCACGAAGACGAAACCACGATAGACCTCGACCTGCACCGGCGCCAGGCCCTGCCTGTCCATCTCCAGGGCGGGGTAGGTCTCGGCGTGGGGCACGCCGATCAGCCGGCCGTCCAGGCCGTAGGTCCAGGCGTGGTAGGGACAGACGATGCGGCCGCAGTGGCCGCTTGGCCCGTCCAGCAGCCGCGCGGCGCGGTGCCGGCAGACATTGGCGAAGGCCCGCGCCCCGCCGTCCTTGCCGCGCACGACGACGGTGCTTTCGCCCAGGAAGTCGAAGGTGTGGAAGTCGCCAGCGTTCGGGATGTCGTTCAGGTGGCAGACGATCTGCCAGGACGGCCGCAGGACCTTGTCCTGCTCCTCGCGGAAGAAGCGTTCGTTGGCGTAGAGCCAGCCGGGCAGGCCCCAGTCGGCGTCGGGGTCGTGGTTGGGGAGGTTCAGGTCCATCACGACAATCCTCCAAGGCCGGCGAAGCGATCACTTGCCCCCACCTGACCGCTTCGCGGTCTGTCCGCCCCCATAGGGGGCGGAGCCAGCCAAGGCGCTCTTCCCCCTCTGGGGGAAGACGACCGCGAAGCGGTCCGTAGAGGGCAAGGGCGTGAGCCGCTCATTCCTAACGCCCCACCGCGCTCAGCTTCACCGCCGTGGCGAAGTCCCGGTCGCGCAGGATCTCCCGCGCCGCATTGCGCCCCGGATTCCCCGAGACCCCGCCGCCCGGATGGCAGCCCGCGCCGCACATGTAGAGCCCCTTGATCGGGGCCCGGTGACTGGCGTGGCCCAGCACCGGCCGGGCCGCCCACAGCTGGTCCAGCGACATGTGGCCGTGCATGATGTCGCCGTTGACCAGGCCGAACTTCCGCTCCAGGTCGACCGGCGACAGGATCATCCGCCCCAGGACCGAGGCCTTGAAGTTGGGGGCCCACTGGTTGACCGTGTCGATGATCAGGTCGGCGGCGGCCTCGCGCTCGTCGTCCCAGGATCGGCCGTCGGGCAGGTCCCAGGCGAACTGCTGGCAGAACAGGCTGGCCACGTGCTGGCCGGGCGGGGCCAGGCTGTCGTCCAGGGTCGAGGGGATCAGGATCTCGACGATCGGCCGCTTGCTGATCCCGGTCGCCTTGGCGTCGCGATAGGCCGCGTCCATGTAGTCGAGGGTCGGCGACAGCACGATGCCGCACTGGTGGTGCTCGGCCGCGGCCTTGCCGGGCAGGCAGGTGAAGTCCGGCAGCTCCGACAGCGCCACGTTCATCCGGAAGGTGCCCGAGCCGTTCTTGTAGCCCTTGATCGCCTTCTTGAACGGGGCGGGCAGGGCCGAAGGGGCGACCAGCGACCCGTAGAGCAGGGCCGGATTGAGGTTGGACGACACGATCGGGGCCATGACCTGGCGGCCGTCGACCAGTTGGACGCCCGCCACCCGCTTGCCGGCGCCCTTCGGCGCGTCCTCGACGTGCACGCCCTCGACCTTGGCCTTGAGCAGGATTTCCACGCCCTTGGCACGGCAGGCCTTGGCCATGGCCTGGGTGATGGCCCCCATGCCGCCGACCGCGTGGCCCCAGGCGCCCTTCTTGCCGTTCACCTCGCCGAAGGTGTGGTGCAGCAGCACATAGGCCGAGCCGGGGGTGTCGGGACTGGCGAAGTTGCCGACCACGGCGTCGAAGCCGAAGCTGGCCTTGACCGCGTCGCTCTCGAACCAGCCATCCAGGAAATCGCGGGCGCTCTTGGTGAACAGGTCCAGCAGGTCGCGCTTGCGTTCCAGCGACAGGCCGGCCAGCCGCGAGCCCTGGCGAAGACCGCGCAGCAGGCCCGGCAGGCCGTCGGTCAGGTTCGGCGGGGTCTCGCCGGCCAGGTCGCGCAGCACGTCGCCGATCTCGTCGAGCATGGCGTAATAGGCCGGCAGGGCTTGCGCGTCGCGGGCCGAGAACTTGCGGAATTGCTCCTGCGTGCGCTCCAGCCCGCCGCCCAGCTTCAGGTAGGTGTTGTCGTCGATGGGCAGGAAGTTGGAGATCGGCCGCTCCAGGATCCGCAGGCCATGGCCGTGCAGGTCCATGTCGGCGATGACCTTGGGGCTGAGCAGGCTGACCGTGTAGCTGGCCACCGAGTTGCGGAAGCCGGGGTGGAACTCCTCGGTCACCGCCGCCCCGCCGACCACGTCGCGCGCTTCGCAGACCGTGACCTTCAACCCGGCGCTGGCCAGGTAGAAGGCGCAGACCAGGCCGTTGTGCCCGCCCCCGATGATGATCGCGTCGCGCTGCTGGGTGGCGGTGGCCATGGTCGTCTCCCCGGTGGTGAAGGGAGGTTGCTATACGAGTGTAAAATAGGCAACCCCTCCCCCTGTGGGGGAGGTGTCGGCGCAGCCGACGGAGGGGGGAGCTGTCGGATGACAGCCAGACCTGGGATCGACGATCCTAAAACTCCCCCCACCGATCGCTGCGCGATCGCCTCCCCCACAGGGGGAGGCATGGCGAAACCGGATCTCCGGCCCTATATCCGCGCCTTCCCTTTCGATCGACGAGACTCTCCATGGCCAAGCTGCAGATCCTCGAAACCTTCAGCCTGCAGGAAACCGAGGACGGCTACCGCTTGCTGGTCTCGGCCGTGGGCGGCGAGGCGCTCTACGTCTCGATCACCCCCGACCAGATGGACGACATCATCGAAAGCCTGGAAGCGGCCATGGGCGGCGAGGACGACGAAGGCGTCGAGGAAGACGAGGCGTTCTGAGGGCTCCGCCCCCCACGGGGGCGGACAGACCGCGAAGCGGTCAGGTGGGGGCAAGTCGGGATCGCACGTTAGGCGAACACTTGCCCCCTACTGGCCTTCGGCCGTCTTCCCCCGGAGGGGGAAGAGCCACGAAACCCTGCTAGAACCGCCGCATGTCCCGCCCGTCCGCTTTGCGCGCCGCCTTGCCCTATCTCTGCCTGGCCAGCGCGATGGTGTCGCTGAGCGTCGGGACGTCGTTCGCCAAGGCGCTGTTCCCGCTGGTCGGGGCGCAGGGGACCAGCGCCTATCGGGTGGGGTTCTCGGCCTTGGTGCTGTGCCTGGTCTGGCGGCCCTGGCGCATGGCGATGGACCGCAAGGACCTGGTCGCCGTCGTGACCTACGGCGCGGTCATGGGGGCGATGAACCTGTGCTTCTACATGGCCCTGCGCACCATCCCGATGGGCGTGGCCATCGCCATCGAGTTCACCGGCCCGCTGAGCCTGGCCCTGGTCCACGCCCGCAGGCCCGTGCACTTCGCCTGGATCGGCCTGGCCGCCGCCGGCCTTGGCCTGCTGCTGCCGCTGGGCGACGCCAGCCTGAACCTCGACCCGGTCGGCGTGGCCTACGCCGCGACGGCGGCGGTGTTCTGGGCGCTGTACATCGTGGCCGGCCAGCGGACCGGCCACCTGCACGGCGGCCGCTCGGTGGCCCTGGGCATGGCGACGGCGGCGGCGGTCGTGGCCCCGTTCGGCGTGGCGGCGGCCGGGGCGGCGCTGCTGAACCCCTACGCCCTGGGCCTGGGCCTGGTGGTTGCGGTGGTGTCCAGCGCCATCCCCTATTCGCTGGAGATGGTGGCCATGCGCGCCATCTCCCGGCGCAGCTTCGGGGTGATGCTGAGCCTGGAGCCGGCGGTCGGGGCCCTGGCCGGCCTGGTGGTGCTGGGCGAGCACCTGGTGGCTCGCCAGTGGCTGGCCATCGCCTTGGTGATCGCCGCCTCCGTCGGGACGGTGGCGACCGACCCGTCGCGCCAGCCGGCCGAGGCGCCGCTGCACGACTGACGGCCGCCCGGTCTTTATAAGTCCCTTATGCCCCCGCCCGGAATCCGCATCGCGCCCTTATGCGGCGGACGTGTAGGCCGTCGCTCCCTTCGACGGACTTAAGCCTCATGGCCCATACCCCACCCGAGCCGGCCACGCCGGCGGCGCGCGCCGCCCGGTTCGGCGCCCTGTGGCTGGGGGCCATCGGCGTGGTGTTCGGCGACATCGGCACCAGCCCGCTCTACGCCATGCGCGAGGCCCTGGCCCACGCCGGCGGGGTGGAGCCCCGGCTGGCGGTGTTCGGCGTGGTGTCACTGGTGTTCTGGGCCCTGACCCTGGTGGTCACCCTGAAGTACGTCGTGATCGTCATGCGGGCCGACAATGGCGGCGAGGGCGGCACTCTGGCCCTGATGGCCTTGGCCCAGAACGCGCTGAAGAAGCGCTCGGCCTGGCTGGTGCTGCTGGGCATCGTCGGGGCGGCGCTGTTCTACGGCGACGGCCTGATCACCCCGGCGATCTCGGTGCTGTCGGCGGTCGAAGGCCTGACCACCGCGCCGGTGATCGGCGCCCACTTCCAGCCGTTCGTCCTGCCGCTGGCGGCGGTGATCCTGCTGGGCCTGTTCGCCGTGCAGTCGCGGGGCACCGAGGTGGTGGGGCGGTTCTTCGGGCCGATCACCCTGGTGTGGTTCGTGGCCCTGGCGGCGCTGGGCCTGCCGTTCGTGCTGCAGCGGCCCGACATCCTGCTGGCCTTCAGCCCGGTCTACGCGGTCAGGCTGCTGGCGGCCGACGGGCTGCTGGGGGTGACGATCCTGGGCAGCGTCTTCCTGTGCGTGACCGGGGCCGAGGCGCTCTATGCCGACATGGGCCATTTCGGCAAGGGACCGATCCGGGCGGGCTGGCTGCTGGTGGCCCTGCCGTGCCTGATGGTCAACTATCTGGGCCAGGGCGCCCTGTGCCTGATCCGCCCGGCGGCCATGGACAACCCATTCTTCGCCATGATCCCGCACGCGGTCTACTGGCCGGTCATGCTGCTGACCACCGCCGCCACCATCATCGCCAGCCAGGCGGTGATCACCGGCGCCTTCTCGGTGACCCAGCAGGCGGTGCAGCTGGGCCTGCTGCCGCGGATCGACATCAAGCGCACCAGCGAGACGGTGGCCGGCCAGATCTTCGTGCCGCAGGTCAACATCGCCCTGGCCGTGGGCGTGCTGTTCCTGCTGTTCATGTTCAAGACCTCGTCGAACATGGCCTCGGCCTATGGGGTGGCGGTGACCACGACCATGGTGGTGACCGTGGCCCTGCTGTTCGTGGTCGCCCACCGCCACTGGAAGTGGCCGCTGTGGGCCTGCGTGGCGGTGCTGGCCCCGTTCCTGGCCCTGGACCTGGTGTTCCTGGGCTCCAACGCCCTGAAGATCGCCGACGGCGGCTGGGTCCCGCTGGCCGCGGCGGCGGCCATCGTCCTGGCCATGTGGACCTGGCGGACGGGCAGCGAGCTGCTGCACGCCAAGGTCCATCGCGACTCGATCGCCCTGGCCGACCTGATCGACAGCCTGCGGGCCCGGCCGCCGCACGCGGTGCCGGGCACGGCGATCTTCCTGACCTCCGACCCGTCGGTCGCCCCGGTCGCCCTGCTGCACAATCTCAAGCACAACAAGGTGCTGCACGCCGAGAACGTGGTGATGACCGTGCGCACGGCCGACCAGCCGCGGGTGGCCGAGAAGGACCGGGTCGAGATCGAATCCTTAGGTCCCGGCTTCCGGCGGGTGACCGTGCACTACGGCTTCATGGAGACGCCGCACATCCCGCGCGCCCTGGGCAGCTGCCGGCGGCGGGGCCTGGTCTTCGACCTGATGTCGACCTCGTTCTTCGTCGGACGCCGCACGGTGGTGGCCTCGCCCGGCGTCGGCATGCCGCTGTGGCAGGACAAGCTCTTCATCTGGATGGTCCGCAACGCGGCCGATCCGATCGACTACTTCCACATCCCCGCCGGGCGGGTGGTGGAGATGGGCTCGCAGGTGGTGGTGTGAGGTTTACCCTCTCCCATGGGGAGAGGGAGGGGCCCGCGCCGCAGGCGTGGGAGGGTGAGGGGGTAAACCGCCCGACGGTGTGCCGGCAGGGCGTTCGTGCGAAGGCGGTGAGGGTGTAACCCCTCACCCTCCCAAGCTTCGCTTGGGCCCCTCCCTCTCCCTCTGGGAGAGGGTTCCTAGGAAGCCATCGCCTCGCGCTTTTCCTCGAGCGCCAGCCAGTCCTCCTCGGCCGTGGCCAGGTCGGCGCGGGCCTTGTCGAGGTCCTTCATCACCTTGTCGAAGCCCTTGGGGTCGCGGGCGTAGAAGCCCGGGTCGGCCAGGCGGGCCTCGATGTCGGCGATGATCTTCGGCGAGGCGGCGATCAGGGCCTCGCATTCCTCCAGCCGCCGCTGGTCCTTGTAGGACAGCTTGACGGTCTTCTTCGGCGCCGGCGGGGCCGAGGGGGTGATCACAGCCTTGTGCGAGCCGGTGCCGGTGGCGAAGTCGCCGGCCGCGCCGCGCGCCCCCTTGAAGAAGTCGGGGGCCTGGTCGATCAGGTCGCTCCAGCCGCCGGGGGTCTCCAGCACGCGGCCGTGGCCGTTCATGGCGATGGTCGAGGTGGCCAGGCGATCGATGAAGTCGCGGTCGTGGCTGACCAGGATGAGGGTTCCCTCGAAATCGGCCAGAACCTCTTCCAGCAGGTCCAGGGTGTCCATGTCCAGGTCGTTGGTCGGTTCGTCCAGCACCATCAGGTTGGTGGGCGTGGCCAGGGCCCGGGCCAGCAGCAGGCGGTTGCGCTCGCCGCCCGACAGGCTGGTGACCGGCTGGCGCAGCTGGGCCTCGGTGAACAGGAACTCCTTGGCGTAGCCGGCCACGTGCTTGGGGACGCCGCGCACCAGGATCGAGTCGCCGCCGCCGGGGGTCAGGAAGTCCCACAGCGTCATCTTCTCCGACAGCGCCATGCGGTTCTGGTCGACGTAGGAGATCTCCAGGTTGGTGCCCAGGCTGATTGTGCCCGCGTCGATCGGGATCTCGCCCAGCAGCATGCGCACCAGGGTGGTCTTGCCCGCGCCGTTGGGGCCGACCAGGGCCACGCGGTCGCCGCGCAGGATGCGGGTCGAGAAGTCCTCGACGATCACGCGGTCGCCGAACTTCTTGGTGACGTGCTTGGCCTCGACCACCTTCTTGCCGGAGGTGCCCGAGTTCTCGACGGCCAGGGTCATGCTGCCGCGCTTGTCGGCCTGGATGTCGCGCTTCTGGGCGCGCAGGTCCATCAGGGCCCGGCGGCGGCCCTCGTTGCGGGCCCGGCGGCCCTGGACGCCGCGCGCCAGCCAGGCGTTCTCGCGCTCCAGCTGCTTGTTCAGCCGCCGCTCCTCGTCGGCTTCGGCGGCCAGCACCTGCTCGCTCCAGATCTCGAACTCGGCGAAACCCTTGTCGAGACGCCGCACCTTGCGGTGCTCCAGCCAGAAGGTGCGCTGGGTGACGCGGTTGAGGAAGGCGCGGTCGTGGCTGACGATCAGGGCCGCGCACTTGGAATTGGCCAACTCCTCTTCCAGGGTCTGGATGGCGAAGATGTCCAGGTGGTTGGTCGGCTCGTCCAGCAGCAGCACGTCGGGCTGCTCGGCGAACGCGCGGGCGAGAGCCGCCCGGCGCCGCTCGCCGCCCGACAGGCCCACGGTGCTCTTGGCGTAGTCCAGGCCGAAGTCGGCCAGGGTGGCGTGGGCCTCGTAGTCCTCGGCCCCGCCGGCCGTGCAGTAGTCCAGCAGGGTCTCGCCGACGATGTCCGGCTCCTGGCTGACATAGACGATCTTGGCCCCCGGCTGGGCGGCGCGCTCGCCGCTGTCGGCCTCGATGCCCTGATTGGCCAGGATCTTCAGCAGCGTCGACTTGCCCGCCCCGTTGCGGCCCACCAGACAGGCGCGCACCCGCGGCTCCAGCGCCAGGTCGACGCCGTCGAACAGCGGCTTGGCGCCATCGGCGAGGCGGACGTCCTTGAGGGCCAGGACAGGGGCGCGAGTCGGGGAAGCCATGATCGGGAGGGTCTAACTGTCGGCGAGGAGGGAGGAGATGGGGGCGTATAGCAGGGGAGGCGAGGGGGCGCCGGGATTTCTTGGAGGGCGGCGGGGACGCACACTCACCCCGTGACCTGGATAATCTTGGCTCGGCGAAACGCGTGAGTGTGTGTCCCCTACGGACCCACAGAGCCCAACGTCTTGACCCAAGCCTCGGAACCCAGCGGCCGACCGGAGCGCGTCGCGCCCTGCATCAGCCGACGGCCGTCCTGCCCGACGTCAAGATCGAAGAAACCGGCGAAGTCGACGCCCAACCGATCGGCCAACGGCGTTGGCGAAAGC
The DNA here is from genome assembly GCF_031457295.1 of Caulobacter sp. BE254. Taxonomy (NCBI): domain Bacteria; kingdom Pseudomonadati; phylum Pseudomonadota; class Alphaproteobacteria; order Caulobacterales; family Caulobacteraceae; genus Caulobacter; species Caulobacter sp. BE254. The sequence goes on along the minus strand of NZ_JAVDWJ010000006.1, from coordinate 188,929 downwards.
AGGACGTCGGGTTTGCCTGCCACATGCGCCCGGACGCTGGACCAAGGCCAATCGATGGCTTGCCGCGTGAGGCCGGCGCGCACCGGATTCAGCCCGACATAGCGCACGCAAAGCCGCAGATGGTCCTCGTCCATCGGAAAGGACGAGAACCGATCTTGCCAAAGGTGTCCTGTCCAGCCTCGCGATCGTTGATGTAGCGGGCGTAGCGGACATGGGTGGCCCCAACCGCTCGGGCCAGGCCTTCCACGGTTTCTGGAGTCGCGATCAGGTGGACGTGGTTGGGCATCAGGCAGTAGGCCCAGACCTCGACCCTGGCCGCCGAGAACTCGCCGGCGGCCATGCGGATGTAGGCTTCATAGTCGCTCGCCCGGAAGAAGGTTGGCTGCCGGCGCGTTCCCCTTTGGGTGACGTGGTGGGGGACGCCGGGAATTACAACACGAGCCAGTCTGGGCATCGGGCGGCCTCCGTTCAGTGTGCAGAATGTTCTCTTTTTGTTCCAAAATCAATAGGCGACGCGGATCAGTTGGGGACACACACTCACTTCGAGGTTCGGGGGTTGTCCTGCCGAGGCGGCGAGTGAGTGTGCGTCCCCGCCGCCCCAACGAAAAAAGGGGCCGTCCTTGCGGGCGGCCCCCTTCCATCTCATCGGGGGCGAACACCTGCCCCCGTACGCGAGATCCTAGTACTTCATCTTCACGCCGATCCGGAAGAACCGGCCGATGGCGCCGGCTTGCGAGAAGGTCGGGTTGTAGTTCACCGCGGCGTAGTTGGCCGGGTTGAACTGCGGGCCCGCGTCGGTCGCGTTGAGGACCGCCGCCTGGATCTGGACCTTTTCGTTGATGTCGTACGAACCGGTCAGGTCCAGGTCGATGAAGCGCTTGCTGTGGCAGAACTTGGTGTCGATGTCGTCGCCGCCGTCATAGAGGCAGGCCGGACCGGAGTCGGCGTCGATCGAGCGCTGGCCGCTGACATAGTTGACCGCGCCGCTGACCCGCCACGGACCTTGAGCGAAGCTGTTGGTCCACACGGCGCGATATTTCGGCGTGCCCGCGCCCGACGACAGGGCGTAGGGGCTCTGCTTGCCGACGTAGTTGCTGGTCACGCCGTCGATCGTGAAGTCGTAGTTGAAGATCACGGTCGCATCGAGTTCGCTGGTCCAGCGGACGCCGCCCCAGGGCAGGTCGAAGTCGGTCCGGATGTTCCAGTCCAGGCCGCTGGTGACCAGCGAGTTGGCGTTGACGTAGGGCGAGCCGACCGACAGCACGCGGGGCAGGGCGTTGGGGAACGCCGGGTCCGGGGCGTCGGCCACGATGGTGTAGCCGGCCGGGATCGGCTGGCCGGCATAGTAGGCGGCCAGGGCCGGGCCCGAGGTCAGGGCCGAGATCACGTCGGTCTTCTTGATGTGGTAGTAGTCGAGCGACGTGCTGAAGTGGCGGTTGGGGGCCCAGACGCCGCCCAGCGTGTAGCTTTCCGACTTCTCCGGCTTGATGTCCGGGTTGGCCGTGGTGTTCAGCTGGAACGCGTAGGTCTGGGTGTAGGCGTTGCCGCCGTTCGGGAACGAGCCCGGGTGCAGGGCGATGAAGCTGGCCGGCAGGGCTTGGGAGTTGGTGAAGCCGATCGAGGCCGAGTCGCCGCTTTCCGAGAAGCTCGGGGCGCGGAAGCCCTTGGAATAGGTGGCCCGCAGGGCGACCTGCCGGATCGGGGTCCACTTGGCCGCGAACTTCGGCGAGAAGTTGCCGCCGACATCCGAATAGTGGTCGTAGCGACCCGAGACGTTGAACTCGAGGTTCTCCAGCACCGGCAGGCCGATTTCGCCGAACGCCGAGGCCACAGTGCGGTTGCCGCGAGTCTGGGCGGAGCCCAGGCCCTGGGTGTCGCCGAACGGGTTGATGTTCGGATCGTCGGTGGCCTCGTAGCGGAACTGGCCGCCCAGGGCGACGCCGACCGGACCGCCCGGCAGCATCCACAGTTCGCGGGTGGCGTTGAAGTCGATCGAGTCCATGTCGGTCGTCGACGTCTTGCGCGTGGTCGGCGCCAGCTTGTCGCGGATGGCCTGGGTGTTGGCCGACGGGTTGGCGAAGTTGTAGGTGCCGTTGGTGATGGCGTCGATCAGGGCGGTGTAGCTGATGAAGCCCTTCTGGACGGTGTCCAGCGACGAGTGCGCGATGACCAGGTTGCTGGCGTAGTCCCAGCCGAACGCGTCGCCCTTCACGCCGCCCGCGAAGCGGTAGACGTCGTTGGTGTAGCTGTTGGAGCTGGGGATGTCGCCGAACGCGTAGTTGATGATCGCCGAGCCGGTCTGGCCGGTATAGGTGGGATCCGCGCCCGAGAACGGGTTGGCCGGGTTGAGCTGGCCGCTGGGCAGGAACTGCGGCAGGGCGATGCCGACGGTGTTGTGCGGCGAGCCGGTGACGATCTGGGCCGGGCCGTTGGTGACGCTGACCTTGTTCTGGAAGAAGCTGCCGCTGACATAGGCCTGGAAGTGGTCGTTCGGCTTGATGGTGAAGCGGCTGTAGCCGCCGACCCGCGTCTGCTTGGGCTGGATGTCGCCGATGTCGGCGATGTTGCCGGCGCAGTAGTTGTTGCCGTCCGCGTCGGTGGTCAGGGGCGCGCCGGTGGTGCAGGCGCGCAGCGGGTTGCTGACGGCGCCCGGCAGGGCCGTGGCCTTGTGGGTGACGGGATCGATGGCGCCGCCGACGATGCCGCGGCCGACGAGGTCGCCCGCGCGGAAGCCCGGCTGCGGGTTGTTGTTCAGGCCGCCGATCGAGCTCAGGTCGTTGTTGTTGTACGGGAAGCCGCGCTGGTCGATGCGGATGCGGTCGTCGTTCTGGTATTCGAAGTCGACATAGGCGTTGTACTTGTCGGCGTCGAGGTCGCCATAGCCGGCCTCGGCGTTGAAGCGGTACTGGGTGCCGCCGCCGTGCTCGGCCCCGCCGTACGAGGCGTCGGCGCTGGCGCCCTGGAAGTTCGACTTCATGATGATGTTGACCACGCCGCCGATGGCGTCGGCGCCGTACAGCGACGAGGCGCCGTCCTTCAGGGTCTCGACCCGCTCGACCGCGTTGAACGGGATGGTGTTCAGGTCGACGAAGCCCTTCTGGCCGTCGTCGGCCAGCGGGTAGTTGGCGGTGCGCTGGCCGTCGATCAGCACCAGGGTCGAGTTGACCGACAGGCCGCGCAGGGCGACGCCCGACGAACCGGCCGCGAAGCCGGCCGCGAAGGCGGTCGGGATGCTGCCGCTGTTGTCGGCCGCCAGGGTGCGGATGGCGTCGGAGACCGAGGTGATGCCGCGTTGCTGCAGCTGCTCGTTGGTCTGGATGGTGACCGGCGAGGGCGTCTCGGTGTCGGTGCGGCGCAGCAGCGAACCGGTGACGACGACGGCTTCGACTTCGTTGTCGGCGGGCGCGGCCTGGGCGGCGGCCGGGGCCGGGGCGGTCTGCGCGTTCGCGGCGAAGGCGGCGAAGGTGGCGACCCCCGCCATCATCGTCGTCGCGAGCAGGCGCCCGCGGGTGATCTGCAATTTCATGTCGGTCCCTCCGGGCGCTCGGAGCCTGGCCGCATCGACCCGCTCGTCCCGTCGCCCTGTCAGCTTCAGGTTTCCCGGAGGACCTCCGTCCCCGGTTGGGCTTGGGATAGGAGCCGCCAAAGACGCCCGTCAATCGCCGACACCGTCATGTAATCAATATGTCGACGACCTGTCACATCCAAGCAACGGCCGATGCATAAATGCGGCGAGAATGGGTCTTTTAGGTGTCAGCTGCGCAATGTGCTGTAGAGAAAACGCCGATCTTCAAGCTTGACTGTTCATATCGCAGTTCGAAGAACTCGTGATCTGAAGATCAATTCTTACAGTCCTGTAATCATTATAGCGATGCTCATCGAAAGTCGATATTCGTGGACCGATTATCGATATGGATGAGGACACAAAGCGGCCGGTTTCGCATCGATGGAGCCGGTTGCGGGATCGCAAGGATCCGACGGGGATGGAGCGGGGACAGGCGGTCTTTCTCGACCCCATCCGGTATATCTGACGGCATTTGGACGCTGGCTCGGACCCCGCATGGCTCCGCCCGAAAAAGCTGTCATCCCGGACAAGCTCGGCGAAGCCGAGCGCAGATCCGGGACCGCCACAAGCTCTGAGTTCACGCCCTGGTCCCGGATCTTCGCGCTGCGCGCTCGTCCGGGATGACAGCGGCTTTGGTCATGAGCACGTAGCGAACGGCAGGGGCCCCGTCCGATACAAATCGGTGGCGCGACTGTGTCTTTCTGGTCTCGATGGAACCGGAGCCCTCGTCGCGATCGGATCTAATCGTGGTCATCCCGGAAAGCGCGTAGCGCTTGTCCGGGACCCAGGGCGGCTGCACGGCTCTGGCCCGGTCCCCTGGGTCCCGGACAGCCTCTGCGAGGCTTCCGGGATGACAACCTTTGGGGCGATCCGCCCCTAATACGGCAGCTGTTCCGGCGCGGGCGCCGGCCCGGGCGCCGGGACCTCGGGCACAGTGGTCGGCTCCAGCGCCGAGGCCGAGCGGGCGAACTCGGCGGCCAGAGTCTCGTAGAAGCCGTTGCGGGGATCGGGCGTGGACAGGGGCGCCGGGTCGGCCAGAAGCCAGGGGAAGTCGCGCACCGCCAGGCCTTCGTGGGCGGCCAGCATGTAGCGCCGCCAGATGCTGGCCGGCATGTCGCCGCCGACCACCTTGTTCATCGGCCGGTCGTCGTCGTTGCCCACCCAGACGCCGGTCACGTAGTCGGGGGTGAAGCCCACGAACCAGGCGTCGCGCCAGTTCTGGCTGGTGCCGGTCTTGCCGGCCGCCGGCCAGCCGAACGCCGCCCGCCGCGCGGTGCCGACCTCGACGACCTTCTTCATCATTTTGACCATCATGCTGGCCTTGCTGATGTCGTAGACGCTGGCCGGAACCGCCGGGGCGGAATGGGCGAAGATCGGCTGGCCGTCCTGGGTGGCGATGCTCTCGATCACATAGGGCTCGATCCGCAGGCCGCCCTGCTGGAACACCTGGAAACCCGAGGTCAGCTGCAGCAGGTTGACCTCATAGGCCCCCAGCGCCACCGACAGGTCGGGATTGGAGGGCAGGGTGGTGATCCCGAACCGCCGGGCCAGGTCGCCGATCGCCGGGCCGCCGGCCTCCTGGGCCAGCTTGACGGCGATGGTGTTGATCGAATTGACCAGGGCGTCCTGCACGGTCATCGGCCCGCGATAGCCGCCGCCGTAGTTCTCCGGCCGCCAGGACCCGAACCGCACCGGGCCGTCGACGCGGATGTCGGTGGGCAGCACGCCCTTCTCCAGGGCCGCGGCATAGACGAACGGCTTGAAGGTCGAGCCCGGCTGGCGGCGGGCCTGGACGGCGCGGTTGAACGGGCTCTCGACATAGTCGGTCCCGCCGACCATGGCCCGCACGGCCCCGTCGGCCGACAGCGACAGCAGGGCGGCCTGGCCGGCCCCGGCGTTCGCGCCGCCGACCTGGATGGTCTGGCGGACGGTCTCGGCGCCCACGTGCTGCAGGCGCGGGTCGATCGTCAGGCGCACCACCAGGTCGGGGGCGTTCTGGCCGGCGACGCGCACGGCCTCGGCGGTGGCGTAGTCCAGAACCCAGCCGTAGTCGCCCTCGTCGGCCACGGCCAGGGGCGACAGCCTGGGGGTGTCCTCCAGGGCCCGGCGCTCCTGCTCGGCGGTGATCCAGCCCTCCTTGCGCATGCTTCCCAAGACCAGGCGCGAGCGGGCTAGGCCGCCGCTCATGTCGCGGGTCAGGGCCAGGCGCGAGGGGGCCTTGGGCAGGCTGGCCAGCAGGGCGGCCTCCGACAGGGTCAGCTGGCTGGCGGGCTTGCCGAAATAGGTGCGCGACGCGCCGTCCACCCCGAAGGTGTTGGCCCCGAAGAACACCCGGTTCAGGTACAGCTCCAGCACCTCGTCCTTGGTCAGGATCCGCTCCAGCCGGTGGGCCATCAGGATTTCCTGCAGCTTGCGCTTGACCGTGCGGTCGGGGGTCAGGAACAGACCCTTGGCCAGCTGCTGGCTCAGGGTCGAGCCGCCCTGCACAGTGCGGCCGGCCTGGTGGTTGACCCAGGCCGCGCGGACGATCCCGTAGGGGTCGATCGCCCCGTGCTGGTAGAACCGCTTGTCCTCGGCGGCCAGGAAGGCCAGGGGCACGTAGTTGGGCACGCCGGCCAGGCCGATCCGCTGGCCGTAGCGCGGGCCGCGGCTGGCGATCACCTGGCCGTTGCGGTCCTCGAACCGGATGCCCGGCGCGCGGTTGACGGCGAACAGCGCCTCGCGCGAGGGCAGGGCCGGGGTGTCGCGCAGATAGGTCCACCAGACATAGCCCGCCCCCGCCCCGCCGGCGACGGCCGGCAGGATCAGGGCGACCAGGGCGGCGATCACGATCCAGCGGCCCCGGCGGGCGCGGGCCTTGGCCTTGGCGTGCTCGAGGTCGGCGCGGAACGGCTCTTCCGGCTTCGGCGGTTTGGGCGGTCCGGACGGGGGCGGAGGCGGCGCCGAGCCGAAGGCCGGCGGCGCGGCCGGCGGGCGCGCCGGCTTGTCGTCGTCGAACCGATAAGGCGGGAGCGTCCAGTCGTTCACGTGCGTCCTATGGTCCGTCCTGGCCTTCACCCGTTTGTCGCGGGCGCGAATTGGGTTTAGGACGCCGCCATGATGGCGCGCAAACCTTTCTGGGAGACGAAGTCCCTACACCAGATGACGGTCCCCGAGTGGGAAAGCCTGTGCGACGGCTGCGGCCTTTGCTGCCTGGTCCGCTTCGAGGACGAGGACACCGGCGAGATCATCCCCACCCGCGTGCACTGCCAGCTGTTCGACGAGCACCGCTGCAGCTGCAAGGACTATCCCAACCGCCGCAAGACCGTGCCCGACTGCATCAAGTTGACGCCGCACAACATCGAGACCTTGGAATGGATGCCGCCGTCCTGCGCCTACCGCCGGCTGCACGAGGGCAAGACCTTGCCCGACTGGCATCCGCTGGTCACCGGCGACCCCGACAGCACCCACAAGGCCGGGATCTCGGTGCGCGACCAGACGGTGTCGGAGCTGAGCTTCCAGGATCCGGAGGACGCCATGGACTTCGTGGCCACCGACCTGATGGTCGACAAGGGCGACCTGGCCTACGACCCCGAGGACTGAGCGGCGGCGACGGCTCGTCAGTCGCCCGGCTTTCGCTTGCCCGACAGCAGGGCGTAGATCGCCATGGCGTGGCCGTGGCCCAGGCCCAGCGTCCCCTTGCCCCAGTCCACCACCTGGCCGGCCTTGACCGCGGGCTTGAGCCGGCCGCCGTCGGACAGGCCGGCCGTGTCGGCGGCGGCCTTCAGGGCGTCGGCGTCGAGGCCGGTCTTGGCCTGGATGGTGTCGAGATAGGCTTGGAAGGACATGGCGCGGCTCCGTCTTGGGCGAGTGTTTGACCAAGGACGGTCCGGAGCGGCGAGGGCCGACAAGGCGGCGAAGTTTTTAGTCCCTGAACGGCTGTCCGCGCCAGAGCAAGCCCGCCTCCAAGGCCTTAAGGCGCGGCCTCGCCGAGGCGCCTTCGGGACGGGGAGAGGCCGGCCGGGTTTGCCACGCTGAACACGGTCGCCCCGTGGCGACAGACGCCGAATCCCGGCACGCCTGTCCCCCGCAGGAGGCGCCCCATGGCCCACGACGACCGCACCCGGTTCATCCCCCGGCGAACGCCCGAGTCCGCGGCCATGGCGGCCAATGTCCGGCGGGCCATGGCGATCACCGCCGCCCTCAACCGCCTGACCTATGACGACGCCGACCAGGTCCGCGCCCTGTTCGGCGAGCTGACCGGCCAGGCCGTGGACGCCAGCTTTTGCCTGATCCCGCCGTTCTACACCGAGAGCGGGGTCCACATCCGGGTCGGGCGCGAGGTCTTCATCAACCAGAACTGCACCTTCTACGACCTGGGCGGCATCGACATCGGCGACGCGGTGATGATCGGGCCGAACGTCAGCCTGATCACCTCCGGCCATCCGGTCGCGCCCTCCCGGCGGCGCGACGGCGTCGTCGCCAAGCCCATCGTCATCGAACGCAACGTCTGGATCGCGGCCGGGGCGACGATCCTCGGCGGCGTCACCGTCGGCGAGAATTCGGTGGTGGCCGCCGGCGCGGTGGTCACCCGCGACGTCCCGCCCGACACCCTGGTCGCCGGCAACCCGGCCCGGGTGGTCCGGTCGATCGCGGAGTAGGGGGCGTCGGTCGGAAGGGATCAAGACGCCCTAAGGGGTCAATCCCAGTCGCCGTTGTTGATCTTGGAAATCAAATCCTCGTCGAGGTTCATGACGGCCTCGGCGAGCGCGTGCCGCCCTTTGGACACGGCCATCGCCGCTGTCGCGGCGATCGTCATGTCCTGGTCCCAACTGTCCTCGCGATGGGCGACGACGCAGTCGAACAGGCGCCCGATAGCCGTCTCATAGGCGGCTTTCAAGAAAGCTTGGCGTTGCCGGTCCACGGCCATTGACCCGCGCCACGTCGACGGACGCCGGGAGCAGGAGGAAGTTGAAATCGATCGGACCGGTCTTCGACAGGGCGATCTCGACGATGTGGGGGATCGCCGCATAGGACGCGCTGTAGGCGTCGCCTTGGTGACAAAGGCTCGACCAAAGCGTGAACCATGGCTCGTCCCTTGGTCCTTGCGGCGCCTGGCGCTCCGCCAGCCGGCGAAGCCGGTCGGGAATGTCCGACGCCTGGCCGTAGGCGTGAGAGAGTTCGGACCAGCGGCTATCATCGAGTTCGAGCATGGCTGCAGGCCTCTCACGGTGGAGCCGCCATGCCAATGTCCGGCCGGCTGCGGCGAGATGGTCGCGAACGGACGCCATTCGCGAGCTGGTTCGGGCGTACATCGAATCCACTGACGCCCCTGGCGGGGATACAGCCGCGTCTATCCTCGGCGTTCAGCGACTCAACGCCAACGAAATCAACGCCCTAAACTTTCTCGACCAAACTTATCAGCGGCGCCCGCTGCTCCCGTATCTTTGTGTCATGGCCGGAAGAAGCGAAACAGACGCCGAGGCGATCATCCGCCTCATCGAGGACTGGACGACCGAGGTCTACGCCACGGCTTCTGTCCAAGTCATCGAGGACTCCAAGGGTAAGACCGCCGAGGAGCGCCTCAAGGCCGCCGACACGATCTCGAAGACGGGTCGCAGCCTGAAGCTGTTCCGTGGCGCTGGTCGCCGCGTGGCGACGAACCTCGCCGAACTTCGGAAACTGGCGCCTGTCCGCGAGGCGGGCGCCGAGGAGACATCGATGAATGCAAACGATGCCTGGACCCCCGAACGCCTGGCCAAGCTTCGCGCCGACGTTGAGCGACGTCTCGCGACTTTCAGAGGATCCCTTGAATATAAACGCGGCGTTGCTGCAGTTCGCGACGCCGACGGAGGCCGAGAGGGCGGTGGCGGCATGGCGGCATCGGGCGGACCATCAACACCCGCCCGATGACCCCTGGACCACCTGGCTGTTCCTGGGCGGTCGCGGCGCGGGCAAGACCTTCGCCGGGGCGGCCTGGATCGCCGAACAGGCCGCCCACGGCGCCAACCTGGCCCTGGTCGGACCCACCTTCCACGACGTGCGCGAGGTGATGATCGAGGGCCCGTCCGGGATCAAGAGCCTCTATCCGGCCGGCCAGCGCCCGAAATGGCAGGCCAGCCGCCGGCGGCTGGAGTTCGGCAACGGCGCCGTCGCCCAGGCCTTTTCGGCCGAGGACCCCGACAGCCTGCGCGGGCCGCAGTTCCACGCCGCCTGGGCCGACGAGTTCTGCGCCTGGCCGCGGCCGGCCGAGACCCTGGCCATGCTGCGCTTCGGCCTGCGCCTGGGGACCGATCCGCGCCTGGTGGTCACCACCACGCCGCGGCCGATCCGCGCCCTGCGCAACCTGATCGCCGAGCCGGGCGCGGCCCAGACCCGGGCCCCGACCCGCGCCAACGCCGACCACCTGGCCCCGGCCTTCCTGTCGACCCTGCAGGGCCTGTACGGCGGCACCCGCCTGGCCGCCCAGGAGCTGGACGGGCTGATCGTCGAGGGCGAGGGCGGCCTGTTCCGCGCCGAGGACCTGGCCCGCTGCCGCGGCGCGCCGCCGGCCCGCTTCGAGCGGGTGGTGGTGGCGGTCGACCCGCCGGCCACGGCCGGCGGCGACGCCTGCGGCATCGTGGTCTGCGGGCGTTCTGACGGGCGGGCTTTTGTGCTCGAGGATCGCACCGCGCGGGGCCTGTCGCCCAACGGCTGGGCCCGCCGCGCGGTCGAGGCCGCCGTGCGCTGGTCGGCCGACGCCCTGGTGGCCGAGGCCAACCAGGGCGGCGACATGGTCCGCTCGGTCCTGGCCCAGGCGGCGCCGCCGTGCGCGGTCAAGCTGGTCAAGGCCTCGGTCGGCAAGCGCGCCCGGGCCGAGCCCGTGGCCGCCCTGTACGAGCAGGGCCGCGTCGTCCACTGCGGTCCCTTCCCAGCCCTGGAGGAGGAACTGATGGCCCTGGGCTCCGGGGATCTGGACCACAGCCCGGACCGCGCCGACGCCCTGGTCTGGGCGGTCAGCGAGCTGATGCTGGGGGTGGGGAGAAGGCCGCGGTTGAGCGTGCTTTAGTGTGATCCACTTGCCCCCTACTGGCCTTCGGCCGTCTTCCCCCAGAGGGGGAAGAGCCTTGAGGTCGACGCCGTGCGGTTCCGCCCCCTATGGGGGCGGACAGGCGGCGAAGCCGCCAGGTGGGGGCAAGTGGGTGAGCTGCTCGCGAATGGCGATCAGCGCGCTGTCTACGGATGCGAGCACTCCGCTCGCCGGAATGCGCAAGGTCATAATCCCTTGGCGGGCCAGCCAGCGGTCGCGCGCCTCGTCCCTTCTTGGACGATCCTCGGCATAGTGCGCTGCACCGTCGACCTCGACCGCCAGGCGCGCCGACGCACAGTAGAAATCCAGCACGTAGGGCCCGATCGGGTGCTGGCGGCGGAACTTCAAACCGTCCAGCTGTCCACGCCGTATGGCGCTCCACAGCATCAACTCGGGAAGCGTCATCTCTTTGCGAAGCCGCCTGGCGTTCGTGACCGTCGGTCGTGGCGCATTCATGCGGCTCCCCTCTTGCCCCCACCTGACCGCTGCGCGGTCTGTCCGCCCCCATAGGAGGCGGAGCCTCACGTCGATTGCTCCACTCTAACATGTTCACTTTATGTTCTCAACCCTCGCGAGGCGCCCATGCCCCTGTTCAAACCCCGCCGCCCCACCCCGAAAAAGGCGCCGGAGGCCAAGGACTCCCGGGCCGCGCGGCTGATCGCCCTGACCACCGCCGGGCGGCCGCGGTGGACGCCGCGGGACTATGCGGCCCTGGCCTCGGAGGGCTTCGGCAAGAACCCGATCGCCTATCGCTGCGTGCGGATGATCGCCGAGGCGGCCGCGGCCGTGCCGCTGTCGGTGTTCGTCGCAGGCCGGCGGGCCGACGACCATCCGCTGCGCAAACTGCTGCAGGGCCCCAACCCGGAACAGGGCGGGGCCGACCTGATGGAGGCGTTCTTCGGCCACCTGCAGGTGGCGGGCAACGGCTACCTGGAAGCTTCCCAAGACAAAGGGGGCGGAACCGACGACGTCCCGACCGAGCTCTACGCCCTGCGGCCCGACCGGATGACCGTGGTCCCCGGCCCGCGCGGCTGGCCGCTGGCCTACGACTACCAGGCCGCCGGCCGCACGGCGCGGATCGGCCGCGACGCGTCGGGCTGGCTGCCGGTGCTGCACCTGAAGCTGTTCAACCCCACCGACGACCATTACGGCTTCTCGCCGCTGGAGGCCGCGGCCTTCGCCATCGACGTGCACAACGCCTCGGGAGCCTGGAACAAGGCCCTGCTCGACAACAGCGCCCGGCCGTCCGGGGCCCTGGTCTACGCCAACCGCGAGGCCGGCGACCGGCTCTCGGCCGAGCAGTTCGAGCGGCTGAAGGCCGAGCTCTCCGACGCCCACGCCGGCACCGCCAACGCCGGCCGGCCGCTGCTGCTGGAGGGCGGGCTGGACTGGCGGCCGATGTCGCTGAGCCCCGCCGACATGGACTTCATCGCCGGCAAGCACGCCGCCGCCCGCGAGATCGCCCTGGCCTTCGGGGTGCCGCCCCAGCTGCTGGGCGTGCCGGGCGACGCCACCTACGCCAACTATCGCGAGGCCAATGGCGCGTTCTGGCGCCACACGGTGGTCCCGCTGGCCGAGCGCGCGGCGCGGGCCCTGTCGGTCTGGCTGGCGCCGAAGTTCCCCGGCGCCCGCATCGCCTGCGACCTGGACGCCGTGCCGGCCCTGTCGACCGAGCGCGACGCCCTGTGGGCGCGGCTGGAGGGGGCCAGTTTCCTGACCGACGCCGAGCGTAGGCGGCTGGCGGGGCTGGAGGGCTAACTCCTCCCCCTGTGGGGGAGGTGTCGGCGCAGCCGACGGTGGGGGGAGTGGCCGGACGATGCCCAGCCCCAATTGACGACCCGATCACTCCCCCCAACCGGCCTTCGGCCGCCTCCCCAACAGGGGGAGGGTCTAGGTGCGCCGACCTCACCTTCCAGGAGACACCCATGACTTCACCCAACCGCTGGCGGCTCGACCGCCAGGTCTCGCTCGGCCTGCTGGTCGCCGTGGCCCTGCAGGCCGCCGCCGCCCTGATGTGGGCAGGCCGGGCCAGCGCGCGGATCGACGACCTGCGCCAGCGCCTCGACGCCCAGGCCCCGGTCGCCGAACGCCTGGCCCGCCTGGAGACCCAGGCCGACGCCACCCGGGCGGCGCTGGCGCGGATCGAAAGCAAGCTGGACCGGCCGTAGCGTCCGGCGCCGCAGGCCCCCTCCGGCCCTTCGGGCCACCTCCCCCAGAGGGGGAGGATCTGATGCTCCCTCTGGGGGAGCTGTCGCGGAGCGACTGAGGGGGTCTTCCACCGTCTCCAAACTGGAGCCCTCATGACTCAAGACCTGCCCATCGAAGGCCACGCCAGCCTCTTCTGGACCCGCGACCTCAACGACGACGTCGCCGGCGCTGGCGCCTTCGCCGCCAGCCTGGCGCGCACCGGCCCGGCCGGCGTCAAGATGCTGCACCAGCACGACGACGCCGAGCCCGTCGGCGTCTGGGACGAGATCGCCGAGGATGCCACGGGCCTCTACGTCCGCGGCCGCATCCTGCGCGCGACGCCACGCGGAAGGCTGGTCGCCGCCCTGGTCGAGGCCGGCGCCCTGGACGGCCTGTCGATCGGCTTCCGCGCCGTCAAGGCCCGCCCCGACGACACCGGCCGCCTGCGGGTGCTGCGCGAGGTCGAGCTGTGGGAGGTGTCGATCGTCACTTTTCCAATGCTACCGGGGGCTCGGCTGAGAGTTGCTTGATGTCGAAGATGTTCGCCGTTTGATCTGAGGCGCGGCGCAGTTCTGAAGGCCGCCGTCCTTAGGTTGGCATTGGCATGTCGAAGGTTCGCCTTCGCGCCCATCGCACACCACCAGATGTTCATCGGATTCCGCCAGCGGCCGGGCGGTCTTGCTCGGTCCGGCGCAGCCTGACGCCAACGCCGTCGCGACGCCCAGCACCGTTAGGGCCCGCCAGTCTTTCCCCTTGCCGATCATGTCCGTCTCCCACCTCGCGTGACGAGTGTGGCCGATCGGCGTGGGAACGCAAACTCGCGCCTCGGCGCGGGCTCATCGCCCTCTTCCAGACGGAAGGGCTTTTTCGGAGACTCCCATGAAGGAAACCAAACAGGCCGCGGCCTCGCCGGAGGCCCGCGCCGCCTTGCACGAGGTGCTGGCGGCGTTCGAGGGCTTCAAGGCCGCCAACGACCAGCGGCTGGCCGCGCTGGAGACCAAGCGGGCCGACGTGCTGCTGGAGGAGAAGGTCGCCCGCATCGACGACGCCGTCTCCCAGGCCCAGGCGCGGCTGGACCGCGTGCTGGCCGACGCGCGTAGGCCTTCGATTGGCGGTGACGCGCCGCTGGCGCGGGTCGACGAGCGCAAGGCCGCCTTCGACCGCTACATCAAGACCGGCGAGACCCCCGCGCTTCTGCTGGAGGCCAAGGGCCTGTCGGAGGGCGTGGCCACGGCCGGCGGCTATGTCGCCCCGGCCGAGCTGGAGCGGCAGATCCTGCGCCGCCTGCAGGCCAGCTCGCCGATGCGCGACATCTGCCAGGTGCGCACCATCGGGGCCGGCACGTTCCGCAAGCCGGTGTCGACGGCCGGCCTGGCCGCCAGCTGGGTGGCCGAGACCGCCGTCCGGCCCGAGACCGCCGCCCCGACCCTGGACGTGATCGACTTCCCGGCCGGCGAGCTCTACGCCAGCCCGGCCGCCACCCAGGCCCTGCTCGACGACGCCTATGTCGACATCGACGAGTGGCTGGCGGAGGAGGTGCAGGACGCCTTCGCCGCCCAGGAGACCGCCGCCTTCGTCGCCGGCGACGGGATCAACAAGCCCAAGGGCCTGCTGGCCTACACCGCCGCGGCCGACGCCTCGGCGACCTGGGGCCAGGTCGGCTACCTGGCCACCGGCGTGGCGGGCGCCTGGCCGGCCTCGAACCCGACCGACAAGCTGATCGACCTGATCTACGCGGCCAAGACCCAGTACCGCCAGAACGGCCGCTTCGTGATGAACCGCCGCACGGTCAGCGCCGTGCGCAAGTTCAAGGACGCCCAGGGCAACTACATCTGGAACGCGGCCCTGCAGCCGGGCCAGTCGGCGTCGCTGCTGGGCTATCCGGTCACCGAGATCGAGGCCATGCCCGACGTCGCGGCCAACGCCATGGCCATCGCGTTCGGCGACTTCGAGAAGGGCTATCTGATCGTCGACCGGGCGGGCGTGCGGGTCCTGCGCGACCCCTATTCGGCCAAGCCCCACGTGCTGTTCTACACCACCAAGCGGGTCGGCGGCGGGGTGCAGAACTTCGACGCGATCAAGCTGCTGAAGTTCGCGGTTTCGTAAGCGTCGTCGTCTGACGCCCTAACACTCCCCCCTCCGTCGGCTGCGCCGACACCTCCCCCACAGGGGGAGGATTTCGTGATCGCCCCTCCCCCTGTGGGGGAGGTGGTCCGAAGGACCGGAGGGGGGAGTCCTTTCCTTCCAGGAACCCCCACATGCCCCTCTCCATCACCCTGGCCGAGGCCAAGGGCTTCCTGCGCGTGGCCGACGCCACGGAGGACGCCCTGGTCGGCCTGCTGGTCGACGCCGCCGAAGCGCGGGTCGGCCGCGCCACGGGCCTGGCCCTGACCCCCGCCAGCCCCGCGCCGCTGCGCCTGGCCGTGCTGCGCCTGGTCGCCCACGCCTACGAGCACCGCGACGACGCCGAACCGCCGCCCAGCCTGGTCGAGGCCTGGCTGGCGCCCTATCGGGAGGCCCGGCTATGAACGCGGGTCCCGACGCGGCGATCGCCGCCGCCCTGGTCGAGGCCCTGAAGGCCGCGCCCGCCGTCTCGGCCCTGGTCGCCGCCCGGGTCCACGCCGACCCGCCGCGCCATCCGGTCTATCCGTGCGTCAGCCTGGGCCGCCAGGAGAGCCGGCCGGCCGGACCGGACGCCGACGCCCTCGAGCACCTGCTGACCCTGACCTGCGCCAGCAAGTTCGGCGGACCAGAGGAGGCGCGCGCCGTCACCTCGGCGGTCCGCGCGGCCGTGCACAACGCGCCGCTGGCCGTCGCCGGCCGTCGCCTGGTCACCCTGCGCGTCACCTATGCCGACGTCTTCCGCGCCGCCGATCGCGAGCTGTCGCTGGGCGTGCTGCGGGTGCGGGCGGTGACGGAAACCCTCTAGCGAAAGGACACCCCCATGGCCGCCCAAGCCGGCAAAGACATCCTGCTGAAGATCAGCGACGGCGCGCCGACGCCCAGCTTCACCACCGTGGCCGGCCTGCGGGCCCGCACGATCAGCCTCAACGCCCAGACGATCGACGCCACCGACGGCGACAGCGCCGGCCGCTGGCGCGAGCTGCTGGCCGGGTCGGGCGTGCGCTCGGTCGCGGTCTCGGGCGGCGGCGTGTTCCGCGACGCCGCCTCCGACGCGGCGGTGCGCGACAGCTTTTTCGCCCAGACGGCCCGTGTCTGGCGGCTGGTGATCCCCGACTTCGTGCAGCTGGAGGGGCCGTTCCTGGTGGCGGCCCTGGAATATGCCGGCGACCACGACGGCGAGGCCGCCTTCGCCCTGTCCCTGGCCTCGGCCGGACCGGTGACGTTCACGGCGATCTAGGATCGCGATCAAAACAGTCATTTCCATGATCAGCGCCGTCATCCCGGGCCCCTGTGCCCGGGACCCCTCCATCCGCCGCAGGTGCGGGAGGGGCGGTTCGCTGGCGAACCGCTTGCCTCTCACGTGTCGGCTGAACCAGGGATCCCGGGCACAAGGGCCCGGGATGACGACCGAGAAAGGCGTGGCTTCGAGAGGAGAAAAACCCATGCCCACCCCCAACCCCGCCCGCGGCGAGGTCGTCGTCCCGCTGGCCGGATCGCCCCGCCGCCTGTGCCTGACCCTGGGCGCCCTGGCCCGGATCGAGGCGATCCTGGGCCTGGACGACTGGAGCGCCTTGCCCGAGCGGTTCGGCCGGCTGTCGGCGCGTGAGCTGCTGGCCGTGCTGGCCGCCCTGATGGAGGGCGGCGGCGAGGATCCGGCGGTGCTGGACGCCGCGCCGGTGTCGGTCCCGCAAGCCGTCGCGGCCGTGGCGGCGGCCTTGGCGGCCTGCGCATGAAACCCCACTGGCGCGCGGCCCTGCGTCTGGCGAGCCGGCAGCTAGCCCTTTCGCCCGAGGCCTTCTGGCGGCTGTCCCTGGCCGAGTGGCGGGCCCTGGCCGAGGCGCCGTCCGCCCCGGTGCTCGACCGCGCGGCGCTGGACGCCCTGATCGCCCGCTTCCCCGACGATCCAATCCCTTGGGAGACCCCATGAGCGACTTCGATCCTGATGGCCTGGACGCCGTCCCCGCCCGGGCGACCGAGGCGGCCGCCGCCCTGTCGGCCCTGCGCGCCCCGGCCGAGCAGGCCGCCCGCGCCATCGACGAGGCCTTCGCCAAGGCCGGCACGGGCTTGGCCAAGTCGCTGGCCCACGCGGCCGCCGACGGCAAGGTCAGCCTGGCCGAGCTGGCGGGGGCGGTGCTGGACGCGGTGTCGAGCGGCCTGGGCGGGGGCTCGGGCGGCGGCGGCCTGGCCAAGGCCCTGGCCGGGGCGGTCGGCTCGGCCTTTTCGGGGGCCAGGGCCGATGGCGGCCCGGTCGCGCCCGGCGGCGCCTACCTGGTCGGCGAGCGTGGCCCCGAGCTGTTCCGCCCCGCCGGGGCCGGCGCGGTCGAGCCCCTGGGGGCCGGCGGGGTCAATGTCGTCGTCAATGTCCAGGGCGGCGACACGGCGGGCCTGGCCCGCTCCGACGCCCAACTGGCCCAGGCCCTGGCCCGGGCGGTCAGCCTGGGGGCGCGGCGGCTTTGACCGGAAAGGACCCTCTCCCATGGGGAGAGGGCAGGGTGAGGGGTTCTGCGTTCGACGGCGTGCCGGCAGGGCGCTCGTGAAAAAGGGTGAGGGTGTAACCCCTCACCCTCCCACGACTGCGTCGCGGGCCCCTCCCTCTCCCTCTGGGAGAGGGCGCTTGAAAACCTAAGCCATCAGCCGCGTCAGCGGCGGCTCGCCGTAGCGGTTCTCGCCCGGCTGGCCCTCGGTCACGCCCACCCACAGGGTGAAGGCGGCCACCGCGATGAAGGCGATGGCGACGCTGACCAGCAGGCCGCCGACGCCGGCCAGGGCGGCCCAGTCGGTGTTGGTGATCTCGCCCAGGATCGCGCCGATGCCGATCGACATCGCCGAGCCGATGATCAGCACCGGCCCCAGCAGGATCGGCAGCAATTGCCACCAGCCGCTGCGGCCCATGTCGTGCAGGCGCTTGGTGCACAGGCAGACCCAGGCGAACACGGCGATCAGGCCGATCACCTGGCCGACCAGCGGGATCCAGCCGGCCACCACGTGGGCGCCCAGCAGCATCAGCCAGCCGATCCAGAACACCTGGCGGCCGATCCGGCCCTCGGCCGAGAAGAACAACGATTTCCAGTCCATTTCCAGCTCCCAATCCTGAGCCTGAGACTAGGGCCGGCGGCGCCGCGGTTTAAGTGAATTGCAAGTCATGACGAGGGTTTAACCTCGGCTGGCTTGAACCCTCTCCCGGCGGGAGAGGGCGGGGCCCGCCGCGTAGCGGTGGGAGGGTGAGGGGTTAAACCCTCGCCGTCTTCGCACCGCCGCCCTGCCGGCGCGCCGGCCGCCTCACCACCCCCCTCACCCTCCCATGCTGCGCATGGGTCCCTCCCTCTCCCCATGGGAGAGGGTTCGATGAAGGACATCTCCATGACCGCGTTCCACGAGACGCGCCTGCCCGCGCGGCTGGCGTTCGGCTGCACCGGCGGGGTCGAGCGGCGGACCCAGGTGACGACCCTGGCGTCGGGCTTCGAGCGGCGGTCCAGTCCCTGGGCCCAGGGGCGGCGGCGCTATCTGATCGGCACGGCGACGCGGCCGCTGGACGACGCCGCCGCCCTGGTCGCCTTCTTCGAGGCGCGGCGCGGGCGGCTGCACGGCTTCCGGTTCCGCGACCCGGCCGACTGCAAGTCGTGCGCGCCGTCGGCGACGCCGGCCGCGACCGACCAGGCGCTGGGGACCGGCGACGGGGTCCGCAAGACCTTCGTCCTGGCCAAGACCTATGGAAGCGGCGAGACGGCGGTGGTCCGGCCGATCGCCAAGCCGGTGGCCGGCACGGTCAAGGTGGCGGTGGCCGGGATCGCCCTGGCGGCGGGCGGCTTCACGGTCGATACGGCCACCGGCCTGGTCACCCTGGCGACCGCTCCGGCGGCTGGGGCGGCGGTCACCGCCGGCTTCGAGTTCGACGTGCCGGTGCGCTTCGACGGCGACCGCATCGACGTGACCCTGGAAGGCTTCAACGCCGCCCGGGTCGGGGCGGTGGCCCTCATTGAGGTTCGGGTCGAGGTGCGGGTCTGATGCGCGCCGTGCCCGCCGAACTGGCCGACCGCCTCGAAGGCGGCGCGGCCAGCCTGTGCCACGCCTGGATCCTGACCCGCGCCGACGGCGTCGTGCTGGGCTTCACCGACCATGATAGCGACCTGGTGGTCGAGGGCGTGGCCTGCAAGGCGGCCAGCGGCTGGACCGCGGGCGCGGCCGAGACGGCGACCGGCTTCTCGCCGGGCCAGGCCGCGGCGGTCGGTGGCTTCGACGACGCGGCGCTGTCGGAGGCCGACCTGGCGGCCGGGCTCTATGACGGAGCGCGGGTCGAATGCCGGCTCGTCGACTGGTCGGCGCCTGGCCTGGGCGTGCGACTGTGGTCGGCCCGGGTCGCCGCGGTCAAGGCCGAGGGCGGGGCTTTCACCCTGGCCCTGGAGGGTCCGCTGGCGGCCCTGGACCGGGTGGCCGGCCGCACCTTCGGACGCTCGTGCGACGCGGCGTTCGGCGACGCCCGCTGCGGCGTCGACCCGGCGGCCTTCCCCGGCGCGACCTGCGACAAGCGCTGGGCGACCTGCCGGGCGGTGTTCGGCAACGGCCTGAACTTCCGCGGCTTCCCGACCGCGCCGGGCGAGGACTTCTTGACGCTGTACCCCAACGAGGGGGAGCGCAATGACGGCGGGCGGCGGTGAGCCCCCTCTCGCTACCCAAAATGGTTGTCATCCCGGCCTCGGGTCGCGCAAGCGGCCCGCCTGACGGCGGGCGGGCGCAGCGCTTGTCCGGGACCCAGGTGAACCGCAAAGCGCCAGCCCAGTCCCCTGGGTCCCGGACAGCCCCTGCGGGGCTTCCGGGATGACAACGTTTTGTGTCGAGGATTCAGCAACCAGCCAACGCGCCCTCCACGAAGCCCGCCTGTGGCTGGGCACCCCCTACCAGCACCAGGCCTCCCTGCGCGGCGTCGGCTGCGACTGCCTGGGGCTGGTGCGCGGCGTCTGGCGGGCGCTCTACGGCGCCGAGCCCGAGATCCCGCCGCCCTACCGTCCCGACTGGGCCGAGCTGGGCGGGCGCGAGCTGCTGGCCCAGGCGCTGGACCGCAGGCTGATCCGACTGGACCTGGACGCCGCCCATCCGGGCGACGTGCTGCTGTTCCGCATGGCGCCGGACGCCCCGGCCAAGCACTGCGCGATCGCCTCGGCCGAGGACCGGATGATCCACGCCTATTGGGGCCGGGCCTGCGTCGAGAGCTGGCTGGGCCGCTGGTGGCGCGAGCGGCTGGTCGGCGCCTTTCGTTTTCCCGAACCCTGAAGGACACCCCATGGCCCAGGTCATTCTTTCCGCCGTCGGCACGGCCGTGGCGGGTCCCGTCGGCGGCGCGATCGGCCTGGCGGTCGGGGCGGCGATCGACAGCGCCGCGATCAACGCCCTGACCCCGGCCCGCCGGGTCGGGCCGCGCATCCCCGAGCTGCGGTTGTCGGGGGCGGCCGAGGGCGGGCCGATGGCCGCGGTGTTCGGCCGGGCCCGGGTTGCCGGCCAGGTGATCTGGGCCGCGCGGTTCAAGGAGCGCTGGGTCGACGGCCGGTCCGGCGGCGGCAAAGGGTCCCGCACCAGCAGCGCCGCCTACAGCCTGTCGTTCGCCGTCGCGGTCTGCGAGGGTCCGATCGACGGGATCGGCCGGGTGTGGGCCGACGGCAAGCCGATGGACATGGCCGGGGTGGTCATGCGCGTCCACACCGGCGGCGAGGACCAGGGTCCCGACCCGCTGATCGCCGCCGTCGAAGGCGAGGCCCCGGCCTATCGCGGGACGGCCTATGTGGTGTTCGAGGACCTGCCGCTGGGCGCCTACGGCAACCGGCCGCCGCAGCTGTCGTTCGAGGTGTTCCACCGCCCGCGCGCCAGCGGCGCGCCAGCGGGCCTCGAGGAACGCCTGAAGGGCGTCTGCCTGATCCCCGGCGCGGGCGAGTTCGTCTACGCCACCGACCTGGTGATGCGCCGCGACGGCCTGACCCGGACCACGGCCGAGACCCTGAACAACACCGAAGGCCGCCCCGACCTGGTGGTGTCGCTCGACCAGCTCCAGGCCCAGCTGCCTCATGTCGAGGAAGTGACCCTGGTGGTCGCCTGGTTCGGCGACGACCTGCGCTGCGGAGCCTGCGCGATCCGGCCCAGGGTCGAGCAGGCGGCCAAGACGACGATCCCGTTCGACTGGCGGGTCAACGGCGTCGACCGGGCCGGCGCGGCGGAGGTCTCGCGGAACGGCGGCGGCCCGGCCTATGGCGGCACGCCGGCCGACCGGGCCGTGCTGCAGGCCATCGCCGAGCTGAAGCGGCGGGGGCTGAGGGTGACCCTCTATCCGTTCGTGCTGATGGACGTGCCGGCGGGCAACGCCCTGCCCGACCCCTATGGCGGCGCGCGGCAGGGGGCCTATCCCTGGCGCGGCCGGATCACCTGCCATCCCGCGCCCGGCCGGCCGGGGTCGCCCGACAAGACCGCCGCGGCCGGGGCGCAGGTCGCCGGCCTGTTCGGCGCGGCTGCGGCGGCCCAGTTCGGCGTCGCGGACGGCCTGCCGACCTATACGGGTCCGGCCGGCGACTGGGGCCTGCGGCGGATGCTGCTGCACTACGCCAAGCTGGCCCAGCTGGCGGGCGGGGTGGACGGCTTCATCCTGGGCTCGGAGCTGCGCGGCCTGACCACGGTGCGCGACGGCCCCTCGTCCTATCCGGCCGTGAGCGCGCTGAAGAGCCTGGCCGGCGAGGTCCGGACCCTGCTGGGGCCGACGACCAAGCTGGGCTACGCCGCCGACTGGAGCGAATATTTCGGCCACCAGCCGGGCGACGGCTCCGGCGACGTCCACTTCCACCTCGACCCGCTGTGGAGCGACGCCAACGTCGACTTCGTCGGGATCGACTTCTATCCGCCGATGGCCGACTGGCGCGACGGCGACGAGCACCTGGACGCCGGCCGGGGCGGTCTGCGCGACGTCGACTACCTGCGCGCCAACCTTGTGGGCGGCGAAGGCTTCGACTGGTTCTACGCCTCCGACGCGGCGCGGGCGGCCCAGGTCCGCGTCCCGATCACCGACGGCGCCTATGGCGAGCCGTGGGTGTTCCGACCCAAGGACCTGCTGTCCTGGTGGAGCAAGCCGCATTTCAACCGCCCCGGCGGCGTGCGCGCTTCGACGCCGACCGCCTGGGGCCCCCGGTCCAAGCCGCTGCGGCTGGTCGAGTTCGGCTGTGGCGCGGTCGACAAGGGCGCCAACGCCCCGAACCTGTTCGTCGACCAGAAGAGCGCCGAGAGCGCCCTGCCGCCGTTCTCGGACGGGACCCGCGACGAGGTCGGCCAGCGGCGGGCGCTGGAGGCGGTGCTGGCCCACCTGGCCGACCCGGCGACCAATCCGGTGTCGCCGGCCTATGGCGGGCCGATGATCGAGGCCGCCGCCGCCTGGTGCTGGGACGCCCGGCCGTTCCCCGACTTCCCGGCCCGCAGCGCCGTCTGGGCCGACGGACCCAACTGGACCCTAGGCCACTGGCTGAACGGCCGGGCCGGGATCGCGCCGCTGCCCGAGCTGGTGGCCGCCCTGGCCGAGCGGGCCGGCGTGGCGATCGACCCGGGCGAGGCCGGCGGCGCCGTCGTCGGCTATGTGGTCGACCGGCCGATGCGACTGCGCGACGCCCTGGCCCCGCTGCTGGAGGCCTTCGCCCTGGACCCGGTCGAGCGCCAGGACGGCGTCGCGCTGGCCGGCCGCTCGGGCCCGCCGGCCCTGGCCCTGGGCGAGGACGACCTGGCCTGGCCGGAGGATCGCGCCGCGCCGCTGAGCGCCGGCCGGACCCTGGCGGCCCCGGTCCAGGCCCTGCGCCTGCGCTTCATCGACGCCGCCCGCGACTACCAGACCGGCTCGGTGATCGTGCGTCGCGAGGACGGGGAGGGGGGCGCCGACCTCGACGCGCCGCTGGTTCTGGCCGCCGCCGACGCCCGGGCCGTGGCCGAGCGCCTGCTGGCCGCCGCCGACCCCCGCGAGGCGACCGTCCATCTCTCGCCCCTGGCCGCCCTGCGGCTCGAGCCTGGCGATCGGCTCGAACTGGAGGGACGGGCGTGGCGGGTGATGCGGGTCGACCTGGACGAACACCCGCGCGCCCAGCTGGCGCCGGTGGCCGATCCGGTGCGGGTGAACGGCGACCTGGACTGGTCGCCGGCCGCGCCGCGCGAGGTTCCCGGCCCGCCGGTGCTGCACGTGCTGGACCTGCCGGGCCAAGCCGACGAGCGGCCGCTGGTCGCGGTGGCGGCCTCGCCGTGGCGGGCCTTCGACGTCCATGTCGGCGCGGGGCAGGAGGCCTTGCGCGCGCGGGCCACGGCCGGCGTCCCGGCCACGGTGGGCGTCACCTTGTCGGACCTGCCGGCCGGGCCGCTGCACCGCTTCGACCGCGCCACGCGCCTGACCGTGCGGCTGGAGGGCGCCGCGCCCGCCAGCCGCGACCGCTCGGCCGTCCTGGCCGGGGCCAACGCCCTGGCGGTGCAAGGCGCGAACGGCGAATGGGAGATCCTCCAGTTCCTGACCGCCGAGCCGGTCGGCGATGATGCCTGGACCCTGTCGGGCCTGCTGCGTGGCCAGGCGGGCAGCGACCCGGCCATGGCCGCCCTGACCCTCGCCGGGGCGGCGGTGGTGGTGCTGGACGAGGCCCTGGTCCGCGCCGACCTGGCCCTGGCCGAGCGCGGCCTGCCGCTGACCTGGCGCGCCGCCCCGGCCGGCGGCCCGGCCTCGGGACCGTCGATGAGCCAGACGGTCCAGACCTGGCGCGGCCTGTCGGCCCGTCCCTGGTCGCCGGTCCATCTGCGCGCGCGGAGCCAGGGCGGCGACACGCTGGTGACCTGGATCCGACGGACCCGCCTGGCCGGCGACGGCTGGGACGCCGAGGTCCCGCTGGGCGAGGAGCGTGAGGTCTATCGCGTCGAGATCCTGGACGGCGAGACCGTGGTCCGTACCGCCGAAACCACCACGCCGAGCTTCACCTACGCCGCCGCCCAGCGCGCCGCCGATTTCCCCGCTGGACCGACCGGGCCCCCGGCTGTCAGGGTCGCCCAGGGCTCGGCCCTGTTCGGGTGGGGCGCGATGTCACGGATCTTGCTGTGATAATAATGCAACATAACGCTTGCGCGCCGCGCCGAACGGCCTAATTGAGGCGTTCCGCCTGTTTGAACTGACGTGAGGAGCCTCCTTGGCGCGCGACCCCTATCTGGAGCTTGGCGTTTCCCGCACCGCGAGCGCGGCGGAAATCCGCAAGGCGTTCCACAAGCTCGCCAAGCAGCACCACCCCGACGCCAACAAGGGCGACAAGAAGTCGGAGGAGAAGTTCAAGCAGGTCAGCGCCGCCTTCGACATCCTGGGCGACGCCGACAAGCGCAAGAAGTTCGACGCCGGCGAGATCGACGCCGACGGCCGCGAGACCATGCGCGGCGGCTTCGGCGCCGGTGGCGGCAACCCGTTCGGGGCCGGCTTCGGCGGGCGCGGCGGCGGCTTCCGCAGCAGCGGCGGCGGCGAAGGTCCCGAGATCGACCTCAACGACCTGTTCGGCGACATCCTGGGACGCAATCGTGGCGCGGGGGCCGGGGCGGGCGGCGGCTTCGGCGGCGGCGGCTTCGCGGCCAGGGGCGCCGACGTGCGCGCCCGGCTCGACATCGACCTGGAAGAGGCGATCAAGGGCGGCAAGAAGCGCGTGGCCTTCTCGGACGGCCGCACGATCGACGTCACCATCCCGGCCGGCGCCCAGGAAGGCCAGACGCTTCGCTTGAAGGGGCAAGGCAGCCCGGGCCGGGGCGGGCAGGGCGACGCCCTGATCGAGCTGGCGATCAAGCCGCACCCGATCTATCGGCCCGAGAACGGCGCCCTGGTCATGGACCTGCCGGTCAGCGTCCCCGACGCGGTGCTGGGCGGCAAGGTCGAGGCCCCCACCCCCGACGGCCCGGTGACCCTGACCGTCCCCAAGGGCTCCAACACCGGCGCCAAGCTGCGGCTCAAGGGCCGCGGCCTGGCCGACGCCAAGGGCCACCGCGGCGACCTGTTCGCGCGGCTGGTGGTGACTTTGCCGGACGCGCCGGACGCGGAGTTGGAGAAGTTCGCGGAGCAGTGGCGGGAGAAGCGGCCCTACGCGCCGAAGCGGCGGTAGGGGGCCCGCGACGCCCTCTCCGGCGACCTCGGTTCTGTCGTCGAAAAGCG
This sequence comes from Caulobacter sp. BE254, assembly GCF_031457295.1. Taxonomy (NCBI): domain Bacteria; kingdom Pseudomonadati; phylum Pseudomonadota; class Alphaproteobacteria; order Caulobacterales; family Caulobacteraceae; genus Caulobacter; species Caulobacter sp. BE254. The sequence continues at coordinate 163,834 of NZ_JAVDWJ010000006.1, read as the reverse complement.
TTCAGCTAAAAGCTGCGATGATGGTTTCGAGGGGCAGGAACAGCGTGCGGCTCTCCGCCGGATATTCGATGAATTCAGCGCAAGCCAGATAGAACTGCTTGGCCCGCTGATTCTTGGCTTGAACGAGGACCGCGCCGATCCCGATGCTTTGCGAAACGATAGCGATCCGTCGAAGGGCGTCTGAGAGAATGTCGGCGCCGAGACCTCGGCCGGCATAGGCCCGGCTGACCGCCAGACGGCCGATCACGGAGACCGGGATCGCGTCGGGCGCATTGCGGCGGAGTTTGCCTGGCGCGGCCTCTCGGTCCACCGCTCCTGCGGAAATGCAGAAATAGGCGACAACGCTGGCGCCTTCACAAACCACATAGGTCCTGGAAAAGCGGCTCTCGTTCTTGAGCGCGCGCTGTTTCAGCCAGTCGTTCAGCGCCGGTTCGCCGCAATCGAAGTTGGAAAGATCATGCTCCGCCGTCAAAGGGACCGGAGCGGACAGCTTCGCCTGCGAACCTCCGGCGCCCGACGCTACGCCTTCCACGCGGGGACTCGACCTAGCAACGCGCGCAACTTGGGCCCAGGCGCGGGAGGATTGTCGAGGGCGTGGACGAACGCATCGAAGCGCGCGGGGTCGAGGACAAACAGGCGTTGATCCAGCAATACGTCGATGGCGAGCGCCCGGGCGCTTTCGATCATGAACTCGGTTCGCGTCTTCCCCAGGACGGCGGCTGCGTCATCGATGAGCTGGCGCGTTTGCGCCTCGATACGCAGGTTGATGCTGCCCTTGACCTCCGCGCTGGACGGGGATGGCTCCGTGCTTGCCGGGGCTCCCGGAGGCAATTCCGCCAATGTGGGGGAGTGGCTCTTGACCATCTGAACATTGTTGGGGAGTGTATGCACATTGTCAATACGGATGGTAATGGGACGGGTCACCGAACGCCGTCCACGGACATCGGACCATCTCACCCCACCCCGTTCGGCAGGGCCGCCTTCTTGATCAGGTAGGCGCCCTGGCCGACGCCGAAGCTGCCCAGCAGGGCGGTGTCGATGTCGGGGAGGGTGGTGGTCTTGACGATGTCGACCAGGGTCAGGAACTCCCAGCTGGCGGCGGCGAAGATCACCGTGGCGACGCTGCTGATCAGGATCATCTGGAAGTCGCCCAGGTCGGCGACGCCGAAGTCGTTGAGCACCAGGTCGGCGATCCTGGGCCGTGGCGCGGGATCGGCCGGGGCGGGGGCGACGACGCCCGGGGCGGCCGCCGCGGCCGCCGCGGCGTTGGCGTCCTTCTGCACGGCCACCACCTTGGCCGCGCCGAACGACAGGCCCGAAAGCCCGGTCATGGCCAGGACATTGGCGGTCATCGAGATGCCGCCCATGAATTCCCAGCCCAGGAACCAGGCGCGCAGGATCAGGGTGGCGCCGTAGACCATGGCCACGACGCCGAACCACAGCGCCACCTGGGTCTGGGAATTGCTCACCCTGTTGTCGTTGCCGATCAGGAACCGCCAGGGGCGGCCCGCCGTGGCCAGGCTGGCGAAGGCGGCGATCACCGCCAGGGCCGAGGCCAAGGCGATCGTTCGCTGCAGGGCCGGCACGGGCCGGGCGAGGCGGGTGACCTGGATCACGCGTCGGGGGTTCACGGGATCGTCGACGGTCAGCCAGATCCGGTCTCCGGGCCGGGCGCCGAGCTCCAGGGCCTGCTTGTCGGCCGGCCGGTCGACGGTCAGCGCCACCGGGCCGGGGGCTCCGGTCGGCAGGAGGGTCAGCTGGTCGGCGTTGGCGCCGAGTTTCGACGGCGAAACCCCAATGGCCTGGATCACGCCGTCCACCGGGGTGGGCGTGACGCTGGACGGCGGTGTATCGGCGGCGGCCGTCGCGGCCAGGCCCCCAAGCCCCACCAGCGCCAGCGCCAGGCCGCAGATCAGGGCCGCGCCCCGCAGATCTCCCAACCACCGCATGCGTTTCCCCACAGGTTTCGGGATCCCGCCAGGCCCCGGGCGAGGATCCGACGGCGCGTCGAGGCGTTTGGCTGCAACCTGCCGTCTTGCATCCGAGGATTGTATCCTAAAACCCCGTTACCTGAACTGGCAAGTGCGCGGCGAACGCGCCGGCGCCGACGCTTTTCGCGACGGGATCGGCCGGGACGGCGAGCCGCGTGGCCATCGTTCGCCGAATCCGTGACAGAACGACGTTGCCCGTCCATAACGGCCGTGTTCAGCCTCTATTCAGCCGCGACGCTCTACACCGGAGCCCATGAAGCCGATCCATTTCCTCTTCGCCGCCGCCCTGGCCGCCGCCGCCCTCCCCGGCGTGGCGTCCGCCCAGCGCGGGCCGGACTCGCTGGGCGCCGACTGGCGCGCCCGGCAGGACCAGGCGCGCGGGGGCGTGCAGTCGGGCCAACTGGTGCCGCTGGGGCGGGTGATCGAGCAGATCGGCCGCCGCACGCCGGGCCGCGTGCTCGACGCCGGCCTGGAGGGCCCTAACTATCGCGTCCGCTGGGCCACGGCCGACGGCCGCCGCATCGACTTCATCGTCGACGCCCGGACCGGCCAGATCCTCAGCGCCAACTAAGTCCCCATATCCAGCGTCCCGAGACAGAGGCTCCTCCATGCGCATCCTGCTTGTCGAAGACGATCCCGACCTGTCGCGCCAGCTGAAGCTGGCCCTGGGCGACGCGGGCTACGCCGTCGACCACGCCCCCGACGGCGAGGAGGCCCAGTTCCTGGGCGAGACCGAACCCTATGACGCCGTGGTGCTGGACCTGGGCCTGCCCAAGGTGGACGGCGTCTCGGTGCTGGAGCGCTGGCGGCGCGGCAATGTCGCCACCCCGGTGCTGATCCTGACCGCGCGCGGCTCGTGGAACGAGAAGGTCGCCGGCTTCGACGCCGGGGCCGACGACTACCTGACCAAGCCGTTCCACACCGAGGAGCTGCTGGCCCGCCTGCGCGCCCTGCTGCGCCGCTCGTCCGGCCACGCCTCGCCGACCCTGTCGTGCGGCGGCCTGCGCCTGGACCCGCGCGCCGCCCGGGCCAGCGTCAACGGCGAGCCCCTGCGCCTGACCTCGCTGGAATACCGCCTGCTGCACTACATGATGATGCACCAGGGCCGGGTGATCGGCCGCACCGAGCTGGTCGAGCACCTGTACGACCAGGACTTTGACCGTGACTCAAACACCATCGAGGTGTTCATCGGCCGGCTGCGCAAGAAGCTGGGCAGCGATCGCATCGAGACCGTGCGCGGCCTGGGCTACCGCCTGACCCCGCTGGAAGGCGAGACCAGCGAGTGACCCTCCGCGGGAGCGCCTAGCCGTGTGGGACCTCAGCAAGCGCTCGCTGGTCCGGCGGCTGGTGCTGCTGGCCGCCGCCTGGAACCTGGTGGTGCTGGTGCTGGCGGGCGTGTTCCTGACCGCCCAGTTCCGCGACGCGGCGATCCGCCGGTTCGACCAGTCGCTGGCCGTGCTGACCGACGACCTCTATGCCGGCTCCACCATCGACGACGGGGTGCTGAAGGCCCCGGTGCTGACCGACATCCGCGCCACCCGGGCCTATTCCGGCCGCTACTGGACGATCTTCGACCAGCCGGCCGGCGGCGGCGGGCTGAACGTGATCGAGCGCTCGCGCTCGCTGTTCGACAGCGACCTGATGATCCCGGTCGAGCAGTCCGAGCGGCTGATGTCCGAGCCGGGCAAGACCCTGTATTTCGATCTCAAGGGCCCGCAGAACCGGCCGTTGCGAGCCGCCGCCCTGCTGGCCCGGCTGCCCGGCTATCCGCGGCCGGTGGTGTTCATCGCGGCCGAGGACCGCTCGCCGATCGACGCCGACGCCGACCGTTTCGGGCGCATCACCACCCTGGCCCTGGTCATCCTGGGCGTGGGCCTGATCGCCGCGGTGGTGGTTCAGGTGCGGGTCGGCCTGGTGCCGCTGTTCCGGCTGCGCCGCGAGGTGGCCGCCGTGCGCCGCGGCAAGGCCGAGAAGCTGGACGGGGACTATCCCGAGGAGCTGGCCCCGCTGGCCGTCGAGCTGAACGCCCTGCTGTCGCATAACCAGGAGGTGGTCGAGCGCCAGCGCACCCATGTCGGCAACCTGGCCCACGCCCTGAAGACGCCGCTGTCGGTGATGCTGACCGAGGCGGGCCAGCGGCCCGGCGCCCTGGCCGACGTCGTCGCGCGCCAGGCCCAGACCATGCGCGAGCAGGTCGACCACCACCTGCGCCGGGCCCGCGCCGCCGCCCGCTCCCAGACCTCGGGCGAGCGCACGCCGGTCGAGCCGATCATGGACGAGCTGGCCGTGACCCTGGAGCGGATCTTCCAGGACAAGGGCGTCGAGATCGACTGGCGGTGCCCCGAGGACCTGTGCTTCCAGGGCGAGCGCCAGGACTTCATGGAGCTGGCCGGCAACGTGATGGAGAACGCCGGCAAGTGGTGCAGGGGCAAGGTGCGGGCCGAGGCCGTGGCCAGCTCGCCCGAGCGGATGACCCTGACGGTCGACGACGACGGCCCCGGCCTGCCGCCCGATCGCTGGATCGACGCCCTCAAGCGCGGCCAGCGGATGGACGAGCACACGCCCGGCTCGGGCCTGGGGCTGTCGATCGTCGACGAACTGGCCCGCGCTTATGGCGGCTCGGTCACCCTGGGCGCCTCGCCGCTGGGCGGCCTGCGCGTGACCCTGGTGCTGCCGCGCTCGGAGGGGTGAGAAAAAACCCTCTCCCGGAGGGGAGAGGGAGGGACCCAAGCGAAGCTTGGGAGGGTGAGGGGTGAAGGCGTTGGACGGTCTGCCGGCGGCGCCCTCTACGAAAACGGTGAAGGCGTAACCCCTCACCCTCCCAACCGCTTCGCGGTCGGGCCCCGCCCTCTCCCTCTGGGAGAGGGTTCAAACCTTCGGCTCAACCCAACATTTCGCGGAGGTCGCTCCATGCCCCCAGCGACCTTTCGACGCCCCTGTTCGGGCCGCGAAAACTTATGGTTTCGGAAAGTCTTAACCTCGTTGGCGACATGGTTGACGCGGCCCGGAGCGGGCCCGTTCGGTGGGGGGTTATGGCAGCGATCGCCGCCAACAAGTTGCTGATGGTGCGGAAGCTGGTGGAAACCGCGCCTGACGCCGCGTTGCGCAGTCTTGAACTCGCCCTGGCCGGCCCGGCCGGCGGGCAGGGCGCGCTGGCGATCGTGCGCGGCCTGGTCGAGGACGAGGTCGCCGCCCGCTATGTCCGCAACAGCGTGCTGGCCCCGATCGTCCCGCTGTGCGCCGCTCGCGACACCGAGCAGACCTCCTTTCCGCCGCGTACCCTTACCCTGCTGTGGGCCGCCCTGAAGCAGCAGGCGCCCGCGAAGGTCGAGGAGGCCGCGGCGCGCTGCAATCCGTGGGACCTCGAGCAGGGCCCGCCCGACGTCTTCAACGAGCTGTGCAAGATCGCCGCCGGGGGCCTGCGGGCCCAGGCCGAGGCGGGCTTCCGGGCCCTGGACGCCATCTGCGACATCGACGAGCTGGCCTCCTGCCTGGAGCTGTCGGCCATCGTCCGCGCCGCCCTGCCCAGGCTGCAGGAATGGGTCAGCAGGATGAGCGAGGAACGCGCCTCCTCGGCCCGGCTGGCCTACAAGGACGCCTGCGCCATCCGCCCGGACGCCGGGCCGCTGCTGTTCGAGATGCTAGCCGCCCACCTGCCCGACGACTTCCGCATCCTGCGGGTGATCTCGGCGGTCATGGACCGGCCGGGCGACAAGTTCTGGGCCTCGTCCGAGGTCGGGGTGTTCGGCGAGCGGGTGCTGGCCGACATCGAGCGGAACATCGATTTCATCGCCGCCTTCGACCCGGTCAAGGGCGAGGCCGAGGGCCGCAAGGCCGCCGCCGCCGCCCAGAGGGTGGCCCAGCAGATCACCGAGCTGGAGCAGTCGGTGAACCTGGTCAAGGACGGTCCCTGGGGCCGCCGCGTCGCCAAGCACAAGCAGGCGATCGCCCAGGTGGTCGAGGGGCGGATGAACGCGGCCGAGAAGGAGCTGCTGGCGGCCCTGCCGCTGCGGCCGATCTCGATCCTCGGCGGCAAGAAGGGCAAGGGCGTGCCGCAGCTGACGGCCGAGCCCGACCAGGCCCAGGTCCGGCGGCTGACCGCCGTGCTGGTGTTCATCGCCGAGATCCGCGGCTGCGCCATGCAGAGCGGCTACGGGTCCAGTCGCGCCAAGGTGCTGGAGAAGCTGAACGGGCGCCTGGACCAGTATATCGAGGACATCCTGCATATCGTGCGCACCGGCGACGGCGGCGACCAGGGCCTGGCCCGCCTCTATGTCGACCTGGCCGCGGGCTACATCGCCTACAGCCGCGACGAGAAGACCGCCGAGATCGTCCGCCGCCGCGCGGCCGCGGCCATGGCGGCGGCGGCCTAGGGGCTGTCCGCTCCTTAAGCGCTTTTTTCGCTAACGTTCGCCCTCGTTTCCCCGCTAACACGCGCAACATGATCGCTTTCTGGATCGCCGCGGCGGGACTGTCGGCCGTCGTCGCCGCCCTGATGCTGCGCGGCGCCGCGCGGGCGTCCCTGGGCGTGGGCGACGACGGCAGCCTGGCCGTGCACCGGCGGCAACTGTCCGAGATCGACGACCTGGCCGAGCGGGGCCTGCTGGCCGACGCCGAGCTGAAGGGCGCGCGGGCCGAGGCCGGCCGCCGGCTGATCGCCGCCGCCGACCGCCAGGCGCCGTGGCCGCCGGCCAATCCCAAGCTGCGGCCGCTGGTGCTGACCCTGGCCGCCGCCGCCCCCGTGCTGGCCATCGGCATCTACGGCCTGGTCGGCGGGCTGGGCATGGCCGACCAGCCGTTCCTCAAGCGCGTGGCCGAATGGCGCAGGACCGACCTCACCCAGCTCGAGCCGCAGAAGGTGGCCGCCGTGCTGGAGCAGATCGCCATCCAGCGGCCGACCGACCCCGAACCGCTGAAGAACCTGGCCCTGGTCCGGATGATGGCCGGCGACGCCACCGGCGCGTCCCAGGCCCTGCGCCGCGCGGTGATCCTGGCCCCGAACCGCGCCGACCTGTGGGCGGGGCTGGGCGAGACCTTCCTGGCCGACGGCCAGGGCGAGATCGGAACCGACGCCCGCAAGGCCTTCGCCGAGGCGCTCAAGCGCGATCCCGGCAATGTCAGCGCCCGCTACCACCTGGGCCTGGCCCGGATCGCCGACGGCGACGTCCAAGGCGGCCTGGCCGACTGGAAGGCGCTGCTGGCCGACCTGCCGCCCGACGACCCGCGCCGCATGGGCTTTGGCCACCAGATCGCCCAGGTCCAGGCTGACGGCGGCCTGCGCGCCAGCGCCGCCCCCACCGGCCAGCCGGCCGAAGCCGCGCAGGGCGCGGACGTCCAGGACATGATCCAGGGCATGGTCGCCGGCCTGGCCGCGCGGCTCGAGGCCAATCCCGACGATCCCGACGGCTGGATCAAGCTGGTGCGCGCCTATGCCGTACTGGGCGACGCGGCCCGCCGCGACGCCGCCCTGGCCAAGGCCCAGGCGCGCTACAAGGACCAGCCCAAGGTGCTGGCCGCCCTGCGCCAGGCGGCGCAAACTCCCTCCCAAAAGACCTCCCAGCCATGAGCCTGCTGCCCAAATCCCGCAAGGCGCGCCGCCGCCTGATGGTCCTGGCCGTCGCCGCCCCGGTGGTGGCCCTGGCCGTCGGCCTGGCCCTGTGGGGCATGCGCGACGCCATCTCGCTGTTCTACACCCCGGCCCAGGCCGCCGCCGCCCATGTGCCGGCCGGCCGCAAGGTGCAGCTGGGCGGGCTGGTCAAGGTCGGCAGCGTGGTCAAGCACCCGGACGGGCTGGTCGAGTTCGTGGTCGCCGACCAGCGCTCCACCGCCCTGGTCCGCTACCAGGGCGACCTGCCGGACCTGTTCCGCGAGGGCCAAGGCATCGTCGCCTCGGGCGCCTTCGACGAGTCCGGAACCTTCGTCGCCAAGCAGGTGCTGGCCAAGCACGACGAGCGCTACATGCCGCGCGAGGTCTCCAAGGCCCTGAAGGAACAGGGCGAATGGCGCGGCGACGGCGCCAAGCCGGCCTATGGAAGCTACCAATCCGGGAAGCCAACCACGTGACGTCGATCCTGCGCCTTCCTTCTCCCCTTGCGGGAGAAGGTGGCCTGCGTAGCAGGTCGGATGAGGGGTCGCACCGGCGGCGCCGTGCGCGGCCGACCGCGCCTTCGACCTCTCATCCGTCGCTTCGCGACACCTTCTCCCGCAAGGGGAGAAGGGGAGTTCTCGCATGATCACCGAATTCGGCGCCTACGCCCTGGTCCTGGCCCTGGTCCTGTCGGTCCTGCAGACGATCCTGTCGGCCGTGGGCGGCGCGCGGCGGTCGTCGCTGCTGGCCGGCGCCGGGCGCGGCGCGGCGGTGGGGACCTTCCTCTGCACGGCCCTGACCTTCCTGGCCCTGGTCCACGCCTTCGTGGTGTCGGACTTCTCGGTGGCCAATGTCGCGGCCAATTCCCACACCGCCAAGCCGATGCTCTACAAGGTGGCCGGCGCCTGGGGCAGCCACGAGGGCTCGATGCTGCTGTGGTGCCTGGTGCTGACCGGCTACGGCGCGGCCGTGGCCAGCCTGGGCGAGGCCCTGCCGCCCCGCCTGCGGGCCTACGCCGTGGCCACCCAGGGCGCGCTGGGCGTGCTGTTCCTGGCCTACACCGTCTTCGCCTCCAACCCCATGGCCCGGCTGCTGGACGTTCCGGTCGAGGGCGCGTCGCTGAACCCGCTGCTGCAGGACCCGGCCCTGGCCTTCCACCCGCCGTTTCTCTACTGCGGCTATGTCGGCTTTTCGGTGGTGTTCTCGTTCTCGATGGCCGCCCTGATCGAGGGGCGGGTCGACGCGGCCTGGGCCCGCTGGGTGCGGCCCTGGACCCTGGCGGCCTGGAGCTTCCTGACGGTCGGCATCACCCTGGGGGCGTTCTGGGCCTATTACGAGCTGGGCTGGGGCGGCTGGTGGTTCTGGGACCCGGTCGAGAACGCCAGCTTCATGCCCTGGCTGATCGGCACGGCCCTGCTGCACTCGGCCGTGGTGCTTGAAAAGCGCGGGGCCCTGCCGGGCTGGACGGTGTTCCTGGGGCTGGCGGCCTTCACCTTCTCGATGCTGGGCGCCTTCCTGGTGCGCTCGGGCGTGCTGACCAGCGTCCACGCCTTCGCGGTGGACCCGACGCGCGGGATCCTGCTGCTGACCATCATGGGCATCGCGGCCGGGGCCGGCTTCGTGCTGTTCGCCCTGCGCGCCCCCAGCCTGAACAGCGGCGGCCTGTTCGCCCCGGTCAGCCGCGAGAGCGCCATCGTCCTGAACAACATCATCCTGTCGACGGCCACGGCCGTGGTGCTGGTCGGCACGCTGTTCCCGCTGATCCGCGAGGCGACCGACGGCGAGGCCGTGTCGGTCGGGGCGCCGTTCTTCAACATGACGTTCGTGCCGCTGATGGTTCTCGCCATGGCGATCCTGCCGGCGGGGCCCCTGCTGGCGTGGAAGCGCGGCGACGCGCGGCTGGTGGTCCGCCGGCTGTGGCTGGCCCTGGCCTGCGCCGCGATCCTGGGCCTGGTCGCCTTCGCCGTGGTCGCCCCGCGCAGCGCCCTGGCCAGCAGCGGCCTCGTCGTCGGCTTCTGGCTGGTCGGCGGGGCGCTGCTGGAGCTGGCCGAGCGGGCGAAGGCCTTCCGCGCGCCGTGGGCCGAGGTCCGCCGGCGCCTGACCGGCCTGCCGCGCGGCGCCTGGGGCACGACCCTGGCCCATGCCGGCCTGGGGATCTTCGTGCTGGGCGCCAGTTTCGAAACCACCTGGCGGGTCGAGGCGGCCCAGGCCCTGAGCGTCGGCGGGCAGCTGAAGCTGGGCGCCTACGAACTGGTCCTGACCGAGGTCGGCACGGTCGAGGGCGAGAACTATATCGCCGAGCGCGGGGTCGTGAAGATCACCGAGGCCGGCGCGCCGGTCTGCGAGGCCCGGCCCGAGCGCCGCTTCTACCCGACCGGCAAGCAGACCACCTCGGAGGTGGCGATCTGCCCCAAGGTGCTGGACGACCTCTATGTGGTGCTGGGCGAGCGCCGGGCGGGCGCGGGCGGCCAGCCGGCCTGGCTGGTGCGGGCCTTCGTCAATCCGTGGGTGCGGCTGATCTTCCTGGGCCCGCTGGTCATGGCGATCGGCGGCGCGGTGTCGCTGTCGGACCGCCGCCTGCGGTTCGGGGTCGGGAGCAAGAACGCCACGCGCAAGGCGGAGACGGCGGCGTGAGACGGCTCCTGATCGCCCTCGCCGCCATCGCCTGCATGGCCGGCGCCGCCGCCGATCCGGCCGAGCGGCTGCCCGACCCCGTCCAGGAGGCCCGGGCCCGCGAGATCTTCCGCGAGGTGCGCTGCCTGGTCTGCCAGAACGAGTCCATCGACGACTCCGAGGCGGCCCTGGCCGGCGACCTGCGCCAGGTCGTGCGCGACCAAGTGAAGCAGGGACGCAGCGACGGTCAGATCCGCGCGTTCCTGGTCGAGCGCTATGGCGAGTTCGTGCTGCTCAAGCCGCCGTTCTCGCTGGGCAACGCGCTGCTCTGGGCCACGCCTGGGATCGTGCTGATTCTGGGCGGCGTTCTGATGGCGCTGCTGCTGCGCCGGCGCCCCGCCTCGGCGGCTGACGGCGAAGATACGCCGGCGCTTTCACAGGTCGAGGAAGCGCGTCTTCAGGTGTTGTTGAAGGACGAATGACACGATTGCGCCGCGAAGACGCCGCAAGACCATCTTGAGCGTGGACGCATGATCTCTTCGAAGACCATTGCGCCTTTCGCCAGCGCAACTAGGTTCTCAAGCCAAGGACCCGGCGCCGCGCGCCGTGGGTGAGGAAAGACGTAAGATGGCTGCTAGGAAGTCTGGTTTCTTTGTCGGTGCGGTGGCCGGTGCGGGCGTGGCCTGCGCGGCGCTGGTCGGCGTGGGCATGCGCATGGGTCCCGCGGGGGCCGCCGAGCCGGCCCAGGTGATCCGCACCTCGGGCGCGCCGATGGCCAGCGGGACGCCGATGTTCGCGCCGCCGCCCGGCGCGCCGATGTCGTTCGCCGACATCTTCGAGCAGGTCTCGCCGGCCGTGGTGCAGATCGACGTCACGTCCAAGGCCGCCGCCGCGCCGAAGCTGCGCATTCCCGGCCTGGAAGGTTTCGACATCGTGCCCAAGGGCCAGAAGGGCGAGGACGGCGAAGAGGCCCCCGGTCCCAAGCAGCAGTCCTCGGGCTCGGGCTTCTTCATCTCGGCCGACGGCTACCTGGTGACCAACAACCACGTCGTGGCCGACGCCGACGACGACGGCATCAATGTCGTGCTGAAGGACGGCCGTGAGCTGAAGGCCACCATCGTCGGCCGCGACGAGGGCACCGACCTGGCGGTCCTCAAGGTGGTCGACCCCAAGGCCAAGGGCGCGGCGTTCCCGTTCGTGAACTTCGAGAACCAGGCCAAGCCGCGGGTCGGCGACTGGGTGATCACCATCGGCAACCCGTTCGGCCTGGGCGGCACCGCCACGGCCGGCATCATCTCGGCCTATAACCGCGACCTGGGCGACAGCTCGTCGACCTTCGTCGACTACATCCAGATCGACGCGCCGATCAACCGTGGCAACTCGGGCGGCCCGTCGTTCGACATCTACGGCCGGGTGATCGGGGTCAACACCGCGATCTTCTCGCCGACCGGCGGCTCGGTGGGCATCGGCTTCGCCATCCCGGCCGATGTGGCCGAAAACACCGCCAAGCAATTGATCGCCGGCGGCAAGGTGGTGCGCGGCTATATCGGCGCCCAGATCCAGTCCTTCACCAGCGAGATGGCCGAGGCCCAGGGCCTGAGCGGCGTCAAGGGCGTGATCGTCGCCGACCTGGTGCCCGGCGGTCCGGCCCAGAAGGGCGGCCTGATGCCCGAGGACGTGGTCACCGCCGTCAACGGCGTCGAGGTCAAGAGCAACTCGGAGTTGACCCGCGAAGTGGCCAAAGGCCGTCCGGGCGACACCCTGAAGCTGTCGGTCCTGCGCGGCGGCAAGCCGCGCACGGTCGAGATCAAGTCGGGCGTGCGGCCCACCGAGAAGGAACTGTCGCTGAACGACGACGACAGCGACGAGGGCGGCGCCGATGCGCCGGCCAAGCCGCAGGCCCAGAAGTCGGAAGCCCTGGGCATGACCCTGGTGCCGATCGACGAGGCCGCCCGCCGCACCTACGGCATCGACGCGGCGGTCAAGGGCGTGCTGATCGACGGCGTGAAGGCGACTTCGGACGCCGGCGAGAAGGGGCTGCGCAAGGGCGACGTCCTGACCAGCGTCAACGGCGAGCCGGTCTCGTCGGCCGCCCAGGTGTCGTCGGCGGTCGAAGCGGCCAAGAAGCTGCAGCGTCCCAGCGTCAACCTGCGGATCATCCGCGCCGGTCGTCCCACGATCGTGCCGCTGAAGATCGCGCCGTAGGGCTAACGCTAACGCCGATACGCGAGGGCTTTCGCCCGCGCGCGGATCACGTCACCATCGCCGGGACGTGACGACAACACGATAGAGGGCGTCATCGATTCGTACGGTGGCGCCCTTTCGTGCATCCGGGGACTGGCTGAGCATGCGTATTCTGATCATCGAGGACGATCTCGAGGCGGCGGCGGCGATGCGCCATGGCCTGACCGAGGCCGGCTACGACTGCGTCCACGCGCCCGACGGCGAGGCCGGCCTGACCGAGGCGGGCAAGGGCAAGTTCGACGTGATGATCGTCGACCGGATGATGCCCAAGAAGAACGGCGTCGAGGTGGTCGAGACCCTGCGCCGCGAGGGCGACCAGACGCCGGTGCTGTTCCTGTCGGCCCTGGGCGAGATCAACGACCGCGTCACCGGCCTGCGGGCCGGGGCGGACGACTACCTGGTCAAGCCCTATGCCTTCGCCGAGCTGATGGCCCGGGTCGACGCCCTGTCGCGTCGTCGCGAGACCGGCGCCGTGGCGACCACCCTCAAGGTGGGCGAGCTCGAGATGAACCTGATCAACCGCACGGTCCATCGCCAGGGCAAGGAGATCGACCTGCAGCCCCGCGAGTTCCAGCTGCTGGAATTCATGATGCGCCACGCCGGCCAGTCGGTGACCCGCACCATGCTGCTGGAGAAGGTGTGGGAATACCACTTCGACCCGCAGACCAACGTCATCGACGTGCACGTCTCCCGCCTGCGCTCGAAGATCGACAAGGGCTTCGACCGGGCCATGCTGCAGACCGTGCGCGGGGCCGGCTACCGGCTCGATCCGTAGGCGGCGTTCCGAGGCTGTGTTAGGCTAGGACCATGAACAAGCCGGCGAAACCCGAGGCCGACGACTTCGACGATCTGTCGGACCTGTATGGTCCGTTGCCGACCGAAGCCGAGATGGACGCCTGGATCGAGCGCAATCGCGACGAGATCAACGCGTCGCTCGAGCAAGCTCGGCAAGAGCTTGCCGAGGGCAAGGCCACGCCTTGGAGCATGGACGAGATCATGGCCGAGGTGCGTGAAGAGCTGCGCAAGGAAGGCCGCTAGCGTCACGAATGCCGGGGCCGACGATCGAGCGCAGCTTGAACGCACGTCGCGACGTGAAGCAGTTGGCTTTATGGATCGCACGGGAAAGCGGCGACGCTCGTGCAACAGCCGTAACCGGCCGACTGGAGATCGCTTTCGAACGTCTGGCGCGTCGCCCCCAGCTGGGCCGGGTTCGGTTTGATTTCAAGGGAAATCCCAGATCCTTTTCAATTACGCCCTGGGTCATCGTGTATGAGGTTCTGGAAGACGGAAGCGGCATCCATCTTCTCCGCATCCTCGACAGCCGCCGAGACATCGCCGCCCTGATGGGCAAGAAGAGCTAGCCCATGCGCCTGCCGCGCCTGATCCGATCGACGCCGTTCCGGCTGACCCTGCTGTTCCTGGCCCTGTTCGCGGCGGCCGCCAGCGCGTTCCTGGGCTACATCTACATCGCCACCGCTGGCGAGGTGAACCGCCGCGCGGACGCCGACATCACCCGCGAGATGGAGAGCCTCGAGGCCGCCTACCGGGTGGGCGGGGTCAACGCGCTGAACCAGACCATCGTCGAGCGGGCCACCGGCGAGCGGCCGTTCCTGTACCTGCTGCTGGACAAGGACGGCAAGCGGATCTCCGGCTCGATCGAGGAGTCGCCGATCGACGACTTCACCGGTCCCGGTCCGACCTGGGAGACCTTCAAGCTCACCGAGACCGACATCGACGGCGCCGAGGTCAAGCGCGCGGCGCGGGGGGTGCAGGAGCGGCTGAGCGGCGGCGAGGCCCTGTTCGTCGGGGCCGACGTCCAGGAGTCTGAAGGCTATGTGATGAAGATCGTCCGGGCCCTGCGCGGGGCCGGGGCGCTGGTGATCATCCTGGGCCTGGCCGGCGGGGTGCTGATCAGCCGCAACGTCTCGCGCAGCATGCAGGGTCTGGTCGACGTGGTGAACGCGGTGCGGGCCGGCGACCTGCACGCCCGGGCCCGGGTGCGCGGCACGCGCGACGAGTACGACGAGCTGGCCGAGGGCCTCAACGACATGCTCGACCGCATCGAGCGGCTGATGGGCGGCCTGCGCCACGCCGGCGACGCCATCGCCCACGACCTGCGCTCGCCGCTCACGCGCTTGAGAGCGCGCATGGAGGTGGCGCTGATCGACGCCGAGAACGGCAAGGGTGATCCGGTGGCGGCCCTGGAGACCGCCCTGATGGATGCGGACGGCGTGCTCAAGACCTTCAACGCGGTGCTGGCCATCGCCCGGCTGCAGGCGGCCGGCGAGGCGCCGAACCAGGAGGTCTTCGACGCCAGCGAACTGGCCTCCGACATGGCCGAACTCTACGAGGCCAGCTGCGAGGACAAGGGCCTGGACTTCAAGGCCGAGATCGTTCCGGCCCTGGGCGTGCGCGGCAACCGCGAGTTCATCGCCCAGGCCCTGGCCAACATCCTCGACAACGCCATCAAGTACACGCCCGAGGGCGGGGCGGTGATGCTGCGCGCCCGGCGCACCTCGTCCAGCGAGCTGGAGTTCTCGGTCACCGACACCGGCCCCGGCGTGCCCGAGGCCGACCGCGCCCGGGTGGTCCAACGTTTCGTGCGGCTGGAGAACAGCCGCAGCGAGCCCGGGGCGGGGCTGGGCCTGTCGCTGGTCCAGGCGGTGGCCGCCTCGCACGGCGGACGTCTGGAGTTGGCCGAGGGCCCCGGCGAATACGGCGGTTTCGGTCCGGGCCTACGCGTGGCGCTGGTGCTGCCGCGGGTGGAGTAGGGCGGCCAGCGCCTGCTCCTACCGCCCGTATACCACGTCGAAGCACCGCTGCCGCCCCAGCTTCGTCGGGCAGAAGCCCGTCTCCTCCGAGCCCTCGCGGATGACCACGTAGCGGTCGCGCTTGCAGGCCCACCATTCCTCCTCGAAATCCGGACGGCCGTCCTGCTTGAACACCGGCTCGTCGCCCTGGGCGTAGAAGCGGGTCATGCCGGTCAGGCCGCCGAAGCTGCCCCAGCCGTTGACCAGGCCGCAGACCCGGCCGTCGCGCCGCGCCCACACCTTGCCCAGTTCCAGGGCGTGCGGCTGGGCCAGGCGGGCGACCAGCCGCGGCTTGACGCTGGCCCAGCGCACCCGCGCCATCGAGCGGGCGTGGACCAGCCGCGCGCCGGCGGCCGGCGCCTTGGGCTCGACCTTCAGCTCATAGCGGACGGTGAACATCACCATCAGGCCGACGGCGAAGACGACCAGGGCCATGACGCCCAGCTCGAAGACCCGCGCGGCCAGCGCCTTGCGGCGGGTGCGGGGGCCGCGCGCCTTGGGCATCCTGAGGACGAAGGTCATGATCGCGGCCCGCCTGTCGCCGCGCCTGGCGCGGATTACGTCTGTAGTTCAAAAAACTTACAGATGTAATCAGAGTCGTCAAGCCATGGATGCGAAAGGCTTGCCGACCGACGGTGTCAGTGGTGCAGCTTGGGCAGGGTGATGCCGTCAACCGGGCCGTCGCCGACGAACCGGCCCGGCCAGGAGATCTCCTGGTTGGGCAGAGGGCCGCGCGGCGTGACCGTCCAGACGCCCAGGGCGGTGACCACCGCGATCAGGGCGATCGCGGCGGCGCCGGCGGTCTGGCGGCGATAGCTGGGCTCGGGCCGGGCCAGCAGCCTGACCCGCAGCAGCAGCGGATGGGCCGCGAAGAAACAGGCCAGGGGCGAGCCGGTCCGGCGGGTATGGGCCTCCAGCAGCGCCTCGGCATAGGGGCGGCGCAGGTTGGGCCGCAGGCTCAGGACCGAGGCGTCGCAGGCCATCTCCTGGTCCAGGCGGGCGCACAGGGCGCCGACATGGATCAGCGGATTGCACCAGCCCAGGACCTGGACGGCGGCGATGGCCAGGTTGGCGATCGGGTCGCCGCGCTTGATGTGGGCCCGTTCATGCAGGTCGACCATCTTGCGGGCCTGCTCGTCGAAGCGGGTCGAGAAGTCGGCCGGCAGCACGATGCGGGGCCAGAAGACGCCCATGACCGCCGGACCGGCGCGCCCGGCCTCGGCTCGGGCCCGGAAGGCGCGCTCCTGCAGCAGGATCACCGTGGCCAGGGCGACGCCGCCGGCCAGCCAGACGGCCATCACCAGCACGGCCCGCTCCTCGCCCATCAGCGGCGGCGGCGCGCCCGAGCCCAGGGTCTCCGACAGGCTGGGGAACACCGTGGCGATCGCCGCCACCGGCACCAAGGCCCACAGGCGATAGGCCAGGCCGGCCCCGAACGCCGCCCGCATCGGGCCGCGCAACAGCAGGACCAGCAGCACCGCGGCGGCGGCGGCCGCCTGGGTGCGCAACAGGGTCAGGGCCAGCAGTTCAGCCATCATGTTCGAGACCCTCGATCAGAGTCTTCAGTTGCTTGATCTCGTCGGTCGACAGGGCGCGGTGCTGGGCGAAATGCGCCACCAGCGGCGTCAATTGGCCGTCGAACAGGCGGTTGAGCAGGCTCTGGCTTTCGGCCTGCACATAGTCGGCGCGCTGGATGATCGGGGCGTAGCGCGCCCGGCCCTCGATCCGGTCCGACCGAATCGCCTTGCGCTTCAGCAGCCGGTTGATCAGCGTCTTGACCGTCGCCTCGCCCCAGCCCTGGGCCTCGGCGACCTCGGCCATGATCTCGTCCACCGTCAGGGGCTGGCGCGTCCAGAGCGCGTCCATGATGCGGCTTTCGGCCTGGGTGATGTTCATGGCGTTCGGTCTCCGACCGCAACGATTACGCCTGTAACATCGACTGTCAAGCGATCGTGGAGGCCACACGAGACGGGATGACCTCGCCGCCCGCCCGCGCCACAGTGGCCGCCATGACTCGCCTGCTCGAACGCCTCACCCCCTGCGGCCCCGTGGTCGATCCCAAGGCCGCCGAACGGGCGCACGAGACCATCGTCAGGCGGGTCGGCGAGGCCGCGCCGCTGGTCGAGGCCGCCTGGCCCGCCCTGGCGCCGATCTTCGCCGCCTCGCCCTACCTGGGCGGCCTGGCGCGGCGCGACGGCCAGCGGCTGGCCGCGCTCCTGGACGGCGATCCCGAAGCGCGGCTCGCCCAGATCCTGGCCGCCGCCGAGGCCGTCGCCGCCGAGCCGGAGTTCGAGACCGCCCGCCGCGCCATGCGCGAGCTGAAGGCCGACCTGCACCTGCTGACCGCCCTATGCGACCTGGGCGGGGTCTGGGATCTGGACGCGGTGACCGGGGCCCTGACCCGCTTCGCCGACGCGACCCTGCACGCGTCCCTGGCCCAGGCGGTGCGGCTGGAAGTGGCGCGCGGGGCCCTGACCCACGTCGGCGAAGGTCCGGACGGCCCGGCCCCGGGCCTGTTCTGCATCGCCATGGGCAAGCACGGGGCGTTCGAGCTCAACTATTCCAGCGACATCGACTTCTCGATCTTCTACGCGCCGGAGGCCCTGCCTGTCGCCGAGGGTGTCGAGCCGCAGGGCGTGGCGGTGCGCATCGCCAACCACCTGGGCCGGTTGCTGGCCGAGCGGACGGCCGACGGCTACGTGTTCCGCATCGACCTGCGCCTGCGCCCCGACCCGTCCTCGACCCCGCCGGCCATGCCGATCGACGCCGCCCTCGACTACTACGAGAGCGTCGGCCAGAACTGGGAGCGGGCGGCCCACATCAAGGCGCGGATCTGCGCCGGCGACTTCGCGCGCGGCGAGGCGTTCCTGGCCGAGCTGCAGCCGTTCATCTGGCGCAGGAACCTCGACTTCGCCGCCATCGCCGACATCCACTCGATCAAGCGCCAGATCCACGCCTACAAGGTCGACGACCGCCTGACCGCCAAGGGCGCGGACCTGAAGCTGGGGCGCGGCGGCATCCGCGAGATCGAGTTCTTCGTCCAGACCCAGCAACTGATCCTCGGCGGCCGCCATCCGAGCCTGCGCAGCCCGCGCACGCTTGACGCCCTGGCGGCCTTGTCCGACGCCGGCCATGTCACGCCCGAGGATCGCGACTATCTGGTCAAGGCCTATCGCGACCTGCGCGCCCTGGAGCACCGGGCCCAGATGATCGCCGACGACCAGACCCACAAGCTCCCGGAGTCCGATACTGACCGCAAGAAGGTGGCCGCCCTGTGGGGTCACGCGGCGTTGCGCAGTTTCGACGCCGTGGTCGGCCAGATCCTCAAGGGCGTGAACCGCCGCTACGGCGCGCTGTTCAAGGGCGAGGAGGAACTGTCGTCGCGGTTCGGCAGCCTGGTGTTCACCGGTGTCGAGGACGATCCGGAGACCCTGGCCACGCTCAAGCGCATGGGCTTTTCCCATCCCGAGCGGGTGGCCGCCACCATCCGCGGGTGGCACCACGGCCACATCGCCGCCACCCGCACCGCGCGCGGCCGCGAGCTGTTCACCCGCCTGGCCCCGCGCCTGCTGGACGCCGCCAACGCCACCGGCGCGCCGGACGACGCCTTCAACCGGTTCGGCGACTTCTTCGCGGGGCTCAGCAGCGGGGTGCAGATCCAGTCGCTGTTCCTGGCCCAGCCGCGCCTGTTCGAGCTGATCGTCGAGGTCATGGCCTTCGCGCCGCGCCTGGCCAGCACCCTGGCGCGACGGCCCACGGCCCTGGACGCCCTGCTGGACCCCGCCTTCTTCGGGCCGATGGAGATGCCGACCGAGGCGTCCTGGGATCCGGCCGACTTCGAGGGGGCGATGGACGCCGCCCGGCGGCTGTTCCGCGACCAGAGCTTCCGGATCGGGGTGCGGGTGATCAGCGGCACGGCCGGGGCGCGCGACGCCGGGGCGGCCTTCGCCGACCTGGCCGACCTGATCGTCGGCGGCCTGGCCCCGGCGGCCCTGGCCGAGGTCGAGCGGCTGGGCGGCGCGTTCCCGGGGCAGGTGGCCGTGGTCGCCCTGGGCAAGGCCGGCTCACGCGAGATGACCGCCAAGTCGGACCTGGACCTGATGACGCTCTACGCGGCCGACGGGCCCGCGGACCAAGGGGAGGCGGTGTCGGCGATCAAGGGCTGGGGCGCCGAGAGTTTCTACGCCCGCTTCACCCAGCGCCTGACCTCGGCCCTGTCGGCCCCGACCGGCGAGGGCACGCTGTACGAGGTGGACCTCAAGCTGCGGCCATCGGGCACCAAGGGTCCGGTGGCGGTCAGTTTCGCGGCCTTCGAGGACTATTATGCGCGCGAGGCCGAGACCTGGGAGCTGCTGGCCCTGACCCGCGCCCGGGTGATCTGGGCCTCGTCGCCGGCGTTCCAGGCCCGCGCCGAGGCGGCGATCGCCACCGCCCTGCGCCGGGCGCGCGATCCGGGGAAGACCGCCGTCGACGTGCTGGAGATGCGCCAGCTGATGGAGGACGAGCGGCCGGGCAAGGGCGACTGGGACCTCAAGCTCACCCCCGGCGGCCTAGTCGACATCGAGTTCGCCGCCCAGTTCCTGCAACTGGTCCATGCGGCGCAGGGCGGCCCCCTGGCGCAGAACACCGGCGAGGCCCTGGCGGCGCTGTGCCGCGCGGGCCTGGGCGATGGGGCGGCCCTGGCGGCGCTGGAGTCCGCCTGGCGGCTGGAGCAGGACCTGTCGCAGCTGCTGAAGGTGGCGCTGGAGGACGGCCATGACCCCGACACCGAGCCCAAGGCCTTCCGGGCGCTGCTGGCTCGGGCCGGCGGCGTGCGCGAGTTCCGGTCGCTGAAGACCAAGCTGGCCAAGGCCAAGGCCGAGGCGCGGGCGGCGTTCGAGGCGGTGGTGAAGGCCTAGACGGATGGGGCGCCCCTCATGCGGTGAAGGGCGCCCCGACAGGCTCTAGGGTCCAGGACTGGAGCGCGCTTGGCGGGCGAAATCGCTTAGACTTTCGCCCAATGCGCGCCTAGGCCGTTTCGAGTTTTCGGGCGACCGTCAGGTGCTTCACATAGGCCTCTTCGGTGGTGAAGGGGATCTCCTTCACGTCGATCAGCAGGCGCTTGTTCTGCCCGACGATCAGGATCTTGGGCAGATAGAAGCCGCCGAAGACGGCATGCACCGCGTAGGGCGTCGTGCCCTGGGCCAACGGGCCGGTCCAACCCATCACGTCGATCGCCAGGCCGCCGACGAAGTGGGGATCGCGGATCAACTGGATGCCGCTGGTGAAATTCGGCGCGGCGCCCTTGACGCTGACGCTGAAGAAGCCCGGTTCGCGCAGGCCGGTCCAGACGTAGGTCGCCTCGGCCGTGTCGAATGGCTCAGGACCATAGAAACCCATGACGCTCTCCCTGTGTCTCGACTTCCGTCCGCCGGCAGGGGTCGACGGAAGACGACGTCGCCGACAGCCGGCGGCGTTCGAGCGCGATCTATGCGCGAAATTGAGAAAAATACTAGTTAAAAGTGTGCAACGGGCCGCCTCGCCTTTGGGGCGATCACACGCGGCGCGGAAAAGCGCCTCCTGGCCGCTGTAACCATTGGCGCTTCCAATACGTATCTTCCAGGGTAGCTTCCCCGGAGCCCGCCATGCTGATCCGCCACGCCCTCGACCTGACCGACAACGACGTCACCGACCCGGGCCTCTATCTGCGCCGGCGCGAATTCATCGGCGGGGCGGCGGGGCTGGGGCTGCTGGCGGCGGCGGGCACGGCCAGCGCGCGGGGCCTGGCCTACAAGCCGGGGTTCTCGACCACCGAGCCGCCGACGCCGAAGAAGGACATCACCAGCTACAACAACTTCTACGAATTCGGGGTCAACAAGGAGGACCCGTCCGAGAACGCCGGCTCGTTGAAGACCCGTCCCTGGACGGTGCGCGTCGACGGCGAATGCGAGAAGCCGGCCAGCTTCGCGATCGACGACCTGATCAAGGGCCAGAAGCTGGAGGAGCGCATCTACCGCATGCGTTGCGTCGAGGGCTGGTCGATGGTGATCCCGTGGGTGGGCTTCCCGCTCAAGGACCTGATCGCCCAGGTCCAGCCGACGTCGAAGGCCAGGTTCGTCGCCTTCGAGACCCTGACGCGGCCCTCCGAAATGCCTGGCCAGCGCTGGGACACCCTGCAGTGGCCCTATCGCGAGGGCCTGCGCATCGACGAGGCGGTCCACCCGCTGACGATCCTGGCCGTCGGCCTCTATGGCGACGTCCTGCCCAACCAGAACGGTGCGCCGCTGCGGTTGGTCGTGCCGTGGAAGTACGGTTTCAAGGGCGCCAAGTCGATCGTGCGGATCAGCCTGGTCGAGCGCATGCCGGCCACCGCCTGGAACGTGCTGGCGCCGCGCGAGTATGGCTTCTATTCCAACGTCAATCCGGCCGTGGACCATCCGCGCTGGTCGCAGGCCACCGAGCGCCGCATCGGCGAGTTCCGCCGCCGCGAGACCCTGCCGTTCAACGGCTACGGCCAATACGTCGCCGACCTCTATCGCGGCATGGACCTGAAGCGGAACTTCTGATGGACGCCTCGGTGAAGCGGGCCGCCACGCGCAAGCGCCCCTCCAAGACCCAGGACAACCTGATCTACGCCGCCGTCTGGCTGGCCTGTTTCGCGCCGCTGGTCTGGCTGGCCTGGCGGGGGGTCAGCGGCGACCTGGGGGCCAATCCGATCGAGGCGCTGATCCGCCAGATCGGCGTCTGGGGCCTGCGCCTGCTGCTGGTCGGCCTGGCGATCACCCCCGCCGCGCGCATCCTGAAGAAGCCGCGCCTGATCCGCTTCCGCCGCACGATCGGCCTGTTCGCCTTCAGCTACATTTGCCTGCACCTGCTGACCTATATCGGCGTCGACCTGTTCTTCGACTGGGGCCAGCTGTGGAAGGACATCCTCAAGCGGCCCTTCATCACCCTGGGCATGGCGGGCTTCGTGCTGCTGGTCCCGCTGGCCGTGACCTCGACCAACGGCTGGGTGCTGCGCCTGGGCCGCGCGACCTGGCAAAGGCTGCATTGGCTGATCTACCTGATCGTCCCGCTGGGCGTGGTCCACTACTACCTGCTGGTGAAGGCGGATCATCGGCCGCCGCTGGTCTATGCGGCGATCCTGGCGGTGCTGCTGGGCTGGCGGGCGTGGGACGCGTGGACAAGGCGTGTGCGATCTTAAAGCCTCCATGGTTGTCATCCCGGAAGCCTCGCAGAGGCTGTCCGGGACCCAGGGGACTGGGCTGATGCGGTGCGGTTCACCTGGGTCCCGGACAAGCGCTGCGCGCTTTCCGGGATGACAACGGGTGAGGCGTCAGAACAGCTCCGCCTCCGGATCCCGCGTCTGGTCCCGTTTCCACCAGCCACCCAGCTGCGCGCCGCCGCACGGGCCTTTCTGGGTCACGGTCACCTCGTCGACGCTGAAGGACGCGTCCAGCCGGCAGGCGTCGGGGCCGGTTCCGGCCAGCGGGAAGGCGACGATGGTCTGGCCGGGGACGACCTTCACCTTGGCGCCCTCGTCGGTGAAGCCCTGGGAGGTGTTGGCGTCGGCCAGCTGGTAGGCGAGCTCCAGCCCCGTCGGCGTCGCCTTGACGCTCAGGAAATCCTGGCCCCGCGTATAGATCCCGCTCAGCCGGAAGCCCGGATTCCTCAGCACGGCGATGCGGTCGGCATGGATGGCGCGCAGGCAGGACAGGGCGGTCGCGTCGTCGATGCACAGGATCCCGCCCTGGCCCATGTCGGGCGGCAGCAGGGCGCGCGAACCCACCCAGCCGCGCTGGCTCATCCGCACATAGGCGGCGATCTTGCCGTCCCAGAGCTTCAGCGCCTCGCCATAGGCCTTGGCCAGGTCCTCGTCCTGGCGCGACAGCTGCGGGTCCTTGCAGATCAGTTTCTCGACCTTGGTGCGGGCCTTGGCGCAGTCGAAGCTGGCGGCGGCGGCCGGCGCGACCCCAGCGACGGAAACGGGTGCGATCAGCAGCAGGGCCGCGAGGGCGGCGGCGAGACGAGTCATGGCCTACTCCGACAGATAGGGCGACTTGGCCGGATCGCGGCGGAACACCTTCAGGTCGGTCCCCATCGCGCAGCGCTCGGTCTTGGGCGCCGACAGGGTCGCCGTGTCCTGGGTGAAGGTCAGCACGCGCGGACAGCCGGCGTCCTCGAAGCTCAGCCTGCCCGAGGCGTCGACGTCGCCCCTGGCCTGCAGCAGCATGTTCCCCTTCGGGTCGGGGCAGACGTAGAGATCGGCCCCGATGCCGGCGTCGGGATAGCTGGGCGTCACGTCCAGATAGACGCCGTCGTCAGGGCAGCGCCCGGCGACGTAGCGGCCCATCCATTTCAGGCTGGGATGGGTCAGGAAGGTCAGGCGGCGCTCGTAGTCCTCCTTCAGGCAGGCGACGTCGGCCTTGCAGACGCCATTGCGGTCCTTGAGCCACTCCCGCTGTTCGTTGCGGATGAAGACCGGCCAGTTCCCCGCCGGCCACAGGCCCTGGGCCGCCTTGAACGCCGCGGCCACCTGGTCATCCAGCTTGGAGACCGCCGCGTCCTTGCAGATCGCCTTCTCGGTAGGCGTACCAGCCTTGGCGCAGTCGAAACTGGCGGCCCAGGTCGCCGTCGGCGCGGCGAGCCAGACCAGGGCGGCGACGCCGGCCCAACACGCGACACGAACCATTCGGAACCCTCCCGGACCGATGTCCGGCCAGGGTAACCGAGAACGACGTTATCCGATAGGCTTGGCCTTGGCGGCTTGCTGCGTCGCGTAGTCCTGGGCCTGGCGGACGACGCGCAGCACGTTGCCGCCCCAGATCGCCGCCACGTCGGCGTCGGTGTAGCCGGCCGCCTTCAGCCGGGCGGTGACCTTGGGCAGGTCGGCGACGTCCTCGAAGCCGATCACCCCGCCGCCGCCGTCCCAGTCGGCGCCGATGCCCACATGCTGCGGCCCGACCAGCTTCAGGGTGTGGGTCAGGCTGGCCACGAAGTCCTCGAAGCTGGCGCGGACGGGCGGGAATTTCGCATCGACCTCGGCGCGCTTCTTCAGATAGGCGACCATTTCGGCCTCGGTCGCCGTCTCGCTGTCCGGCGCGGTCCCCAGGGCCTTCAGGGCGGCCAGGCGTTCGGGGCTGGCGGCGGTGTTCTTCAGATAGACCGAGTTGATGCAGATCACCCCGCCGGCGTCGGCGATCTTCTTCAGCCGGCCGTCGTCCAGATTGCGCGGGTGGTCGTAGATCGCCCGGGCGCCCGAGTGCGAGGCGATGATCGGGACCTTCGACAGCTGCACGGCCTGGTCGACCACGTCGTCGGAGGCGTGGCTGACGTCGATCAATATGCCCAGCCGGTTGGCCTCGGCCAGCCAGCGCAGGCCCAGGGGCGAGAAGCCATGCCAGATCGGCTTGTCGGTCGAGCTGTCGGCGAACTGGTTGTTCTTGAAGTGCACCGGCCCGGCCATCCGCACGCCGGTCTTGTAGAAGGTGTCCATCAGGGTGAGGTCCTCACCCATCGGCCAGCTGTTCTCGATGCTTTGGAAGACGAACTTCTTGCCGGCCTTGTTGATCCGCTCGGCGTCGTCGGCGGTGTAGGCCAGCTGGAACCTGTCCGAATGAGCCGCGACCATCTCGCGAATCTCGGTGGCGCGTTCCAGGGCGAAGTCGCGGGCCTGGCGATAGCCCTCGGCGGTCAGCTCGCCCTGGGCCGTGTAGATCACGAAGAACCCGCCATCCAGACCGCCGGTGTCCATGCGCGGCAGGTCCACCTGGGTGCCGTCGGCCTTGACCGCGTGCCGCTCGGCCATGCTCCAGCCCTGGCGGGCGAAGTGCTCGGGCGTGTCGAGGTGGGTGTCGAGGGTCAGGACCTGCTCGTGCAGGGCGCGGTCGGCCTTGGAGACCTCGCCGGCCTTGGGGGCGTCGGCCGCCCGGCTTGAGAGAGGGGCCGCGGTTGAGGCGAACAGGGCGGCGGAGCCGAGGAGAACGGTCAGCAGGCGGGTCATCTGGGCTCCGGCGCGGTGTTGAGGCGGCCACGCTCGGGGATCGCGGGCGGACGGTCAAGGTGGCGCAGCGAACACTTGCCCCCACCTGACCGCTTCGCGGTCGGTCCGCCCCCACAGGGGGCGGAGCCTGCCCACGCGGGCTCTTCCCCCTCTGGGGGAGGAGGGCCGAAGGCCCGGAGGGGGCAGGTGTTCGCCGCACGGACCACGAACACCCGCCCCACCCCCGTTCCTAGTAGAACGCCCCGTAGATCGCGTCGTCGATCCGTCCGGTGCGGGTGTCGACCAGCAGCAGGTCGGGCCCGTAGCGCACCCAGCGGTAGCCCCACGGCGGACCTTCCAGCCCCATGCGCCAGTAGTCCTCGTAATAGTAGCCGGGCGCCAGGAACAGCGGCGGCAGCACCAGGCCGATGGTCCAGCGCCGGTAGCGATAGCCGCGCGGATAGCGCCAGCGCGGCCCGCGGATCGGCCGGAAGCCGGGCGGGCGGCCCGTGCCGGGGCGGTGTGGTCCCAGGGGCGGCGGCCGGCCGGGACGCGGCGGTGGCGGGCGATGGCCACCCGGCGGACGGGGCTTCGGCTTCGGCATGGGCCGGGGCGGCGGGCCACCGGGGTTGGGCCTGGGCGGCGGGCCCGATCCCGAGGGCGGGCGTCCGCCACCTGGGCCGCCGGGGCCGGGTGGGCGTCCTCCGCCTTGACCGCCTCCGGGCCTGTCGCGCTGTTCGTTCGATTGAGCCAGGCCGATCCCGGGGATCAGCAGGCCTAGAGCCGAGGCGAGGAGAAAACGTCGATTCATCGCAGTCCTCCGAAAAGCCCCCCGGCTGAAGGTTGACTATAACCGGTGACCCGAAATGCAAAAGCCGGTTGTATCGGCGCGCGCTGCACGCTCAGAACAGGCCCAGCGCCTTGAAGCTGGCCACGCCGTCGCGGCCGACCACCAGGTGGTCGTGGACGCCGATCTTCAGCGCCTTGCCGGCCTCGACGATCTGCTTGGTCATCTCGATGTCCGGGCGCGAGGGAGTAGGATCCCCGCTGGGGTGGTTGTGCAGCAGGATCAGGTTGCTGCTCGACAGCTCCAGCGCCCGGCGCATCACCTCGCGCGGATAGACCGGGGCGTGGTCGACCGTGCCGTGGTTCATCACCTCGTCGGCGATCAGCTGGTTCTTATTGTCGAGGAACAGGACGCGGAACTGCTCGCGCGGCTCGTTGGCCAGGGCGACGCGGACATAGCCCAACAGCGCCGTCCAGGACGAGATCACCGTCCGCTTGGCCAGCTTGTCGCGGCCGGCCCGCAGGGTCGCCTCGTGCAGCAGTTTCAGGTCGATGGCGGCGGTCTCGCCGACCCCCGGCACGGTCTTCAGCTCCTCGATCGAGGCCGAGAGCGTCGCCCCGAACGAGCCGAACCGGGCCAGCAGCGCCTTGGCCATCGGCTTGACGTCGCCGCGCGCGAAGGTGCGGAACAGGTACAGCTCCAGCAGCTCGTAGTCGGGCAGGGCCGACAGGCCGCCGGCCTTGGCCCGTTCGCGCAGGCGCTCGCGATGGCCCATCTGATGAGCGGGCGAGCTCCTGGCCGGCGGGCTGGCCGGGGCGGCGTCGGCCACGCCGGGCGGGGTCGCCTTCAGTGATCTGCCGCTGACCATCGCACCCCCGCCTTGCGAGAGCGAATTAGGTCAGATCAATTGAGGGTTGTCGAGGCCCCCTCGGCCGCTTCGCGACAGCTCCCCAAAGGGGGAGCGCTCAGCCGCCCAGGATCGCCGGCTGGAACAGGCCGGCCGGCGAGGCGGTGAACACCTCGTAGCCGTCCTCGGTCACGCCGATCGAGTGCTCGCACTGGGCCGACAGCGACTTGTCGCGGGTCACGGCCGTCCAGCCGTCGCCCAGCACCTTCACCGCGCTTTTGCCCAGGTTCACCATCGGCTCGACGGTGAAGAACATGCCCGGCTTCAGCACCGCGCCCTGGCCGGGGCGGCCGAAGTGCAGGATGTTCGGGGCGTCGTGGAACACCTTGCCCAGGCCGTGGCCGCAGAAGTCGCGCACCACGCTGCAGCGCTGGGCCTCGACATAGGACTGGATGGCGTAGCCGATGTCGCCCAGGGTCGCGCCCGGCTTGACCGCGTCCAGGCCGCGCTTCATGCCCTCGTAGGTGATCTCGACCAGGCGGCGGGCGCGGGGGCCCACCTCGCCGACGCCGTACATCCGCGAGGTGTCGCCGTGCCAGCCGTCGACGATCACGGTGACGTCGATATTGACGATGTCGCCCTCGCGCAGCGCCCACTCGCCCGGGATGCCGTGGCAGACGACATGGTTGCGCGAAATGCAGACCGTCTTGGGATAGCCGCGATAGAACAGGCAGGCGGGCAGGGCGCCATGGTCGAGGATGAACTCGCGGGCCAGGGTGTCCAGGTGATCGGACGACACGCCGGGCACGACGTGCGGGATCAGCATGTCCAGACACTCGGCCGCCAGCTTGCCGGCGCGGCGCATGCCCTCGAAGTCGGCGGGCTTGTGGATCTTGATCGCGCCGGTGCGGGTCTCGGCTTCGATCTCGGTCACGTCTTCAAGGGTCATGGCGGTCTGGTCTCAAACTGACGGCGCGTCCCGCCAGGGAATGCGCCGAGAAATACGGATTTCGTCAGGGCTTATGTCGCAACGATAGCACAGAACTTCAACGCCCGCTGCCGCAGCGTTGTCCGCGCAGGCGGCGAAGCTTCGAGCCAAGTCCCTGTTAGGTCGCGGTCTCAGCAGGCCCTCGCTGTCGGAGGCTAGTCGGGCAAGATTAAATCTGCCAGGGCGTCATAGAAAGCGGTGTTGGCGTGTAGGGATCCCGCCTCCGCGTTCAGTTCTTTGGTGATTTTGTTCAGGCGCTCGGTGGGAAAATCGCTCCTGCGCTCCCGGTTGGACAGCAGCGTATATTCACCTCCAAATGGGTCTTGCTCAAAATGCCCATGGGCAACGATGTTGCGGAGATTGTTGAGCCGCCGCAGGTTCGCAATGTCCATTCCATTGAGGTTCAATTGAACCGGAAGGGCCTGGAGGATTTCGAGGCTCTCCAGTCGCTTAGCGAACATGCCGTGAGCAAGACGCTCCAGAGCAGGTGGATTGCCGAGCCGTCTCAAGCAACAGGCAATCAGCTCCGTCAAATGCACATCCACATCGTTGTGTGCCAGGATGAGTCGCCCGAGAGCAGCCTCGTAGTCCTGCCTGATTGCAGGATCAGCCCACTGCATGGGCCAATCGTCATTATCATCATCGTCGTCATAGTCATCGGGCGCGGACAAGGGCTTGCTCCCTTAGGCGTTATCGGAATCTAGGGACACATACCTTTTCCAGGCTGCCTAACCTCGCACCCAGTCAATGCGCTCCGTCAGGCGGATCAGCTCGTGGGTCATTGCGCAGCGATAGACTAGCACCTCGACCCCCGCCCGCGCCGCCGCGTCCAGGCCCTGCGCGAAGGTCGGGTCCAGATCGGCACAAGCACTGAACGCGTCGCAGTCGTCGCGCTGCACGACGAACAGCGCCACGGCCCGATCGCCCTGCGCCACCATCGCAGCCAGGTCGCCCAGGTGCCGCGTCGAGCGCGCCGCCACGCAGTCGGGGAACTCGGCCAGGGGCGGGGTGCGCGACAGGTGGCAATTCTTGACCTCCAGCCAGCAGGCCGGCCGGTCGGGGTGGGTCAGCAGGAAGTCGACCCGGCTGGCCTCCGCGTACTTCACCTCCGGCCGCACGGTCGCATAGCCGGCCAGTTCGGGAATCGCGCCGGCCGCCAGGGCTTCGGCCACCAGCTTGTTGGGCAGCATGGTGTTGACGCCGACCAGCCCGCCTCCCCCCTGCCCATTGGGCGCCTCCACCAGTTGCAGCGTCCACGGCAGCTTGCGCTTGGGATCGTCCGACCGCGACACCCACGCCCCCTGGCCCGGCAGGTTGACGCCCAGCATCGCCCCGGGATTCGGGCAATGGGCGGTGATCTCGCGCCCGTCGTCCAGCACCATGTCGACGAAGAAGCGCTTGTAGCGCTGGACGATGACGCCGCGCGCCATGGGTTGCGGGAGAAGCATGTCAGCCGCCTGGGCCGGGTCGCATCGGATTGAAGCACTCCACCACGCCGGCGAAGTGGCGTTCGTTGTCGGTGACCACGACACAGGCGTTGGCCTGGCCAATGGCGCCGATGATCATGTCGAGCGCGCTTGGCGGCGCGCCCTGGCGATGACCTTCGGCCATGAGGTGCGCCCAGGCCTCGGCCGCCGCCTCGTCGAACCCCAGCACCCGGGTTCGGAACAGGGCCGGGGGGCCAAGTTCGCCGGCGTACCAGGCTTCAAGCTCCCTACGTTTGCGGCCTTCCGGCTTCCGCAGGATGCCGCGCCGGATTTCGGCCAGGGAGAGCGTGGAGATGTAGAGATCGGTGTCGCGCTGGCCGGCCATCCAGTCCAGCAGGGCCGGCGAAGGCTCGGGCTTGACGACGTTGCTGATGACGTTGGTGTCGAGAAGATAGCGCGTCATAGGTCGACGTCGCGCCCGGCCGTGGTCTCACGATCCAGCTCCAGGTCCGCCCCGACCAGCGGCGATTGGCGAAAGGCTCGCAGGATGCCGCCCCGCTGATCCGGCGAAGGCGACACCCGCGCCTCGATGTCAGCCCGCAATCGAGCCCCGGCCTCGTCGTTGCGCGCCAGGCGCTTGGCGACCGCGCGGAGCAGGGCCTTGTCGGATTCCAGGCCGCGCACCTCGAAGCGGTCCAGCCCCTGTTCGCGCAGCCGGCGCCTGTTGTTCTCGACCGCTCGCCGCTGTGCGTCCGCCATGTTCGCTCCTTCTAACCGGTAACATAGCCGGTCACCGGCCGACCGCAAGCGGCGCGCCATCGGTTGCGGCGTGAACGCGGCGGGCTTAAGTCGAATGGCGAACGGGCGCGGATGTAGGGAATCGAGACGATGACGGCCACCCAAGCCAGATCGGGCGAGCGCGTGACGGCCGCCGTCCTGATCATCGGCGACGAGATCCTGTCGGGCCGCACCCAGGACGTGAACCTCAACGCCATCGCCAAGTACCTGGCCACCTACGGCGTCGACCTGTGCGAGGCGCGGGTCGTGCCCGATGTCGAGCAGGAGATCGTCGACGCGGTCAACGCCCTGCGGACCCGGTACGACTATGTCGTCACCACCGGCGGCATCGGGCCCACCCACGACGACATCACCGCCGATTCGGTGGCCAAGGCCTTCGGGGTGACGGCGCCCGAGCATCCCGAGATCATGGCCATGCTGCGCGAGCGCTGGGGCGAGCCCAACGCCGCGCGCCGCCGCATGGCCCACGTGCCCGAGGGCGGCACGCTGGTGAAGAACCCCGTGCAGGGGCCGCCCGGCTTCCAGATCGGCAATGTCTTCGTGCTGGCCGGGGTGCCGGCGATCATGCGCGGCATGCTCGACGACGTCGGCCCGCGCCTGCGCACCGGGGCGGTGGTGATCAGCCGGACCGTCCGCGTCACCGGCACCGGCGAGGGCACGATCGCCGCGCCGCTGGAGGCGGTGGCCAAGGCCTATCCGGACCTGTCGATCGGCAGCTATCCGTTCTTCGCCCCGCCGGACGTCTATGGCGCCAACCTGGTGATCCGCGGCCGCGATCCGGCCGAGGTCGAGGCGGCGGCCGAAGCGCTGGTGGCGGCGCTTGTCGAGGTGGGGGCCAACGGGATCGAGCGGCTTGAGGCGGGCGCCGCCTAGCGAGGCCCCCGTCCTCCCCCGTTGTCATCCCGGAAGCGCGCAGCGCTGTCCGGGATGACAACGATAGGTGGCTGGCTCTACGCCACGTCGGCCGTGTCGTCCGGCTCGACCAGGGCCTTGGCGACGTTGAGGACGGCCTTGCGAGCCTTGGGCGTGGCCTGGCCGTAGGCGCGCAGCAGGTCGATGGCGCCCGGCGTCGAGAGCGCCGTCAGCATGGCCACGTCCTGCTCGGCCACCACGTCCTCGCCCACCAGGCTGCCGACCGTGGTCTGCAGCTTGGCGGCGATGCGCACCAGCATCGAGGCCGAGACCCGGTTGGTCCCGCGCTCGTACTTCTGGACCTGTTGGAAGGTCAGGCCCAGCACCTGGGCCAACTCATCCTGGCTGATCTTCATATGGCGCCGCTGCACGCGGATGCGGGTGCCCACCGCGACGTCGATAGGATCTGGACCAGTCGGCGTGATCAAAGGCCGCCCTCCCCGCTGAAATGGCGATTTCGGAACTATCGGCTTGGCCTTGGCCGGCCGCAATGCATTCTTGCATCGTACACGGCGCGTCGGGCGCCGCCGACGATCCTTTCGAGCGTGATGGACAGGCCTTCGATCCCCCCGGCGCCCAGCGTCGAACTGCTCACCCAGCGGGAGCGGGAGGCTTTGCGCTGGGTCGCCGAGCACAGGCTTTCCAAGGAAATCGGCCCGTTGATGGGGGTTTCCAAGTCGCGCGCCGACGCCCTGGTCGAAAGCGCCTGTCGCAAGCTGGGGGTCAGCGGCCGGCGCGCCGCGGCCCGGGTGCTGACCGCCCACGACCAGGTCGCGGCCCCCGCCGCCCGCGCCGTCCCTCGGGACGATACCCCCGGCTATGGGACTGAATCCCACAGCGACTCAATGGGACTGTCGCGAGTCCCGCCTTCGCCGTCCGATGCCGTCTCGACCTTCCAAGAGACGGACCAAGACAGTGAACATCAGCGTGGTGAACGACAACGAGGCGACCAGCCTGGCGGGAACCCGCCTGAGCCTGCTGGTGCGCAAGGCGCTGCAGATCCGCGAGGCGGCGGCCCAGTTCGAGCACGACTGGCCGCCGTTGGCGCGCCGGCCGCCGATGCCGGCCTTCGCTTGGACGGAGCTGGAGCGCCAGCTGCTGAGCCTGGCGCCGGAGGCCCTGGCGCCGATGGTCCGCGACCTGGTCTCGGCGGTGCGCAAGGAGGCTGGCCCCAAGCCGCCGGAGATGGTGCTGCGCGAGATCCTGATCGTCACGGCCACGGTGCTGGACGAGACCTTTCACGCCAAGTGGCGCGAGGCCTGGGCGGAGGATACGACCATGTCCTGAGCCCCGCCGCCCGTCTGCTGATCGTCCTCGCCATCGCCGCCGCCTGCAGCCTGCTGGTCGGCGGCCTCCTGGGGACCCGGCAAGTCGCCCACGTCTTCCAAGTCCTGCGTCACGGCTGACCCTCGGGGCTGAACCCCGCGACGGGCGCCGGGGCGTCCGTCATCAGCAACGCGCCTTCGGGCGCAGGGGGAGCATCGTCACATGAAACGCCGCATCGTCGCCGAACGCCTGGCCAGCCACCTGTTCACCACCGAGGAGGCCGTCGACACCACCCTGGCCCTGATGGGCGACCTGATCGCCGCCATGCCGCGCGCCCGGCTCGAGGCCGGCCTTGCCGCCGGCGTCGGCCAGCAGGCCGTCGACCGCGTGCTGGAAGCCGCCTCGGGCATGGCCAGCGCCCGCCGGTCGCTGATCGCCGCCCACGAGGCCCTGGCCGACGCCAAGGACCAGATCGGGCTGCGTCGGGTCACCCTGGTGGGCGGCGGCGACAAGACCGGCGCCGACGTTCCGCGCACGGGTCACTTGCGGGAGATCAAGAGCGCGTAAGGCGCCGCCGTGGACCCTTGGCGGGACCTCGATTCATGAGACACATGTCGCTCCTGCCGCGGGGGCGACATGTTTCACGTCTCGAACGTCTTCTCCGACCTGTTCTCGATCCTGCCGACCCAGGTCGCAGCCATGGCCATGCTGGCGGTGTGCGCCCTGGCCTTGCTGGTCGGCCGGCGGCTGGAGCGCGGGCTGGCCGTGGTCACCGTCGCCGCCTGGTTCCTGTCGGCCGCCGTCCAGACCCCCGATCCCGCCGGAATGCAGTGGGGGATCTTCACGGTCGACATCGTCTACCTGCTGGTCCTGGTCGCCCTGTGCGCCTTCGAGCGCCGCGTCTGGATCCTGTTCATGACCGCCTTCCAGCTGCTGGTGGTGCTGACCCACGTGGCCTTCCTCATCGACCGCACCCTGATGCAGTGGGGGTTCTTCTCCGCCTACTACCTGTGGAGCGACGCCCAGCTGGCGGCCTTCGCGGTCGGCGTGGCGCAGGCGGGGTGGGAGCGGTGGAAGGCCAGGAAGGCCTGATCAAGTGGCTCTGGCCAAGGTCCGGGCGCGCTGGCTCGGGGAGGGGGGGATGACGGCCCAATCCATCGCGCTTGGAATTGAGATGGCTCCAAGGCTGGCGTTCTTCTTCCACCCGCGCTAGCAGACCGCCCCATGATCCGCCTCGACAATATCTCCAAGCAGAACGGCCACCAGATCCTGTTCATCGAAGCCTCGATGGGGATTCAGAAGGGTGAAAAGGTCGGGCTCGTCGGCCCGAACGGCGCCGGCAAGACGACGCTGTTCCGCATGATCACCGGCCAGGAGGAACCCGACGACGGGCTGGTCGCGATCGATGCCGGCATGACGATCGGCTATTTCAGCCAGGACGTCGGCGAAATGTCGGGCCAGAGCGCGGTCGCCGCGGTGATGGACGGCGTCGGCCCCGTCAGCGCGCTGGCCGCCGAAATGGCCACGCTCGAAGCGGCCATGGTCGATCCCGACCGGGCCGACGAGATGGACGCCATCCTCGAACGCTACGGCGAGGTGCTGGAGCGTTTCCAGGAACTGGACGGCTATGCGCTGGAGGCGCGGGCCCGCGAGGTGCTGGCCGGCCTGAGCTTCAGCCAGGAACGGATGGACGGTGATGTCGGCCTGCTGTCCGGCGGCTGGAAGATGCGCGTGGCCCTGGCCCGCATCCTGCTGATGCGGCCCGACGGCATGCTGCTGGACGAACCTTCCAACCACCTGGACCTGGAAAGCCTGATCTGGCTCGAGGCCTTCCTGAAGGCCTACGACGGCGCCCTGCTGATGACCTCGCACGACCGGGCGTTCATGAACCGGATCATCGGCAAGGTGGTGGAGATCGACGGCGGCTCGCTGATCACCTATTCGGGCGATCTGGACTTCTACGAACAGCAGCGCGCGCTCGGCGAGGCGCAACGCCAGGCGCAATACGAGCGCCAGCAGGCCATGCTGGCCAAGGAAATCAAGTTCATCGAGCGGTTCAAGGCGCGCGCCTCGCACGCCGCCCAGGTCCAGAGCCGGGTCAAGAAGCTCGACAAGATCGAACGCGTCGAGGCGCCGCGTCGCCGCCAGGCGGTCCAGTTCGACTTCCAGAGCCCGCCACGGTCGGGCGACGACGTGATCAACCTGCGCGACGTCCACAAGGGCTACGGCGCCCAGCCGATCTATGAGGGCCTGGACTTCCTGGTGCGCCGCAAGGAACGCTGGTGCGTCCTGGGCGCCAACGGCGCCGGCAAGTCGACGCTATTGAAGCTCGTGGCCGGCGACACCAAGCCCGACCAGGGCACGGTCAATGTCGGCGCCAGCGTCAAGATGGGCTATTTCGCCCAGCACTCCATGGACCTGCTGGACGGCGAAGAGACGATCTTCGAGTCCCTGGAGCGCTCGTTTCCGCAGGCGGGTCAGGGCGCGCTGCGGACCCTGGCGGGGTGCTTCGGTTTCTCCGGCGACGATGTCGAAAAACCCTGCCGCGTCCTGTCCGGCGGCGAGAAGGCGCGGCTGGTCATGGCCAAGATGCTGTTCGACCCGCCGAACCTGCTGGTGCTCGACGAGCCGACCAACCACCTCGACATGGCGACCAAGGAGATGCTGGTCGCGGCCCTGGCGGACTTTGAGGGCACCATGCTCTTCGTCTCGCACGACCGCCATTTCCTGGCGGCCCTGTCGAACCGCGTGCTGGAGCTGACGCCCGACGGCGTCCATCAGTACGGCGGCGGTTATACGGAATACGTCACCCGTACCGGCCAGGAAGCGCCGGGGCTGCACCCGGGCGCGTAGCGGCGTCGTCTCATCAAAGCGGCTAGACCCTTTTTTCACCGGGACCGGCTGGCGGGCAGGAGCGCGGCCTCGCTCGGGTGCGGTCGGTCGGCCATACTCGCCCAGGCCCCCCGATGACACGATGACACGATGACATAACCATAGAGGGCAATCTTTATATATACGTCCTTGTGTTGTAGGCTGTGGAGAACTGATCAAGACGCCTTGTCGCCGTGAGGGGGACCGATGACCAAGACGGTCTATGTCCGGGGTGCGGACGACATTGACGAAGCCCATTTCGCCGCCAACGTCGCTGCGGCTCGGAAATACGGCGCCGTGGTCGTGGGGCTTATCACCGACGAGGCCTTCTGGCGCTCCGGCCGGGCGCCCCGGCTGGACTTCGAGGCGCGACGACGGATCGTCGATCGGATCGAGGGGGTGGCCCAGATCCTGTCGCAGAACGACTATGACGGCTTGGCGACCTTGCGGCGACTCCAGCCGGACTACTGCCTCTGCGACCTGAACGCCGACGCCGGTGCGGACGCCGGGCGTCTGCTGGCCCTGGCTGGCGAATGGGCGGGGCAGCTCATCACCCTGGAAGGCGTTCGCGGCGACCCCGAACCGCGCCAGGTCCTCGACTTCGAGTTCGGTGTGACGCCGTCGATGCGCCTGAGGCAGTTGCGTCGCCTTCTGGCCCATTCCGGCTTTGTCCGAGCCTTGGAGGTCCACAGCCCGCTATGCGGCGCCATCGTCGAGAAGGCGGAGGTCCAGCGCCAAGGCCGCAGCGTGGGGTTCGACGCCATGTGGTCCTCGAGCCTTACGGACTCGACGGTGCGCGGAAAGCCGGACATCGAGGTGGTCGACCACAGCGCGCGCCTGGCCGGGCTCAACGAACTGTTCGACGTCACCAGCAAACCGCTGCTCTACGACGCCGACACCGGCGGGCTGGCGGAGCACTTCGGCTACACCGTGCGATCCCTTGAGCGGCTAGGCGTTTCCGCGGTCGTGATCGAGGACAAGGCCGGGCTCAAGCGCAATTCGCTGCTGGGGGGCGACAGCCGGCAGACGCGCGAGTCGATCGACGACTTCAGCTACAAGATCGCCGCGGGCAAGGCCGCTCAGACCACCCGGGATTTCGCGGTGATCGCGCGGATCGAGAGCTTTATCCTCAACGCGGGTCTGGAAGACGCCCTGGAGCGCGCCAACGCCTATGTCGAGGCCGGCGCGGACGGCGTCCTCATTCATAGCCGCGCGAGCGACCCCGACGAGATCTTCGCCTTCTGCGACCGGTTCCGGAA
Organism: Caulobacter sp. BE254; assembly: GCF_031457295.1. Lineage (NCBI taxonomy): Bacteria > Pseudomonadati > Pseudomonadota > Alphaproteobacteria > Caulobacterales > Caulobacteraceae > Caulobacter > Caulobacter sp. BE254. The sequence goes on along the minus strand of NZ_JAVDWJ010000006.1, from coordinate 127,473 downwards.
GGTCGACGCTTCGAGCGCGCTCGTGGTCGTGCCGACCAGCTATGGCGACGTCTACGAAAGCGAGTTGCGGGCGCGCGGCGTCAATGTGGTCATCTACGCCAACCATCTGCTCCGGGCGTCCTATCCGGCGATGTTGCGGGCCGCGCAGACCATTCTCGAGCATGGTCGCTGTCGCGAAGCCGACGCCCACTGCATGCCCATGGAGGAGGTGTTCCGCCTGGCCCCGGGGCCAGAGCGCCGATGATCGACGCCCCGCGGTTCCTGCAAATGCTCGAGCGCCGGGGCGTCGGCCTCTACGCCGGCGTGCCGGATTCCGCCCTCAAGGCCCTGGGCCGCGCCCTGGCGGAGCAGATCGCGGCGCCTCGGCATATCGTGGCGGCCAACGAAGGCTCGGCCCTGGGCCTGGCCGCCGGCCACCACTTGGCCACCGGCGGACTGGCCTGCGTCTACATGCAGAACTCCGGCCTTGGGCACGCGGCCAATCCGCTGGCCTCGCTCCTGTCGGCGGACGTCTATGGCATCCCCGTCCTGCTGATCATCGGCTGGCGCGGCGAGGTTCTCGACGGCGTCCAGTCCGCGGACGAGCCGCAGCATGTGCAACAGGGCCGGATCACCTTGCCGATGCTCGACTGTCTGGAGCTTCCCTACGCCGTCCTTGGCCCCGATCACGGAGATCGCCAGGCCGAAGACATGGTCGGGGCCCTGATCGAGCAGAGCCTGGCCCGATCCAGGCCCGTGGCCCTGGTCGTGCGCCGCGGCGTTCTGGACGCGGGGGACGATCCGCCGCCGGGGGCGTCGCCGTACGGCTTGAGCCGTGAACAGGCGTTGCAAGCGGCCATAGCGCTCATGCCGCCAGACACGGTTTATGTCGCCACGACCGGCAAGGCTTCGCGGGAGCTCTATAGCCATCGCCAGGTTTCGGGTCTTCCGCCGGGGCGCGACTTTCTCACGGTCGGGGCGATGGGCCATGCGCTGCAGATCGCCGTCGGCGCGGCCCTGGCCAGACCGGAGCGAAGGTTTGTCTGCCTGGACGGCGACGGCGCCTTCATCATGCACATGGGCGGGCTGACCGCCGCGGCGCAGTGCGCCAACCTGCTCCATCTGGTGATCAACAACGGCGCGCACGAATCGGCCGGCGGGGCGCCCACCCAGGGATTCGCCATCGACATGCCCGCCATCGCCGGCGCCTGCGGATATGGTTTCGTCGCGCGCGTCGATGGCCGCGAGGATCTGCAGGCCAGGATCGGCCAGGGCCTTGCGGCGGGGTGCGCGGCCTTCATCGAGGTCCGGGTCAATGCCCGATCGCGCGCCGACCTGCCGCGGCCGAAAGGCGGGCTCGGCGCGGCCAAGGCCGAGTTCATGCGCCATCTGGCCGGAGCCGACCGCGCGTGAGCGCCGCGCCCGATCTGGGCGACCTGGGCGACGCCCTGACCTGGTCCGGTCTTGGCGAGTACGCGGGGTGCTTCGACCCGCTCGAACCGCGGCAAGCCGTCTGGCGGGCCAACCTGAACGCCGCGTCGACGCGCCTGCGCCCCCTGGTCGAGTTCTTCCTGCTCAACCAGGCGGTTTCCACCGACAGGCTCTCCGAGCCGATCCGCGCGGGCCTGATTCCCTTGGCCGAAGCCGGACTGATCGAGACGCGCGGCCATGACCTCGCGTTGGCGGGAGGGCTGGTCATCCTTCCGGTGTTTGGCCGATGGGTGATCTGCCACCCTCCGCGGATCGATCCGCGCTTTTACCTTGGCGACGACACTGTGGCCCTGCTCGCCCGGCTTACGCCGTTGGCGGGCGGATCCTGTCTGGATCTCTGCGCGGGGCCTGGCGCCCTGGCCTTGCACGCCGCGGGCGTGGCCAGGCGGGTGACGGCCGTCGAAAGAGATCCTTCGTCGGCCCGCCTGGCGCGGCTGAACGCCAGCCTCAATCGTCTCTCGGCCAGGATCGAGGTCCTGGAGGGCGATCTCTACGACCCCGTAGCGGGGCGAAGGTTCGACACCGTGGTGGCCAACCCGCCGCTTCTGCCGTTGCCGGACGGCCTGGGATCCCTGCCCCTGGGAGACGGCGGAGCCGACGGCCTGGCGTTCACGCGGGCGATTCTGGAAGGACTGGCCGATGCGCTCACGCCTGGCGGGGTGGGGTTGATGATCGGCGCGGGCCTCGGCGACGGCCGTGCGCTCCTGGGGCTCGAGAGCTTGGCGCGCGCCGGCGGCGGGCGACTGGACCTGACCGTCAGTCTCCTGTCGCATCGCGCCCTGGACGAGGCCGGCGCCTTCTGGGCGGCGCTGACCCATACGGTGGGCCTGGCCCTCGGCAAGCCGCCCGCCCTGGTCCAGGAGGCCTACCGCCGCCATCTGGCCAAGGTCGGGGCCAGCAGTCTGTGCCACCTGTTCGTCCATGCCCGCCTTGGTCGGGGCTTGGTGGACGTGATCGATCTCGCCGACGCCCACGTCGGGGAGACCTGGCGTTGGCGTTCCGCCGGGGTTCGCGGGGATGCGTGATTGACCCGATGGATCATTGAGGGTTTAGCTGTTCAGAACAACTCTCAAGGGTTGCATCATGTCGGGTCGAGTTGATCTCGCCGCACGCCCTTCGCGCCTGGCCCCTTTCGTCGATGACGTCGGCGTCGCCTGGGACGCCCGCACCCCCGGCCTGGAGCCGATCGCGCAGCTTACTCCAGAGGTCGCGCTCGAACTTCGAGATCATCGCGACACGCTGGGCGGACCCGTGGCGCCGACAGGAATAGCGGTCGATCCGCAGGCTTTTCCGGCGCTGCGAAGGCTGGCTCGCACGATGCTGCTCCAACGTCTCGACCACGGCGCGGGTTTCGTCGTCCTTCGCGGACTGGGGGCGCTTGAGCTGACGCCCGACCAGATGCAGGCGGCGTTCTGGCGCTTCTGTGTGGCGATGGGCGAGCCGATGGTCCAGAAGGCGGGGAAGGTGCGGTTCGGTCGGGTGGCCGACCTGGGGCGGCCCGCCTCGTCGCGCCCGCGCTATCACGAGACGGCGGTCGGCGGTTCGGTTCACACCGACAGCCCCATCATGCCCCAGGTCGCCGACCTGGTGGGCCTGCTGTGCCTGCGGGCGGCCGAGCAGGGCGGTCAGAGCCGGTTTGTCAGCGTCGCGCGGGTCCACAACATCCTGCTGCGGCAGGCCCCCGATCTTCTCGGCGAACTTTACGGCCTGTTTGATTTTGATCGCCGGATTCCGGCCGACGACGTCTCGGACACCAATCCGCCCCTGCTGAGAGCGCCGATCTTCTCCTACGCCCCCGATCAGGGCGCCTATGGGCTGAGGCTGCGCTGGCAACCCGAATATGTCTGGGAGGCCGCCTCGCTTCCCGGCGCCTCTCCTCTGAGCGAGCGGCGGCGGCTGGCGCTGCATCTGCTGGAAGGAGTCCTGGAGGATCGTTCGAACGCCATCACGCGGCAGGTGGCGATGATCCCCGGCGACATGCAGTTCCTGAACAACCATCGCATCGCCCATGGCCGGGCCGCCTTCTTCGACCCGCCCGTGACGGTGGGTACGGACGGACCTCGCCGGGAAATGCGGCGCGTCTGGTTGCGCCGCCATCCGGCTTCGAAACTTCCCGCGGTCCAGGCGGCCCCATGCAGGCCGTGATCTTGGCGGCGGGCGTCGGCTCGCGTCTGGACGGCGCCGAGGGCGGGCTGCCCAAAGGCCTGCTGGAGGTGGGCGGCGCCAGCCTGCTCGATCGCCAGGTCGAGCAATTGCGCGCGCTGGGGGTCGAGCGGATCTGCATCGTCACCGGCTATCGCCCCGAGCTTGTCGAGCGGCGCTTCGCCGGCCGCGCCGAGTTTCGACATAATCCGTTCTTCGACCGATCCAACAATCTCGTCAGCCTGGTGCTGGCCCGCGACTGGATCGAGGAAGACGTCGTGGTGGCCTATGCCGACCTCCTCTATGAGCCTTCGGTGCTCGAGGCGGCCTTGGCGGCGCGTGGGGACATCAACCTGCTGGTCGACCGCTCCGCGGTGGCTCCCGGACACGCCCTGGTCCGGATGGCGGGCCACGCGGTCCAGGCGATCGGCCGCCACATTCCGGTCGAACGGGCCGACGCGCGCTTCGTCGGCCTGACCCGGCTGACGCCGCGAGGCCTGGGGCGACTGCGCCCCGAGCTCGAACGCGCCATGAGGGCGGCGCATGTGGACCAGTACTACACCGTAGCGCTGACGGCCCTGGCCGAACGTGGCCACCCCATCGAGGCGGTCGACGTGACCGGACAGCGATGGTGCGAGATCGATCTGCCCGAGGACCTCGATCGCGCCCGCCGGACCTGGAGCTGAGACGTGTGCGGCATCTTCGGCGTGGCGTCCGCCCAACCGCTCACCGAGCCGCGACACCTGCTGGAGACCCTGACCGATCGTCTCGCTCATCGCGGCCCCGACGGGCGCGGCGTGCATGCCGAAGAGCGGGTCTTCCTGGGTCATCGTCGCCTGGCCGTTCTCGACCCCGTCGGCGGCGTCCAGCCCATGAGCACCGAGGATGGCCGCTACGTCCTCGTCTACAACGGCGAACTCTACAATCTGCCGGAGTTGCGCGCGCAGCTGCGGGCGCGCGGGCGGGTGTTCTCGACCAGGGGCGACACCGAAGTCGTGTTGCAGGCCTATGCCGAATGGGGCGCCGATTGCCTTTCGCGCCTGCGCGGAATGTTCGCCTTCGCCGTCTGGGACAGGACGCGACAGGAACTTTTCCTGGCGCGCGACCGCCTGGGAATCAAGCCGATCTACTACGCCCTGCTTGGCCGCAGACTGGTGTTCGCTTCGGAAATGAAGGCGATCACCGGCCATCCGGAATTTCCCCGCCAGGCCAATCTGGCGGCCTTGTCGAGCTATCTGAGCCTGCGCACGGTGATCGGCGCGGAGACGGTATTCACCGGACTCCACGCCCTGCAGCCGGGCTTTTTTGCGCGTTTCGCCGGGGGGCGGCTGGAACTGCGACGCTACTGGGACATCCCCCGGGTGCGGGCGGGCAAGGACCGGGGCGAGCGCTACTATCTGGGGCGATTGCGCGAACTGCTGTCCGACACCGTCAAGCGCCATCTCGTCAGCGACGTGCCGGTCGGGGCCTATCTGAGCGGCGGCGTCGATTCCAGCTTGCTGGTCGCGCTCATGGCGCGACACGCCGGCTCGCCCATCAAGACCTTCTCGATCGGCTATGACGCGCCGGGTTACGACGAGGGCGACTACGCTGAAATCGTCAGCCGCCATCTGGGCGCGGAGCATCGACGGCTGGTCGTGGAGCCGGGCGGGTTCCTCGACACCATGGAAGCGATGATCCTGGATCGGGATCAGCCCCTGTCCATACCCCACGAGACGGCGCTTCGGACGCTCTCGCACGACCTGCGTTCGCAGGTCACCGTCTGTATGTCGGGGGAGGGGGCGGACGAGCTCTTCGGGGGTTATGGGCGCGTGCAGCGCTCTCCCCACGACTTCCAAAAGCTGAAATTTCTCGAGAAATGGGCAGGGCCGGCGGCGCCTTGGCTCTCCGGCGTCCTGGGGGATTCCGACCTTGCCGCGCGCCTGGGAGCGCGGGACGACGTCGAACACTTCCTACGCGTCTATCATTGGTGGCCGATGGCCGAGAAGGCGGCGCTCTTCACGCCCGAGGTCTGGCAGGCGCTGAACGGGGACGAGGCGCTGCGGGCCTCCTGCCGGTCCGTCTTCGACGCGAGTGGTTCGTCGAACGCGTATGAGCGTGTGTTCTATTTCTTCGAGAAGGTCCACCTGCTCAATCTGCTCGATCGCCTGGATGTCCAGAGCATGGCCGCGTCGGTCGAGGCCCGGGTCCCGTTCGTCGATCACGAGCTGGTCGAATTCGTCAGCGCCATTCCTCTGCGCCACAAGATGCGCTGGCGCTCGCCTGTTCACAGGGTCGCCGCCCTGTTCATGAAGAGCGAGGACTTCAGCGAGGTGCTGGACATCAACAAGTACCTGTTGCGCCGCTTGGCCGACGAAATGCTGCCGCCCGCGATCGCTCGCCGCAAAAAGCTGGGCTTTCCCACGCCTCTGGATCGTTGGCTGGCCGGGCCGCTGCGGCAACGCGCGCGAGAGATCCTGCTCGATCCCATGACGCGCCGACGGGGCCTGTTTCGGACCGATGTCCTGGAGCGGTTGCTTCAGGACGAGCCGGACCTGAAATACGATTTCCACGGCAAGCGGGTGTGGATGTTGATGAACGTGGAGCTGTGGTTTCGTCTCCACATCGACGCACGCCCCTAGAGCGAGCCGCGCGATGCCCTAGGTCAGCGCCCGCGCCCTGGCCGCGCCTTGCCGATTCAGCAGGTGAGCTTCGATATGACCGATCAGATCGGCTTCCAACTGCTCAAGGGGTTGTTGGCCGTCGACCTCCAGCCACCCCTCCCGCCGCGACCAGTCCTCCAGCAGGGACTGGATCTTGCGCTGATGGGACAGGAAGCTTTCCGGGGCGCAAAGGGGATCCATGCCGCACTCGTAGGGGACGCGGTCATCGGGCTTGCGGGCCAGCAATGTCTCGGCCGGGACCTTGAAATGGAAAACCAGGTCGGGGCGCGGCAGCAGGGACGTGGCCGCCAGGGCGGCCTGTTCGTTGGCGCCGAAGATGATCTCGGCCGCCGTGTGCTTCATCCAGTAGCTGTCATGAATGATGATGCGATCCGGATCGCCCGTCGCAACCTGGCTGACCGTCGTGGCGATCGACCACAGAATGAACAGCAGGCGGGCGCTGGCGCTGGGCATGGCCAGGACGGCCTGGCGCACCGTCAGCACGTCGGCGGCGATGAACGCCGAGGCCGGCGAGACCTCCGCGTCGAGTATGTCGAAGCGGTCGAGCCGCACCGCGTCAAACCCGCGCCGCCGCAGGGCCTGCGCCAGGGTCTTGCTGAGCGTGGATTTTCCCGCCCCGTCGGGTCCGGCGATCGCGATCAACATGCCTGCCTCCCCGGCTCGACTTGCCCGCCCGAGAACCGGCGGAGTTTCGTGCCGTCGCGCATAAATTACTATAGGATGCGCTTTTAATTTATCAATCATCAGTGGTGATCGGGATGGCGCAGACCTTGACCCTCGACCTGCGGCAGCGTCTTCATGGTTGGCGCGTGCGCGGCGACGGCGCCTTCATCGACGTCCAGGCCGATCGAAGGGACGCCGGGCGGCTGCTCGCCCATGCCCTTGGCGCGCACACCGAAGTCACGCCGACCCACGGTCAGGCGAATGACGCCCCGGCCTGGACGGTTCGCCTAGGCGCGCGCGAGGGCTATGACGCGCTCCTGGTCCGTCTTCGGGCTCGCGAGCCCGAACCCGAGGCGGAGGATCTGGCGCCCTATTGGCGGGGCGACTTCCAGTCGCTGCGGCTGGGCCGGAGCCAGGGCGTTCAGGCCGTCGCCCACATCGATCCCTTCGTCGGCGTGACCCTGTTCGAGCCTTCGACCAAGAGTCTCACCTACCTGTTTCCCGCCGGGGCGGACGTCTACCTGCCGCACCTGGAGCACTTGGTGACCCACGGGCTGCGGGTCGAGGGCTGGCGACGCGGACGGGTCGATGTCCACGCCGCCTTCGTGCGTTATCGCGGAAAGGGCGCCGCGATCATCGGACCGAAGCGCGCGGGCAAGACCAGCCTGGCCATGCATCTTCTGGCGCGCGGCGCCCAGCTGCTGGGCAGCGACATGGCCCAGGTGCGAGGTCGCGACGGGCGGCTCGAGGCCTTCTCGATCCCGCACATGTGCCGCATCACGCGCGAGACCGTCTGGGACAACGGCTGGCTGAACACGGCCCTGGCGGATGTGGGCGAGGGCGCGGCGAGCCATGCCGAGGGGCCGCTCTTCTCCCATGGCAAGTACGAGCTCTACGACCCGTCCATGGACCGCGTGTTCCAGCGCGCCGTGGCCCTGGCGAGCATGGACGTGAACGCCTTGATCTTTCCGCGTTTCGATACCGCCGTGGATCGACAGGCGCTGACTCCCGTTCCGCCGGAGGAGGGGATCGCAAGACTGCTCGGCAGCGTCAGGCATGATCGCCCCCTGGCCGACTGGCTGGGGTTCGATCTGGAACGGAGAGCCCTGGCCGAGGCCGAGCTCGAGGCCTGGACTCGCACCTCCGCGCGCCTTCCACAGTGCTTCGAACTGCGGTTCGGTCGCGAGGCTTCCCTGATCTGGGAGGAGATCGACGCCACGTTCGACGGCTTGCTGGGATGACTAGGGTCTGTCCGTTTCCGATGGAAGCGTCAGAAGCAGGCAGGCTCGATTTCAAACCTTGAGCGCGTGGCGGGCGCCGAAACCGCCCGCGCTTTCGCCGTCAGGCTCCAAGCCAGGCAGTTGAAGCCCCGCCTGGCGCGCCTGGTCGACCAGGCCCGCGAGGGCGCCGTCCAGGACCAGGTTCTCGTTCGAAGTGGCTTGCCCTGCCCGATCCGCCAAGTCGCCGCCATTGTCGAGCCAGAGCAATCCCGCGAACTGAGCCACGCTCATCTCCAGGGTCTGGCCGAAATCGTTGAGGCGGCCGATCATCACGCCTTGATCGACCCGGTGGAAATCGACGTCGATGTCCAGGACGGGCGGCGAGACCGACGACGGCCCGCTCGAGCGCCCTAGGCGGCGGGGCGCCGGCGCGCCGTGGACCAGGCCCTCCTCGGCCCAGTGAAACACCGCGCGCGCGAATGCGGCGATGCGGCTGGCATGAGCCAGGGCGGCGTCGAGCGTGGCGACGGCGGGAGCCCGATGCAGCCGCCAATAGACCTCGCTTGGCCTTAGGCCCGAGACCGGCAACTGCAGGCTCTGCTCCCAATCCATCGGCAGGCGGTCGAGCAGGCGGCTGCGCCATTTCGGCGTGGGATTGGTGAACCCGGATCCGGCGAGCAGTCCGTCCGCCGCGTGGCCCAGAAGGTCCTGGGCCGCATAGACGAGCAAGGCGGCATCGCCTTCTTCACGATAGCCGGCCATGTCGACCTGGATCGTGCGAGCCATATGCCGGGCGATGTGCAGCTTGAGCCGGCCGACCTGGGTCGTCAGGACCTCGTCGCCGGATCGTGACGAGGCGCCGGCCGGCCACAACCGTCGTCCGGCGCCGAGGCGATGCAGAAGCAACATCTCGCTGGGCGTGAAATCGGCGGCGACCATCAGGTTCCACCCGGCCTCGGCCCAGGCCGCCAGGCGCTCGCGCAGGCCTGTCTCCGCCGCCTCCGGGACCACGCGCAGGTCGACAAGGCTGCGCCCCGCGGTGAAGGAGCGCACTTCATCGGGGGAGGCCCCCCGATGCTCGATCCGGGACGTCAGCAGCAGAAGGTCGACGTCGGACTTGCGGTTTCCAAGGCCCTCGGCGAGTGACCCGACCGCGATCAATCGATCGTCTGGGCCAAGTTCGACGATCGTCCGCGCCCCGGCCAGGACCAGGTCGACGTCGGCGCCGTTCAGGCGCAGAAATTCATCAAGGTCCATGGAGCGATCCTCGAAAGACGGCCGATGCGCTCAGGAGTCCAGGAAGGCGGGCGCCTTGGCGCGGCACCAGTCACGCTTCTCGCAACAGTCGAGCGAGCAGTCGAAGACCCCCGTGTCGCCCAGTTCTTCCCGCGTGATGCGACCGAAATCTCCGAACCGCTTGGCGATCAGATCGGCGACCTTGCCTTGCGGCAGGTCGGCCGCCAGCCGTTCGATCAGCCGGGCGGTGTAGCCCACATGGGCCAGCTCGTCGCGCAACAGCGAATCCTGCACCGCCTTGATCGCCGAACGGTTCTCCGGCGGACAATGCTGGGCCAGGGCCTGTCTTTGCATCACGTGATGGATGGTCGTGCGGATCTCGGCGATGTTCATCTGGATGAAGTCGTCGACGGTGGGCTTCTTGGCGTAGGGCGAGCCTGGCACCGGATAGAGCGCCTTGCGGAGGGTGAAGCCGGGCGACAGCTGGCGCAGTTCGATCCGGAACTCCGGCGAGACCGCGCCCGGAAAGGCCAGGTCCAGCAGCGCCAGATACATCAACGAGTGCTTAGATTCGTCGACGGCGTGCTGCTTGAGGCTCGACTGTTCGATCGGGTCATCGGAACAGGCCGCCAACGACCACAGCCGCTTGGAGCCATCGCCTTCCCGCTCGGAGTTGGTCAGCAGGGAGGTGGCCATCCAGCGCGCGTCGCGCGCGGATTCCCGGTAGACGGTTTCATAGGCCTGGGTGTCGAACGGCGGCGTATCGGCGTCGACCGTTCGATTCACCGCCGTCGCGTAGATGGGGCAGTCGCCAGGACCGCCGAGCATCTCCAGGGAGAGCTCCACGATCCTGGCGACCTTGGCTCCGTGGGCTTCGCTCATCAGCGCCGCGCTGGCCCTGTCAGCGATCCTCGCGGCGTTCGTGGCGCGCCCGTGCATGGCCGACCTCGCGCGGCCGGACTACTGCAGCACGTGGGACTGGGGATCGAACGGCGCGTTCATCGCCACGAAGGCCACGTCGGCCTTGGCGTACTTGCTGGCGATTTCGCGTTGGGTCGCATCGTCGAGGACGAGCTTCCCGTCCTTGATGCGGCCGGTCAGCACCAGGCCTGTGCGGTGTTCGGCGAGCGTCTTGGCCGCGGTGGCCAGATGCTCGGCGTCGTGGCGGGGTAGGGTGGACATGGCTCTGCTCCCTTGGGTGTTTAGGTGAACGCAAGAGTTGTGCACTTCGAAAATGCTACCAAAAGATTCCATCGTTAGCAAGCTGTCGTCATGCGTGTGCTCGGGCCGCATCGCGCCCGGGGAACGAGAAGGCGAGAGGCCGCCATCGCCGGGCGTGAGGGACGAAACGGCGCCAAGGCTCGGGTCTCGCCTTGCCGATGAAGGGCGTCGCCGGCTCCAGGGGCCATGGCTGTCCGTGAGGTGGTGCGGGCGGCCGGAATCGAACCGGCATAGCCTTGCGGCTGACGGATTTTCGTACCACTTCGGCTTTCGCCGCCGCCCCGTGACCGGGCCGTTCGTGGTCTGGACTATCCCTTCACCGTGCTCCGAAAGCCGGAGGTTAGGTGCTGCCCGTCTAGTCTCTACACCTTCCCTCGAAAGAGGGCTTGGCTCGGGATCGCCATCTGACAGGGTTCCCCGAATTTGAGCAGTTCTACGTCCCGGATTTCCCCGGGCGCACTCAATCCTTGGCTTAAGTCCGTTGCGTCTACCAGTTCCGCCACGCCCGCCTAAACCGAGCCGAGCTATAGTCGGCCAGCTCCTGGTCGTCGAGGATTTCGAACGGGCTCGGAACGCCGTCGGACGTCGGGATTTCCCCACGCAGGAGGAAGCCATGACCGACAAGAAGACCGACGAGCTGACCGAGGCGCTGAAGGCCAATCCCGAGCCCAAGCTGGACGACCAGGGCGAGATCGCCGCCGACGACGCCGGCGCGACCGCCATGGCCGAGCGGGTCACCCGATCCGCCGGGGCGCCGGGCGACGAGGAAGATCGCTGAGCGCAGTGGACAGTTAGGCGTCTGGCGCTCGCGGCCCGCCCTCGTCCTTCGACAAGCTCAGGATGAGGGCTACTTTGTAGGGCGGTTCAGTAGAATTTCTCATCCTGAGCCTGTCGAAGGACGAGGAATTCGGTCCAAGATCGTCAACCGTCCACAGCGCCTAGCGGCCAGGCCAGGGCGCCCGCCTTCGCGGCGCCCGACGGAAACTGGACCGTTACGGCTCGACGCGCGGCCGGCGCGTGATAGCGTCGCCGTCCTCGATCGTTCGAGGGCGGGGGATAGTGATCATGCAGCGTGGACTGGCCGCTTTGGCTTTCGTGGCGGCCGCCTGCGCCGCGCCCCTGTTCCCCGTCGACGCGCACGCCGCCGAGGTCGAGGTGGTGCGCGCCGCCCGGTTGCTCGACGTGGCCACGGGCAAGTACCTCGACAGGCCGCAGGTGGTGATCACCGACGGACGGATCTCGGCGGTCGGCAAGGCCGGCGACCCGGTCCCGACCGGGGCCACAGTGGTCGACCTGCCCGACGCGACCCTGCTGCCGGGCCTGATCGACATGCACGTCCACCTGGACAGCGTCGCCGAGATCGGCGGCTATACCGGCCTGCAGTACAGCGACGCTTTCTGGAGCGTGGTCCAGACCGCCAACGCCAAGCGCACGCTGGAGGCCGGCTTCACGACCGTGCGCAATGTCGGGTCGGAGAACTTCGACGACGTGGGCCTGCGCGAGGCGATCGACGGCGGCTACGTGCCCGGTCCGCGCATCGTCACCGCCACCTACGCCATCGGCGCGACGGGCGGCCACTGCGACCAGACCTTCTTCCCGCCGTCGATGAACCAGAAGAGCCCCTATAACGTCGACAGTCCCGACGAGGGCCGCAAGGTGGTGCGCACCCTGAAGAAGTACGGCGCCCAGGTGATCAAGATCTGCGCCACCGGCGGGGTGTTCTCGCACGGCGACGAGCCGGGGCAGCAGCAACTGACCCTGGCCGAGATGCAGGCCATCGTCGACGAGGCCCACATGGCCGGGCTGAAGGTCGCCGCCCACGCCCACGGCGCGGCCGGGATCAAGGACGCCATCCGCGCCGGCGTCGACACCATCGAGCACGCCAGCCTGGTCGACGACGAGGGCATCAAGCTGGCCGTCCAGAAGGGCGCCTACTTCTCGATGGACATCTACAACACCGACTACACCCAGGCCGAGGGCGCCCGGAACGGCGTGCTGGAGGACAACCTGCGCAAGGACCGCGACATCGGCGAGGTGCAGCGCGAGAACTTCCGCAAGGCGCTGAAGGCCGGGGTGAAGATGATCTACGGCACCGACGCCGGGGTCTATCCGCACGGGACCAACGGCAAGCAGTTCGCGGTCATGGTCCGCTATGGCGCGACCCCGCTGCAGGCGATCCAGGCCGCGACGATCACCGCCGCCCAGGCCCTGGGTCGCGACAAGGACGTCGGCCAGGCGGCCGTGGGCCGTTATGGCGACCTGATCGGGGTGTTCGGCGACCCGCTGGAGGACATCACCACGCTGGAAGAGCCGGTGTTCGTGATGAAGGGCGGGGCGGTGGTGGTGCGTCCCTAGATTGTCGCGCTGCTACACAATGTCGCGGCGGTGGCGGCCGGCGGTTAACGCCAAGGTCGTGGCCGGATGCTAGTCCGGTTCCTTGTCGTTCCTGGAGCCGCCCCGGACCATGAGCCTGACCTCGGCCCACCGCGCCTTTCGCCGGACCATGACCCTGATCGCGGGCGGCAATCCCCTGTGCACGGCGCTGCTGGCCATCGTCCAGGCGGTGGAGGCCGAGGACCCCAGCACCGTCTGCAGCATCCTGCTGCTGGACGCCGAGGGCGAGCACCTGCTGATCGGCGCGGCCCCGGGCCTTCCCGAATTCTACAACCAAGCCATCCACGGCGTCCGCATCGGCCCGTCCGCCGGCTCTTGCGGCACGGCGGCCTATATCGGCGCCCGGGTGATCGTCGAGGACATCCAGACCGATCCCCTGTGGCTGGACTACAAGGCGCTGGCCGCCGAGGCCGGCGTCGCCGCCTGTTGGTCCGAACCGATCCGCAGCGCCGCCGGCGCGGTGGTCGGCACCTTCGCCATCTATCACCGCCAGCCCAGCACCCCGAGCGAGGAGGACGTGGCCTTTATCGAGGCGGCGGCGGAACTGGCGGCGATCGCCATCGACCGGCAGCGGGCCGAGGAGACCCTGATCGCCAGCGAGGCGCGGGCCCTGCGCGCCGCCCAGAGCGCCCTGGAGACCTCCAGCAACCTGTCGACCTTCTTCGAGGTGTCGCTGGACATGCTCTGCATCCGCGACCTGGAGGGGCGGTTCGTCAAGCTGAACAAGGCCTGGGAGACTGTGCTGGGCTATTCGGTCGACGAGCTGGTGGGCGCCCCGCTGCTGCCCCTGCTGCACCCCGACGACGTCGCGGCGACCAAGGCGCACATGTCGCGGGCCAACAGCTCGGGCGAGGTGGCCGGCTTCGTGAACCGCTACCGCCGCCGCGACGGTGAGTACCGCCAGCTGGAATGGCGGGCGCGGCGGTCGGGCGACCTGATCTTCGGCGTGGCCCGCGACGTCACCGAGCGGCTGCGCGACGAGGCCGAGATGGCCGCCGCCCGCCGCGCCGCCGAAGCCGCCAACCAGGCCAAGAGCGACTTCCTGGCCAATATGAGCCACGAGATCCGCACGCCGCTGAACGGCGTCATCGGCATCGCCGCGACGCTGAGCGACACGCCCCTGACCCCGGTTCAGCGCGAGATGGTCGACCTGATCCGCTGCTCCGGCGCCACGCTGGAGCGCCTGGTGTCCGACATCCTCGACGTCTCCAAGATCGAGGCGGGCCAGATGACCATCGAGACCGGCGTCTTCGACCTCGACGCCGCGATCGACGGCCCGCTGGACGTCACCCGCCTGCGCGCCGAGGACAAGGGCCTGGCGTTCCGGGTCGAGCGCGGCGACGACGTCCGCGGGACCTTCCTGGGCGACAGCGTCCGCATCGGCCAGGTGCTGGGCAACCTGCTGTCCAACGCCTTGAAGTTCACCGACCAGGGTGAGATCGTCGCCCGGATCGATATCGAGGCCACGGAAGGCGCGTCGGGCGCGCGGCTGGTCCTCGAGGTCGCGGACACCGGCGTCGGCTTCGACGCGGCGCAGGGCGAGATGATCTTCCAGCGCTTCAGCCAGGCCGACTCGACGATCACCCGCCGGTTCGGCGGCACGGGCCTGGGCCTGTCGATCAGCAAGACCCTGGTCGAGATGATGGGCGGCGAGATCTCGGCCCGCTCGCGGCCGGGCAACGGCAGCCTGTTCCGGGTCGTCCTGCCGCTGGAGCGGACCGACGGCCTGGACGTCGCGGCCGCCGGGGAGGCCGGGAGCGGCGTGTCGCCGGCCGATCGGCCCGAGGGGCTGCGCGTGCTGCTGGCCGAGGACCATCCGGTCAATCAAAAGGTGGTGCAGCTGATCCTGGAGCCTCACGGCATTGAGGTTACCGTGGTCGAGAACGGGGCCCTGGCGGTCGAGGCTTTCAGGACGGGCGGCTATGACCTGGTCCTGATGGACATGCAGATGCCGGTCATGGACGGCCTGGCCGCGACCCGCGCCATCCGGCGGCTGGAACAGCATGATCCCGCCGGGGCGCCGATCCCGATCATCATGCTCAGCGCCAACGCCATGGCCCATCATCGCCAGGACGCCCTGCTGGCCGGCGCCGACCTGCACCTGGCCAAGCCGGTCACCGCGGCCGACCTGATCAACGGAATCGGCCAGGCTTTGGACGAACGCGAGCGCCGCGCGGGCTGAAAATCGGCGGTTCGGCTTCACCTTTGGCCCGGCAGCGCCTAAATCGTGCGGCTCGCGGCGTTCGCGCCGACCGACCCTCCGCTCAAGGCCGCGCCGTGATCACCTTCGAAGACGTCTCCAAGACCTATGCCGGGCCTGGACAGCAGGCGGGCGGCCGCGCCGCCCTGGCCGGGGTCAGCCTGTCGGTCGCGCCCGGCGAGGTGTTCGGGGTGATCGGCGCCTCGGGGGCGGGCAAGTCCACCCTGATCCGGCTGATCAACGGCCTGGAGACGCCGTCGGGCGGCAAGGTGATCGTCGACGGCGACGACGTGGCGGCCCTCGGTGTCGAGGGGCTGCGGTCCCTGCGCCGCCGGGTCGGCATGATCTTCCAGCACTTCAACCTGCTGTCGTCCAAGACCGTGGCCGGCAATGTCGCCTTCCCGCTGAAGCTGGCCGGCCGTCCGGACGCCGAGGTCAAGGCGCGCACCGCCGAGCTGCTGGCGCGGGTGGGGCTGAGCGACTTCGCCCACAAGTATCCGGCCCAGCTGTCGGGCGGCCAGAAGCAGCGGGTCGGCATCGCCCGCGCCCTGGCCACGGGCCCGAAGGTGCTGCTGTGCGACGAGGCCACCAGCGCCCTGGACCCGGAGACCACCGAACAGATCCTGGAGCTGGTCTCGGGCCTCAACCGCGAGCTGGGCCTGACCATCGTGCTGATCACCCACGAGATGGACGTGGTCCGCCGCGTCTGCGACCGGGTGGCGGTGCTGGAGGACGGCAAGGTGGTCGAGAGCGGTCCGGTCGAGGACGTGTTCCTGCATCCGGCCAGCGCCACGGCCCGGCGGTTCGTGATGGAGGCGGACGGCGTTCCCGGCGAAGCCGGCGCCGCGGTCGACGGCCGCGTGGTGCGCCTGACCTTCCGCGGCGAGGCGACCTACCGGCCGATCCTGGGCGCGGTGGCTCGCGAGACCGGCGTCGACTACTCGATCCTGGGCGGCCGCATCCATCGGCTGCGCGAGACCCCCTACGGCCAGCTGACCCTGTCCCTGACCGGCGGCGATGTAGAGGCCGCCATCGCCCGGTTCAAGGCCGACGGCGTTCGGGTCGACCTGGTCGCGGAGGCGGGCCGATGAGCGGCTTCATGGAAAACATCGACTGGTCGGAGATTGGCCAGGCGACACTGGATACCCTGTCCATGCTGGGTGGCTCGATGGTGCTGACCGTGGTTCTGGGCCTGCCGCTGGGCGTGATCCTGTTCCTGACCGGACCAGGCCAGATGCTGCGCAACCGGTTGGCCAACGGCGTGCTGTCGCTGGTGATCAACATCCTGCGCTCGGTGCCGTTCGTGATCCTGCTGATCGTGATGATCCCGCTGACCGTGGCCCTGGTCGGCACCTCGCTGGGCGTGGCGGGGGCGATTCCGCCGCTGGTGGTCGGCGCCGCGCCGTTCTTCGCCCGCTTGGTGGAGACCGCCCTGCGCGAGGTGGACAAGGGCGTGATCGAGGCCAGCTTCGCCATGGGGGCCAAGCGCCGACAGGTGGTGCTGGGCGCCTTGCTGCCGGAAGCCATGCCGGGCCTGATCGCCGCGGCGACGGTCACGGCCATCGCCCTGGTGTCCTACACCGCCATGGCCGGCGTGGTCGGCGCGGGCGGCCTGGGCGATCTGGCCATCCGCTTCGGCTACCAGCGCTTCCAGACCGACGTGATGGTGGTGACCGTGGTGCTGCTGCTGGTGCTGGTCCAGGCGCTGCAGATGGTCGGCGACGCGGTGGTGCGCCGCGTCTCGCACCGCTAGAACGCGTCCATGACCGACAACGACATCCCCATCCTCTCCGCCCCGCCGCCCGAGCACTGGGACGAGAGTTTCGCCCAGGGGCTGGTCGGCAAGACCATGCTGGTGAACCTGACCTTCCTGGACGCCGACGGCGACCTGGAGGGGCGCGAGGCCTTCTACGGCGTGGTGATCACCGCCGACGCGGAGGAGGGAATCCTGCTCGACCTGCTGGGCCCGCAGGACGGCGACACCACCACCCTGCCGCCCCAGACCTCGAACATCCGGGCCGCCGAGCCGGGGCTCTATCCGCTGACCGACGGCGAGACGGTGGAGAACCCGGATTTCCTGTCCAGCTGGACCATCGCCGGCCCGGAAGAGCCGGCGAACGATCCGGAATAACTAAAGCCGCTCATCCCGGCGAATGCCGGGACCCAGATCTCATGGCGGTGTGGATGATTGGAGAGGCTCGGCGCTTTTGGCGTCAGCCTCAAAGCTATTCCATCTGGATCCCGGCATTCGCCGGGATGAGCGGAATTGAGTTAAGCCTGGTCGAACGGGAACGGCAGCCGGCCGGCCTTGAACAGGATGAGCGGATTCTCGTCATAGTCGCCCATCTCGACGTCGGCCGAGGCGGCGAAGGCGACGACGCCTTCGCGCAGGGGCGCCAGGCGCTCGGCCTTGCGGCGGGCTTCCTCGGCGTCCTTGCAGCCGACCTGCTGCTCGGCCTTCAGCCCCTTGCCGCGGCCGGCCTTGTAGGCTTGGACGATGTAGACGGTTTCTCGGGCCATCCTTATCCAGGCGACCTGTTTGGCGGCAAGGTCAAGGCGGCCAGGCCGTTTATCCCCGTTTCGATTGGCTCAGCCAGCGCGGCGGTCTCGGCCAATCGCCAAACCGGTTATCAACCGGATCGCCTCTCTGCAGCCCGAGCCAGATCGTGAAGCCGTGCTGGATCAAGATGCTGCCGTATTGGGCCGCGAAATACCAAAACCAACCCGTGTTGCTGGCCTGGTCGGTTCGATCGAGGAGCAAGGCCCCGAGTTCGTCGCCGGCGAACGTGAAGCCCAAGACGATAGGCACGAAACTTAGGACAATAACCGCGACGCCCCACCAAGCGGTTCGATCGATGTCGTGCAAGCGGCGAGCATAGGCATATTGCCAGAACACCAGGGTGAACAGTCCCGGTCCCGGGCGATGCGCCAGGATGACGGTGGCGTAGCTGATCACAATCAGGGCGATCACGGTCATCCAGTATTCCGGGCGTCCTGAGCGCTGGCTCCAGTGCAATGGCTTTTCCTATCCGTATCGATGCGCGGCGCGTTAGGTTGAGTTGCGCGACGGTGATCGTCAACGTCCCGCTCGGAGCGTGACAGTCGAGGGATTGTGGTTCCGCTCAGGAAATCTGATTCCCGCTTCCGCCCTGGATGGGGCAATACCCTACCCGATTAATCGCCTTAACGGAGCCGTTCATGGTCGCCCGCCGCGCCACCCTCATCAGCCTCGCCGTTCTCGCCCTGGCCGCCTGCTCCAAGACGCCCGCGCCGAGCGCCGGCGACACCCTGACCGTGGCCGCCACCGCCGTGCCCCACGCCGAGGTGCTGGAGTTCATCAAGCCGAAGCTGGCGGCGCAGGGGCTGAAGATCGACATCAAGGTCTTCAACGACTACGTCCAGCCCAACATCCAGGTGGCCGAGAAGCGCCTGGACGTGAACTATTTCCAGACCCTGCCGTATCTGGAGACCTTCAACGCCGACAAGGGCACCACCCTGATCCCGGTGATCGGCGTGCACATCGAGCCGCTCGGCGCCTATTCGCGCAAGGTCAAGGCGATCGGCGCGCTGCCCGACGGCGCCGTCGTGGCCATCCCCAACGAGGGCAGCAACGAGGGCCGCGCCCTGCTGCTGCTGGCCCGCAACGGGGTGATCACCCTGGCCGATCCCAACAAGGCGCTGTCGACCCTCAAGGACATCACCGCCAATCCGAAGAACCTGAAGTTCAAGGAGCTGGAAGGCGCGACCCTGCCGCGCGTGCTCGACCAGGTCGACCTGGCGGTGATCAACACCAACTACGCCCTCGACGCCAAGCTGGACCCGTCCAAGGACGCCCTGCTGATCGAGGACAAGAACAGCCCCTATGTGAACTACCTGGTCGGGCGGCCCGACAACAAGGACGACCCGCGCGTCCAGAAACTGGCCAAGGCCCTGACCTCGCCCGAGGTGAAGGCGTTCATGGAGCAGAAGTACCACGGCGCGGTGGTGCCGGCGTTCTAGGGCGCTTTCAAGCGCGGCGGGCCTAGTTGGCCGGGCGGAGCGCGCCGGTCAACGGGTCCACGCGCAGCAGCACTGGCCAGCCGAGACCGCCGTGGGGATCGACCACCGACATCACCAGCGGCGTGGCCTTCATCACGGCCACCGAGGCGCCTTGCGGCGTGAAGACCTCCTGTTCGGGATAGCGCGCCACGAGCATGGCGTTGAGCCGGCGGACCTCTTCGGCGTCAGTGACCTCGACGGCCTCGGCCGCCAGGGACAAGCCGCGAAGATCCGGCCCACCGCCGTTGTGACGCCCGATCGCGATCGAGATCCGGCGGTCTCGCCGGATGTTGGCCAGCTTCTGCCCCTCGCGGGCTATGATGAAATACAACGTCAGACCGTCGTGCATATAGCCGACGAAGGTCGCTTGCGGCCAGCCGTCCGGGCGCAGCGTGGCCACGGCCATGATGCGGTTTTCCGAGAGGATCCGCAGCGCGGTCTCCCTGAGGGTTTCGGCGTCGACGTCTATCGAGGGCATGGCGGCGTCTCCTGCTCGCTCGCCGGGCCGGGCGCGGGCCGCGGAGGCCTTGGCGAAGACGGGGCGCGTCAAGGTAGCACGAACGCCAGTCCTCCCGCTGGTCGTTGCTGAATCGTGTCCTGGTCTCGCCTGACATTTCACTCTACATATCAGGCTCGATGACCTTCGGAGCTTGCGCCGTGCGACAATTGATGGCCCCTGACGACGCCCTGGCCGGTGGCCAAACCGCTGGCGGCCGCGAGCGGATGCTGGTGCTGGACGTCTGTTCGTCCTCGGGGCTGGAGGACTGGTCGCCCGATCTGCAGAAGGCCAAGGTCTACGAGCGCATCCTGCTGGACCTGATCCTGGGCCGCCTGGCCCCGGGCGCGCGGCTGGACGAGCAGTCGCTGGCGGCGCGCTACGACGCCGGCCTGGCCGGGGTGCGCGACGCCCTGGGGCGCCTGGCCCTGGAAGGGCTGGTGATCCGCAGGGCCCGTTCGGGCACCACGGTCGCGCCGCTGGACCTGGTCGAGCTGCGCCAGGGCTACGAGGCCCGGGCCCTGATCGAGCCGCACTGCGCGGGCCTGGCCGCCAAGCACGCCAGCAAGGCCGAGGCCGACGGCATCCGCGCGGCCTTCGACGGCGGCGAGCAGGCGGCGCGCGACCGCGACCTGCCGGCCCTGGTGGCCATGGACCAGCGCTTCCACGCCGCTGTCGCCCGGGCCGGCGGCAACATGGCCCTGGCCCGCATCCTCATCCCGCTGCAGCACAAGGCCGCTCGCTACTGGGTGTTCTCGTTCGGCGCGGCCACCGAGGCCGAGCTGATCGCCGACGTCGAGCAGCACCGCGCCGTGGCCGAGGTGATCGCCCGCGGCGACGTCGAGGGCGCCCGGCTGGCCATGATGCGCGTGCTCAACATCATGCCTGAGGCGACCCGGCCGCTGTTCGAGGGGTAAGGTCCGCGGGACGCCCCCTCCGTCGGGCTTCGCCCGCCACCTCCCCCGTTTCACGGGGGAGGAGAGATCAGCGCCACATCTCCTCACCCGCAAAGCGGGGGAGGTGGCGCGCCGCGAATACGCGGCGTGACGGAGGGGGCGTCTTCAGCGCCTCTGACAACCGACTCAATATAATTCTCTCTGAAATGTTACATAACGTTTTGACGAACGTTGCGTAAGGTCTCAAAGGCTAGCTCCACCGCCTCCGCCCGGCGGACCTGGAGCTTCGTCGATGTCGATCCGCGCCTGCCTGCTCGCCTCCGCCATGGCCGTGGGAGCCCTTGTTTCAAGCCACGCCCAGGCCGAGGACGCCCCCCAGGCCGACGCCGTCGACGCGGTGATCGTCCAGGCGCGCGACAAGGCCGGCCTGCTGGAGAAGCAGCCCAGCACCACGGTGTTCGGCCTGGAAAAGCCGCTGCTGGAGACCCCGCGCTCGGCCAGCTTCGTCAGCGACACCACCCTGACCCGCTACGGCATCGAGACCATCGACGGCCTGACCGCCGTCTCGCCAGGGACCTACACGGCCAGCTTCTACGGCGTGCCGGGCGCGCTCAACATCCGCGGCACCCTGGCCGAGAACTATTTCCGCGGCTTCAAGCGGGTCGAAAATCGCGGCACCTACGCCACGCCGATCGGCGGGGCGGCCCGGATCGAGATCGTGCGCGGCCCGCCGACGCCGATCTACGGCGCGGGCAAGGTCGGCGGCCTGCTGAACTTTATCCCCAAGTCGGCGCGAGACGAAGGACGGTTCCTGACCGACCCGAAGGGCGAAATCACCGCGACCTTCGGCGCCTACGACAAGAAGAACCTGACCGCCCAGGTCGCCCTGCCGGTCAAGCTGGGCGCGGCCGACGGCGGGGTCTACGCCTATGGCGAGATCGACGATTCCAAGAGCTTCTACCGGGGCCTGCATCCCAAGCGGCAACTGGCCGAGGCGTCGGCGGACTTCGATCTGAACAACGGCTGGAGCACGGCCTTCGGCGGCATGGTCTATCACTCCACCGGCGACATCCAGACGCCAGGCTGGAACCGCCTGACCCAGGCCCTGATCGACCACGGGACCTATGTCACCGGCCGCGACACCAGCCTGGTCGACGCCGACGGCAACGGCCGGATCACGCCCGGCGAGGTGGGCTTCTACCCGTTCGGCAGCGCGCTCTACATCCCCTATTTCGGCGCGCCGGCCAGCGACGCCAACCACACGCTGGACACGGGCCTAGGGACCACGAAGCTCGACCCGCGCACCGTCTATGTCAGCGCCGCCGACTTTTCCAAGACCTGGACCAACACGCTCTACTTCGACCTGGCCAAGGGGTTCGACGACGACAGCGTGCTGAAGCTGCAGCTGTTCTATGACGACCAGGAGAACAAGCGTTTCGTCTCGTACGGCTATCCCGCCTGGTTCAAGAGCTCGGTCTGGGAGGCGCGGGCCAGCTACGCCTTCAAGCGCGACCTCGGGTCGGTGGCCACGGAGACGATCGTCGGGGCCAGCTATCGCGACTTCTCCGGCCGGCGCCGCGAAAGCTTCAACAGCGGCATGATCGCCATCGACCGGCGCGACATCTCGGTCGGCGCTCAGCCCAACGACATCATCGACAGCCCCTTCAGCGCCGAGCCCGCCGGCGTCCAGGGGCTGGACTGGGAGAACGACAACCGGGGCACGTGGAGCCAGACGGGCCTGTTCTTCACCAGCGACGTCAAGCTGACGCCGCGCCTGACCCTGACTGTGGGCGGACGCTATGACTGGTACGACGTGGCGGCGCACGACACGGGCGTCCTGCCCTTCACCGTTCCAGGCCGCCAGACCGACGACCGAGGGAAGGGGACCTACAGCGCCAGCCTGACCTACCAGGCCCCCGCCGGTCTGATGCCCTACATCAGCTACGCCAAGGCCTCGGCGCTCGAGGTCAGCCAGGCCGGCGAGATCGCCCCGGGCCTAGTCGCCGACGGCTCGTGGCTGTCGGACAGCGACCTGGCCGAGGCCGGGGTGAAGTTCCAGCTGCTGCGCGGGACCCTGGTCGGCTCGCTGGCCGCCTATCGCCAGAACCGCACGCAGTTGTCGGGCCTGACGCCCGTCGTCCAGGGCACGCGCGCCAAGGGCGTGGAGCTGGAGGTCCGCTGGCTGGCCTCGGAGCATTTCAGCTTCACCGCCACCGGCAACACCCAGCACACCACGGTGAAGGGGCCGGACGCCTCGTTCCAGTACATCCCGGCCTATACCGCCGGCGTGCCCGGGGCCCAGGCCTATGGCGGCAGCTATGTCGTCTGGGCGTTCAACAGCCTGCCGGGGCGGGGCGGCGACTACGACTACACCCTGATCCCCAAGTCCGTGGTCAGCCTCTACGGCGCCTATACCAGCGACCCGCACGACTGGGGCTCGGCCGGGGCGACCCTGGGGGTCACCCATGTGACCAAGACCTCGGGCACGGTGCAGGACGCGGTGACCTATCCCGCCTACGCCGTGGTCAACGCCTCGGCCTATGTGACGCTCGGGCCGTACACCGCCGAACTCAACATCGATAACCTGTTCGACAAGCTCTATTTCACCCCGGACGCCGACACCTATGCCAATCTGGGGGCCTTGCCCGGCAAGGGGCGGGAATGGCGCGTGACCCTGAAGCGGACGTTCTGATGACCTCCACCCGATTTCGGCCCTGGCTGCTGGTCGCCGTCTTCAGCCTGCTGCTGTTCCTGATCACGGCGGCCACCTATTCGTCGCTGGGCGTGGTGATCCCGGCCATGGTCCCGGAACTGGGCTGGAGCTGGGAGCACGCCTTCCTGGGGTTCACGATCCTTGGGGTGTTCACCGGTCTGTCGTCCTGGCTTCCGGCCCTGCTGATCCGACGCATCGGCGTGCGGGGGACGATCCTGGTCGGGGTGGCGGTGATGGCCGGCGGCCTGTTCTGCCTGTCGCGGGTCCACGCCCTGCCGATCTATTTCCTGGGCACGGCCCTGTGCGGGATCGGCTTCCAGATGGCCGCCCTGATTCCCGGCACCCACGTGCTGTCGGCGATCTTCAAGGAACGGGCCCTGCCGTTCGGGATCTATTTCACCTTCGGCGCCCTGGGCGGGGTGGCGGGGCCGTGGATGGTGGTGAGCGCCCTGTCGGCGACCCACGGCGACTGGCGGCTCTACTGGGCCCTGCAGGCCTTGGCCGTGGGCCTGGTCGGCCTGGTCTGCGCCGTGGCCGTGGGCGGGCCGCGCTGGCTGGAGCAGGCCGGCGCCGCCCTGGATCGCGAACTGGACGCCGAGGCCGCGGCCGGCGCGATCCCCGGCCACGTCTACCACACCGACCACGAATGGAGCGTCCGCGACGCGGTGCGCACCCGGCAATTCTATGTGCTGCTGGCCGCCTATTTCAGTCACTTGCTGGCGGGGATCAGCGCCGCCAGCCTGACCCAGGCCCACCTGACCCAGCTGGGCGTCGCCGGAGCCGTGGCGGCCGGCATGCTCAGCCTCGAGGGCGGGATGCAGGTGGTCGCGCGGCTGGGCGGCGGGGCGATCGGCGATCGGGTCGACCCGCGCTGGCTGCTGGTGTTCGCCCAGGGTCTGCTGGTGATCGGCCTGCTGGCCCTGTCGCGGGCGACGACGCCGCTGCTGCTGGCGCTCTACGCCGTCGGTGTAGGGATTGGCTTCGGCCTGACCGTGCTGGCCGTCAGCCTGCTGCTGCTGAACTATTTCGGCCGCCGCAACAATGTCGAGTTGTTCTCGCTGACCTGCCTGGTCGGCGCCGTGTCGGCGGCGGGACCGTTCATCGGCGGCGCCATCCGCGACCGCGTCGGCTCGTTCACCCCGGCCTTCCAGCTGTTCGCCGCCCTGACGGCGGTGGTGTTCGTGGCGGCGCTGTTCATGCGGCCGCCGCGGCCGAAGTCCGTCGCCTGATTGACGCCCAAAGAAAAAGCCGCCCCGACCGGAGTCGGAGCGGCTTCATCAGGTCGTGTCGAGAGGCTTAGAACGCGACCTTCAGCGAGGCGGTGACCGTCGCGTGATAGATCGAGCCATAGTCGCTCTTGTTGGTGTCCGAGTAGCGGATGTCGGCGCTGACGTGGTCGGTGATCGCGGCGGTGACGCCGGCGTTCCAGGTCACGTAGCTGTCGGTCGCGCCGCCGTAATACGTGGCGGCGTCGACTTCCTGGCGGCCAACGGCGCCGCTCAGGGTCAGCTTCTCGCCGATCGGGGCCGAGCCGTTCAGCTCGTAGTACAGCGCTTCACCGCCGTCGCCCGGGAATTCCGGCGAGTAGTAGAAGGCGGCGCCGACGGTGGCCGGGCCAACGGCGGTCGAGGCCGCGGCCTTGACTTCGAAGTAGCTGAACGCGCCGGGGAAGGACGTTTGACGGTTGCTCTCGGGAGCCTTGTCCTTGACGTAGCCGTAGTAGATCACGCCGAGGTCGAGGTTGAAGGCGCCGACGGTCGGCTTCACGCCGGCGTAGACGTCGATTTCCTGGTCGGGGTTCGGGGTGCCGAAGTCGACGTTCGACGTCCAGACGCCCGCATAGCCGATGCCGTAGGTGGCGTCGACGCCGCCGAAGACCTGGCCCTTGGTGTTGGTGTTGCTGATGCCGCGGAAGATGTAGTCGCTGGCCACGCCGACATTGTACGACAGCTTCAGGCCGCTTTCGTCCTGCGCCATCGCGGCGCCGCCCATGGCGACCGAAGCAGCAGCGGCGACCAGCGCCAGTTTCAGAAACTTCATGTGTTCTATCCCCTCATGTTCTGTTTTGTCGGCGAAAGGGTGTGGAGCCCTCGCCGATCAGCGACGCCTGCAAGCGCGTTGCGCACAACAGCAGTAGTTGTCGATGACGCCTTTGTTGCAATCTTGCTGGTCAAATCACCAGCAGAAAGCAGCTTGCCGGCGCAAAGTTTGGGCGGAGTGTGACGATTTTGCTTCAGAAGTGGCGCGGGGCGCCACAGTGTCGACGGAACGATTGTTTCGGCTTTACCTGCGACTTTAGCGCATCGCCAGACTCGCGCCGCCCAGGTGCAGGCCGGCGTCCACCAGCAGGGTTTCGCCGGTGACGTGGCGCGAGGCGGGCGAAGCCAGGAACACGGCGGCGCCGGCGATGTCCTCGGCCGTCGAGGCGACTTTCAGCGGCGTGGCCGCCGCCGCTCCCGCCCGCAGGCGGTCGACTCGATCGGCGTCCATGGCCTTGCCGAACCACGGGGTGTCGATAAAGCCGGGGCAGACGGCGTTGACGCGGATGCGCGGCGCCAGGGCGCGGGCCAGCGACAAGGTCATGGTCGTCAGGGCGCCTTTGGACGCGGCGTAGGGCACAGACGAGCCGTTGCCGACCACCCCCGCGATCGAGGCTGTGTTGACCACCGCCCCCGGCCGCGGCGCGGCCTCCAGCAGGCTCCGGGCGGCGCGAACCATCTGGAAGGCGCCGACCACGTTGACCGCGTAGAGCCGCAGGAAGTCCTCGGCGTCGACCGCGTCGAGATCGGCGTGGTCGGGGGCGAACTTGGTGACGCCGGCGTTGTTGAACAGGGCGTCGATCCGCCCCGTTCCCGCCGCCGCCTCGGCGATCCGGCGGCAGTCGGCGTCCTGGGCCACGTCGCCCTGGACCAGGACGGCCTTGGCGCCCTCGACCTCGACCAGGCGGGCGGTCTCCTCGGCCTCCTGGGCGCTGCGGGCGAAGTTGACCACGACCAGGCCGGCGCCGCGCCGGGCGGTCTCCACCGCCATGGCCCGGCCCAGGCCCGTGGAAGCGCCGGTGACCACCACCGTGAAGCCGTCGAAATCGCGTCCGCTCATGGTTCGTTCCCTCGGGGCTCTTGGGCCCAACATCTGTTTGAGGCGACGATAGCGACGCCGCGCCCGCTTGTCTCGCCGGGGCGGGGGGCCTAGATCACCGCCCATGACCGAACTTCATGTGACCCAGCTGGGCCAAGTGGTCGAGCCCGCCGCCAGCCCCGACCAGGCCGTCCTCGAGCGCGTGCCCAACCCGCAGACCGACGTGACCTACCTGGCCCGCTTCGTGGCCCCGGAATTCACCTCGCTGTGCCCGGTGACCGGCCAGCCCGACTTCGCGCACCTGGTGATCGACTACGCGCCCGGCGACTGGCTGATCGAGAGCAAGTCGCTGAAGCTCTACCTGACCAGCTTCCGCAACCACGGCTCGTTCCACGAGGACTGCACGGTCAAGATCGGCCGCAAGATCGTCGAGATCGCCGCGCCGCGCTGGCTGCGGATCGGCGGCTACTGGTACCCGCGCGGCGGCATCCCGATCGACGTGTTCTGGCAGACCGGCCCGGCGCCGGAAGGCCTGTGGGTCCCCGACCAGGGCGTGGCGCCCTATCGCGGCCGGGGCTGAGGGGCCTGGCCAGACCCGAAAATGACGAGGGGCGCGTCCGGCCGGACGCGCCCTCTTCCTTTCGCGCCTAGCGCGGCGGCGGCGCGGGTTGCTGCGCCGGCGGCGGGGTGGGGGCCGGCGGCGGCCGCTGGCCCGGAGGCTGGACCGGGCGTGATGGGCCGATCAGCTTGCGGAAGCTGATCCGCACCGTCCGGCCGATCGGGTCGCGATAGTCGGGCTGGTAGGCTTGGGGCGTGACGCCCAGGCGGTCGTGCACGTCCTGGCGGGTGTCGAACAGGTTCTGGGCCTGCAGCTGCACCCGCGAACCGCGCAGCCACGGATGGGCCCGCAGCAGGTCCGGCCGCGACGACAGGTCGGCGAACAGGTTCAGGCTGAACGTCGACTGGTCGCCGAAGAGCAGGTCCTGCTGGGCCGTCGCCCCGTTCAGGCGATAGCCGCTGCGCCAGCTGCCGTTCAGGAACGCGCCCATGCCGCTCTTGAAGACGCCGACCTGCAGCTGAACCTCGTGCTCGGGCCCGGCGCCCGAGCCGCCGTCCAGGCGGTCGATGACCGGCAGACCGTCGCGGATGGTCACCTCGTCCTTCAGTTTCCAGGTGTGATAGAGCGAGACCTGCAATTGGCCCTGGCCGGGACGCGGGCCGCCGCGGAAGCCGCCGCCACCGCCGCCGCCACGGAAACCGCCACCGCCACCGCCGCCGGGGCCGCCCTCAGGCCCGCGGCCACCGCCACCGCCACCGCCAGGCGGCGGCCCGCCGCCGAACTGGAAGCCCGGCACGCCGGCCCGCGGCTTGCCGAACGGCCGCGACAGGTTGAAGCCCCAGCGGATCTGCTCCTGCTGGGACTTGGCGTAGTTCACCGGCCGCGAGTCGACCGAGATCAGCCGGCCGCTGGCGTCGCGGACGATCCGGTCGGGGAAGGCGCGCTCGATGTCGGCGGTGACGGCCGGGAAGCTGTTGATCGAGTCGTCGATCCGGGTGGCCGTATAGTTGGCGCTGATCTGCAGGTTGGTCTTGGCGTCCTTGGGCAGCGGCCGGATGTTGACGCTCAGCTTCACCACCTGGCGGCTGTCCGACACCAGGTCCGGGTTGCCGCCCTCGATGCGCGTGGCCAGAACGGTCCGGCCGGTGACGAAGTCGTAGATCGAGACGTTCGGGGTCGACAGGATCGGGTCGTTCAACTGCGACGGGCTCGGGGCGCCGTCCTCGGTGGTGTAGCTGACCAGGAAGCTGAGCGGACTGATCGGCGACCAGTTGGCGCCGCCGCCCAGGGTGGTCAGGCCGCCGAAGTCCGACAACTGCTCGTACTGGCCGTTGAAGTTGACCGACAGGTCGCCGAGCATCGGCAGCACGCCCCGGTCGCGGTCGGCGATCGGCACGTTGAGGCTGGCCTGAAGGTTGCCGCTGGTGCGCGAGATGTCGCGGTCGACCACCACGCCCTGGCGAGTGCTGTGGGAGTCCTGGGTCTGGGTGTCGGCGCCGACCTTGAAGGTGGTCGACACGCCGCCGGCCGGGGCCTGCAGCAGGTTGCCGACGAACACCACCTCGGCGTTGGCGACGTTGGAGGTCGACTTGGCGGTGTCGGGCGAGACCCGGGCCAGCAGGTTGGAGGGGATGTTGCCGAATGGATTGACCGCCGGGTCGCCGGCGGCGACGGCGGCGATGAACGCCGCCGCGTCCAGGCCGCGGCCGGTGGTGGTGTCGCTGGTCGAATAGACGTAGCCGCCGGTGGCGCTCCAGCGCCAGTCCTTGATCCGGCCGTTGGCCGCGGCCGACACCGTCGCCTTCTGGGTGTCGACCTTGCGGGTCATCGAGACGTAGTCGTCGGCGTAGCGATAGAGCTCGACGTTCTGGCTGAACGGCGAGAACGGGCTGCCGGCCGGCACGACCACGTGGATGTCGGGATCGTTGGGGTCGCTCGGCAGGCCGCGGACGCCAGGCAGGCCCAGATAGCTGAGCGTGCTGCTGTCGTCGAAGCCGCCGCTGATCGTAGCCATGGACGACTTGCCCAGCGGGCGGGTGACCGCGCCGGTCAGGCTGGCGGTGGTGCTCCGCGGCGCCAGGCTGCGCCAGGCGGTCAGGTCGTCGGTGGCGGCGGTTCCGGCGCCGGTCGCGAAGTCGGCCAGGCTGGGCCGGCCGCCCAGGGCCGAGGTCGGCACGGGCGCGACGGTGACCGGCGCGCCGACCAGGGCGGTCAGGTTGGGGTCGATCGGCGCCACGCCTCGGGTGGGCTCGCCGGTCACCGGGTCGAGCAGGGGCATGCCCGTGACGTTGCCGGTCAGGTCGTACGGCTGGCCCGACGGCGTGCGCACGATGTTGCGGTCGTCCTCGAACAGGGCCGTGTCGTGCGAGACCTTGCCGTTGAACAGCCAGCGATTGTCGCCCTGGACGCGGAAGAAGGTGCTCTGCAGGTCGGTGGAGGTGCGGTCGCCGGCCGTCGGGACCTTGACCCCCGCCTCGGTGGTCAGGGCGCGGAAGCGGCGGCGCAGCACGATGTTCACCACCCGCTGGTCGGCGCGGTAGCCGTAGGTCAGCGACACTTCCTCGGGCAGGATCTCGAACCGTTCGATGGCTTCGGGCGGGATGTCGCGGATCTCCTGGAAGCCCGAGATGCGGCGGCCGTTGACCAGCATCACCGGCTGGCCGTCGCCGCGGCTCTGGCTGGTGCGCAGCTGCGGCTCCAGGAAGGCGAGCAGTTCGGAGATGCTGCCGGCCCCATAGGCGCGGATCTGGGCCGGGTTGAGCGTCAGGTCGGGCTTGATGTCGCCCTCGACCGAGCCGCGCGGCTTGCCGGCCACCACCTCGACCGCCTCGACCTCGGCGGCGTACGGGTCCGCGTCGGCCCGGGCGGCCTGTTGCGGCGTCCGCTGGACCTGCGCCGCCGGGTCCTGCTGCGCGGGCGCGACTTCGGGCGCGCCGTCCAGGGCGGCGGCCATGCCAAGGATCAGGAAAGAGAGCGTCATAAACCCCGTCGGCCGTAAAATTATGGTCGGCGTGTAAGTACGCAGACATCGTCGAGCTTGGCCTTAGGCAATGCAAGGCCACAGAACAAGTTACCGATGCTTAAGGTCGATTTGATGCAGGACTGTTACACAAGATGTCGCGCCTGATGCACGACGAAGCCTGCGCCCCGCAAGTCCCACGCCTTGGGATTAGAGACTAGCCAAATGGCGGTTCTGTGGCGTAGGCCGCTATTCCAGCGCTGAACGACCGGATAAAGGCGCCGGACCGATGCGGAAACGCCACAGGAACGCGCGCGGCGCTCAGTCGGCGGACCATTCGGTGGTGATCGCCGCCACGTCGGGCCGGACCCGCTCCTGCGGCGCCTCGGTCGAGGTCCCCAGATAAAGGAAGCCGGCCACCCGTTCGTCGTCGACAAGGCCGAGGATGGCCTGGGCGCGCGGGTCGTAGGCGTACCAGTCGGTGATCCAGTTGGCCCCCCAGCCCAGGGCGGCGGCGGCCAGCAGCATCTGCTGGCAGACGGCCGAGGCGCTCTGGCGCTGCTCCCATTCGGGGATCTCGCCGGGGATGTATCGCGAGATCACAGCCACGGCGACCGGCGGGCGGGTCAGCTTGCGCAGCGCGGCGTTGGCCTTGGCCGGATTGGCCTGGCTGTCGGCCAGGGCGGTGATCCGCTCGGCGAAGGCGTCCTTGGCCGGTCCGCGCAGGATGACGAACCGCCAGGGCGCCAGCTTGCCGTGGTCGGGCACCCGGGCGGCCAGGCGCAGCAGGTCGGCCAGCTGGGCGTCGTCGGGACCCGGCGCGGCCAGGCTCATGGCCGAGGCCGAGCGCCGCCGGGCCAGGAAGTCCACCACCGCCGGCGACGGCTCGATCGGCAGCGCTTCGCCAAATTCGGGCGCGGAGGGAACGGAACCGGTCAAGGCGATCTCCAGGAAGCAGGCGGGCGCCCGGCTTGCCGGCCTGGGCTCCAGATTTCGTTTGAACGCATTGTCTTCGCGCGAACGGCAAGCCGCTTCGCCGCGAAATGCTTTAGAGCCAGCACACCTATGGCCGAGCCCCGGCCGCCACAAGCCGCGAGCCGTGCGCATGACCGATAAACCCGCCCGTCCCAAGCCCGAATGGCTGCAAGCACACGGGACGCCGTGGACCGTGGTCAGCGAAACGACCGTCTACGACAATCCCTGGATCAGCGTGACCGAATACCAGACGATCGCGCCCACCGGCCAGCCGGCCCTGTACGGCAAGGTGAGCTTCAAGAACCGGGCGATCGGCGTCGTGCCGTTGCACGCCGACGGCACCGTCACCCTGGTGGGTCAGCACCGCTTTCCCCACGCCAGCTACAGTTGGGAGATCCCCGAGGGCGGCGCGTCGCTGGACGAGGACCCGCTGGACGGGGCCAAGCGCGAACTGGCCGAGGAGGTCGGGCTGGAGGCCGGCGACTGGCGGCGGATCCTGACCATGGAGCTGTCCAACTCGATCACCGACGAGATCTGCCACGGCTACTTGGCCCTGGACCTGACGCCGACCCCGACCGCGCCGGACGAGACCGAGGACCTGGCCATCGCCCGCGTGCCGTTCGGCCAGGCCCTCGACGCGGCCGTGGCCGGCCACATGCCGGATTCCTTGACGGTGGCTTTACTGCTGCGGGTGCACCATATGGCGGTGAAGGGCGAACTGCCGGCCGACCTGGCGCGACTTGTGCTGGCCGACCCGCGGTCTTAAGTGCCTGGGCGCGTATGAAGGCCGTCCTGGAGCATTTCCAAAAAAGATGCTCTAATCGACGGCGTGGGCGAGGGAGATCCCGGTGGCCAAGCATCTCGAGGTCGTGACGCAGGAAAAGACGCCGCCCGTCTGGGCCGCGCTGCGCAACCAGGCCGAACACGCCGCCAAGGCCGAGCCGGCCCTGGCCTCGCTGCTCAACGCCGTGATCCTCAGCCACGACAACCTGGCCGACGCCCTGACCTTCCAGTTGGCGCGCAAGCTGGGCGACCAGGAGATGCGGGCCATGACCGCCCGCGAGTTCGCCGCCGACGCCTTCCAGAGCGACCCGGCCCTGGTGGCCGCCGCCGAGGCCGACCTGATGGCGGTGTTCGAGCGCGACCCGGCCACCAAGGGCTATGTCCAGCCGTTCCTGTTCTTCAAGGGCTTCCTGGCCCTGCAGACCCATCGCGTATCGCACTGGCTGTGGGCCCAGGGCCGCGAGACCCTGGCCTTCTATCTGCAGAGCCGGGCCAGCGAGGTGTTCCAGGTCGACATCAACCCCGCCGCCCGCATCGGCAAGGGCGTGTTCATCGACCACGGCACCGGCATCGTCATCGGCGAGACCGCGGTGGTCGGCGACGACGTCTCGATGCTGCACGGCGTCACCCTGGGCGGCACCGGCGCCGAGCGCGGCGACCGTCACCCCAAGATCGGCAAGGGCGTGCTGCTGGGCGCGGGCGCCAAGGTGCTGGGCAACATCACGATCGGCGAGTACGCCAAGGTGGCTTCCGGCTCGGTGGTGCTCAAACCCATCCCGCCGCATTGCACGGCCGCCGGCGTGCCGGCCCGCATCGTCAACTGCCCGACCTGCGAAGAGCCGGCCCGGACGATGGACCACACGCTGGCCGACGTGGTCTACGACTACGTGATCTGAGGCCGATCGACGTTCAACGCCGTGCGTGGTCCTCGTCCTTCGACAAGCTCAGGATGAGACCAATTTGCCGGCCGAGCCGTAGAAAACCTCATCCTGAGCTTGTCGAAGGACGAGGTTTTCGCCCTCCGGGCGCTGAACGTCGATCCGCTGTAGCGCGAGCCGGTTGCGAAGCTCAGTCGGCTGGGGGCAGCGCCTCCAGCCTGGCCTCGTAGTCCCGGACCAGGGCCGGATCGGCGTCCTGGCGATGCTTGGCCAGGAAAGCGGTCAGGGCTCCGCGATATTCCGCGATGAACGCCGCGTTGCCCGGACTGGCCGCGAACTGGTTGGCCGCCTTGTCGACCGGACCTCGGTCCTGACCGATCCGGTAGGCTTTTCCGTAGGGCGACAGGTCGCGCATGATGGCGATGTTGCGCGGGAACCCCGGGATGTACTTGGCG
Organism: Caulobacter sp. BE254; assembly: GCF_031457295.1. Taxonomy (NCBI): domain Bacteria; kingdom Pseudomonadati; phylum Pseudomonadota; class Alphaproteobacteria; order Caulobacterales; family Caulobacteraceae; genus Caulobacter; species Caulobacter sp. BE254. The sequence goes on along the minus strand of NZ_JAVDWJ010000006.1, from coordinate 94,434 downwards.
ACGAAGGTCTCGCCTTCGGGCGGGATCAGGATCTCGTTGGTGATCGGATAGATGCTGGCGGACATGGTGGTGAACCCCGTCACCACGTCGCGGCCGTCCGCCGTCTTCAGCACCGCGTCATAGGCCCATACCGGCTGGTCGTTGAGCGTGGAGCTGGTCTCGCGCGAATGGGTCACCACCGCCGCGCCGGTTTCCCCGAAGGCGTTGAGGAACAGCGCGTTGAAGATGTGACCGGTGAAGATGTTGGCGATGCCGAAAAAGAAGAAGAACCCCATCAGCCCGTACCAGCCGGCATTGCGGCGCCACGTCGCCATCGCCCAGCCGAGCAAGGCGCCCACGAGAATGAGGACCGGCCACGACAGGATGGGATGCTGGCTGAGGAAATACAGGATCGCCGACAGGATCGTCATGAATGAGCTGTCCGGTAAATGGCGCGGTCGTGCGCGTTACTGTTTCAGGTATTTTTCGTAGGCTTCGAGCGCCCTCCGATCCGCTTCCCAGACGAATTCGCAGGCCAGCAGGGTCTTGCCGGGCAGCGATGCGCTCTCCCGGGCGACGATCGAGACCTTTCCCTCTTCCGGCCGCGGCTGCTCGGCCGCCGGCAGTTCGCGCGCATAGCCCTTGGTGGAGGCGCCCATCAGGCTGGAGCGCTCGCGTTTGAGCTCGTAGCGCTGAGCCAGGGCCTCGGCCTGCTCGCCCTGGATCAGGACGCCGATCGACGTGCCGGCGAACACCACTTCGTTGCTCTTGAAGCCGTCCTGGCCGAGCTCCTGCGGCAACTTGTAGACATGGGCCGACAGCAGGGACGTATCGGGCTTGGCTAGCTTCTCGGCGGCCTCATACAGCGCCGTGGCCGAGTCCATCGAATAGGGCGGCTTGCAGATCGCGGCGTCGTAGAAGGGGTCGGCCGCGGCGTTGGCGGCCTGGAGCGCGCTCGAAACGAAGACGACGGCGAAAAGCTTGTGGAGCATCGGTGTTCCTGACTGTCGGTCCATCGGAGATGATTCCTCACCCAGGATAGCAACGTGCCGACCTATTTTCGCGACAAAGTCGTAGATGCGAACGATCCGCCAAAGAAAAAGGACCGCTCCCGGAGGAGCGGCCCTTCCTTGTTCGCGGGTTGGAGCGGGGGCTAGTACACCACCCCGCCCACGCCGCCGTCCAGGCTGAGGCTCAGGCCCGAACTGGACTGTTCGCGCACAGTTTCCTCGCGATAGGCGGTGTATTTCTCGGTGGTCAGGATGGTCAGGACCTTCACGCCGGCGCCGTAGCGGCGCAGCAGCGAGCGCTCGTTGCAGTCGCGGGCCGGGCGTTGCGGCCGGCACGACAGGGCGCCGCCGCGGCCGCCGTCGGGACCGCCGGCCAGGTAGCCGCCGCCCGCGCCGCCGCGACCACCACCGCCAGCGCCGTAGTAGAGCGCTTCGTTCTTGCCGCAGACATAGGTCTCGCCGCCGAAATTGGCCGCGCTGTAGCCTTCGTAGGCACCGACCACGTACTGCATGCGCGAGCCGGCGATGCAGCGATAGAGCTCGCCGTCATAGCCGCTGTCGATGTCGCGGTCGGGGGTGACCTGGGAAGCCGGGTGGGGGATGTCGCGGTCGTCCAGGCAGACGGCGCGGATGACCACGCGCTTGAACTTGGTGCGGGTGGCCTCGTAGGACGCGCGACGGCGGGCTTCGCCGCCCTCGACGTTCAGGCCCTGGATGTAGCCGGTCGACATCGGGCCCGAATAGTAGCCGCCGTGGGTGCCGCCGCCGTAATAGACAGTCGAGCCGGCCGAGGCGCCCGCGCCCGCTCCGGCGCTGGACCCGGCCGTGGCCGTGCTGGTCGCCGAGGCGTTGGCGTTGACCACCACCGAGCCGCCGACATGGACGTTGATGCCCGGCACATAGACGTTGTGACCGCCGCCGCCGCAGGTGTTGCAGCCGGGCGGGGTGGGCGGACGCGGCGGGGCCGGCGGCGGCGCGCAGCACGGCGGGGGCGGCGGCGTGCAGCTGCCGCACTGCGCATAGGCGACACCGCCCAGCACCAGCGCGCCCAGTCCGGTCGCCAGGCTGATCCACAGCTTGGACAAGGTCATTTTCGGCGCCTTCATAGGCCTCTTCCCTTCACAACACACCGGCGCGCCGCGTGGCCAAACGGCCAAGCAAGTTTCACGCCATGCCCGCCGCTCCACCGGGAAACTGTCCCAGGACGGCACGGTCCTGGGGCTGGCCCGGTTCTCCCTGCAAGCCCGGTGCGGTCGAAAACGACCGCGCGAGAGCCCGCCAGGGGAACGACGATGTTCCATCCAAGCACGGAACGGTTGATAGACTATTGGCGTAGCAAGGCCGTTAACGGCGGCGTGCCCGCGCGCGCCGCCATCAATCCGGGCGATTTCCTGGATCTGCTGCCGCAGGTGTTCATCCTCGGGCGCGACGTGAAGGGCCGTTATCCGGTGCGGCTGGCCGGCGGATTCGTCACCGACCTGCACGCCCGCGACCTGCGCGGCGAGGACGCCCTGGGCTTTTGGGCGCTGTCGCATCGCCTGGAGGTCAAGTCCGCCCTGGACGTCGCCCGCCGCCGGGGCGAGCCCGTGGTGATCACCGCCGACATCCGCGCCATCGGGGCGCCGTCGGTCGGCATGGAAGTGCTGCTGGCCCCGATGATCGGCGCCGACGGCCAGGCCGACCGTTTCCTGGGCCTTTACCAGCCTATCGCCATGATGCAGCGCCTGATGGGCCGCCCGGCCTCGGAACTGGGCGTACGCAGGATTCTGAGTCTGGGTCCCGCCAACGAGGAGGCGCCGCGCCTGCGGCTGGCGACGCTGCACGGGCGGCGGATCGCCTGAAGGACATCACGAGCTTTCCGTCGGGGGGCGGAAAGGGCGGCGCGCGGAGGGGCGCGCCGCGGATGGGAAGGGGGCGCCGAGGGGCGACCCCTTCCCATTTCAGGCTTTAGCCCGCCGCGTTCAACGCCGCGATCACCTCGGTCGGCAGGGTCAGCCGGGCCGCGCCCATCAGTTCGTTCAACTGCTCGACGCTGGTGGCGCTGGCCAGGGGGGCGGTGATCGCCGGATGGGCCATGATCCAGGCCAGGGCGACCTGGGCCTGAGAGGCGCCCACCGTCTCGGCGGCCGCGTCGAGGGCGGCCAGGATCTTCAGGCCGCGCGCGGTGAGGTACTGCTTGACCGTGCGTCCGCGCGAACGCCCCTCCAGGTCGGCCTCGGTGCGATACTTGCCGGTCAGGAAGCCGGCGGCCAGGCCGTAATAGGGGATGATCCCCAGGCCCTCGCGCGCCGCCAGCTCGGCCAGCGGCCCCTCGACCTCGTCGCGGTCATGCAGGTTGAACTTCGGCTGGATGGTCTCGTAGCGCGCCAGGCCCAGGGCCTGCGAGGTCTTCAGCGACGCCGACAGCCGCTCGGGCGAGAAGTTCGACGCCCCGATCGCCCGCACCTTGCCGGCCTTCACCAGCCGGTCGAACGCCTCCAGCGTCTCCTCGATCGGGGTGGCGGCGTCGTCCTGGTGGGCCTGGTAGAGGTCGATATAGTCGGTCTGCAGCCGCTTGAGCGAGCCCTCGACCGCCGCGGCGATATTGGCCGCCGACAGGCCCGGCTGGGCCGGCCACATGGCCACCTTGGTCAGGATCAGCACGTCGTCGCGCCGCCCCCGCGCCTTCAGCCACCGGCCGATCACGCGCTCGGACTCGCCGCCGGCGTGGCCGGGGACCCAGGCGGAATAGACGTCGGCGGTGTCGACCGCGTTGAAGCCGCCGTCGACGAAGGCGTCCAGCAGCCGGTGCGACGTCGCCTCGTCGGCGGTCCATCCGAACACGTTGCCGCCGAAACACCAGCGGGGCGGTCGACAGGCCCGAGCGGCCGAGGGGGCGGTGGGTCATGGGTAAGATCCTTCGTGGAGCCGGCGCCCCATAAATATCCTCTCCCAGAGGGAGAGGAAGGGGCCCGCCGCGCAGCGGTGGGAAGGTGAGGGGTTACGCCGTCGCCGTCGTTCGCACGACGCCCTGCCGGCACGCCGTCGGACGTTGTACGCCCTCACCCTCCCATTGCTTCGCAACGGGTCCCTCCCTCTCCCCACGGGAGAGGGCGTTTTTCAGGCGGCCGCCGCCCGTCCGTCGTCGAACACCGGCGCGTCCACGGCCGGCAGCAGGACCTTGCCTCGGATCAGGTCGGAAGCGCGCTCGGCGATCATCAGGGTCGGGGCGTTGGTGTTGCCGCCGATCAGGGCCGGCATGACCGAGGCGTCGACCACCCGCAGGCCGGCGATCCCTTGCACGCGCAGCTGGTCGTCGACCACCGCCAGCGGGTCGCCCGCCGCGCCCATCCGGCAGGTCCCGACCGGGTGGTAGATGGTCTCGGCCTTGGCGCGGACCCAGGCGTCGATCTCGGCGTCGCTCCTGATCGCCGCGCCGGGCGCGTATTCGGCCTCGCGATAGGGATCGAGGGCGGCCTGGGCGGCGACGTCGCGGGCGATCTTCACGCCCTCGCGAATGGCGCGGCGGTCCTCCTCGGTCGCCAGGTAGTTGGCCAGGATGGCCGGGTCGTCGAACGGGTCGGCCGAGCGCAGGCCCACCTTGCCGCGGCTCTCCGGGCGCAGCTGGCAGACATGCAGGGTGAAGCCGTCCTTCTCGACCTGGACCTTGCCGTGGTCCTGCATGATCGCCAGCACGCCGTGGATCTGCAGGTCAGGCCGGTCGAGGTCGGGGCGCGACTTCAGGAACGCGCCGCTCTCCAGAAATTGCTGGCGGCCCAGGCCCTTGCCCAGCAGCATGTAGGACAGGCCGGCGCCCAGCTTCTTCAGCCCCTTGTTGGCCGAATAGGCGGTGACCAGGTTCCTGGTCGTCCACGACAGGCAGACGTCCAGATGGTCCTGCAGGTTGGCGCCGACGCCCCTGGACTCGTGGATGACCCCGATCCCCTGGGCCTTCAGCTCGTCCGGATCGCCGATCCCCGACAGCTGGAGGATGTGCGGCGACTGCACGGCGCCGGCGCTGAGCAGCACCTCGGCGTCGGCGTGGACGACGAGGCGGTCCGGGCTGGTCCCGACGACGTACTCGACGCCGATCGCCCTGCCGTTCTCGACCAGGATCCGGGTGGTCCGCGCCTCGGTGACGCAGGTCAGGTTCGGCCGCGCCAGGGCGCCGGTCAGGTAGGCCGCCGCCGCGCTGCAGCGCTTGCCGTCGCGGATCGTCAGGTCGTAGGGCCCGAAGCCCTCTTGCCGATAGCCGTTGAAGTCCTGGGTCACGGCATGCCCGGCCTGGCGTCCGGCCTCGACCAGGGCTGCGTAGAACGGGCTCTTGGATTCGCCGCGCGACACGGACAGCGGTCCGGAGCCCCCGTGATAGGCGTCGCCGCCGCCATGGTGGCTTTCCGAGCGCTTGAAGTAGGGCAGGACCTCGGCATAGGACCAGCCCGCCAGCCCCATCTGCCGCCACTGGTCGTAGTCGCGCGCGTGGCCGCGGATATAGATCATGCCGTTGATCGCCGAGCTGCCGCCCAGGCCCTTGCCGCGCGGCCACCACAGCTTGCGGTCGTTCAGGTGCGGTTCGGCCTCGGTCCAGAACCCCCAGTTCTGCTCGCCCTTGGCCTTGATCAGCTCGCCCACCCCGGCCGGCATCCGCACCAGGATCGAGCTGTTCTTGCCCCCGGCCTCCAGCAGGAGGACCTTGACGGCCGGATCCTCGGTCAGCCGCGCGGCCAGGACGCAACCGGCCGAACCGGCGCCGATGATGACATAGTCGTAGCGCGCGCTAGCCATGGCCCGACGTCGCCTCCCTGGAATGTTATCGTTGTTAAGGCAGAGAGTGGCCTGGCTTGCGGCGAGCGGCAAGAGGGGCGGCGCGTGTGCTGGCGCAGGTTGGGATTGGCTCCGATTGAAGTCCGCGTTGTCGGCGTTGCAAGTCAGCGCGCCATAGTCCGGTTGACCGAAGGCGCCGCTCAAAGATCATTGGCCAGTAGCGCGTTTGCTCCAAAATTATGGACCGGCCGAGATCCAACCATCCAAAACTTCACGTATCCGCAGGCATTTTTGGCCGAAAAATTTCAGCGCGGCGGTCGACTATCGGTCCATAGCTCCACCGACGGACCGCACATGACCATCCTATCGTTTGACAACCGAAGTGGTTGGATCTGGCTGGACGGCCAGTTCGTCGCCTGGCGCGAGGCGAAGGTGCACGTATTGACCCATGGCCTTCACTACGCCTCGTCGGTGTTCGAGGGCGAGCGGATGTATGGCGGCGAGATCTTCAAGCTGACCGAGCATACCGAGCGCCTGTTCAAATCGGCTGAAATCCTCGATTTCCAGATCCCCTACACGGTGGAGCAGATCGACGAGGCGTGCAAGCAGACCGCCGCCAAGAACGGCCTGGCCGACTGCTATGTCCGGCCGATCGCCTGGCGCGGCAGCGAGATGATCGGCGTCTCGGCCCAGCAGACCAGGATCCACGTGGCCATCGCCGTGTGGGAATGGCCCAGCTATTTCGACCCGGCGACCAAGGCCAAGGGCATCCGCCTGACCTGGGCCAGGTATGACCGCCCGGCCCCGAACACCATCCCTACCGCCGCCAAGGCCGCCGGCCTCTACATGATCTGCACCATCTCCAAGCACGCCGCCGAGAAGGACGGCTACGCCGATGCGATGATGGTCGACTATCGCGGCTATATCGCCGAGGCGACCGGGGCCAACGTGTTCTTCGTCAAGGACGGCGTGCTGCACACCCCGACCCCGGACTGCATCCTGAACGGCATCACCCGCCAGACGGTGATCCAGATCGCCAAGGAACGCGGGATCCAGGTGGTTGAGCGCCATATCGAAAAGCGCGAACTGGCCGACTTCACCGAGTGCTTCATCGTCGGCACCGCCGCGGAGGTCACCCCGGTCTCGGAGATCGGCGAGTTCAGGTTCACGCCGGCCGACTTGTCGCTGTCGCTGATGGACGACTATGCCCGGCTGGTGCGACGCGAGCTGGTGGCGGCCTGACGAAGTTAGAGGGTGGTCCTGCCCGGCAACAGCGACCTGAAACTCGGCTTGCGACGCTCGATGATCTTCTTGAGCGCGAAGCTCGACTGGATGTGCGCGACGCCGGCGATGGGCGTCAGCGTGTCGGTCAGCAGCGCCTGGTATTCTTCCAGGTCGCGCACGACCACCCGCAGAAGGTAGTCCGCCCCGCCCGTCATCATGAAGCAGCTGACGATCTGCGGGATCTTGACGATCTCGGCCTCGAAGGCCGTCAGTGCGTCCTTCGCCTGCCGATCAAGCGTAACCGAAACGAAAATGCTGATCGCGCCAAGGAAGCGCGCCTCGTCGAGCTCGGCGCCATAGCCGGTGATATAGCCGTCCTGTTCCAGGCGACGCACTCGGCGCAGGGTCGGTGTCAGGGATAGCCCGACAGCCTCCGAAAGATCGCGCCAACTCATCCGGCCCTCGTCGCCGAGCGCCGCCAGAATACGCAGATCAATGCGGTCCAGATCCTTGATGACAGTATTCATGCGGCCCGACCTCAGCGAGCGGCTTCAGGGCCGCCGAGTGATCCTTGGCGCATTTGACCGCCCGATCGCCGAATTTGTGGGGCAAACGGCCTAACAATATAGGCTCGAGTCCGTAAAATTGGCAAAAATCCACGACGTTTGACGCTATTGTCGATTCAGTGATCACTTGTAAGAGGGCGAGATTAGATATCTCGAATCCCTCAATTTGCGCGTGCAAGAAGAATATATTTTCTCTGCAATTGCATATTACTTCAACGCATTATTGGTGAGATGGCCAAAAATGATGCTTTTACATTCGATCTAAGAATGAACATCGTTATGTATTCCTGCAACGTCTTCTATCGAGGCTGATGGTCCCCGTGTCACAATTTGGGGGATGATCATGGTCACGGATGAGAATGCGCGGACGAACTGGGCGCGGCCGCTGAAGGCGATGCTACTAGCAGGCGTGGCGGGCATGGCCGCCACGGGCGCGGCGGCGCAAACGACAAGCGCCGGGGCGGGAGCCGAAGGCGACACGGCGATGGAGGAGATCGTGGTGACGGCGCTCAAGCGTTCCACCAGCCTGCAAACCACGCCCGCGGCGATTTCGGCGGTCACCGGCCAGACCCTCGCCCGCATGGGCGTGACCGACTCCCAGGACCTGTCCAAGATCGCACCCGGTCTGATCATTCGTGAAAATCCGCTCGGCGGCGCCCGGGTGACCATCCGCAACATACGCGCAGCCGGTGAACCGACCGTCGGGGTCTATTACGACGAGACGCCCATCATCGGCAGCTCGGGCGTGACCAACGATTCCGGCTCGAGCACGCCGGACATTCGCCTTTTCGACGTCGACCGGGTGGAGGTCCTGCGCGGCCCCCAAGGCACGCTCTACGGCGCCGGGTCGATGGCGGGGACGGTCCGCATCCTCTTCCAACAGCCCAAGAACAACCTCTACGAGGGGCAGATCACCGCACAGGCTGCCGACACCGCCCACGGAGGCCATGGCGGAGAGGTCCAGGGCATGGTCAACCTGCCGCTGATCGAGAACCGCCTGGCCGCCCGCGTCGTGGCCTTCTATCGCGACCGCGACGGCTACATCGATGACTCGACGCTGCACCTGAAGAACGTCAACGACCAGTCCTCGAAGGGCGGACGTCTGATGCTGCGGTTCACGCCTTCGGAACGGCTGACGCTCGGCGCCATGGCCGTGGTCCAGACCACGCGCGCCTCGATCAACAACTGGTCGCTGTCGGCGGGGCCGTTCGACGCCAACTACGCGACGTTGCAGCCCTATGACGACGACCTTCACCTCTACAGCCTGTCGGCCAAATGGGATCTCGACTTCGCGACGGTCAGCGCCAACGCGTCCTATTCGCGCCGGGAGATGGCCTACAACTACGACTTCTCGACCTACTTCACCTACGTCGCCGGCCGTCTGGCCAGCGGTTCGGCCGGGCAGCAGCTGGCGTTGTCCCAGGCCCCGTCGACGGCCTATTCGCCCCAAGTCACCGACACCTACACTCAGGAAGTGCGGATCTCCTCCCGCGAAGGCGGCCCCCTGCAATGGACCGCGGGCGTCTATAATTCCCGGCGCGAGGGCGACATCGACAGCTATGTGGTCGCCGCCGACAAGGCGACGGGGCGGATGATGACGCCCTTGACCGAGGCCGCAACGACGGCCGGCGGCGTCACCCGTCCGGCCAACGTCTATTATCACCGCTCGGTCGATGACGTGCTCAAGCAAACAGCCGTCTTCGGCGAGGGAACCTTGAGCCTCGGCTCCAAGGTCGACCTGACGGTGGGCGCGCGCTATTTCGACTACAAAAAGTCCGTCGTCGGCGCGGTCCTGGTCGGCAATACGCTGATCGGCTCCGCGGCCTCGGCCCCCGCGCTTTACAAGACCCAGGAAGACGGCTGGGTCTCCAAGCTCAATCTCAGCTACAAGGCCACGCACGACATCCTGGTCTATGGCGAGGCGTCCCAGGGCTACCGGCCTGGCGGCGTCAATCAGGTCATCGGGTTGCCGGCTTCGCTGGCGCCCTACCAGTCCGATAGCCTGTGGAACTACGAGTTGGGAACCAAGACCGCCTGGTTCGGGCGCCGCCTGACCCTCAATGTCGACCTTTTCCGGATCGACTGGAAGAACATGCAGGTGACCGGCACGACGGGCACACAGTCGAACGGCAGCACCTTCTCGTTCATCTCCAATGCGGGCGACGCGCGCTCGCAGGGCGTCGAGTTCGACGCCAACTACCAGCCGATGGCGGGGCTTCAACTGCAATTGTCCGGCTCCTACATCGACGCCAAGCTGATGTCGAACCAGACGAGCAGCGTGCTGAACGCCCCGGGCCTCAAGGGCGACAAGATCCCTTATGTGCCCGAAGCGACCTTGCAGGGCTCGATCCAGTACGGATGGGCGCTCAGCGACGACCTGCAGGCCAGCGTCCGCACCGACGTCACCTATAACTCGACGTCCTGGACGCAGTTTCGGCGCACCAACGCGACCCTCCAGAAGCTTCCCGGCTTCGCGACGGTCGGCGCCCGAGCCGGTCTCGAGAGCCGCGGCGGCGGCTGGAGCGCGTCGGTGTTCGTGTCCAACCTGTTCGACGAGCTTGGTCTGGTCGAGAAGGGTAACAGCGTCATCTACGGCAGCGCCACGGCGGTTCGCGCCGTCAGCGTCACCCCGCGGACGATCGGCTTCGATCTGAGCAAGCGCTTCTAGGCGGACAAGGCGCGGCGCGGTTCAGCCGCGCCGCCGGGCATGCGAATCCAAGGACGAAATCCATGAGAACGACATTCAAGCTTCTGCGCCTTGGCGCCCTCGCCGCGGCCCTCGTCTTGCCGCTGGCCGGACCGGCCCTGGCGCTCGACAAGGTCATCCACGCCGGAAAACTGTTCGACGGCGCCTCCGGCCGCGTCCAGTCGAACATGTCGATCCTGGTGCACGACGACCGGATCACCAAGGTGGTCGAGGGCTTCGTGACCCCCGCGGGCGCGGAGGTCGTCGACCTTTCCGGACAGACCGTGCTGCCGGGCTTCATCGACGTCCACGTGCACATCGCCGTCAGCAGCCTCGACGCCAAGCTACGCAACTCGCCCGAGGACCAGACCCTGATCGCGGCGGACAATGCCCGCAAGACGCTGATGGCCGGCTTCACGAGCGTTCGCGATTGTGGTGGCGACATCGAGGTCACCGCCGCGCTCAAGCGCGCCGTCAACAAGGGCCTGGTTCCCGGGCCCCGGCTCTGGGTTGCAGGCCAGCCCCTGGGGCCCACCGGCGGTCACGGCGACCCGTCGAACGACATCGACGCCAGCTGGGACCGACATGACGAATGGATGCTGGGCGTCGTCGACAGTCCAGAGGCCGCCGTGCACGCCGTTCGCAAGCTGCGCCAGCAGGGCGCCGATCTCATCAAGATCATGCCCAGCGGCGGCGTCGCCAGCGTCGGCGACGATCCCAATCTGCAGCTGATGACCGACGCCGAGATCAGCGCCGTCGTCCAGACGGCGCATAGCCTCGGCATGAAGGTCGCCGCCCACGCCCACGGGCGCGCGGCGATCGATGCGGCCATCCGTCTGGGCGTCGATTCGATCGAACATGGCACCTATGCCGGTCCCGAAAGCTATGCGGCCATGAAGCAGAAGGGCGTCTATCTGGTCGGCACGCTGACCGTGGCCCAGGACATCTACCGCATCGCCACGACCACCCCGGACAAGCTGCCGCCCGGCGTGGCGCAAAAGGCCATCGCCGTGACGCCGACCATGATGGGCAACGTCGGAAACGCCTACAAGGCCGGCGTCAAGCTGGCCCTGGGGACCGACACGTTCGGCCTGCGCCCGCACGGGCAAAACGGCGCGGAGTTCGAATACCTCGTCAAGGCGGGCGTCTCGCCTGTCGACGCCATCCTGGCCGGCACGCGCAACGGCGCCGACCTGATCGGCTCGGGCGACATCGGCGTCATCGCGCCCGGCCGCTACGCCGACCTCGTGGCGATCACCGGCGACCCGCTCTCCGACATCAAGCTGCTGGAGAACGTACAGTTCGTGATGAAGGGCGGCGCGGTCTACAAGAGCAATGGGCGCGCCGCCGATGGCCGCCCCTAGTCCCCAGGCGTCCCGCGCGTCTTTCGCGTCGGGCAAGCACACCCTGCTGGAAGACGTGCACGCCCTGGTCCTGGCGTCGCTGTTCATCGCCGTCGGCATCGCGTTCCTCAAGGCCGCGGGCCTTTTCACCGGCGGCTTGGCGGGCGCGGCGCTCATTCTCTCCTATGGCGTGAAGGCCCCGGTGAGCGTGATCTTCTTCGCGCTCAACGCCCCTTTCCACCTCCTGGCCTGGTGGTTCTTCGGGCGTAGCTTCGCGCTCAAGACGATCGTGACCAATCTGCTGCTGGTCGCCATGGGCCTGCTCATCCCGAATTGGCTGGGCCTGGCGACCATCTCGCCGCTCTTCGCGGCCCTTTTCGGCGGGGCCTTGATCGGGTTCGGCATCATGGCGCTCGCCCGCCACGGCGCCAGCGTCGGGGGCACCGGCGTGCTGGCGATCTACATGCAAGAGCGCCACGGCGTCAGCGCAGGTCTTGTCCAACTCGCTTTCGACGCGATCATCGTCGGAGCGGGGTTCTTCGTCATGCCGCCGCGCGAGGTCCTACTCTCAATTGTCAGCGCGGCCGCGCTCAGCGGCGTCCTGATGATCAACCACAAGCCAGGGCGCTATATGGCGGGTTCGGTTCGGCGAGCGTCGCCGAACCGATGAAGACAGTGGCCTGGGCGAGACCCAGGCTCTTGCGCATGGCCTGCCCCGGGCCTCGGCGGCCAGGACGACGCTGCGACGGGCGGTCCTGTGCAGGCGTTCGGGCGTGATCGCGAGGGCGAGGGCGGAGGCGGCTCCTCGGCCGAGGAGCCGCCTCCGCGCCGCCTTGGAAGAAGGGGATCAACCCAAGCCGGCGCGTTCGGAAGGCGCGGCTAGAAACTGTAGGTCAGCCGGCCGTAGTAGTAGCCGCCGTTGATCCCGAAGGCGGAGAAGCTGGGATAGAGGGCCACGGCCGGATTGCCCGCCGCGATCGAGGCGGCGACCCCGGCCGGATTGAGCTTGTCGGGATAGACGTCGAACAGGTTGTTGGCCCCCCAGGCCGCGCGCAGGCTCGGCGTGATCTTGTAGGCGAACTCCAGGTCGGTGATCAGGCTGGTCTTGATCTTGTCTCTGAAGAAGGCCCCGTTGACGTTGGAATAGCTCCAGGCCGGGCCGTAGACGGTGTTGACCAGGTTCACCGTCCATTGGCCGCTGGAATAGAGGCTGGTCAGGTTCACCTTGTACCGCGGCGAGGCGTGCTCGAGGTTGGCGATGGCGGTCTGGTCGAACAGCACCGAGCCGCCCAGGCCGGCCGGCGGCGCGGCGATGCGGGTGACCTTGGTCTGGTTGAAATTGGCGCCCAGGGTCCAGTCGATCTTGCCGTGCTCGCCCAAGTCGGTCCAGGTCGAGGCCAGGACCTCGATCCCGCGAGTGCGGGTGTCCAGGCCGTTGGTGAACAGGTTGATGCCGGTGGTCCCGACGCTGGGGTCCAGCACGTTGCCGTTGGCGGCGATGGCGTTGGTGATGGCGGGATTGACGACGGATCCGCCGATCTTGCCGTAGAGAGCGCCGCTGCCGACGATGCGGTCCTCGATCTTGATCTGGTAGGCGTCGATGGTCAGCGTCACCCGTTCGATCGGCTTGGCGACGATGCCGATGCTGAGGTTCTTCGACTTCTCCGGATCAAGCCCGTCCAGGCCCAGCAGCCGCGCGCCGGCCGAGTTGGGCGGCAGCTGCACGAAGGCGGTGGTCGGCGAGACGTTGGTGGCCGAATAGTTCAGCTCGGCCAGGGTCGGGGCGCGGAACCCCGTGCTGGCCGTGCCGCGCAGGGCGAAGGCCGGCGTGAAGTCGTAGCGGCCGGTCAGCTTGACGATGTCGGTGGAGCCGAAGTCGCTGAAGCGTTCGTGGCGCGCGGCAAGATCCAGCTGCAGGTTCTCGATCGGCGAGGCGGCGAGGTCGACATAGGCCGCCCAGCTGTCGCGCTTGTGTTTGCCCGCGTCGGTCAGGGCGAAGCCGGGGTAGGATTGCGAGCCGGATTTGTAGCGCGAGGCCGCGTCGCCCGCCCTGATCTCGTAGCTTTCGTCCCGCCGCTCCAGGCCGAAGGCGACGTTCAGCGGCGAGGCCCAGCCGACCGCGAACTCGCGGCTGACATCGAGGTTGTTGGTCCATTGGGTGGAGATGAAGTCGCCGGCATGGAACTGGGTCGGCGTCGCCCCGGTGTCGGCGAACAGCGGCAGGTTGGCCGAGTTGCGCACCCGGATCTCGTGGTCGTCCTTGCCGTAGGTGGACGAGAGGTCGAAGTTCCAGCCGCCAAACGCCTGGCCCTTGATCCCGCCGGTCAGGGCGTAGTCTTTCTCCAGGGTCTCCAGGCGAGGGCTGAAGCCGGCGGGATAGATGCTCGGCAGGCGGTTGGGCAGGCGGTAGTTCTCGTAGGCGGTGGCCTTCTTCTGGCCGAAGGTCCCGAAGCTGTAGATCTCGATATTTTCGCTCGGCTTCACGCCCGCCGAGAACGAACCGACGTTCAGCTGGACGCGGGCGTCGCCGGCGATCCGGTTCACATAAGGATAGTCCTGGATGATCGTCGGCCAGGTCGGGTTGGCGGCGACGACGGAGCTTCCGATGATCCGCGCGTCGGGCCCGCCCCGGAAGCTGAAGTCGTGGAAGCGGTTCTCGAAGGTCAGATTCACGTAGCTGTTGGCGCTGGGCGCGAAGCCGAGATTGGCCGACAGGCTGGAGGTCTCGCCGTCGCGCTCATAATAGGCGCCGCCGGTTCCGGACAGCTCGCCGCCGTGATCGTCGCTCTTGAGGATGATGTTGATCACCCCGGCGATGGCGTCGGTGCCGTACTGGGCGGCCGCGCCGTCGGTCAGCACCTCGACGCGGGAGATGCCCGCCACCGGGATGAAGTTGAGGTCGGCCGCCGCCGAGCCTTGATAGGCTCCGGCCAGCACCGCCAGGTTGGCGGTGGTGTGGCGGCGCTTACCGTTGACCAGCACCAGGGTCTGGTTGGCGCTGGTCCCGCGCAGGCGGGCCGACAGGGTCAGGTTGGCCGCGTCGCCGCCGAAGGCCTGGGCCGTGAACGAGGGCGTCAGGTTGCTCAGCGCCAGGCGCAGGTCGGACTGGCCGGTGCGGGTCAGGGCCCCGCTGTCGACCACCTGCACGGGCGCGGCGCTGTCGACGGCGCGGACGCCGGTCTGGCGGGTGCCGGTGACGATCACCGCATCGATGGTGGTGGCGTCGGCGGCGGGCGCGTCGGCCGGCGTTTCGGCGGCCTGGGCGTGGGCCGCCAGGAGCGCGGCCGAAAGGACGAGCGCCGAGGCGCCCCACAGTTGGATCTTCATGGTCTATCCCCGATGGTTCTGGTTGCTGGAGGCGCGGTCGGCCTTGGGAGCGGCCCCGCCGCGCGGCGGATCACGGCGTACGATCGGCGACGAGGTGGTCGGCGAGGGGCGGCTACCGTCGGGCCTTGGCCTCCACGGCCTTGAAGACGCGCAGGTAGTTGCCACCCCACAGTTTGCCGATGTCGGCCTCGCCGTAGCCACGGCGCATCAACTCGACCGTGACGTTGGCGGCCGGCCGTCGGCGATCGTCCGTTGCGAGCCGCGAATCCCCAGGCTGACCACCAGGCTTTCGACCTCGTTAGCGTCGACGGGCGCCGATGCGGCCGCCGGATCGGCCGCGTGGGCCCGACCGCCCACGACGACGAGGCTCGACGTCGCGACGAGCAGGTCCAGTTTGAAGTGGTCGATGAGCATAAAATCCCCCGGGGAGCAGGTGGAGGATTTGCTGTTCGTTTATCTTATGTTCAAAGCGAGATTAAGCGGCGAGAGTAATAGGTTATCTCCAAATAAAATTTCAGAATACCTAGTATTTAGCGAGCGAATGGGTGGAGATCTTCGACCCGTCGCTCCGCGACAGGGAGGGGGCGATCAGGATCACCTTGCCGATCCCGTTTGAGGCGACTTTGCCCTTCTGCAGCCGATATGCGTGGGCCGTCGCCGCCTCGGAGATGCGCGCCCGCACGTCCTCGTCGCTGATCGCGGCGTACTCACCCGAATAGTGTGACTCCACAGCTCGCAAATACTTGCCCAGCTTCGATCCTGCATCTCTGGCCGCGGTTCAACCGAAGCGGTGCAAGAAACGGCCGGCAAGATCGGCCGCGTTGATGCGGGAGGCCGAGGCGTTCTCGATCTCCTCGGCGTCGTCGCTGTCCGTCACGGTCACAAACGCCGTGACGTCCGCCAGCCGCTCGCCCAGCGCCGCCTTGGTCGCCACCAGCGCAGCGGTCATCGCTTCGATCAGATTGTCGAAATAACTGTCGAAATCCGATTTCTCCTGTTGCGCGAGCAGCGCGTTCACCCGTGAAAAGGCAGCCCTGTCCCAGCCTTCCACGACCCATTCGCCGGACGCCCAACGGTAATAGATCTCATCCTCAGGTGAATTCGGCTCATCCTCGGCTTCGGCCGCCAAATGCGCCTGGTAGCCTTCTTCAGTGTTGGCGGCCAACGCGACGTTGGCGCCGTCGTCGGACGTGAATAGAGCTAATGCATAGATATGCTCGCCCTCATGCTTGGATAAGAGATCCCTTACCGCCGCCAGAGACGCCGCTTGAAGGTCTTCGGAAATGTCTTTCCAGGTCACCAAAGACTCCTTCGAGGCCGAGGCTGCTCGCCCTTCCAGATAGGTGCGCCGCAAACGCCGCCTAGCCCAGATGCCGACCGAATTGACCGGCGAGCCTTGGCGGATTCAGGCGATCGGCCGACCGTCGCTCGACCGCCTTAGCCTCCTCGCTGTCGGAGATCGTCACGAACAGCGTAACGCCTTCGAGCGCCTGCGCCCGCTCGGCCCGCAGATGGGCGAGCGCATCGATCATCGCGTCGATGAGACGGTCGAAATAGAGGCTGAAATCCTTGTCCGAACTGGCGCTCGCCGCGGTGAGGTCGCGATTGACCTCCGCGAAGTGGTCGTCGCCAAAAACCTCGTACCGCCACTCGGCGGGAGCCCAGCGCAGATAGGCCGAGTATTCCGGGGTCATGTCCTCGATTTCGGCTTCGGAGGCGCGTTTCTCGGCATATCCCTCCTCGGTATTGGCGCAGAACCCGACGCTCATGCCATCGTCGGCCGTCTGAAGACAGATCGCGTAGAGGCGCTGGCCTTCGAGCACCGACGGCAGCGCGTCGACCGCTGCGATCGTCGCCGCGCGGAGCTTCTCTACGGTTGCGTTCCAATCCACGCGCGCTTCCTTTCGATCACGGCCTATCGCGGCGGGTTTCCAAGGTCCAAACCGACAAGGGGTGGAGCGTCAGGCCACCTGCATCAAGGTTCGGACGCCGCGATCCCGTGGGTTGAAGAAGACGTAGATCTGCGCCGTGTCGTGTGCGAGGTCCGAGGCGTCGAGCTGCCCGACAAACACCAGCGGCGCCTCGCCGTCGAGGGGCCAGGACGCCGACTGGAGCCACCTGGGCGGCTTTTTGAGATAGCGGAAGTCCTTGGCGATCTTGTCCTTCGCGAAGGCCAGCTTCTCTCGTTTGTCGCCCAAGGTCTCGAAACCCGCGATCAGCGTCTTGATGTAGGATTCCGGCAGCGAGAGCCAGGCGGGTGAAGCATCCAGAGCCAGCCCGTAGGTCTTGAGGCTGGATGTGTCGGTTTGGTGTTCGACGCCGAGCGCTGTCAGCAGCTTCGACAACGCATCCCGCAGGTTGATGTCGGTCGCCGGCTTCGAGACGTCCTCATCCATGATGTACAGGAACAGATTGCCCGGGTTGGTATAGGGCGGGATGGACGCATCCTGCTCCAGGAACGTCTGCAAGGCCTCGTCGTACAGGACCTGCGTGTAGAACTCGGAAAGGGGGACGCGCCCTTCCAGGTACTCGATGATCTTTTCCGTGGGGGTCATCTGCGATCTCATAGGTGTCGGTGGGGATCGGAATTTGGTAAAAGATCACGACATCATTCTGGATCTTCCAGGCGCCCGATGGCGCGTTGTTGCTCTAGTGATTTTTCACGACAAGAAATCATATTGCTTAGATTGGTGGAATTCATCTCAAAATATGTGTCAACATCACTATACATATCTCTTTCGTTGAGTTCATAAGCCCTGTGAGGGATATTAGAATTCTCCAAGTCGGTTAGAAGCGACAGCATATCCCTCGCGACGCTGAAATCCAGGCGACCGAATACGGGCTTATCCAGCACCGGCGCATGGCCGGTGATCGCCTTCTTTATTTCCAGAAAACTCTTTCCCGACAGGCGAGAGAGTCTCGAGATAACGCCGGGGGTAACCCGGTCATTGTCGTCGATCAACAGAACGAGCCGCGACATCGGCGCCCCTTGAAAAGCTCAGAAATGGTAACCGCGCGACGCCGAATCCGCTCCATCGGGCACCCCGTTTCAAGCGCGTCGGCGTACGACATTGTTCTCCTGGCGTCCCAGGTCTTTGGCGCACGAACTTGGCTCGGACGGAACCCAAGACGCCAAGCCTCGCGGCCAACCGGACCTGCCCCCAGAAGCGCCGTGGACCTAATCCGCGAGCAGGAAGCTCAGCACGGCGTCCTTATCGGCCTCCGGTACGGCGCCGAGGACGTCGCGGCGGATCTCGGCGCGGATCTCCTCGGGGACCTCGCTATTCTCGTCGTACAGATTAGCGCCGTGCTCCGCCACGAAGTAGCGAATCCATGTCGCCAGGAGATGGAGAAAGGCGGGGAGGTCCGCGGCGATCCGAGTGTAGGTCCACGACCCTACGCCATGGACGGAATAGCAGACCGAACCGTCCGGCCCGACCGTGATGGGGTCGGCGGCCCAATCGGCAATGACAAAGCGATCGGCGGGCCAGGCGTCGATCCGCTCGCCGCTGATCCCGTCGAAACGGTATCCGGCCTGGCGGTCGGAGAGTTCGTCGAGGCCATCGAAATAGAGATCCTCGACGATCCAGGGCATGTCGAACGTCTTCGGGTAGCCCAGTTGGGTGATCTCGGCGGCGAGGGCCGGTCCGAAGACCGTTTGGCAAAGCCGAGCCGCGTCGCCTTGGGGCTTCTCCAATACGATGGCGATACCGGTTTCGCTGGCGGCGCCGATGAGGTCGGCAAGAGCGTCGGCGTACGACATTGTTCTCCTGGCATCCTAGGTCTTCGCGCTCGGACACACTCCACGGAATTGGGAGTCGTGGCCGAGCAGCATCGATCGCGCTCAGAGCTCTTCCAGGAGCCGCTTGGCGCGCGCGAAGCCCTGGTCGGCTGATTTCGCCAGCCAGTATCGCGCCTTGACCGGGTCAGCAGGAACCCAAAGATTTCCGTCCAGATACATTTTACCAAGCTGGTACTGGCCGTGCGGATTGCCGTCCTCGGCGGGCGCGTAGAGGAAGTCGACCTGCAGGGTCTCGGTGTCGATCCGCCACTGGTCGCGCTTGTTGCTGTGCCAAAGCAGGGCGTGGCGATCATCCTGCCAGACGAGCTTGCCCGCCGCCGTGTCGATCTTGCCCAGGCCGATCCGCGAGGCGAGGAACGGCGCCCAGCGCGTCTCGCCGCCCTTGGGCGTAACGGTGAAGCCGAGCTCGAGTTGGCGGCCTGTCCGCCATTCGACGCCGACGGCGCAGGTCTTGCTGGCGTTCCATTTGGGCTTGGCCCAGACGCCGTTGAACCGATAGTCGGCGTCCACCACCTGGCGATACACCGCCTCGAGCGCATCCAGATCCCATCCGCGGTCCGCCCCCAACTCGCGCAAGGCATGGTGCTCCTCGCCCACAAAGCGCGCATGGGGAGTTAGCAGCGCGTTGACTTCCGGATGCTCGTCCAACGGATGCTCGTAGCGCAGCACGTCGATCAGGTCCTCGACCCGGCGCTCCGCGACAGGGGCGATCAGGATCACCTTGCCGATTCCGTTAGAGGCGACTTTGCCCTTCCGCAGCCGATACGCGTAGGCCGTCGCCGCCTCGGAGACGCGCACACGTGCTTCTTCGTCGCTGATCGCGGCATAATCCCCCGAATAATGTGGCTCCACAACTTGCAAATACTTGCCCATCTTCGATCCTACATCTCTGGCTGTGGCAGCTTATTTCTTGATGGACTAATGCCGGGCGCACCGGGGTCCGGCACGCGCCCGCGCGCCTGGGCGGCCAGAGAATAGCTATTCACCCGCCCCTGTTCGGCCGAGAGCGCGCGGTCTCGGGTCATGTTTTTCCGGAGGATCCGCGACTCGTAATGGTTGCCGCCTGACTTTCTGTTGAGCGCCCGCACCTGCGATTCCGCGCGCACCGATGCGCCATCGCGCACGCGGGTTTTGCTGCCTATGCCGTATTTGAGAACCTCGCCGGTTCGGCGGTCGCGGATTTCGTAGAGATGGTTGTTGCGGGTATTCGCACGCGAGTTGGCGTGACAGCCCGCGAGACCCTCCGGATCGATCCATTGGAGGGGGTCGTGCACATAGGCGTGCGTTCGGTGACCGCCATCGACGCCGAGCGGATCCGGCGAGAGGTACTGCCCCGTCTCAGGGTCGTAGTATCTGTTTAGGTTGTAGTGCAGCCCGCTCTCGGGATCTTCCCATTGGCCAGGGAAGCGCAGCGCGCAGGGCGTGTCGTGATCTTCGTCACGCCCTTCCTCTCGCCGCTCGCGCAACAGCGCCCGGGCGGTGCGGGTGCGGCCCCATAGCTCCGGCTCGGCGCGCCACCGGCATTCGCCTTCAGCATCGAACAAGGCGTGGGGCGTGCCGATCTGGTCGGCGACGATGGCCAGCCATTCGGCCTTCGCAGGGACCGGCGCGCCGCGGTCGTCACCAGGAAGCACTTCCTTCGCGAGCGGGCGTGTCTCGTCCTGTTCGAAATGCCAGCGCTCTACCCGGAGGTCGCCATCGCGCCGATGCCATGCCTCGGCCAGTATCTCGCCCTGCCACACATAGTCCACCCGCCGATTGGGCTCGTCGAGCAGCACCTTGGCCACCCGCCGCCCGAACGCGTCGTAGGTGTAGCGCCAGCGGGCGCCGTCGGGCGTCTCCAGCCCCACGAGGCGATCGAACCCGTCCCAGCGGTAGCGCCAGCGCCGCGGGCGGAAACCGTCCTGGGTGAGCACGCGCTCGGTCATGCGCCCGCGCGCGTCGTAGCGGAACCGGTTGGGTCCGGCCTCGACCACGCAGTCGCGCCAATAGCGGTGTTCGCCCGCCAGGCCTTCGGCGAGGTTCATCAGCGCGTCGTAGCGATAGGTCTCGCGGCCGCCGGCGCGCTCCACCGCCACGGCCTGATCGCGCGGGTCGTAGTGATAGCGCGTCACGCCTTGTGCGCCGGCCGCCGCGCCGGTCTCGACGGCGCCCGCCAGGCGGCCGAGACGATCCCATTCGTAACGCCGGGTCAGGGCGTCGGGCTCTTGCCGCCCGGTCGCGAAGACGGCGACGCCGCCCGCCCGCTGCTCGGCGAGCCGCCCGCCCAGGTCGTAGCGCTGGCGAAGCTGGAACGCGGTCGGCGTGCCGATCGCCGCCAGCTCCCGCAGCGTCTCGAGCCCGCTCGCGTCGTGGGCGAAGCGCAGGGCATGGCCGTTGCTTTCGTAGCGCGTGAGCAGCCCGGCCTCGTCGAAGGCCAGCGCCGTTTCGCCGCTGGGGCTGGAGCGGCCCACGCATCGGCCCGCCTCGTCATAGCGATAGGCGACGGCGATTCCGTTCTGCGTCTCGCGAACGAGCCGGCCCTTGCCGTCGTACTCGAGCGAGACATCGGCGACCCGCCGCGGCGCGCCGTCGGCCAGCACCCAGGTGCTGGCGCCGACCAGCCTGTCCTGGTCGTCGTAGCGATAGGAGATCGCGTCTTCGCCCGCGATCACCCGCACGATGCGGTCGCGCGGGTCCCATTCGAAATGCTGTTCGGCGCCGTCCGGCATCCGCTTGCTCAGGACGCGTCCAAGGACGTCGCGGTGATAGAGCGTCTCGCGGCCCGCCCAGTCGACCTGGGCGGAGAGCCGTCCGGCCGGATCGTAGCGGAACCGCCATTGCTGCCCGACGGCGTCGGTGATGGCCGCCAGGCGGCCCGCGCCGTCATAGGCGAACTGGGTCGTGGCGCCGAGCGGGTCGATGACCTGGCGCAGCGTGTCGAACGCGCCATGGACAAAGCGGGTCGTCTGCCCGTCGGCCCGGATGCGAGCCTTGATCAGCCCTTCGCCGTCATAGGCGAAGCGGATCTCCCCGGCGTCCGGCGTGTGCGCGTGACTGACAGAACCGCGCGGGTTTTCCGGCGAGGGCTGATACGCCCAGCTGCTGGTCCGGCCCCCGGGGTCGGTGAGCGCCAGCAGGCGCCCCATCCGATCCCACGCGTAGCGCGAGACCCGGTCGCCGGGATCATGACGGGCGAGGGGACGGCCGGCCGGGTCGTTTTCCCACTCCGTGGCGCCAAATCCGGCGACCTGCTCACGGCTCAGCACGCCGCGCTCGTCATATTCCGCCGAGCCGGAGGCGCCGTTCGCTTCCTTCCACGCGACGATGTTGCCGCGCGCGTCGCGGGTCCAGCTGGCGACGCCGTCCGGATCCTCGAACTCGACGAGCGCGCCCCAGCCGTCATAGGCCCAGCGGGCGCTGCGTCCGGCCCAGTCGCTCTGGCCGATCAGGCGTCCGTCGCCGTCGTAGGCGAAGCGGGTCTCGCGGCCGGCGGGGTCGACCTGGCGCTGCAGCCGCTCAAGCGAGTCCCATTCGCTGATCGTGCGCGCGCCGAGCGGATCCTCCTCCTCGACGACCAGGCCGTTGGCGTCGTAGCGGAAGGTGGTGACCGCGCCGGTGGCGTCGACATAGCGCGAGCGCCGTTCCTCCGGAAAGTAGAGGAAGCGATCGTTGAACATCCCCTCGCCGGTGTGGGTGCCGACGACCCGGCCCGCCGAATCATAGGCGATCTCCACCTCGGTCAGGCCGCTGTCGCGCCACCCGTTCAGCCACCCTTCGGACGTGTACCGGTAGTGGAATTCGCCGGTGAACGCGCCCAGGACATGCAGCATGCGACCGTCCGCGTCGTAGTCGTAGCGGACGAGCGGCTCGCGCTCGCCTTCCATCCACAG
This sequence comes from Caulobacter sp. BE254, assembly GCF_031457295.1. Taxonomy (NCBI): domain Bacteria; kingdom Pseudomonadati; phylum Pseudomonadota; class Alphaproteobacteria; order Caulobacterales; family Caulobacteraceae; genus Caulobacter; species Caulobacter sp. BE254. The sequence goes on along the minus strand of NZ_JAVDWJ010000006.1, from coordinate 71,882 downwards.
CGCGCTCAGCCATCCCTGCGGCGTCGTCTGCACGCGGAACATCGTGCCGTCCGCATGCTGGATCTGCGTCAGGCGCCCCTTGGCGTCGCGATGGAACAGGATGCGGTTGCCGTTGCGGTCCTCGATCGCCGCCATTTCGAGGACCGCCGCGTCGCCGACGGGCGCGAAGAGCAGGAACTGCTGGGTGCGGCTGTCGAACAGGCGAAGCTGGTCGCGCGTGCCGGTCAGTCGATAATAGGGCGCCTTGAGGTGGCGGGCGTCGATCTGAGTTCCGCTTCCGATCGCGAACAACAGGCGCTGGCCGCCCGCATCCTCGAGCAACGCCGTGCCGGCCTTTGGGTCGAGCAGCACCCGCTGCGACCAGTTGCAGATCCAGCGCGGGCCGAGCACGCCCTCAACCTGCATTCGCCCGGGATAGGTCCGCTCCAATCGCAGGGGCAGGACGCCAGGATAGTGGAAGTCGGTCCGCTGGTCGGCGTAGTCGCCGGTGACGATGTCGACCGGCTCGCCGAACAGCCGCCGTAAATTGCCGTCGAGCAATCCGCCCTGGCGCACGGCCGACCGCATGCCCGCGACCTCGGCCACGGACAGCAACAACTGCTCCATGATCGAGAACTCGGCGTCGGGGGTGCCGTAGCTGCCCGTCGTATCGTCGCCGAGCACGGTGGCGCAGCCTTCTTGGACCACCGCATTGCACGACAACTTGTGGCCGATGCGCGCCATCGGCAGGCCGTTGATCAAGATGGTCTTGCTGCCCTCGATGATCAGCGAGGGGACCGACGGATGCTTGGTGCAGGCGGCGATATCGGTGACGCGCGCGGCGGGCTTGCCTTCGAAGAGCACATTCAGAGAGCCGGTGGCGATCGGGCCGGACAGGGTGGCCATCTTCGCGCCCGCCCCCGCGATCGCGGCGGTGACGAAGCCGCCCGCCGCCCCGGCGCCGAAGGCGACCGCCGCCCCCACGAGCGGCGCCGCCATGCCGGCCGTGCCGATGATCGCGGCGGCGCTCACCGCGACGAGGGCTCCGACGACGATACCGGCGGCTATGCCGACGAGCAGGCCGGCGAAGGCGTTGCTATGCGCGATCTGGTGCGTGACGTGCGCGGCCTGTTTCCCGGGACCGGCGAGGCGCTGGGCGCCAAATTGCTGCGCGACCCAGAACGCCGCTTCGTCGGCATGGACCTGCTCCGCGATGGCGGCTCCCGCCATGGCTCCCGCGATCGGCGCGGCGACCCGGCCGGCGAAGCATTTCAGCGCGGCTGTCCCGCTCAAGGCGGCCGAAGCCGCCCCCGCGACAAAAATGCCGCCGGCGGCGACGTGCCCCGTCGTCGCGATCGCCGACACCGTGCCCGCGTTGCTCGTGGCCGCGGTGCGGTCGGCAAGCTCGCCCAGCTTGTCGTCGGCTATGGGAGTCGCGTCGGTCACGGAGCGAAGGTGAAGGACGTGATGGCCGAGATCAGCGCGTTTCGCGTTTCCTCGTCGCGCCCGCCCGGGATCGATCCGGTGAAGGTCAGGACGGCGTTGGCCTCGCGCAGCACGATCGCCATCACCTGATGGATGGGCTTGCCGTCACTGCGCCAGCCGAGCTCCATGAGCTGCGCCTCGCGACCGTCGACCTGACCGGCCGTGTCGGCGAAAATCTCGCATCCGGCCAGTTGCGCCATGAAGTTCTGGCGCATCTGAGCGACATAGTCGCGGAAGGTCATGCCGAGCGGCAGGCGATCCCTCGCAATGACCAGATTGGCGCCCTGCACCTTGGCGTCCACGGGCAGAAGCACGTTGATGCTTTGGTCCTGCCACTCGGAGGCCAGTGTTAGCGATCCCTCGGCGATCCGATACACTTTTTACGTCCTATTGGTGCGGTAGAGGTCTCTATACCTTGGGTCGCCAAGATGGCCTACCCCCATTCGGGAGCGAGATGACCGACTGGAGAGATCTCGTCGCCGATGAGCGACATCCGCGCTTCGGATATGAAGACTTCGCAAGGTTAAGCTTTCCCGGTCATCTCAAATCGCTGACGGCGACTCGTGTTCTCGATGGCAGCCGTATTTGTGCGCCCGCGTTCGCCGTGCGGAGGTCGTGTTCCAGGAGGGGTTCGAATCTCCGGAACTGACGCAAGGCGAGCCTGTCCTGATGGCGGTCGAGAAGCCTTCCTGGTGGGGACGCCGCATGGTGGCGGGCGCCTTCTGAACGCCTGTCATCGCTTTGGAATTTCCGCTTGTGTGGGACATAATGTTATATCATAACATTATGGCGCGGAGTGTCCGCGCTGGTGACGGAGTCCTGGCTTGGGACGGCGTGTGCGGCATTTCGGTCCCGAAGAGCAGGTCCGGGCTGTCGGAGCGCCGCGGGCGGCCATGGGGCGCGGCGTTGTCTCGCGCTTCAAGCATCTCAGGGGGCCCGCGCTCGACTTCGGCTCGCCGAACAAGCTGAACGGGTGGGGCGCCTTGGCCGCGCTCGTCGCCATGGGTTCGGTCCTGGCGGCCAGCGGCCTCGACGCCGCCCACGCCGCCATTCCCGCCTTGAGGTTAATCCCTCTGGACGAATCCGGACCGCCGCCCGTGCTGTCGGGGCGGCCGACCATCCTGGTGTTCTGGCGCGCCGACTGCGCGCCGTGTCTCGTCGAGCTTGGCCACTTGCGCCAGCTGGAGGCAGCCAGCGGTCATGCGCGCCTGGCTCTGGTGGCCCTGGACGACGCGCCGACCGCCCGGGCCAAGCTCAAGGCCATGGGCCTGGCGCCCCGCCACGCCTGGCGACTGCGGGACGATCCGGCCGCCACGCTGTCGGCGCTCGGCCGGGGCGCGCCGCGTCTGCCGTTGAGCGCCGCCTACGACTCGGCCGGCCGTGCCTGCGGTCTGCGCATCGGCCTGCTCGGCGTCGACCAGGTCCGCGACTGGGCGCGCGCATGCTCCTGATCCAGGATCTCGCCGCGGGCTACGAGGCCGGACCCGTCGCACGGCTGCCTTGGCTGCGGGTCGAACCTGGCCAGGCGGCGCTGCTGCTGGGCGCGTCGGGCTCGGGCAAGACCAGCCTGCTGCTGGCCATGGCGGGGCTGGCGCGCATCCACGCCGGCGTCGTCGAACTCGACGACGTCAATCTCGCCGGCCTGTCGCGAGGCGACTTCGACCGTTTTCGCGGCCAGCGCATCGGGCTGATCTTCCAGGACCTGCACCTGTTCGCCGGCCTGAGCGTGCTCGACAACGTCCTGCTGGCGCCGTTCGCCGCGGGCCTGCCCCAGAATCGCGGAGCGGCGGTGTCGCTGCTCGAGCGCCTGGGACTGGCCGACCACGCCGCTCGGCCGGCCGAGCGCCTGAGCCGCGGCCAGGCCCAGAGGGTGGCGATCGCCCGGGCCATGTTGTTGCGGCCCAAGCTGATCCTGGCCGACGAGCCGACCGCCAGCCTCGACGACGCGGCCTGCGACGGGGTCTGCGATCTGCTGCTGGCGGCCGCCAGGGACACCGGCGCGGCCCTGCTGATCGCCACCCACGACCAGCGCCTGAAAGCTCGGATCGACGTGTCGGTCGAGGCCGAACCGGTCGACGCGCCCCCTCTCATGGAGACGGGCGCATGACCCTCTTGAAACTGATGCTGGCCTTCGTGCGGCAAAAGCCGCTGACCTGGGCCTTCCATGCCCTGACCCTGGCGCTGGGCGTGGCCGTGGTGACCGCCGTGCTCGACCTGGGGCAGGGGCTGGACAGCCGTTTCACCCGCGACCTGGCCGACATCAACCTGGTGGTCGGGGCCAAGGGCGCGCCGATGCAGCTGATCCTGAGTTCGATCTACCAGATCGAGGCGCCGACCGGGAACATCCCCCTGGAGACCGCCCAGGCGCTGTCGCGCAACATGATGGTTCGCCGGGCCGTGCCGATCTCGCTGGGCGACAATGTCGGAGGCTTGCGCATCGTCGGCACGAGCCCGGCCTATGGCTCGATCTACGGCGCGGGCCTGGCTCTGGGCGGCTGGTGGGGGCGGCCGATGGAGGCGGTGCTGGGCGCGGAGGCCGGCAAGCGCCTGGGGCTGCGGATCGGCGACACCTTCGTCGGCGACCATGGCCTGTCGCCCGGCGGCGAGACCCACAAGGACAGCCCCTACCGGGTGGTCGGGATCCTCAGGCCGACCGGCGCGGTGATCGACCGGCTGGTGCTGACCGACACCGCCAGCGTCTGGAAGGTCCACGAACGGGAGAACGCCGAGCACGCCCAGGCCCTGGCGGCGGGACAGGCGGTCGATCCGACCGACGTCGACCGCTCGCCCAGCGGCCGTGAGGTCACCGCGGTGCTGGTCACCTATCGTTCGGCCATGGGCGCGCTGATGCTGCCCCGGCTGCTGCAGGCCCAGCCCAACCTGCAGACGGCCGTGCCGGCCATCGAGACCGCGCGGCTGAACCAGATGCTCGGGACCGGCGCGGGGGTGATGAGCGGCTTTGGCGCCGGCCTCCTGACCCTGTCGGCGCTGGGCTTCTTCGTCGCGCTGTTCTCGGCGGTCAGCCAGCGGCGCCGGGAGCTGGCCCTGCTGCGCGCCCTGGGCGGGGGCAGGGGACTGCTGTTCGGCCTGGTCTGCCTGGAAGCCCTGGCCCTGGGCCTGATCGGCGGCCTGGCCGGATGGAGTCTGGGTCGCGCCGCGGCCGCGTTCGCCGCTTCGCGCGCGGCCGCGGACGGCGGCCTGGCCATCGCCCTGCCTGCGCCAGGCCTCGGCGACGCGGCCCTGCTGGCCGGCGCCCTGCTGCTCAGCGTCGTGGCCGGCCTCGTCCCGGCCATCGTCGCCGGCCGCGTCCAGCCCGCCCAGACCCTGAGGTCATGACCATGCCGTCGCTCGCCAAAGCCTCGCGGATCGCTGTCGCCGTGGCCTGCCTTGGCCTGACGGCCATGACCCGCGAAGCGCCGCCGCAAGGGCTGGTCCCCGATCACGACGACGCGCCGATCTGGATGCTGCTGAAGACCAGCACGCGGTTCAAGATCGACGCGGCCAAGGGGCTCTATGTCGCCAGTTTCGACAAGCCCATCCAGGCCGCCGAGGGCAAGCCGTTCACGGTCAGCGGCTACCTGCTGCCGCTGGAGGCGACGCCGTCGTTCCGGCATTTCGTGGTCACCCGACGCAACACCGGCTGCCCGTTCTGCCCGCCCAACGAGATCGGCGAGGCCGTCGAGGTGTTCGCCAGGAAGCCGGTGACCTACACCCAGGCCGAGGTGACCTTCACCGGCCGGCTGAAGCTGGTCTCGTCGAGCGCCGAGGGCATGTTCTATCGACTCGACGAGGCCGAAACCCGATGAGCCCGCGTCACGCCATCGGCCTGGCGAGCCTCTTGACCGTCCTGGCGCTTTCGGGACCGGTCCAGGCCCAGTCCGGCTTTGGCCAGGCGCCGGGCGAGCGCAGCGCCCAGCTGAGGCTGCCCAAATCCGCCGCGCCGCTATGGACGACGCTGCGCAAGACCAGGATCGGCGAGGACGCCAGGCGCGGGATCTACACGGCCAACTTTCCGCCCGAGGTGAAGGCGCTGGACGGGACACAGGTGACCCTGTCGGGCTTCATGCTGCCGATGGATACGGCCCAGAGGTCCAAGCACTTCCTGCTCGCGCGCTATACGCCCGTCTGTTTCTTCTGCCCGCCCGGCGAGCCCAACGAGGTCGTCGAGGTGATCAGCCGCCCGGGCGTCAAGCTGACCGGCGGGATGATCACCCTGTCGGGCCGCATGACCTTGACCAACAATGGCGAGAAGGGCCTGTTCTTCCGCCTCGATCAGGGCGGCTGAACCGCCCGCCATGGGGGACCTCCAAGATGCGCAATCTGCTGACCGGCTCGGCCAAGTCGGGAGCCAAGCTTTGATCCGGATCTCCGCCCTGGCCCTGGCCGCAAGTCTCGCGGCCGCGCCGCTCGCCCAAGCCCAGGTCGCGGCCTCGTCGCGGGAGACGAACCCGTATGTTCCGCTCAAGACCTTCGCGCCACTCAGCCTGCCGTCGCCGCCCACCGCTCAGCGCGGCGCGGCCGGCGCGCCGGGCGCGGCCTATTGGCAGAACAGGGTCGACTACAGCATCGACGCGCGACTGGACCCGGCGGCCAAGACCCTGTCGGCCCAGGAGACCATCACCTACGTCAACCACAGCCCCGACACGCTGGACATGCTGTGGCTGCAGCTGGACCAGAACGTCTATCGCCCCGACTCCCGAGCCGGCGCCCAGGGCGGGCGGCCGCGCAAGGCCTTCACCGACGGCTATGCGATCGAGGCGGTCGAGATCGAGGGCGTCGGCGCGGTCCCGTTCTTGGTCGACGACACCCGCATGCGTGTCACCCTGCCCAAGGCGCTGAAGTCGGGCGGCCAGCTGAAGCTGAAGGTCCGCTACCACTATACCGTGCCCGGCCTGTTCGGCGGCCGGACCGCCTGGGGATCGTCGAGCGCCGGCGAGATCTTCGACATCGCCCAATGGTATCCGCGCATGGCCGTCTATGACGACGTCCGCGGCTGGGACACGCTGCCGTACCTGGCCAACGAGTTCTACCTGGAATACGGCGACATCGACTACGCCGTCACAGTGCCCGACGACATGATCGTCGCCGGCTCGGGCGCGCTGACCAATGCCAAGGACGTGCTGACCGCCCAACAGCGGGCGCGCCTGGCGGAGGCCGCCCGGAGCGACCAGACCGTGATGATCCGCACGCCGCAGGAGGTCGCGGCCACCGGGCCCGCCAAGGGAACCAAGACCTGGCGCTTCCACATGAGCGATACCCGGGACGTGGCCTTCACCGCCTCGCGCGGCTTCGTCTGGGACGCCGCCCGCATCAACCTGCCCGATGGCAAGGCGGCGCTGGCCCAGTCGGTCTATCCGCCCGAAAGCGTGGGCGAGGGTGCCTGGAGCCGCTCGACCGAGTACATGAAACACGCGGTCGAGCAGTTCTCGACGCGTTGGTACCCCTACCCCTGGCCCAACGCCATCAACGTGGCCGGGCCCGCCACCGGCATGGAATATCCCGGCATCGTGTTCGATGGCGTCGACGATGCGGGCAAGACCCTGTTCTGGATTTCGGCGCATGAGATCGGCCACTCCTGGTTTCCGATGATCGTCGGCTTCGACGAGCGGCGCGACGCCTGGATGGACGAGGGTTTCAACACCTTCATCGACGTCTACGAGTCCGACGCCTTCGAGAACGGGGTCTACGGACCCAAGCGGGATTCGGAATACGCTCCCGGTCCCGGCGCGCCGGCCGACCAGATCGCCGAGATCCTCGAGGACGCGGCGGCGCCGCCGATCCTGTCGCGCGCCGACACCATCAGGGAAAAGTACCGTCACCCGATCACCTACTTCAAATCGGCGTTCGGCCTGACCCTGCTGCGCGAGGACATCCTGGGCCCGGACCGCTTCGATCCGGCCTTCCGCAAGTTCATCGCCGACTGGGCGTTCAAGCATCCCAAGCCCAGCGACTTCTTCCGGGCCATGGAGAGCGCCGGCGGCGAGGACCTCAGCTGGTTCTGGCGCGGCTGGTACCTGAACAACTGGACGCTCGACATGGGCGTGACCGATATCGTCCAGGACAGCGGCCCGGCCAAGGGCGCGCGAGTCACGGTCGAGAACCGCGGCCAGCTGGTGTTGCCCGCCACCCTGCGGGTGACCTTCCAGGACGGAACCCGGCGCGACATCCGCGTCCCGGTCGAGACCTGGATGCAATCGGGATCGCACGTCTTCGCGATCGATGCCGCCTCGCCCGTGGTCGAGGCGGTGATCGACCCGGATCACCGCATCCCCGACCGCGACCGCACCAACAACAGCCAGCGGCGCACGCCGGCGGCCTGATCCCCCCGCGCCAGGAGACCTCCATGACCAAGAAACCCGGCGATCCGGAGCGCGCGGGCGACGCGGCGTCCAAGCCCGCCGACCCGTCCCGCCGTCGCCTGTTCGGGGCCGTGGCCCTGGCCGGCGCGGCCCTGGGCGGCCAGGAGGCGAGCGCCGCCGTGTTCGGGCCTGGCCGACCCTCAGCGCGCGAGATCGATCGTCGCCTGGCCAAGACCATCGATACGATCGTGGTGATCTATGCCGAGAACCGCAGCTTCAACAACCTGTTCGCGGGCTTCCCGGGACTACGCGAGCCGTTGGCCGACCTGCCGCCGGAAAGGGCGCGGCAACGCGACCGGGACGGCAAGGTGCTGGACCGCCTGCCGCCGATCTGGGGCGGCCTGGTCCCGCACGAGCAGGTGGTCGAGCACGGGCGCTACCACATCGCCGAGGGGGACCTGCCGCCGCAGGCCAACGCGCCGTTCGCCCTGAAGACCCAGGCGGGCGATCCCCTGCCGCACGGGGTGGTCACCCGCGACCTGGTCCACGCCTTCTACCAGAACCAGATGCAGATCAACGGCGGGCGCAACGACCAGTTCGTCGCCTGGGGCGACAGCGGGGCGATGGTCATGGGCCACTATGGCGACGCGGCCGTGAACCTGCGCCTGTGGCGGCTGGCCGAGCAATATACGCTCTGCGACAACTTCTTCATGGGCGCGTTCGGCGGCTCGTTCCTGAACCACCAGTACCTGGTCGCCGCCCAGCCGCCGTTCTATCCCGACGCGGCCGCCAGCCCGGCCAGGGCGGTCATCGCCCAGGTCGAGGGCGATGATCCCCAGGGCGCGCGGCTGAAGCCCCTGGTCGACTCGCCCGCCAGCGCCCTGGACGGGCGGCCGCGCTTTGGCCCCAGCACGCTGACCCCCGACTTCTGGGCGGTCAACACCATGGCCCCGCCCTATGCGCCCAGCTGGAGCCGGGACAAGGCCGACCCCGACCTCGCCGACCCGTCCCAGCCGACGACCCTCGTGCCGCAGGCCCACGCCACGATCGGCGATCGCCTGAGCGCCAAGGGCGTCGACTGGGCCTGGTACGCCGGCGCCTGGGGCGCAACCCTGGCCGGCGGCCAGGACCAGGAGGTCCTGTTTCCCGCCAAGCCGAACTTCCAGGCCCATCACCAGCCGCTGAACTACTTCAGGAGCTTCGCGCCGGGCACGGCCGAGCGGGCCAGGCGACTGCGCGACGCCGGCCTGGGCGACAGTCCCCGCACCAACCGGTTCCTGGCTGACGCCGCGGCCGGGCGGCTGCCGGCGGTGACCTTCTACAAGCCGCAAGGCGATCTCAACATGCATGCGGGCTATTCGGACGTCGATGCCGGCGACCGCCACATCGCCCGCGCGATCGACGCCCTGAAAAGCGGACCGCAGTGGGACAGGATGCTGGTCATCGTCACCTTCGACGAGAACGGCGGCTGGTGGGACCATGTGGCGCCGCCCAAAGGGGACCGCTGGGGGCCGGGCACGCGCATTCCCACAGTGGTCGTCTCGCCCCACGCCCGGAAGGGCCATGTCGACCACACGCTCTATGACACCGGCTCGATCCAGCGGTTCCTCAACCGCCGCTTTGGCCTGGAGCCGCTGCCCGGGATCGTCGCGCGCGACCGGGCCATGGTCGCCGCGGGGGGCGTCGCGCCGGGCGACCTGACGGCCGCCCTGGCCCTATGACCATCCTCGACCTGAAGGCCTAACCGGCCGCGCCCTGAGTTTGCGACCGCCACGCCAAGGGAGGAGGACCGCCGTCGGGCCCGCCCGCGCCAGGGCCGGAGCGCCCGCCGCGAGGAGCGCGCCGCCGCCGAACAGGAGCAACTGGCGACGACCGATGGGGGGGAGGACATCGAGACTCCTCGCGGCGAGACCCGACGGTTTAAGCACGAGTGTTATGTTATAACAATAGCCCTTGCGGCCTCCGGCGTCGCTGGTTATGAGCGTTATATTATAACATTCTTAGGTGTCCCCATGACCGAGGTTCCAACCGCGTCGCGTCCAGGCCGGATCGACCGGCGCTTGCCGGTCACCGTGCTGTCGGGGTTCCTGGGGGCCGGCAAGACCACCTTGCTGAACCATGTGCTGGGCAACCGCGAGGGCAAGAGGGTCGCGGTGATCGTCAACGACATGAGCGAGGTCAACATTGACGCCACCCTCGTCGCCGAAGGGCGGGCCGACCTGTCGCGCACCGACGAGACGCTGGTGGAGATGTCCAACGGCTGCATCTGCTGCACCCTGCGCGAGGACCTGCTGCAAGAGGTTCGCCGTCTGGCCGCCGAGCGGCGCTTCGACTACCTGCTGATCGAGTCTACGGGGGTCTCCGAGCCGATGCCGGTGGCGGCGACCTTCGACTTCCGGGACGAGGCCGACCAGAGCCTGTCGGACGTGGCGCGGCTGGACACCATGGTCACGGTCGTCGACGCCTTCAACTTCCTGCGCGACTACGGCTCGCGCGACCGACTGGCCGATCGCGGCGAGACGGCGGGGCAGGGCGATGATCGCACGGTCGTGGACCTGCTGGTCGAGCAGGTCGAGTTCGCCGACGTCATCGTGCTGAACAAGACCGACCTGGTCTCGGCCGACGACCTGGGCCGGTTGCGCGGCGTCATCGCCACCTTCAACCCGGACGCGCGGATCGTCGACGCCAAACGGGGCGCGGTGGCGCTGGACGCCGTGCTCGACACCGGCCTGTTCAGCTACGAGCGCGCCCAAGGGGCGGCCGGGTGGCAAAAGGCCCTGATGGGCGAGGTCCTGCCCGAGACCGAGGAATACGGCATCGGCCACTTCGTCTACCGGGCGGCCAAGCCGTTCCATCCGGAGAAGCTCAAGGCCTGGCTGGGCAGAGAATGGCCCGGAGTGATCCGCTCCAAGGGCTTCTTCTGGCTGGCCACGCGATACGACCGCGTCGGCGGCTGGAGCCAGGCCGGCGCGGTCACCCAGTGCGGACCTCACGGTCGCTGGTGGGCCACCGCGCCGCGCGAACAATGGCCCGACGATCCGGCGTGGCGAGGCGCGATCGAGAAGGTCTGGAAGCCCAGGCACGGCGATCGGCGTCAGGAGATCGTCCTGATCGGTCAGGACATGGATCGGCAGGCCCTGACCCGCGGTTTCGACGACTGCCTGCTGTCGGACCTGCAGTTCGGCTTCGGGCCCAAGGCCTGGACCAAGCTTCCGGACCCTTTCCCGTCATGGGACTAGCCGCCAGTCTCGCCTGCCTGCAGGACGATCAGGAGCCGAGCTCGGCCTGGGTGGTGTCGGTCATGGGACTGAGCCTGGAGGACGCCGAATGGCTGCTGGTCCTCTACCGGTTCGCCCCGCCGCAAGCCTTCGGAGAGGGCGAGCCGGGCGAGAGGCCCCGGCGGGTCTATTTTTGCGAGCCGCTGTGATCCCGCGGGCCGTCTTCGCGGCAAGCCGTCTGATCAGCTGGAGCCGAGCGCGATGCATGAAACCCGACGAGGCCGCCGCCTACTGGATCGTTCGCCGGGATTCGCGAGGTCTGGCTGGGGCGGAGGCCGCGGCGTTCGAGGCCTGGCTCGCGATCGACGCCAACCGGCAGGCCTATCGCCACGCCCTGTGGACGTGGACGGCCCTGGACGGCCCTGGACGGCGTCGGCGTCGGCGTCGGCGTCGGCGTCGGAGGCGTGGCGGCGACCGATGTTTTTCAGTTGGAAGGGAGGCCTGAGATGAAAATGACCCTGGCGCGCGCCATGGACGCCTCGGCGATCGGCCTGTCGGCGCTCTGCCTCGTCCACTGCCTGGCGCTGCCGGCGCTGGCGCTGGCCCTGCCGTTCCTGGGCGCGTGGGCCCATGCCGAATGGGTGCATGTGGCGTTCATCTGCGCCGCCGCGCCGATCGCGCTGACGGCGCTGGTGGATTGGCGCACGCTTCGACCGCACGCCTGGGCGTTCGTCGCCCTGGCGGCCCTGGGCCTTGGCCTGATGCTGGCCGGCGCCCTGGAGGTCCCGTCGGCCGGGTGGGAGCGTCCGCTGACGGTGATCGGCGGCGTCATCCTGGCCACGGCGCACATCCTAAATTGGCGGCGGCGCCACGCTCACCACGAGTGTTCATGACCTGGACCGTCGCGCCTTCGAACCGATCCTGGATCGAGCGGTGGTCGCAATTGGCGACCAGCGGTCCCGCGGAGCGGCGCCCTGTCACGGAGACCTCGACATGAGCAGGCTTTGGGTCAGCCCCGAAAAATGATGCGATTTCTGGATCTGTAATCTCCGGATAGATTTCCAAGGCTGCTTCCTTGGCGGAGGCTTTGGCCGAAGTCGCCGAGGGTCGTTTTGGGTTCGGCGCAGGTCGCGGCGGGGAGCAGGGCTTCATTTTTCTAGTAGGGGCGCGAGCGGGAGTTTCCGGCGCGGATCCGGTCCGTCGGCGCAGTCAAGGGGCAGCCATGATCCGAACGCCGCTCCCATTGGCCGCGATCATCGGACTGATGGCTTCGACGGCGACGGCGACGGCGACGGCCGAGCCGATCCGCTTGCGCGCCGGGGCCATCGCCTACGCCGTCGATCCCGCCACGCTGGAGATCGAGGCGCGACCGGACGGCGCGGCGGCCGTGCCCCTCATGCCGCCGCTGCACGCGCCCGAGGCCGTGACGGTCGCGCCGGACGGGGACGGCTGGCGCTGGACGGACGCCGAGGGCCGCGCGTTCGCGCTGGCCGTCGAGGGCGAGGCCCTGCGCCTGCGAATCTCCGGCCCGAAAGGCTCCAGACTGGCCTGGTCCATGCCCGCGGCGACCGGCGGGACCTGGCTGATCCCCGACGGGGAGGGCATGGCCTACCGGGCCGACGATGCGTTCTGGCGCGCGGCGTACCGCAAGGAAGGATGCCTGGGCGGGACCAACCTGCTGTCCTTTCCCGCCTGGAGCCATCTGGATGGAACCTGGGCGGCCACCTACGCCCTGGGCGATGGCCTGCTGTCGCAGCTGTGCCTGCATGACGAGAACGGCCTGCAGGCCCGGTTGAGGCACGACTTCGGCGACGGCGCCCAAACGCTGGACCTGCTGCTGGCGTTGCGGCCGCCCGAGCCCTTGGCCCCGGCGCTGTTCTATCGCCAGGTCCTGAAGACGCGGGGCCAGTTCAAGAGTTTCGCGGACAAGGCGACGCCGGATCTGCCCCGGCTGTTCGCCGCGCCGCACGCCTATGTCTGGGGCGACGGCCGCGACCTCGGTTTCCTGGACGACCTGAAAACTCTGGGCGTCGACCGCATGGTGCTCAGCTACGACCAGGACCCCCGAACCCAGAAGCACCTCGTCGGGCCGGCCTATCTCGCCAAGGCCAGGGCGCTGGGCTACCTGGCGGGGCCCTACGAGGCCTTCGACAACGCCCAGCCGGCCGCGACCGCCGACATGCCGTCTGCCGTCTGGAGTGACGACCTCTATCCGGCCGGCTGCGTCCAGGACGCGGCCGGCAAGGTGGTGGTCGGCTTCGCCAATCGCGGCTGCGAGCTGTCGAGCGAGGCGATCGTCCGCCGACGCGGACCGTTCGTGCCGGCCCAGCGCTATGCCGGCCATACCGCCGACGGCGCCAGCCAGGTGTTCGTGGACGTCGACGCGTTTGGGGACTTCGTGGAGGATTTCAGCCCCGACCACCCGATGTCCTTCGCGCGCGACCGCGCCAACCGCCTGGCGCGCCTGGGGCTGGCCATCGACAGGTTCAAGCTTGTCCTGGGCTCCGAGAACGTCACGGCCTGGAGCAGCGGCGTGGCCCACTATTCCCACGGCACGGCCCAGGCCCACGCTTCGGCGATCTGGCCGATCCACGCCGACCAGAAGCGGTTCGGCGGCTATTGGCCCCCCGAACGGCAGGGCATCTATTTCGCGCCGTTCCAGCCGACGCCGGACGAGGCGCGGGCGCTCTTCGGCGCCGCCGACCGCCTGCCGCTGTTCGAGGCGGTGTTCCACGACTCGGTCGTCGCCCTCGACCGCTGGGAGTTCGGCCTGATGAAGGTTCCCAGCGAGACGCGGCGGCGGTTCGCGCGCTCGCTGCTCTACGGCACGCCGACGATATGGAACCTCGACCGGCGCGAACTGGCGCGCGTCGGGCCGTGGCTGAAGGCGGCCCAGGACGATTTCCGGCAGGCGCATGGCGCGGGCGCGCCTGTCCCCCTGACGGCCTTCCGCTGGCTTACGCCCGATCGCCTGGTGCAAGAGGCGCGCTATGCCGACGGCCGCGTCCTGATCGCCAATTTCGGCGAGACGACGTGGCGGAACCTGGCCCCGGACTGCGTGCGGGTGACCCGGCCGAAGCGGGTTCCGGTCGATCTCTGTCCGCCAGCCGACCCGCCTTGACGACGTCGAGGGCGCGACGCCGACGACCCTTCACGGCGACAGATGACAGGCCACGAGACGGCCGGGTCCGTCCTACGTCACCAGGAACGTCGCCGCCGCCCGGCCCGCGGCGTCTTGCGCCGGGGCGACCACGACGGCGCCGTCGCGATGGCGCAGGCAGCCTCCGTTCAAGGCCGCGAACGAGACGCCCTTGCCCGCCAGGCCGGGAATCCGGCGGAAGCTGGCGCGCTTTGGGTCGCCGCCGGCGGGGACGATCGCGACGGCGCCGCCGGCGCTGACGCTCAGCACGTGACCCGGCTTGAGGATCGGCTCCAGCGACACCGTCCCGGCCGGGCCGGGCTTCTGACGGAACTGGGTGGTCGGCAGCGGACCGGCTCCGACCAGAGGGCGCTCTCCCTCGTGGCGCAGGAAGGCGCCCGGCCGGTCGAGCGGCGCGAAGCGGTCGGGGACCGCGCCCGCGCCCACCGGCACGCCGAAGTCAGGCGTCCCGTCGGCCTTGTAGTACAGGCGCTGAACCCGCGTGTGGCGGTTGGGGTCGAACAGAGGGTCGCCCTGGATCTTCTTGTAGTCGCGGCCGTGATAGACCAGCACGTCGCGGCCCTGCTCGTCGACGGTGAACGAGTTGTGGCCCGGCCCCCAGACGCGCGTTTCCTCGGACGAGACGAACACCGGCTCGGGCGACTTGCTCCAGGCGTCCGGCGACATCAGGTCGGCGTTCTCGTCGGCGGCCAGCAGGCCCAGGCAGTAGCGGTCGTCGGTGGCGCTGGCCGAATAGCTGATGAAGACCTTGCCGTTGCGGATCAGCGGGGCGGGGCCTTCGGCGACCTTGAAGCCGCGGATCTCCCAGTCCAGCGTCGGCACGGTCAGGCGGGCCGGCGGCCTGGCCAGGGTCGTCGGGCTGGCCAGCGGCGCCAGGTACAGGTTGCTGTTGGTCTTGATCCCCGGCTCCTGCTGCGCCCACAGGGCGTAGCGCACGCCCTTGTGGCTGAAGATCGTGGAATCGAGAGTGAAGGTGTCCCACGGCGTCTGGAACTGGCCCGCCATCTCCCATCGGCCCGTCAGCGCGTCCTTGTCCAGGCAGCGGAGGACATAGGTGCGGATGTGGAAGGGCTCGTCCGCGTCGCCGGCCGCGAAATAGATGTGCCAGCGGCCGTCGATCTCGTGCAATTCGGGGGCCCAGATATAGCCGCCCAGCTTGCCGGTCTTGGGCCGCCGCCAGACGACCGATTCCTTCGCCGTCGCCAGGCCCGCCAGGGTGGGGGACCGGCGGATGGCCAGGCGGTCGTACTCCGGCACCGAGGCGGTCATGTAGTACTGGCCGTCGTGGTGCTTGAAGATCAGGGCGTCGGCCCGCTGGCGCACCAGCGGGTTCGACGGAGCCGGGGCCGAAGCGGCCCGGGCGACGGCGGGGCCCGCCGCCGCCAGGGCTCCGGCGCCGGCCAGCAGGACGCGGCGCGAGGGCGTGGGATCGAAGGTCATCGTGCTGCTCCTGCCGTGCCCGGCTAGTTGAACGAATAGCGCAGGCCGACCGCGAAGGTCCGGCTGAGGATGGTCGAGCCGAAGTTGTCGGTCTTGGGTCCGCCGGCGTCGCCGAATGCATAGTAGGATTGGCTCAGCTCGTCCGTCAGGTTCACCGCGTCGAAGGTCACGGAGACCTTGTCGCGGATCTGGTAGCTCAGCTGGAAGTCGAGGCTCTTCTCCGGCTTGCGCCAGATGCCGATCGGGTTGGCGAACAGGGCGGCCTCGTTGTTGTTCAGGAAGTTGTCGCGCCACACATAGGACAGGCGCGCCCCGATCGGACCGCGCTCATAGGCCAGGGTGACGTTGTACGAGAAGTCCGAGACGCCGAAGAACGAGGTCTCCTGCTCGCCGATGATCTGGCCGGCCGCATTGGTCAACGGAACGTTCTGCGACGACTTCAGCTTGGTCAGGCTGCCCTGGACGCCCAAGCCCTTGAGCACGCCCGGCAGGTAGTCCGGGAAGTAGATCAGGCCGACTTCCAGGCCCTTGAGCACGCCGTCCGAGGCGTTGACCGGCTGGCTGATCACGAACGAGTTGGTGTTCTGGCCGCTGTTGGCGATGGTCTGCAGGCGACGCAGCGGCACCACCAGTCCGTCGATCTCGCGCCGGAAGGCGGTGGCGTAGAGGGCGCTGGCCGGCGCGAAGTACCACTCGGCGGTCAGGTCGTAGTTGGTGGCGCGGGTGGCCTTCAGGTCGGGATTGCCGCCGTTGCCCGAGCCGTAGCCGACATTGGTCAGGTCGCCGGTCAGGGTGAAGTTCGGGTTCAGGTCGGTGAAGTTCGGCCGCCGCAGGGTCTTGCCGTAGTTGAAGCGCAGGGTGACGTCGTTGGCGATGTCGTAGCGCACGGTGAAGCTGGGCAGCAGGTCGTCGACCTTGGCCGAGGTCAGCTTCTGGGCCCCGGTCAGCTGGTCGTTGAAGGCCATGTCGGTATCGACGCTGACATAGCGCAGGCCAGCCTGGGCCTTCAGCGGACGTCCGAACAGCTCGTGTTCGAGGTCGGCCTGGGCGTAGGCGGCGGTCGTGGCCTCGTCGATGTTGAAGTTTGTGAACAGCTGCAACTGGTCGGTGGTCTTGAAGTTCGGATTGACCGTCTTGTAGAGCGCCCGGATGTCGGTGGCGTGGTCGCGCAGGTAGTAGCCGTTGGCCAGCACCCACGAGGTCGGGACGTCCGAGCGGCCGTCGAAGAAGTCCTTGTTGGTGAACTGCAGGCCCTTGTCCAACGTGCTGAGCGGCCGGCCCAGGAAGCCGTCCTGGTTGCGCTGGGCTTCGGAGGCGCTGCGGTCGTCGAAGCGATAGCCGAACTTCAGCGTCTTCAGGGGACCCCAGTCGGCGTCGTAGACGCCGTCGAACGACAGGGTGATCGCGTCGCCCTTGTTGCGGTTGGCGTTGTCGTAGAACTGGGCGACGTTCCACTGGGCCGGGTCGGTCAACAGGGCGTTGTTGTCGAACTTGAACGCCGTCACCCCGTTGCCGGGATTGAAGTCGACCGAGATCGATTTGGCGACGCGGTCGGTGCGCATGGCCAGGAACTGCGAGCTGTATTCGCTGTTCTGATACGAGAAATCGCCGGTCACCTGCAGCCGGTCGCCGATGTCCCACTTGCCGTTCAGGGCGTAGACATAGCTGTCGGTCTTGGCGCTGGTCAGGTCGCCGCTGTTGAAGCCGTAGACCGAACCGGCGGTGCGCGACTTGATGATGTTGGTTCCGGGATACAGCGAGTAGGTCGAGGCCGGGTTCGGACCCAGGTCGCCCCACCAGTCGACGAACGAGAACAGCAGGCTGTTGAAGGTGGTGTTGCGGTAGCCGTCGTAGAAGAACTCGAACGTGTATTCCGAGCGGTCGTTCGGCGCGAGCTGCAGGGCCAGATTGACGGCCGGGCGCTTGCGGTCGCCGTAGAAGTCGCTGGCGAACACCGCGTCGCGCGACAGCAGATAGGGCGTCGCCACGCCGTTGATGGTCATGGTCGAGCCGGCGGCGCTGGGAAGGCCGCTGTTGCTGCCCGGCGTCCATAGCTGCTGGCCGGGGGCGCGGGCGTCCGTGGGCTGGATGCGCTCCAGCGGGGTCCAGCCCGCCGCCGGCGTGGCGGTCATGAACGGCACCAGGGCGCCGGCGGTGACGCTCTGGTCACGGAACTTGGTGCGCGCGTAGCTGACGCTGAGCAGGGCCCCGACCTCGGCGGTTCCGATCTGCCAGCGGTTGCTGACCAATCCGCTGAGGTTGGGATTAATCTTGTCGGCCTGCTCGTGCCAGATGCCGCGCGCCGCCAGGGAAACGGCGGGGCCGGTGAAGTCGAACGGGCGACGGGTCTGGACGTCGACCTGGCCGGCGATTCCGGTCTCGATCTGCTCGGCGGCGCGGGTCTTGTAGACGTCGATCCGCTTGACCAGGTTGGCCGGAATGTCCTGCAGGGCGAACTGGCGGCCCGAGGCGGTGAAGACGTTGCGGCCGTTCCAGGTGGTGGTGATGTCGGGCATGCCGCGGATCGAGATCGCCGCCGCCTCGCCGCCCGAGCGGTTGGTGACCTGCACGCCCGAAACCCGTTGCAGAGCCTCGACGACGTTGTTGTCCGGCAGCTTGCCGATGTCCTCGGCCACGACGGATTCGACGACCTGGGACGCCTGACGCTTGACCGCCAAGCCCTTCTCGAGGCTGGCGCGGATACCGCGGACGACGATCTCCTCGACCTGGTTGTCGTCGGCTTGAGTCGCCACGGGCGCGTCCGCCGCCGCCTGGGCGTGCGCGCCCGAAGCCGCGCCAAGGATCAGCGCCGTCGTCGCCGCCGACAGCAGCCAGGCGCGACGGGCCGCCGAATGGACGCGCGGCGTGGTGGATTGAATCGACATGAGACTTCCTTCCCCTAAAGCGTCCCGCGTCTATGCGTGGGCTCGGCTTTATTCTTGTCCGACAATTATGATCATGACAAGTGGGCTTTCCAATTGTCCTTGCGCTCTGATGAGGGGTTTCGCGCTGAATGCAAGGACTGACGGCCCAAACAGGAGGTTGTCCTGGTCGGACAATTGGCCTGACCTCTTCGTGGCGAAGCGATCCGGTTGGCCGCGCGGAGTGGCGCAAGCCAAGCCAAGCCGCGCGGCGTCGCGCTGGGCGATATGTCCTATTGGTCCCGGACCGACGCATCAAGGCGCGGACCGGGCGTCGGACAAAGCCCTTGCCTGAATGGGTCTACGGGTTGAGCGCGGGGCCCTATCCCGGGAAAAATCGCGCGAAGCCCTTGGCGGTGACCCGCGCCAGCGTCGCGCGGTAGCCGTCGTAGTGGGCGCCGCCGGCGGCGATCCGCCCGAAGGCGGCGTCGGTCACGCGGCGCAGCGGGATGAAGGCGATCGGGGCGGCGGCGGGGGTCAGGTGGCTGCCCTGGCCGGCCTGAAGCGTGGTCAGCAGGCCGTACATCTCGCCGCCGATCGCCGGACGGCCCAGGATGACCAGCCGGAACTGGCCCTGCTCGTTGGTCACCAGATAGGTGTGGCCCGACTGGTTGGACAACGACACCGCGCCCTTCTGGGTGAAGTCGGCGTCCTCGCGCGCCGCCTCGCGGAACGCCAGGCTGGACGAGGCCTCGTCCCAGGCGATCTCGGTGCGGTAGGCGTAGACCGCCTCGGGATCCTCGAACGACGGCCGCAGGGTCAGGTACTGGCCCTCCAGCCAGGCGACGGCCGTGCGCGAATAGGCGCCCAGGGCTTCGGGCGCCAGGCCCGACGGCGAGGCGGCCGCGCGGACCGGCGCGCGCAGAGAGGCGCCCAGCGCCTCCTCCAGCCGGATCGTCGTGGCCAGGGTGAACGGCCGGCGGCCGGCCAGCGCCTTTTCCAGGGTCGAGATGCTGATCTTGGCCAGGTCGGCCAGGGCCTGGCGCGACAGGCGCCGGCGGGCCAGCTCCTCGCGCACCCGCGCGGCGATGGCCTGGCTCAGTTCGGTCGGGAGGTCGGCTTCCGCCGTGGCCAAGGTCATCGCGTCAGGTCCTGACGAATCCGCACATTTCCGCACACTGCGGCACGGCGTCGGACCCTGCAAGGCTTCGACCGGAGGATCTGCACGGCTTCCGCATGAACTATGCAGATCATGAGGCTCGCGGCCGGCGCCCCGTGTGAAGACAAGAGAGATCTCTCGCTTTCGAGATGAGGAGATCTTCCCATGCCCGCTTCCGACGTCGGCGCGTCCCGTGGTCCGTCCCAGAACCGCTTCGGGCCCCGCGTCACCACCCTGGCCGTCCTCGCCCTGCATCGCGGCGCGGCCGGATTGATGCTGGTGCTGGCCGTGCTGGCCGCCCTGGTGTTCTGCCGCGAGAGTTTCGCCGCCGAGCCGGGCGACGTCACGTCCGGCGCCTTGATGATGCGTGCGAGAGGTGGCGACGAGGTCGTCGAGGCGGTGCGGCTGGGAACCGACATCGACATGACGGTCAGCGGCCTGACCGTCCGCACCCGCGTCACGCAAGCCTTTCGCAACGACACCGACCACTGGGTCGAGGCGGTCTATGTCTATCCCCTGCCCGACGACGGCGGCGTCGACACCTTGAAGATGGTGGTCGGCAACAAGGTCATCGTCGGCGAGATCAAGAAGAAGGCGGAGGCGCAGGCGATCTACGATGCGGCCAAGGCCCAGGGCAAGAAGGCCGCCCTGGTCGAGCAGGGCCGGCCCAACATGTTCACCAACTCGGTCGCCAATGTCGGCCCCGGCGAGACGGTGCTGGTGCAGATCGAATACCAGGCGCCCGTCGCGGTCTCGGCCGGCGACTATTCGCTGCGCGTGCCCCTGGTCGTCGCCCCGCGCTACACCTCGCCCGGCGCGCCGGCGGCGCCCGACGCCAAGGCGCCGATCGTCGATCCCCGCGTCCACGGCAAGGTCAATCCGGTGACCATCACCGTCCACCTGCGGGCCGGCTTCCCGCTGGCCGGCGTGTCCAGCGCCAGCCATGCCCTGGACGTGCGCGACGAGCGCGGCGGCAAGCGGATCACCCTGGCCGGCGGCGAGGTTCCGGCCGATCGCGACTTCGTCCTGACCTGGCGCGCCGCCCCCCTGGCCGCTCCCGCCGTCGGCCTGTTCCACGAGAAGGTGGCGGGCGAGGACTATGTCCTGGCCCAACTGACTCCGCCGATCGCCGCTCGCGCGACGACGCCGGCGCCGCGCGACATCGTCTTCGTGATCGACAATTCCGGCTCGATGGGCGGGGAGTCGATGGCCCAGGCCAAGGCCAGCCTGGCCTACGGTCTGGCCCACCTGAAGCCCGGCGACCGCTTCAACGTCGTGCGCTTCGACGACAGCGTCACCGTGCTGTTCCCGACCGCGGTCTCCGCCGACGCCGCCCACCTGGCCAAGGCCCAGAAGTACGTCGCCAGCCTCGACGCCGACGGCGGCACCGAGATGATCCCGGCCATGGCCGCCGCCCTCCAGGACGACCACGCCGGCGAAACCGGCCGGGTCCGCCAGGTGGTGTTTCTGACCGACGGCGCGATCGGCGACGAACAGGGCCTGTTCGACACCATCAGCGCCAACCGCGGCCGTTCGCGGGTGTTCATGGTCGGCATCGGCTCGGCCCCCAACACCTATCTGATGAGCCGCGCCGCCGAACTGGGCCGGGGGACCTTCACCCACATCGGCTCGACCGACGCCGTCGAGGGGGCCATGCGCCAGCTGTTCGACAAGCTGGAAAGCCCGGTCGCCACCAACCTGGCCGTCGCGTTCGAAGGGACCGACGCCGACCTGGCCCCGGCCGTCCTGCCCGACCTCTATCGCGGCGAGCCGATCACCGTGGCCGCCCGGGTGGGCGCGATGAAGGGCGTCCTGCGCATCAGCGGCATGATCGACGGCAAGCCCTGGGAGACCCGGATCTCGCTGAAGGACGCCGAGGCCGGCAAGGGGATCTCCAAGCTGTGGGCTCGTCGCAAGGTCACCGACGCCGAGGTGGCCCGCAGCCTGGCCCAGATCAGCGAGGACGAGGCCGACGCCCGGGTGCTGAAGCTGGGCCTGGACCACCAGCTGGTGACCAGCCAGACCAGCCTGGTGGCGGTCGACAAGACCCCGTCCCGCCCGGCCGGAACGCCGCTGACCCGCGCCGACCTGCCGCTGAACCTGCCGGCCGGCTGGGACTTCGACGTCCTGTTCGGCGGGGCCCGCCATCCCGGCGCGGACGGCCAGGCCGACGCGGACGCCGACCAGCAGGTCGCCGGCCTGGACCTGCCGCAGACCGCCACCGACGGCCCGCTGCTGGTCATGATCGGCCTGGGCCTGCTGGCCCTGGGCGGAATGCTGGGAGCCGGCGGCTGGGTCCTGTCCGAGCGGAGGAGGGCGGCGTGAGGCGGATCGCCGTCCTGCTGGGAGCCGCCCGCCGGCGGCTCCCCTTCCTGGCCCCGGCGATCGTGGTCATGGCCGTGGGGCTGGCGCTCTGCGGCCAGGGTCTGTGGATCCCGGCCAAGGCCGCCCTGGCCCAGGTGCTGCTGGAGCGGGCCTTCGCCCGGTCGGTGGCCACGGGCCAGCCGGTCAAGCCCTGGCCCTGGGCCGACACCTGGCCGGTGGCCAGGATCACCTTCCCCCGCCTGCACCGCAGCGTGATCGTGCTGGACGGCGCCAGCGGCCAGGCCCTGGCCTTCGGTCCCGGCCACGTGGCGGGCACGCCGGACGCGGGCGACCGGGGCGTGGCGGTCTACGCCGCCCACCGCGACACCCACTTCGCCTTGCTCGGCCAGCTGGGACCCGGCGACGAGATCCAGGTGGAGCGGATCGACGGCCGCCAGGCGCGGTTCACCGTGGCCGGCGCCCAGGTCGTGCGCTGGGACGCCTCGGGCGTCGATGCCCATGCGCCCGGCCGCGCCCTGGCCCTGGCCACCTGCTGGCCGCTGGACGCCAAGACCCACGGCCCGCTGCGCTACCTGGTCTGGGCCAGGCCGTCGAGCGCGAGCTAGAGCATCGCGCGGAAAAGTGGATGCCGGTTTTCCGCAAAAGCGATGCGAAAACAAAAATCTAGAGCAAGCCGAGCGATTCTTATATCGCGCGGCTTGCTCTAGGAGATCAGGGCGGGCGCTCGTGGGGACTCGGGCGCTGGCCAGGCTTCCGTCTTTCGCTCCCGCCGCTCCATGTCCAGGGCCCGTCCCACCGCCGCCACCAGCTCCTCGCGCCGGATCGGCTTGGCCACGTGGTCGTCCATGCCCGCCGCCCGGCAGCGGGCGATCTGCTCGGGCAGGACGTCGGCGCTGAGCGCGATGATCGGCACCGCGCCATGCGGGGCGGGCAGGGCGCGGATGGCGCGGGCGGCGGCCAGGCCGTCCATGCCGGGCATGTGCACGTCCATCAGAATCAGGTCGAAGCCGCCCAGTCGCGCGGCGTCCACGGCCTGGGCCCCGTCGTCGGCGGTGAAAACCTCGCAGCCGGCCAGGGTCAGCAGGGCGTGGCCCAGCTCGCGGTTCATCGGATGGTCGTCGACCAGCAGCACGCGCGGCGGCCGTTCGGCGTCCAGCGCGGCGGGGGCGGGGACGGGAGCCAGCTCGGGCGCGACGGTCCGCGCCGACAGTTCGATCCAGAACCGCGAGCCTTCGCCGGGCGCGCTGACGAGGCCGATCTGCCCGCCCATCCGGTTGACCAGGGCCTTGCTGATCGCCAGGCCCAGGCCGGCGCCGCCGTAGCTGCGGCTGATCGAGCTGTCGGCCTGGCTGAAGCGCTGGAACAGGCGGGCCTGGACCTCTGGGGCGATGCCGATGCCGGTGTCGACCACCTCGAAGCGCAGGTCGCCGGGGCGCGGGCCGATCGTCAGCCGCGCGGCGACCTGGCCCTGGGCGGTGAACTTCAGGGCGTTGGCCAGCAGGTTCAGCAGGATCTGGCGCAGGCGGGTCTCGTCCAACGCCAGCAAGGCGGCGGCGTCGCCCTGGCCGACGGCCTCGACGCTCACCGACAGCGGCAGGTCCTTGGCCTGTGCCGCCGGGGCGACGATGGCGACGGCGTCGCGCAGCAGGGCGGCCGGCGAGACGGGGGCCAGGATCAGGTCCAGGCGGCCGGCCTCGACCTTTGCGAAGTCCAGCAGGTCGCTGACGATCACGGCCAGGGACCGGCCGGCGCGGCCGACCAGGTCCAGGCGGCGGCGGTTCTCGGGCGACAGGTCCGGGTCGTCGCCGACGATCTGGGCGAAGCCGAGGATGCTGTTGAGCGGGGTGCGGATCTCGTGGCTGATCGTGGCCAGGAAGTCGGACTTGGCCTGGCTGGCGGCCTGGGCCTTGGCCTGGGCGGCGCGGGCGACGGCCTGGCGGCGGATCAGCAGGGCCTGCAGCCGCTTCTGCTGGCTCAGGGCCAGGGCGGCGGCCAGGCAGACGGCGTAGAGCACCAGGTGGAAGACCTGGGCGTCGCGCAGCGGCGGCATGGCGACGGCGGGGTCCAGCCCGGTCCTGTGCAGGATCGTCGGGATCGTGGCCGCCAGCGAGCCGGTGACCAGCACCGCCGCCGCGCGCGGCCCGCCGCGAAACACCGCCAGCAGGGCGGGCGCGAACAGCAGCACCTGCAGGTTGGCCTGGGCGGCGAACACGGTCACGGCGGCGCCGAGCACCAGCGCCAGGACCAGCAGCGACTCCAGCGCGCCGACCTGGAAGGCCTCGCGGTGGCGGCGGTCGAACAGGATCAGCAGGGTCGGCAGGGCGATGGCCGCGCCCAGCACGTTGGACGTGGTCCAGGCGCTCCAGCCCCGCCAGAAGGCGCCGCCGAGGCTGATCGACAGCACGCCGTTGACGAGGATCGAACCGGCGGCGGTCAGGGCCGTCGAGGCGGCCATCAGGATCAGAAAGCCGCGCATCGAGCGCACCCGGATCGGAGCGTGCATCAGGCGCAGCAGGGCCGCCGTCCCCGCGGCCTGCAGGGCGTCCAGCACGGTGACGGCCAGCACGAACCGCGGCGGATCGCCGACCGCCAGCTCGAAGGCGACGTGCAGCGCGGCGGTCAGGGCCAGCAGGATCGCGCCCTGGCGGCGATTGAGCAGCAGCAGGCCGGCGACCAGCACGGCGTTGGCGGTCCAGATCGCGGGAATATGGTGCGAGGCGCCGGCCAGGAACAGGCTGTAGGCCATGCCGGCCAGGTAGGCGGCCGTCAGGATCGCCAGGCGCCGATGCGCCGCGATCCATTCTCGCTCCAGGCTCGCGACCATGACCTTCCCCCGACGTCCGGTTCCATCCTATGGTGGCGAAACGTCGGTATTTCGTTAAGCGACGCTGCGCTGCAACTCAATCCACGCGGGAAAGTTCGATCCGGTACCGCTTCCAGTTCTCGACATAGTGTAGGGCCGAGGCCTGGAGGATCAGGGCGTGACCCTCGCCGATCTCGCGGACGACCTTGCCGGGGGCGCCCATGACCATCGAATTGTCGGGAATCTCCTTGCCCTCGGTGATCAGGGCGCCGGCCCCGATCAGGCAGTTCTTCCCGATCCGCGCTCCGTTCAGGATGATCGAGCCGATGCCGACCAGCGAACCGTCGCCGATCGTGCAGCCGTGAAGCATCACCATGTGGCCGATCGTCACATTGGCCCCGATGGTCAGCGGGCTGCCGACGTCGGTGTGAAGTACTGAGCCGTCCTGGACATTGCTGTTCTCGCCGATCTCGATCGGATCATTGTCGCCGCGAACTATTGCGCCCCACCAGACGCTGGAATTCTTCCGCAGAATGACGTTTCCCATCACCGAGGCGCTTGGCGCGATCCAATATTCGCCGTCCGCGGGAAGCGAGGGACTTGCGGCGCCCAAGGAATAGACAGTCATCCGTACACCTCGTGTTCTAAAGGCGGGCAGGGCCTTAACGGCTCATAAACCATGTAAGCCCCATTGTATTTGTGCGATTCGAGGGGGAACACTCCCATATCGGGAGTCATTCTTCTCGTATCCGAGCCGCGCTCGATCGCCGAACGCGGCCTCCCGGTAAACGGAGACCTTGGGTGTCGGTTTTGGGGTTTGGGCGTTCATTACCGCCTTCGGGGGCAAGCTCCGAACCGCCAGGCCGCGCACGCGCTTCCGTTTTTCTCCTCCCCACCTGCTCCAAGGACGTCGCCATCCGGCCACGTCCTTTTTTCATGCCTGAATGGAGGCTTACATGACCAAGCGAGCTCTCAAGCGGACCGTGCGCGAAGGCGCGAACGACGCGGGCCATTACGACGACGGCAAGGTGCGCCGCCTGCCGGTGGAGCATCGCAGCGCTTGGTCGCCGCTTGGGACGCCAGGTCACGAGGACCGGGACCAGAGCTATCTCAAAACGATCAAACCCAAATCGCCAGGCCAGGCCAGCCTGATGGAGGCGATCGACGAAAAGAACCTGATCATGGCGCTGGGCCCGGCCGGCACCGGCAAGACCTACATCGCCATCGCCAAGGCGGTGGAGGCCCTGGAGGCCGGCAAGGTCGGCCGCATCGTGCTGTCGCGCCCCGCCGTCGAGGCCGGCGAGTCGATCGGCTACCTGCCGGGCGACATGGAGGACAAGCTGGCCCCCTATCTGCGCCCGCTCTATGACGCGCTCAGCGACCGCCTGTCGGTCAAGCGGATGCGGGCCCTGATGGCCGAGGGCGCCATCGAGATCGCCCCGGTCGGCTTCATGCGCGGCCGCACCCTGAACAACGCCTTCGTGGTGATCGACGAGGCCCAGAACTGCACCTACATGCAGCTGAAGATGCTGCTGACCCGCCTGGGCTGGAACTCGACCATGGTGGTGACCGGCGACCCCAACCAGTCCGACCTGCTGCCGGGCATCTCGGGCCTGGCCGAGGTGTCGGCCAAGTTCGATCCGGTCGAGAACATCGCGGTGGTCCGCCTGGCCGACCGCGACATCGTCCGCCACCCGCTGGTCGCGGAGATGCTGGGCGTGCTCTAACCCCCTGAGAGGCGATTTCAAGGGTCGCGCCGACCCGCAAATCGCCGAAATGCGGAACAAGGCTTGAGTTTGGGGCGGTCGGACGTGCAAGGTCCGACCGCCTTAACTGTTTTGGGACCCTTCATGTCGTCCGACGCCGCCGAGACTCCCCGTTCGGAGTTCACCACCCGGGGGGTCCTGATCGGGATCGCCATCACCGTCATCTTTACCGCCGCCCAGGTCTATCTGGGCCTGAAGGTCGGCCTGACCTTCGCGACCTCGATTCCCGCCGCCGTCATTTCGATGGCCCTGCTGCGCCTGTTCCGGACAGGCACGATCCAGGAAAACAACATCGTCCAGACCATCGCCTCGGCGGCCGGGACGCTGTCGTCGGTGATCTTCGTGCTGCCGGGCCTACTGATGATCGGCTGGTGGAGCCACGTGCCGTTCCTGGCCACGTTCGGGGCTTGCCTGGTCGGCGGGATCCTGGGCGTGATGTACACCATCCCCTTGCGCCGGGCCCTGGTGACCAATTCCGACCTGCCCTATCCCGAGGGCGTGGCCGCCGCCGAGGTGCTGAAGGTCGGCACCGGCTCGCGGGCCGGCGCCGCCGAGGGCCAGGCTGGCCTGATCGCCGTGGTGCTGGGCACCGTCGCTTCGGCCCTGTTCGCCGCCCTGGCCGCGGCCAAGATCTTCGCAGCCGAGGTGGCTGGCTACTTCAAGGCCGGGGCCGGCGCGACCGGCCTGGGCGCCTCCAGCTCGCTGGCCCTGATGGGCGCGGGCCACCTGATGGGCATCACGGTCGGGATGGCCATGTTCGCGGGCCTGGCCATCGCCTGGGGCGTGCTAGTGCCGGTCATGACCAGCCTGCACCCGATGGCCGGCGCCACGGTGGCCGAGCACGCCCTGACCATCTGGAAGACCGAGGTGCGGTTCATGGGCGCGGGCGTCATCGGCGCCGCCGCCATCTGGACCCTGGGCAAGCTGGCCCTGCCGATCTGGTCGGGCCTGATGTCGGCCTTCGAGGCCAGCAAGGCCCGCAAGGTCGGCGGCGCGGTGATCGCCCGCACCGAACAGGACATCCCGATCGGCATCGTCGGCCTGGTGTCGCTGCTGCTGCTGGCCCCGGCCGGCTGGTTCCTGGCCCATTTCCTGACCGGCGGCCCGATCACCAGCCTGGCCGCGCCGCTGGTGGCCATCGGCGTCGGTTACGTACTTGTCGCCGGCCTGCTGGCCGCGGCGGTCTGCGGCTACATGGCCGGCCTGATCGGCTCGTCCAACAGCCCGGTCTCGGGCATCGCCATCCTGACCGTGCTGGGCGCCTCGCTGATGGTCGGCGTCGTCGGCCGCGGCGTGATCGGCCCGGACATCGCCAAGGCCCTGGTCGCCTACGCCCTTTATGTCACCACCATGGTCCTGGCCGTGGCCGTCGTGGCCAACGACAATCTGCAGGACCTGAAGACTGGTCAGCTGGTCGACGCCACCCCGTGGAAGCAGCAGGTGGCCCTGATCATCGGCGTCATCGCCGGCGCCATCGTGATTCCCTTCGTGCTCGAGGTGATGAACGGCTCCTACGGCTTCGCCGGCGCGCCCAACCTGCACGCGGTCGCCGGTACGGAGCCGCTCAACGCCCCGCAGGCGACCCTGATCTCGACCCTCGCCAAGGGCGTGATCGGCGGCGATCTGAACTGGACCCTGCTGGGCTACGGCGCGTTGCTGGGCCTTGGCCTGGTGCTGGTCGACATCATCCTGCGCAAGAGCAGCAACGGCCGCCTCAGCCTGCCCCCGCTCGGCGTCGGCCTGGCCATCTACCTGCCCAGCAGCGTCACCGCCCCGGTCGTGGTCGGGGCCGTGATCGGCTGGCTCTACGACCGGATGGTCGACAAGGACCGGATGGGCGAGGCGGCCAAGCGTCTGGGCGTGCTGATCGCTTCCGGCTTCATCGTCGGCGAGAGCCTGTTCAATGTCGCCCTGGCGGCCATCATCTACTTCAGCAAGAACCCCGAACCGCTGGCTGTGCCCTTCGCGCCGTCCGAGCACGTGGGCATGATCTTCGCCCTGATCGCCGCGGCGGTCGTGGTGGCGGGGCTGTACGGCTGGGCGCGACGGTCGGCGAACAAGATCCAGGCCTGATCGTCCTGATCCGAGCGAGACAAGGGGCCCGGAAAGGTGAGCTTTCCGGGCCTTTTTTTTGTCGGCTGTTGACCCGCGGGAGGTCGCGCACCTCGACCCCTCTCTCATGGAGAGAGGGAGGGGCCCGCCGCCGCAGGCGGTGGGAGGGTGAGAGGTTACATCCTTTCCGGATAGAGCGCCGCCAGAGGCCGCTGACGACCCTGCCGGGATCGGACGGTAAGTCTTCGATACAGTATCTGGGGGCTCCAGCGTTCGTGTGCGCTCCAACCCTTTGAGGCGGCTTGGGCTCGTCTCCTATTTCAACGCAACTGAAAGATCCGAGGATTTCCGGCCAGCGGTGAAACCTCTCACCCTCCCACCGCTTCGCGGCGGGCCCCTCCCTCTCTCTAAGAGAGAGGGGTCTTCTAAACCGCCGTCAGCATCGTCAGCACCTGCTCGCAGCGGAACCGGAACCCCAGCGCCTCGTACAGCGCGATAGCCCCGGCGTTGTCGGCGTAGCTGTGCAGGAACGGGGTCTCGCCGCGCGCGACGATCTTGTGGGCGACGTGCAGCATCAGCCGGGCCGCATAGCCTTTGCCGCGATGGTCGGGGTGGGCGCAGACGCCGCTGACCTCGGTGAAGCCCTCGGGGCGGAGGCGCTCGCCGGCCATGGCCACGAGCTGGCCGTCGACCTTCACCCCGACGAAATCGCCCAGTTCGTGGGTGCGCGAGAAGAACGGTCCCGGCGCGGTCAGGGCGGCCAGGGCCACCATCTGCGGCGAGTCGGCGTCGCCCAGGGGCTGGATCTCGAAATCGACCGGCTTGGGCCGGGCCAAGGTCTGGACGACCATCTGGTGGAGGACCGCGCGCTTGGTCACCTGCGTTCCCGGGACCGGCGGAAGATCGAACCGCTCCACCACCCCGACCTCGCCGGGATGGGCCTGGACCAGCCGGCCCAGGGCGGCCAGGCTTTCAGGCGCGTGGTCGGCCGTCGCGGCGAAGATGCCGAAGTCGGGGTGGACGCGAAACGCGCCGCCGTCGACCAGGGCCACATGCGCCTGGCGGGTCGTGAAGGCGTTCCAGATCACGCGGTCTAGCGGGTGGTCGTTCATCCTTGATCCCCCGGGCAATAGGCCCCGATCAGCGCCTTGACCGCGCCGACCACGGCCAGGGCCGGCTTGTCGTCGCCGTCGAACATCTGGCTGGAGGTGAACACCCCCTCGACCAGCAGCATCATCGCGTCGCCCAGCGCGTCGGGGTCGGACGCGCCCATCTGCGCGGCCTTGGCCCGCAGGCGGGCGCGCAGGTCCTGCTTGTGGACCTGGGCCACCGCGCGGCCGGCGTGGTCGCGGTCCGGATATTCGACCACGGCGTTGCTGAGCGCGCAGCCGCGATAGTCCGCTCCGCCGGACCGCGCCGCCAGCCCCTCGAAATAGGCGACCATCTGGGCCTTGGGATCGTCGGGAAACGCCGTCTCGGCCGACTCGAACCGCGCCCAGAACCCGGTCTCGACCTCGCGCAGCACGGCGGCCACCAGGTCGTCCTTGGACTTGAAGCTGCGATAGAGGCTGGGCTTGGTCACGCCTGCCTTGGTGACGATCTCGTCCACCCCGACCGCCCGGATGCCTTCGCGATAGAACAGGTCGCGCGCGGTCTCGAAGATCCGCTCGGCGGCGCGGGGACCGGCGCCGTAGGGCAGGTGGTGTTCGGGGATTTTTTCGTCGAACTTCGTCATGGCGCTTGACGATGTTACTTACCGGTACGTATGCAGGGCGACAAGCCCCGTACCGATCGGTTACATCGCATGATCCTCACGCTTCGCCGCACCCTCGGAAACCGCTACGCCTTCATCGTCGCGGCGGCCACGTTTCTGGCCCTCCTGTCGGCCGCTGGCCTCCGGGCCGCGCCGGGGGTGCTGATCCTGCCGCTGGAAAAGGCCTTCCACTGGGACCGGGGCACGATCTCGCTGGCCGCCGGAGTCGGCATCTTCCTCTACGGCCTGACCGGGCCGTTCGCGGCGGCGCTGATGCAGTCGTTCGGCGTGCGCCGCACGATCAGCCTGGCCCTGCTGCTGATGGCGGCGTCGACGGGGCTGTCGGCCTTCATGACCCAGAGCTGGCAGTACGTGGCCACCTGGGGCGTGATGGCGGGGGTCGGCAGCGGGGCGGTGGCCATGGTGCTGGGCGCGACTATCGTCAATCGCTGGTTCGTCCAGCGGCGCGGCCTGATGCTGGGCCTGCTGACGGCGGCGACGGCGACCGGCTCGCTGGTCTTCCTGCCGGCCATGGCCTGGATCGCCGACCACGGCGGCTGGCGGCCGGTGGTGCTGACCGTGGCCGCCGTCGCCGCGATCATGGCCCCGATCTGCTGGCTGCTGATCCCCGAGAGCCCCGACGCCATCGGCCAGCGCCCGTTCGGCGCGCCGGACGACTGGACCCCGCCGCCCAAGGGCTCGGCGTCCAACGCCCTGGCCAGCGCGTTCGGCGCCCTGCACCGGGCCAGCAAGACCCGCACCTTCTGGCTGCTGTTCGGCGGCTTCTTCATCTGCGGCCTGACCACCAACGGCCTGATCGGCGTGCACATGATCGCCTTCTGCGGCGACCGCGGCCTGCCCGAGGTCAAGGCCGCCGGCCTGCTGGCGCTGATGGGCCTGTTCGACCTGTTCGGCACGACGGCCTCGGGCTGGCTGACCGACCGCTACGACCCGCGCAAGCTGCTGTTCATGTACTACGCCCTGCGCGGGCTCTCGCTGATCTACCTGCCGTTCTCGGACTTCTCGATCATGAGCCTGTCGGTGTTCGCGGTGTTCTACGGGCTGGACTGGATCGCCACGGTGCCGCCGACCGTGCGCCTGGCGACCGAAGCGTTCGGCGACCGCGACGGGCCTGTCGTGTTCGGCTGGATCGGGGCCGGCCACCAACTGGGCGCGGCGACGGCGGCGATCGGCGCGGGCGTGATCCGCGCCCAGCAGGGCCAGTACCTGCAGGCGTTCGTCATCGCCGGCCTCGCGGGCCTGCTGGCGGCGGGGGCGTCGCTGATGGTGCGGCGGTCGTTGGTCACGAGCGCGGCGTGACTTGCCCCCACCTGGCGGCTTCGCCGCCTGTCCGCCCCCATAGGGGGCGGAGCCTTTTGCGCGGCGTCGGCCATTAGGCTCTTCCCCCTCTGGGGGAAGACGGCCGAAGGCCAGTAAGGGGCAAGTCGGCAGCCGAACTACCCTTCCAGGTCTTCGGCCAGGATCGCCATCTCGAACATGAACGAGCCGTCCTCGTCCTCGTCCTGGAAGACGACGCCGATGAACTCGCCCTTCACCTCGACCTCGGCGGAGTCCTTCTGCTTGGGGCGGGCCTTGAGGGCGATGTGAGGGTTGCCGAAGGTGCGCTTCAGATGGCCTTCGAGCTTGGCGATGGTGGCGGCGTCCATGACGGCTCCTGATATCGATGGGGCGCGCGGGGCGCGGGGGATCGCCGGAAACTAGAGGGCCGGACGCGAAAGTGTAAGGGGTTTTGCAGCGCCGGGCTCGACCATCTGTTGAGAACCGGGCGGGGCCGGGGTCGCCGCGCCCTGGGCGACCAGCCAGTCGCGGAACCGCCGGGCCGCCCGGCTGGCCCGACCCCGGGGCGTTAGGGCGCAGACCTCGGCCTGGCCCGGGACCAAGCCCAGCGGCGCGACCAGGCGGCCGGCGGCCAGATCGTTCTCCACGAAGGCGAACGGGCTCAGCGCCACGCCCAGCCCGGCGGCGGCGGCCTCCAGCATGTAGAAATAGTGGTCGAACTGGCGGTTCACGGTCGCCGGCGGCAGGACCAGGCCGGCCGCGGCCTCCCACTCGGCCCAGCTTTCCAGGAAGGTGCGGGTGTGCAGCCGGGGCAGCTTGGCGAGGCTCTCCAGGTCGTGCACCTGGGCGGCCAGGCCGGGCGAGGCCACCGGGCCGACGGCGTGCTTGAGGAACGGCGCGACGTCGGCGTCGGGCGAGGGCGGGGCGTGCGGCAGGCGCATGCGGATGGACAGGTCGACGCCGTCGGCGCGGAAGTCGAACGGTCCGTTGGACTCCACGATCCGCACCGGGATCTCGGGATGGGCGGCCACGAAGTCGGGCAGGCGCGGGATCAGCCACTTCATGGCGAAGGTCGGCAGGCACGAGACCACCAGGGCCGCGTCGCCGGCCCCAGCTCGCTGGGGCAGGGCGGCCTCGATCTGGTCCAGCGCCTGGGTCAGGGCCTGGGCCAGGGTCAGGCCGGTCTCGGTCAGGGCCAGGCGGTTGCGCGGCCCCTCGGTCAGGGCGACGCCGAGATGGTCCTCCAGCTGGCGGATCTGGCGGCTGATCGCCCCGTGGGTGACGCATAGCTCGTCGGCGGCCAGGGTCATCCGGCCGCGCCGGCCGAACGCCTCGAAGGCGCGCAGGGCGTTCAGCGGTGGAAGCGAGCGGGCGGCCATGTGATGAAACCTCACAGATGCCCGCTGATAAGTCGTTATTCGCGGCGGGGCAACCGGGGGATAGAGAGGCCATGCGCCCTCCCGCCCTCGCCACACCCCTGCAATGGCTGGCCGTCCTGGCGATCTGGAGCCTGGTCGCCTACGGGCTGCTGGCGCCGGCCAGGCCGGAAGCCCGTCGCGATCAGGTCCACCTGATCGCCTGCCGATAACCCCGAACACCGCTCATCCCGGCGAACGCTGGAATGAGCGGTCAATATTATTTCTCCGGCTTGACGATCATCGTCCACGACTTGTCATCGCCCAGGAAGGCCTTGGCGGCGTTCTGGACGTCGGCGACCGTCACCCGCTGCAGGCCGGCCAGCACCGAGCGAGTGGCGGTCAGCAGGCGCGGATCGGTCTGGGCGCCCGACAGCGCCCCCAGCCAGTATTCGTTGGTCTCGCGGGCCTTCTCGATCTGGTCGATGCGCGGCTTCTTGGCCCGCTCCAGCTCGTCGGCGGTGACCGGCTTGTCGCGCAGGTCGGCGGCGATCTGGCGGATGGAGGCGATCACCCCGTCGATCTTGTCGGGCGGGGTCTCGACGCTGACCGCCAGATAGCCCCAGCCGGTGAAGGCGACGCTGGCCGTCGCCGAGGCCGACGGCGAATAGGTCGCCCCCTGCTTCTCGCGCAGCTCGTCAGTGAGGCGCAGCTGCATCACCTGGGCCAGGACCTGGGTGTTGCGGGCCCGCTGCAAGTCGCTGAACAGGTCGTCGGTCTTCCAGGCCATGAACAGCTGGCCCTGGTCGGCCCGACCCTTGTGGGTGCGCACGACCGGCGTGCGCGACGGGGCGGGGAAGGGCGCCTTCTCGGCCCCGGCCGGGGCGGGGACGTCGGCCCGGGCCGGCAGGGCGCCGAAGGTCTGGGCCACCGCCGCCACGGCCTTGTCGACCGTGATGTCGCCGACGATCACCACCTCGATGGAGTCGGCGGCCAGCGGGCCGGACACCGCGCTCTTCAACTGCTCCAGCGACGCGCCGGCGATCTGCTGGCGGCTGGGGAAGGTCCAGCGGCCGTCGCCCCCGTGCAGCAGCCCGCCCAGGTCGCGACTCATCACCCCGCCGGGCGTGCTCTCCAGCTGGTCGTGGATCGACCCGTAATAGGTCTTGATGCGGTTGAAGGCCTCGGGCCGCCAGCCGCCCTCGACGGCGTAGGCCGCCAGCACCTGCAGCTCGGTGTCCAGGTCCTCGGGACGGGTGCGGCCCGACAGGCTGAAGGCGTCGTCCTCGACCCCCAGGCCGGCGTTCCACACCTTGCCGTTCAGCACCCGCTCCATGTCCTGGGTGCTGATCTGCTTGAGGCCGCCCTCGATATAGGCCGAGCCGGCCCACAGCGGGCTTTGGCTGGCTGGCGGCAGGTCCAGCAGGCCGTGGCCGACCCGGGCCTTCACCAGGATCTGGTCGTCGCGGAACTTGGTCGGCTTGACCGTCAGGCGCACGCCGTTGGCGAAGCGGACGAAGACGGTGTCCAGGTCGGCGACCTCGGTCTGCGAAGCCACCGCGCCCTTCGGTCCGAAGGTCGCATAGGGCCAGGCGGTGACGCCCGGCGCGGCCGGGGCGGCGACCGCGACCTTGGCCGAGGCGGCGTAGGCGTCGGTGACGGCCTTTTCCGCGCCGTCGATCGCGGTCGGGGTGGGGATGACGATCAGCGGACCGGAACCGGCGAACTGCGCCTTGAGCAGGGCCGAGACCTTGTCGGCGGTCAGGCCTTTCGTGGCCTCGTCGAAGACGACGAGGTTCTGCGACGGGCTGGTGACCACCTCGCGGTCGTCCAGCGTGCCGACGATGGCCCCGGCCAGGGCCGTGGTGCGCTGGGTGGCCTCGCCGGCCGCGGCGGCCACGAAGCCGGCGCGCATGGCGGCGATCTCACGGTCCAGCTCGTCCTGGCGCACGCCGTACTGGACGATGCGGCGCTGTTCCTGCTCGAGAGCCGTCAGGGCCTCGTTCCA
This sequence comes from Caulobacter sp. BE254, assembly GCF_031457295.1. NCBI lineage: Bacteria > Pseudomonadati > Pseudomonadota > Alphaproteobacteria > Caulobacterales > Caulobacteraceae > Caulobacter > Caulobacter sp. BE254. The sequence goes on along the minus strand of NZ_JAVDWJ010000006.1, from coordinate 36,920 downwards.
GTGCCCCGGCTGGACGGTGGCGGCCAGGGTGGTGATGTCGGCGGCGTGCTCCTGGTCGTTCTGCATGGCGACGCCAACGATGAACGGCGGGGCCTCCGAACGGGTCAGCACCTGCAGCCGGCGGTTCAGCACCGCGAAGCCCAGGGCCTTGACCAGCTCTTCCTTGTCCTTGGCGCGGGTCTCCAGCTCCAGGTCGGGCGGCAGGACCCAGGCCATCTGGACCGAGGTCTGGGCGCCGGGCTCGACCAGCACCTTGGCGGTCAGGCCGCGCTTGGCCACCGGGCCCAGGTCGGGCTTGACCCCGGGCTGGCCCTGGCCCTTCCAGTCGCCGAACCGGGCCTTGATCTTGGCTTCCATGGCGTCGACGTCGAAGTCGCCCACGGCCACCACCACGGCGTTCTCGGGCCGATACCAGGCCTGGTAGAAGTCGCGGATGCGCTGGGCCGGGGCGGTCTTGAGGATCTCGGTCTTGCCGATCGGCAGGCGCTGCGGCGGCCGCTGGCCCTGCAGCTGGAAGCCGAAGGTGTTGACGAACACCCGATAGCCCGGGCTGTCGCGGGTGCGCTCCTCCGACAGCACCACGCCGCGCTCGCGGTCGACGGCGTCGGGGGCGATGGTCAGCTCGCCGGCCGCCTCGCGCAGCAGCATCAGCGAGGTGTCGACCGTGTCGTCGTCGGTCTTGGGCAGGTCCAGCTGGTAGGTGGTCGCGCCGAAGCCGGTCTGGGCGTTGGTGTCGGCGCCGAACGACAGGCCGTGGCGCTCGAGGATCTTGATCATGTCGCCTTCGGGCACGTTCTTGCTGCCATTGAACGCCATGTGCTCGAGGAAGTGGGCCAGGCCCTGCTGCTCGTCGGTCTCGTCCAGCGAGCCGGCGTCGAACCACAGGCGCAGGGCGGCCTGGCCGGGCGGGGTGGCGTTCTTCTGGATCGCGTAGCGCAGGCCGTTGGGCAGCACCCCGAACCGCACCCGCGGATCGGGCGCGACGTCCGACACCGCCTGCGGCCACTGGCCGGGCTTGACCAGGTCGATGGTCGGCGCGCCCGACGGTGTACCGGCCGGCGTGGCGGAAGCCTTGGTCGACGGCGCGGCGGCCTGGTCGCTTCCGCCGGACTTGTGGTGGGACAGGGTCGCGCAGGCGGAGAGGCTGAGCCCGGCCGAGAGAACGAGCGCCAGGCGCGAAACGCGGATCATGTGCGACCTTGAAGTAGAGCGTTGAAGGTCGCGCACCTTGGCCAAAGCGCGTGGCGCAAGCAAGGCGTCGGTGGGGCGGAACGGCCAGGCTTCGGTGTCTGTGTTGCAAGCTCGGGCGCGGCGCGTCCTTGGATCGGGGACGCGCACGCACGGCGGTGCGTTGGCCGGTTTGCAGGGCGCCGGTTGTGAGTGCGTGTCCCCAGCGGACCCGCCGAGTTTGGTGTCGAAGTCGCATGGCGCCGTGGGTGGCGTTGGGGACATGCACTCACCCGACGGCCGTGGATCGATCCGCGAGGCCCTGCCGTGAGAGCACGTCCCCGGTTGCGCCCGGCGTTCAGCGAACAAACTCCGGCGATTCCAACGCCCTAAACTTTCTCGACCCGAGTTGATCCCCACCCTTCCAGACCGCCCTTATCCTGTACCCACCTCGACGCAGGGAAAGGGCGCATGGCCAGCGACCGATGCGGCGGCGGGGGGCGATCGAGCGGGAAGCTCCGTCGGCGGTCCTTTTGGACCAAACCTCGCGTCTCCAGGGCCGGCCGGGCATGGAACACTAAAACGGCGTGGCGCGAGGGCTGGCGGAGCAACAGGCGGGCGGTGACGCGCTCGCGGTCCGGGACCGGGGTTCGTTGACCTGGCCCGCCCGCCGGAGGCTTCAAGGCGGCGAGGCCCTAACAGGGCTCAGCGCCGCGGGCTTCCGGATAACGACCGCGCGGAGCGATCGGGCTTCGTCGAAAACGGTTACTACTCAAACACTCCGGACGATGTCCGGCGCTCCGCGTCCCTTTCCGATAGCTCAGCGAGAGATCGCGTGAGGCGGCCAAGCCGTACCAATCAGATCCTCCCCCTGTGGGGGAGGTGTCGGCGAAGCCGACGGAGGGGGGAGTGATCGGCCGATGGCCCGTTCTACGATCTTCGACCCTAAAACTCCCCCCAACCGATCGCTGCGCGATCGCCTCCCCCACAGGGGGAGGGGCTGGATGAGCCGGTCCGTAGGGGGCAAGGGCGTGAGCCGTGAGGCCCTAGTTGGTCACCGAGAACGTCGCGTTGTTGCCGGTGGCGGTCGAGACTCCCACGACCGCGCGGCCCGAATTGCGGACGGTCACGGTCGAGCGGGCGCTGACGTCGACATTGTTGGACTGGCTGTTGGTGGCGCTCATCGTGCCGCTGCACAGGTTGCAGGCGTAGCCGCTGACCGCGTTGCCGATCGCCGTGGCGCTGGCCCCGGCGTCGTAGCCGGTGTCGCCTTCGAAGCTGGCGATCACCTCGACCCCGCCGCCGTCATTGACCTGGACGTTGTCGAGCACCAGGCCCGGGCCGTTGGCGTTGCTGGCCATGGCCGAGTTGCCGACGCCATAGGCCGTGGCCTGGGCTCCGCCGAACTCGTAGGAGGTCGCCTCGGCCTGGGCCCGCACATAGGCGGTGTTGTACTGGTGGCTGGCCACGTCCAGCAGCGTGCCCTCGTTAGCGGCGTTCAGATTGTTGCCCGAGGCGGTGGCGGCCGTGGTGGTCAGGTAGCTGTTGCCGTAGGCCGTGAACTTGGTCGCCGTGACATTGGCCGCGCCGTTGTTCTGGTCGGTGATCACCCGGGCGGCCGACTGGTTGGCGCCGGTCAGGTCGATATTGTTGCCCGCCGCCGTGCCGGCCACGACCGCGGTTCCGGCCACGTAGTTCAGGATCGCCCCGCCGTCGGCGGCGACGTCGGCCTGGTTGTTCTGGCTGACCCGCGCGCCCATCGAGCCGTTGACCAGCAGCAGGCCCTGGCTGTTGCCGGCCGCCTGGCTGGTCTCGATCACGTCGCCGGCCTGGGCGGTCTCGCCCTCGATCTGGCTGCGGGCTGTGACCGCGCCGGTATTGGTCTGGACCATGAAGCCGCTCAGCGTCCCGTAGGCCGCGGTGGCCGTGCCGCTGTTGCCGACCGCCGTGGTGGCGATGTTGCTGGACTCGCCCATGGAGCCTGAGACGTTGACCACGCCATGCGCCGTGACCGCGCCCTGGTTGACCTGGTTGGAGGTCAGGCCGGCGTCGGCCCCGACCACCGTCGCGCCGAAGGTGTTGGCCCCGGCCGTGGTGGTGGCGGTGACGCCCTCGTCGACGGTGACGACGTTCAGCGTCTGGTCGGCGAACAGGTTACCGAGGTTCAGCTGGTCGTTCGAACCCTGGACGGGGACGGTCTGGCTAGTAGCGGCCCCGACGGCCAGCATCGCCCACATTGGAATCGCTGCGATCGTTCCAGCGAGACGGGTCTTCGCGGGTCTGCGCATTGTTGGTTCCCAGATTGTTGTAGGCGGGCACGAAGGCCCCGGTCGCGCCGACGGTGTTGGCGGCGTAGGGGTCGTACTGCATGCAGCTTTGCGGCCCCGGCATGCCGTAGAGGTTGGCGCTCATCTCGATGGTCGCCCGCTCGATCAGCGAGCGCACCGCCAGTTGCATCGGCTCCAGCGCGCCGCGGCCCGCCGAGATGTCGAAGATGTTGCCGTTCAGGAAGTCGAAGACGCCGGCGCTGATCTCGCGGCCGACCACTTGCTTCTGGTAGGAGATCACGTCGACCACCTCCAGCGTGCGGGTGTTGATCAGCCGCAGGTCCAGGGCGATGTTCATGATGAACACCCGGCGGCGGAAGTTGCCCTTCAGCCCGTCGGTGTCCTTGTCGCCGACATAGGCGTCCACGCCCGCCGAGCGGATGTTGTAGTTCAGCTCGGTGATGCCGCCGGCCACGTAGAAGTCCGAGCCCGGCACCTGGCCCGCCAGGATGCGGCGGTACTCGGCCGGCACGTCCGCGCCCGGCTTTGGGTTGTCGGAGATCAGCTTGTTGTTGGCGTATTTCAGCTCGTACTCCGACACCGAGGTGTCGAAGCGCTCGACCATCGGCATGCCGGCCTTGGCGAAGGCGGTCATGGCCAGCAGCGAGGCACCCTGGGTGACCTTGCGGCCCGACCCGTCGGACTCCTCCTTGCCGGTGTAGTCGGCGATGCGGCCGATGGCGACGCGCGGCGCCACCACGTGGTTGGCGCGGGCGTACTGCGCCAGACAGACCAGGCCCGCCGTGTAGGGCGTGGGGTTGGCCGTCACCGGCGCCCCGCCGATCGGAGTGGCGTAGTTGCCATCCATCATCGGCTTGGGGACGCCGCCGCAGGCGCTGAGCACGGCGCAGGCGCCGGCCAGCAGAAGGTTGAGGCGCTTACTGGCCATTTCCCGATTTCCCGACGTTCGTTCCGGCGCTGATATTGCCGTTGTTGATCTGGTTGGAGTTGACGATCACCGTGTTGTTGTTGCCCTGGGTGACGACCGTCAGATTGTTGCCGATCGCCGTGGAGCTGCCCCAGCCCCCCATGGCGCCGACGCCCGAATAGCTGTCCAGCGATCCCGACGACCGGCTGGAGGAATAGACGCTCTGGTCGGCGCCGGTCAGCATGACGCCGTCGACGATGACCCGGTTGCCGTTGGCGTCGCGGGTCGAATATTCGACCACGTGGTTCTCCGAACCGGCCACGCGGCCGTAGCCGGCGTTGAACGCGGCGGAGTTGGCGTCCAGGCTCTGGGCCCGGACCGGGCTGGCCAGAACCAAGCCGGTCGCGGCCGCGGTCAGGGCCAGGACGGCCGCGCTGATCGTCAGCAGGCGACCGGCGCCCGGCAGTTTCTTCTCACTCGCAGCCATCAGGAACCTCGTGAACGCCGACGTGTCCGACCGCTAGCAACCCCCGTGCCAATATCGGACAGCGTTGGGTTTAACTCCGAAGGTCTCGCGATTTGGTTAAGTTCGTCGGCGAGGGGGCGACTTTGGCGCGCACGAGAATAATGCGGCTTCTTCGCGCCCTGGGCGATCCAGCCCATTGATAAGGGGGCCGCTTTGCGAGACCCTGCTTGGAAATAAGTCTCAGGGAGGATTAAGCGTTGCTGGTTTCTCAGATCCTGAAGGACAAGGGCGATCTGGTCTTCACCGCCTCGCCCAACGAGACGGTCGGCGCGGCCGCGGCCCTTCTGCACACCCGGCGCGTGGGGGCCATGGTCGTGCTCGAGGAGGACGAGACGATCGCCGGCATCCTGTCCGAACGCGACATCGTGCGGGTGATCGCCAAGGAGGGGGCCGCCGCCCTGTCCAAGCCGATCTCCGGTTGCATGACCCGCGACGTGGTGTTCGCCCAGCCGGAGGAGACGGTCGACGCCCTGCTTGAGCGAATGACCGACCGCCGGATCCGCCACCTGCCGGTCTGCAAGGGCAAGCGCCTGGCCGGCATCATCTCGATCGGCGACCTGGTGAAGTACAAGATCCGCGAGACCCAGGCCGAGGCCGACGGGTTGAAGGCCTATATCGCGGCCGGCTGAAGCGGCGCTTCGGGGCGGCCGGCGGCGGTCGCCCGTCCACTCTATATAGGGCGTCTATATAAGAGTGTGGTTCACGACCCGGGTTCGGCCAGCAGTTCGGCCCCCGAGCCGGCCACGGCGTCGGCCAGGCTGTAGCCCTCCAGGACCGCCGCCGTGGCGTCGCGGGCCCGCAGCAGGGCCTCGCGCAGGGCGCAGGTCGCCAGGTCGCGGCAATCCTCGCAACGGCGGAAGGCCGTGCGGCTGACGCAGGGGGTCAGGGCCAGGGGGCCGTCGACCAGGCGGATGATCTCGGCGAAGCTGATCGCGGCGGACTCGCGCCCCAGCAGATAGCCGCCGAACTTGCCGCGGCGGCTGGTGACCAGGCCCTGGCGCGACAGTGTAAGAAGTATGGCCTCCAGGAACTTGCGCGGCGCATCGGCGCGGACCGCCAGCTCGCCGGCGGTGACCTGTCCGTTCTCTCGGGCCAGTTCGATCATGGCGCGCAGGGCGTAACGCGCTTTCTGGGACAACATGGACGCGGGGCCTCCTCTTGTAGAGGTCTATGGAGGCAGGGGAGGGGATGGCGCAAGCGTCGTCGCCCACGGCGGGTGAAGAGAGACGGCCCTAGGCGACGCCAAACCATTCACAGATCCACGCACAGGCAAAGCGATGGGTGCGGTTGATCGCGTCGCTTTTGCGGTTGCGACTCTCGGAGGGGCTGGCTAAACACCGCCCTCGCTTCGGGGCTGACGCCCGCCGGACGAATTCGAGGCCTTCGGGTCTTGCATTTGACAGGGCGGATCGCTAGTTTCCGCGGCTCCAATCGACTCGGTGACGAATTTGCGAAGACCCTGTCTTCAAGGGCTTCGTCGCCGCGCTTTTGTCCTTCGAAGCGGCTTCGGCCAGCTCATCGACGAAAGTGAAAAGGTCGGTTGACACGGGGTTTTGCTTTCACTAGAAGGCGCGGCTCTGGAAGGTTTCGGAAGAGTTCGCAAGAATTCGGATGGGGTCTTCGCCAAGTCTTTCGAGGGTTTCTTGGAAATTCTTGATTGACTTGATTGGCGCTCTTCTCTAGAAGGTCGCTTCGGTCTACTGGTTTTGGCTTCGGCTGTTTCTGGTGGGTTGGTTCGGACGGTTTTGAAAAAAACGGTTTGACACGGAATTCGAGGTTGGATAGATAGCCGCCTCCGCCGACATCGGGCGCTAAACGGATGGGCCGCCGAGAGGTGGTTCGGGGCTTCGGCCTTGGGTCTTTGACATTGTTGATTTGGAAAGAGAAACGCAGGCGGCGGCGCTCTGGCGATGACCTCACGGGTCATCTCGATGCGCTGACAATTGCGGTCTCTTGAAGACACCATGAATATCATGGACCGAAACTTAGGTTTCGATCCATCGATGTGATTGGGAACTCGTCAAGAAACTAT
>NZ_JAVDWJ010000006.1:22500-27500 GCF_031457295.1 Caulobacter sp. BE254 | reverse complement strand
CGTAGTAGTGGCGAGCGAACCGGGACCAGGCCAGTGCTGTCGTGACATAAAGCTGAACGACTTGGAAAGGTCGGCCATAGTGGGTGATAGCCCCGTAAGCGTCAAATAGCGACAGACTCGAGTAGGGCGGGACACGTGAAATCCTGTCTGAACATGGGGGGACCACCCTCCAAGCCTAAGTACTCCTCAATGACCGATAGCGAACAAGTACCGTGAGGGAAAGGTGAAAAGCACCCCGACAAGGGGAGTGAAACAGATCCTGAAATCGGAAGCCTACAAGCAGTCGGAGCCACCGCGCGTGGTGACGGCGTACCTTTTGTATAATGGGTCAGCGACTTCATGTGCCGTGCAAGCTTAAGCCGTTAGGTGTAGGCGCAGCGAAAGCGAGTCTGAATAGGGCGAATAAGTACGTCGCATGACGACCCGAAACCAGGTGATCTATCCATGAGCAGGTTGAAGGTAAGGTAACACTTACTGGAGGACCGAACCGGTGAATGTTGAAAAATTCTCGGATGACTTGTGGATAGGGGTGAAAGGCCAATCAAACCTGGACATAGCTGGTTCTCCGCGAAAACTATTTAGGTAGTGCCTCAGACGGACTCCTTGGGGGGTAGAGCACTGAATGGATGCGGGGGGAGCGATCTCTACCAATTCTAATCAAACTCCGAATACCCAAGAGAGATATCTGGGAGACACACGGCGGGTGCTAACGTCCGTCGTGAAAAGGGAAACAACCCTAACCATCATCTAAGGCCCCCAAGTTCTGGCTAAGTGGGAAACGATGTGGGTTTGCTTTGACAACCAGGATGTTGGCTTAGAAGCAGCCATCATTTAAAGAAAGCGTAACAGCTCACTGGTCAAGCGAACCTGCGCGGAAAATGTAACGGGGCTCAAGCCAGACGCCGAAGGTATGGGTTTGCACTTTGTGCAAGCGGTAGCGGAGCGTTCCGTAAGCCGGTGAAGGTGAGGCGCGAGCCTTGCTGGAGGTATCGGAAGTGAGAATGCTGACATGAGTAGCGATAAAGAGTGTGAGAGACACTCTCGCCGAAAGCCCAAGGGTTCCTGCGTAAAGCTAATCTGCGCAGGGTTAGTCGGCCCCTAAGGCGAGGCCGAAAGGCGTAGTCGATGGGAATCAGGTGAATATTCCTGAACCAGTTGGAAGTGACGGATCTGGTAAATTGTCTAGGCTTATTGGATTGCTCTGGGCAGTGAACAGGTCCCTGGAAATAACTCCAACGGAGACCGTACCCGAAACCGACACAGGTGGGCAGGTAGAGTATACCAAGGCGCTTGAGAGAACTATGCTGAAGGAACTCGGCAAATTGCACGCGTAACTTCGGGATAAGCGTGACTCTTATTTGGGCAACCAGATAAGAGTGGCACAGGCCAGGGGGTAGCGACTGTTTATCAAAAACACAGGGCTCTGCGAAGCCGCAAGGCGACGTATAGGGTCTGACGCCTGCCCGGTGCCGGAAGGTTAAAAGGAGTGGTGCAAGCTGCGAATTGAAGCCCCGGTAAACGGCGGCCGTAACTATAACGGTCCTAAGGTAGCGAAATTCCTTGTCGGGTAAGTTCCGACCTGCACGAATGGCGTAACGACTTCCCCACTGTCTCCAGCATAGGCTCAGCGAAATTGAATTCCCCGTGAAGATGCGGGGTTCCCGCGGTCAGACGGAAAGACCCTATGAACCTTTACTGCAGCTTCGCCTTGGCGTTAGCAACAACATGTGTAGGATAGGTGGGAGGCTATGAAACGCGGGCGCCAGTCTGCGTGGAGCCATCCTTGAAATACCACCCTTATTGTTGCTGACGTCTAACCGCGGCCCGTTATCCGGGTCCGGGACATGGCGTGGCGGGCAGTTTGACTGGGGCGGTCGCCTCCCAAAGTGTAACGGAGGCGCGCGATGGTGGGCTCAGACCGGTCGGAAATCGGTCGTCGAGTGCAATGGCATAAGCCCGCCTGACTGCGAGACTGACAAGTCGAGCAGAGACGAAAGTCGGCCATAGTGATCCGGTGGTCCTGCGTGGAAGGGCCATCGCTCAACGAATAAAAGGTACTCTAGGGATAACAGGCTGATTTTGCCCAAGAGTCCATATCGACGGCAAAGTTTGGCACCTCGATGTCGGCTCATCACATCCTGGGGCTGGAGCAGGTCCCAAGGGTTCGGCTGTTCGCCGATTAAAGTGGTACGTGAGCTGGGTTCAGAACGTCGTGAGACAGTTTGGTCCCTATCTGCCGTGGGTGTACGAGACTTGAGAGGATCTGTCCCTAGTACGAGAGGACCGGGATGGACACACCTCTGGTGGACCTGTCATGGCGCCAGCTGTGCAGCAGGGTAGCTAAGTGTGGAATAGATAACCGCTGAAAGCATCTAAGCGGGAAACTAACCTCAAAACAAGGTCTCGCTGAGAGCCGTGGTAGACCACCACGTTGATAGGCCAGGTGTGGAAGCGCCGCGAGGCGTGTAGCTTACTGGTACTAATAGCTCGATAGGCTTGATCGTTCTTCAGTCAAACCCATGACTGACGCTTTACAACATACCCAGACACGCGATGTCTTCTTCACAATATGCTCGGGTGAGCTAATCCCTCACCCGACAGCATCCTTTTTGCTGACCTGGTGGCTATGCCGGGGGTTCCCCACCCGATCCCATTCCGAACTCGGTCGTTAAGTCCCCCAGGGCCAATGGTACTTCGTCTCAAGGCGCGGGAGAGTAGGTCGCCGCCAGGTCCGCTAAAAGGATGCCTAAAAGCCGAAAGGCAAAGTCCAGAACCCTACAATCACGATCACACCACTACCTCCTTCGCCGCGGGGTGGAGCAGCCCGGTAGCTCGTCAGGCTCATAACCTGAAGGTCACAGGTTCAAATCCTGTCCCCGCACCCAAGATCAAGAATGGCCTCCTTCGGGAGGCCATTTTCGTTTGTGCGCTTGCCCTTGACGCGGACCTCGCGCGTTGCGGCGGCGGCCCAACCCGGCGACCGCCCTAGCCCCCCTCCCGGGGCGGCCTTACGGCGCTGGACCAGAGCAAGCCGCTTTTCCGCGCGATGCTTCAGGCCATCGCGACATCAAACCCGTACAAGAAGCCACTTCTGGAGCAGGCCGCCGCCGGCGGCGCCCAGACATTCGGGCTTCAACCGCTCCAAGCCGCTCGAGAGGCCTCGGTCTCAGCGCCGCACGACGTGTCCGACCGGAAATCTGCGCCGGCGCTCGGAATCCGCAGGCGTTCGCCGCGGTCGACCGTCGGCCGATGATGTCGGATTCTGCGCTGGGAGGGGCAATCTGGTCGACGTCTCCGTGTACTCCGGAGAGAGCGCGAGACCGATTCGAAGCGCCGAGTTCCGATAGTCTTCACGCCTTCTCGGCCGCGGACGCCGGTGAGCTGGCCGATCATGAGGCGCCGGGGGCTGTGACGAGCTCGCCGAGGCGACCGAATCGGGCCCCGAATGCGGACTCGCCCCTGGGCGCCGGGCGATTCGGTTTTGGGGATTCGCTCATCACCGACGTCGACGCCACTGCTGAAGCCGGGGTCGCGCGGGCGAATCCCCTATCCAGGCCTCGGATGCCTTTCCGATTCTCGGCAAACGTCTCCGAGAATCGCGCCGAGTGGCGAGAGCCTGGTGACCCGCGGAGGGCGGGGCGCGATCGTCGAGGTAGGAGACGCCGCTATCGCTCGTCCACACTCGCGCCAGGAATGGCGTCGACGGCTCGGAGCGAAGGCCGACGGCGTCCTGGACCTGATCGTCGCCATCGCTCGCCACCCCGAATCTCCGATACTGCGCAGGTCGGCCAGAAGGCACGACCGGAGGACGCGGCGCCGGCGCCAAAGCCCAAGCCGCCAAATGGGGATTCAATCGGAGAGGGGTTGTCATCGCGCCGTCACACGCCTATATCCGCCCCTCGCTCGGAAACGCGATCGCGACCGCAGGGGTGGGAGCCGCAAGGCTCTTGCTTTCTTTGGCCGACTTCGTTAGTTTCCGCGCTCCAATCGACTCGGTTATGGATCCAGGCGGGCAGCCTCGGCGGCCCGCGGATCTCTTTTTGTCTTTTCGTCGCGGCCTTGGCCCTTCGAAAGGATGGAAAGCGAGGCGGTTGACTCTGGGGTGATGCTTCATTAGAAGCGCCTCTCCTTCACTGAAGCGAAGATTTCGATAAGAATTCCAAGGTTCGGTGAGGTATTGGATCTCGAAGATCTGCTGAACTTCAGCGACATTCGAGGTTGACACGGGGTTTTGCTTTCACTAGAAGGCGCGGCTCTGGAAGGTTTCGGAAGAGTTCGCAAGAATTCGGATGGGGTCTTCGCCAAGTCTTTCGAGGGTTTCTTGGAAATTCTTGATTGACTTGATTGGCGCTCTTCTCTAGAAGGTCGCTTCGGTCTACTGGTTTTGGCTTCGGCTGTTTCTGGTGGGTTGGTTCGGACGGTTTTGAAAAAAACGGTTTGACACGGAATTCGAGGTTGGATAGATAGCCGCCTCCGCCGACATCGGGCGCTAAACGGATGGGCCGCCGAGAGGTGGTTCGGGGCTTCGGCCTTGGGTCTTTGACATTGTTGATTTGGAAAGAGAAACGCAGGCGGCGGCGCTCTGGCGATGACCTCACGGGTCATCTCGATGCGCTGACAATTGCGGTCTCTTGAAGACACCATGAATATCATGGACCGAAACTTAGGTTTCGATCCATCGATGTGATTGGGAACTCGTCAAGAAACTATGCAAACCAGAACCGAGAGATTGGGTTTTCCCCCGATTTCTTGAAGTCTGTGTTAGCGGTCAACTCAACCTGAGAGTTTGATCCTGGCTCAGAGCGAACGCTGGCGGCAGGCCTAACACATGCAAGTCGAACGGATCCTTCGGGATTAGTGGCGGACGGGTGAGTAACACGTGGGAACGTGCCCTTTGGTTCGGAACAACTCAGGGAAACTTGAGCTAATACCGGATAAGCCTTTCGAGGGAAAGATTTATCGCCATTGGAGCGGCCCGCGTAGGATTAGCTAGTTGGTGG
>NZ_JAVDWJ010000006.1:0-20000 GCF_031457295.1 Caulobacter sp. BE254 | reverse complement strand
CACCGCGCGTGGTGACGGCGTACCTTTTGTATAATGGGTCAGCGACTTCATGTGCCGTGCAAGCTTAAGCCGTTAGGTGTAGGCGCAGCGAAAGCGAGTCTGAATAGGGCGAATAAGTACGTCGCATGACGACCCGAAACCAGGTGATCTATCCATGAGCAGGTTGAAGGTAAGGTAACACTTACTGGAGGACCGAACCGGTGAATGTTGAAAAATTCTCGGATGACTTGTGGATAGGGGTGAAAGGCCAATCAAACCTGGACATAGCTGGTTCTCCGCGAAAACTATTTAGGTAGTGCCTCAGACGGACTCCTTGGGGGGTAGAGCACTGAATGGATGCGGGGGGAGCGATCTCTACCAATTCTAATCAAACTCCGAATACCCAAGAGAGATATCTGGGAGACACACGGCGGGTGCTAACGTCCGTCGTGAAAAGGGAAACAACCCTAACCATCATCTAAGGCCCCCAAGTTCTGGCTAAGTGGGAAACGATGTGGGTTTGCTTTGACAACCAGGATGTTGGCTTAGAAGCAGCCATCATTTAAAGAAAGCGTAACAGCTCACTGGTCAAGCGAACCTGCGCGGAAAATGTAACGGGGCTCAAGCCAGACGCCGAAGGTATGGGTTTGCACTTTGTGCAAGCGGTAGCGGAGCGTTCCGTAAGCCGGTGAAGGTGAGGCGCGAGCCTTGCTGGAGGTATCGGAAGTGAGAATGCTGACATGAGTAGCGATAAAGAGTGTGAGAGACACTCTCGCCGAAAGCCCAAGGGTTCCTGCGTAAAGCTAATCTGCGCAGGGTTAGTCGGCCCCTAAGGCGAGGCCGAAAGGCGTAGTCGATGGGAATCAGGTGAATATTCCTGAACCAGTTGGAAGTGACGGATCTGGTAAATTGTCTAGGCTTATTGGATTGCTCTGGGCAGTGAACAGGTCCCTGGAAATAACTCCAACGGAGACCGTACCCGAAACCGACACAGGTGGGCAGGTAGAGTATACCAAGGCGCTTGAGAGAACTATGCTGAAGGAACTCGGCAAATTGCACGCGTAACTTCGGGATAAGCGTGACTCTTATTTGGGCAACCAGATAAGAGTGGCACAGGCCAGGGGGTAGCGACTGTTTATCAAAAACACAGGGCTCTGCGAAGCCGCAAGGCGACGTATAGGGTCTGACGCCTGCCCGGTGCCGGAAGGTTAAAAGGAGTGGTGCAAGCTGCGAATTGAAGCCCCGGTAAACGGCGGCCGTAACTATAACGGTCCTAAGGTAGCGAAATTCCTTGTCGGGTAAGTTCCGACCTGCACGAATGGCGTAACGACTTCCCCACTGTCTCCAGCATAGGCTCAGCGAAATTGAATTCCCCGTGAAGATGCGGGGTTCCCGCGGTCAGACGGAAAGACCCTATGAACCTTTACTGCAGCTTCGCCTTGGCGTTAGCAACAACATGTGTAGGATAGGTGGGAGGCTATGAAACGCGGGCGCCAGTCTGCGTGGAGCCATCCTTGAAATACCACCCTTATTGTTGCTGACGTCTAACCGCGGCCCGTTATCCGGGTCCGGGACATGGCGTGGCGGGCAGTTTGACTGGGGCGGTCGCCTCCCAAAGTGTAACGGAGGCGCGCGATGGTGGGCTCAGACCGGTCGGAAATCGGTCGTCGAGTGCAATGGCATAAGCCCGCCTGACTGCGAGACTGACAAGTCGAGCAGAGACGAAAGTCGGCCATAGTGATCCGGTGGTCCTGCGTGGAAGGGCCATCGCTCAACGAATAAAAGGTACTCTAGGGATAACAGGCTGATTTTGCCCAAGAGTCCATATCGACGGCAAAGTTTGGCACCTCGATGTCGGCTCATCACATCCTGGGGCTGGAGCAGGTCCCAAGGGTTCGGCTGTTCGCCGATTAAAGTGGTACGTGAGCTGGGTTCAGAACGTCGTGAGACAGTTTGGTCCCTATCTGCCGTGGGTGTACGAGACTTGAGAGGATCTGTCCCTAGTACGAGAGGACCGGGATGGACACACCTCTGGTGGACCTGTCATGGCGCCAGCTGTGCAGCAGGGTAGCTAAGTGTGGAATAGATAACCGCTGAAAGCATCTAAGCGGGAAACTAACCTCAAAACAAGGTCTCGCTGAGAGCCGTGGTAGACCACCACGTTGATAGGCCAGGTGTGGAAGCGCCGCGAGGCGTGTAGCTTACTGGTACTAATAGCTCGATAGGCTTGATCGTTCTTCAGTCAAACCCATGACTGACGCTTTACAACATACCCAGACACGCGATGTCTTCTTCACAATATGCTCGGGTGAGCTAATCCCTCACCCGACAGCATCCTTTTTGCTGACCTGGTGGCTATGCCGGGGGTTCCCCACCCGATCCCATTCCGAACTCGGTCGTTAAGTCCCCCAGGGCCAATGGTACTTCGTCTCAAGGCGCGGGAGAGTAGGTCGCCGCCAGGTCCGCTAAAAGGATGCCTAAAAGCCGAAAGGCAAAGTCCAGAACCCTACAATCACGATCACACCACTACCTCCTTCGCCGCGGGGTGGAGCAGCCCGGTAGCTCGTCAGGCTCATAACCTGAAGGTCACAGGTTCAAATCCTGTCCCCGCACCCAAACTTCAAAGCTAAGCTTCAACACCTTCTCAGGTGTGGCTTTCACGCCACGTCCGGCGACGTTTCGGCCGCCGTCGACCCGTGTCACGCGAAAATTTATCGCCGGGACCGGGCTTGGCTTGAGATTCTGCCATCAAACCCCGTAGCGCGTTCCGCGGATTTGCGTCATGAGAGCAGGATGGAAGGACGCGGGTCGGTAACTGGCCCGCTGAATGAGGTTTTGAGGATAAGATGGCGAACGGTGTCGTTAAGTGGTTCAACCCGGCCAAGGGCTTTGGTTTCATTCAGCCCGAGGACGGCGGCCAGGACGTGTTCGTCCACATCGCCGCGGTTGAACGCTCGGGCCTGTCGGGCCTGAACGAAGGTGACCAGGTGGCTTACGAGCTGGAAGAGGACCGCCGCTCGGGCAAGACCTCGGCCGGCAACCTGCGCGTGACTGGCCAAGGCACCGCGCCGTCGGCTCCGCGCCGTCCGGCCCGCGACTTCGGCGCCCCGCGCGGCGGCGGCTATGACGCTCCGCGTGGCGGCGGCTACGGCGGCGGCGGCGGCGGCGGCGCGGGCGAAGCCGGCACCGGCGTGGTGAAGTGGTTCAACAGCACCAAGGGCTTCGGCTTCATCCAGCCCGACAACGGCGGCGGCGACATCTTCGTGCACATCTCGGCTGTCGAACGCGCCGGCCTGCGCGGCCTGAACGAAGGCCAGCAAGTCGGCTACGAACTGGAACAGGATCGTCGCTCGGGCAAGACCTCGGCCGGCAACCTGCGCATCCTCTAAGGATACGAAAAATCCGGCCGGGCGCGGAGCGCTCGGCCGGGTCTTCGATCCCGGAACCAGGCCCCGCAGGAGCCTTTCCCCGTCGCTGAGACGGTGGAGGGGCTCTTGCGGGGCCTTTTCTTGTGTCAGTTCGCCAGAAAAAAGGACGGCCAGCGCCGTTCTAGATCAGTCGATGTTCGCGTTCCGCGGCGGCCTGGTTCACGGCCAGGGCGGTCACGTTGGCGATGCCGCGGGCGGTGACGCTGGGCGTCAGCACATGCAGCGGCCGACTCATGCCCAGCAGCAGCGGGCCGACCAGCAGGCCCTCGGTTGCGGCGCTGAGCAGGGTCAGGGCGATGTTGGCGGCGTCCAGGGTGGGCATGACCAGCAGGTTGGCCGAGCCCTTCAGGGCGCTGTCATGCACCAGCCGGTCGCGCAGGGCCTGGGACAGGGCCGCGTCGGCGTGCATCTCGCCATCGACCTCGAGCTCGGGGGCGCGCTCGCGCACCAGGGCCAGGGCCTCGCGCATCTTGCGGGCGGTCGGCGAGTTCGACGCGCCGAAGCTGGAATGCGACAGCAGGGCCGCCTTCGGCGTCAGGCCGAACCGGCGCACGGATTCGGCGGCCAGCAACGTCATCTCGGCCACCTGTTCGGCGGTCGGGTCGACATTGACGTGGGTGTCGCAGAAGAACAGCGTGCCGTTGTCGATGATCAGGGCCGACAGGGCGTAGACCCGGCCCACGTTCTCGCGCTTGGGGATGATCGGCAGCACATAGGTCATGTGCTGCCACCAGTCGCCGGCCCCGCCCACCAGGGCGGCGTCGACATGCCCGGCCTGCAGCAGCATCGAGGCCGAGACGGTCCGGCGGTTGGTCACCCGGCGCTCGGCGGCCAGGGGCGGCACGCCGCGGCGGCTGACCAGGCCCTGGTAGCGCTCGACCAGGGGGGCGAACAGCGCCGTGTCGGCGGAGGGATCGAGGATCTCGACGCGATTGTCGAAGTCCAGCCGCAGGCCCATCTCGGCGGCCTTGGCGACGATGGTCTCGCGCTTGCCGATCAGCACGGGCTTGCAGAGGCCTTCGTCGACGACGGTCTGAACGGCGCGCAGCACCCGCTCGTCGTCGCCCTCGGCATAGGCGACGCGGACGCCGCCGGTCTCGGCGGCCGCCTTGGTGGCCTTGCGGGCCCGCTCGAACACCGGGCGCATCAGCTGGCCCGAGCGGTAGACGAACAGCTCCAGCTCGGCGCGATAGGCGTCGAAGTCGGCGATCGGCCGGGTGGCGACGCCGCTGTCCATGGCCGCCCGGGCCACGGCCGGGGCGATCTGCAGGATCAAGCGCGGATCGAAGGGCTTGGGAATGATGTACTGACCGCCGAACATGGGGGCTACGCCGCCATAGGCGCTGGCCACCACTTCGGAGGCCTCGGCGCGGGCCAGTTCGGCGATGGCCTCGACGGCCGCCACCTTCATGGCCTCGTTGATCTCGCTGGCGCCCACGTCCAGCGCGCCGCGGAAGATGAACGGGAAGCACAGGACGTTGTTGACCTGGTTGGGATAGTCGCTGCGGCCGGTGGCCATGATGGCGTCGGGGCGCTGGGCGGCGACGATCTCAGGCAGGATCTCCGGCTCGGGATTGGCCATGGCCAGGATCAGCGGATTGGGGGCCAGCAGCGGCAGCCATTCGGCCTTGAACACGCGCGGCGCGGACAGGCCCAGGAAGATGTCGGCGCCAGGCAGGACGTCGGGCAGGGTCCGCGCGTCGGTCGGCCGGGCGTAGCGGGCCATGTTCTCGGGCATGTCGGGTTCGCGCCCGGCATGGACCACGCCCTTGATGTCGGTCAGGGTGACGTTCTCGACCGGCAGGCCCATCGAGACCAGCAGGTCGACGCAGGCCAGGGCGGCCGCGCCGGCGCCCGAGGTCACCAGCTTGACGTCCTTGAGGGTCTTGCCTTGGACGACCAGGGCGTTGCGGACGGCGGCGGCGCAGACGATGGCGGTGCCATGCTGATCGTCGTGGAAGACCGGGATGTTCATCCGCTCGCGCAGCTTGCGCTCGATGACGAAGCATTCCGGGGCCTTGATGTCCTCCAGATTGATGCCGCCGAAGGTGGGCTCCAGGGCCGCGACCACTTCGATGAACTTGTCGGGATCCTCGGCGTCGACCTCGAGGTCGAACACGTCGATGCCGGCGAACTTCTTGAACAGGACCGCCTTGCCCTCCATCACCGGCTTGCTGGCCAGCGGGCCGATATTGCCCAGGCCCAGCACGGCGGTGCCGTTGGAGATCACGGCCACCAGGTTGCCGCGGGCGGTGTAGTCGCGCGCCAGGTCCGGATTGGCGGCGATGGCCTCGCAGGGGGCGGCGACGCCGGGCGAATAGGCCAGGCCCAGGTCGCGTTGGGTGGCCATGCGCTTGGTGGCTTCGATCGCCAGCTTTCCGGGCCGCGGCAGACGGTGATAGTCCAGGGCGGCTTTACGGAAATCCTCGTCCATCGGTCGTTCCTCGGTGGCTGCGCAAGGTTTGTCGGCGCGGATCGTCTGTGGGGTCGGTGCGATCCGTCAGGGCCTAGCTACCGGTGTTGGCGCGGCTTTTCCAACCTTACGCAGCGTCAGAGCGCGTTTTTTGCGATCCAGGGCGCCGGGCGGCCGATCGCGGCTGGCCGCATAAGTAATAAAAGACTTATATGAGCCCATTCGGCGGGCGCCGATCGCCGTCCGACAAGGCGCTTTGGGCTCAACCGGCGCTCGGCGGGCCTGGCGGCTGGACTTGCCGGGGCGGCAGTCCCAGCATCGTCGGAAGAGGCTCCGTTTCGGGAGCAAGGGTTTAGACTGGGCGGCGACGCCCGGCCATGGATTGAAACGCATGAGCGGCTTGACGACCCATATCCTCGACACCGCCGCCGGGCGCCCGGCGGCCGGGGTCGCCGTGCGGGTGTCGAGCCGGCGCGACGGCGCCGTCGTCCTGCTGGGCGAGACCCGCACCGACGCCGACGGCCGGGCGCGGCTGGTCGAGGGCGACGACCTGACGGTCGGCGGCTATCGGCTGGAGTTCGGCGTCGCTGACTATTTCAGGGCTTGCGGCGCGGCCGTCTCCGATCCGCCGTTCCTGGACGTGGTGGTGATCGACTTCGCGGTGGCCGATCCGGCCCAGCACCATCACGTGCCGCTGCTGGTCTCGCCGTTTGGCTATTCCACCTACAGGGGCAGCTGAGATGGCGACCAAGGAACAGGCTGGCGTGCGCTTCCTGCTGAACGGCCAGGTGGTCGAGGCCCGGGGCGTCGATCCCACCCGGACGCTGCTGGAGCATCTGCGCGGCGACTTGCGGCGGACGGGGACCAAGGAAGGCTGCGCGGAAGGCGATTGCGGGTCGTGCACCGTGCTGGTCGGCGAACTGGACGGGCAGGGCGGGACAGCTTGGCGGGCGATCAACAGCTGCATCCAGTTCGTGCCGATGCTGGACGGCAAGGCGGTGATCACCGTCGAGGGGCTGGGCAAGGACGAGCCGCACCCGGTGCAGGCGGCCATGGTCGAGCACCACGGCTCGCAATGCGGCTTCTGCACGCCGGGCATCGTCATGTCGCTGTACGGCCGAGCCGTCGCGGCGAAGGGAACGGCCGCGCCGATCGACGAGGTGCTGGCCGGCAACCTGTGCCGCTGCACCGGCTACGGACCGATCATCGCCGCTGCCGAGGCCATCGCGCCCGAGGCCGCGCCGGACGTGACCGACGCGTTGGCCGGCCTGCGGCGCGACGAGGCCCTGAGCCTGGACTACGCCGATCCGATCGCCGGCGTCACGCGCCGCTGGTTCGCGCCGCAGAGCGTCGACGAACTGGCCAGGACCTGTGAACAGCATCCGGACGCGGTGATCCTGGCCGGCGCCACCGACATCGGCCTATGGGTCACCAAACTGCGCAAGCCGCTCGGCACGCTGATCGATATCGGCCGGGTGGGTGAGCTCAAGGCGATCACGCGCGAGGACGGCTGGCTGCGGATCGGGGCGGGCGCGCGCTATGTCGACGCCCTGGAGATGCTCGGCGAGCTCTATCCCGACCTTGGCGCCATGATGCGCCGGCTGGGCTCGACCCAGGTGCGCAACAGCGGCACGATCGGCGGCAACATCGCCAATGGCTCGCCGATCGGCGACATGCCGCCGGCCCTGATCGCCCTGGGCGCCGAGCTGGTGCTGCGCCGGGGCGATGTCCGACGGACGATCGCCCTGGAGGACTTCTTCATCGCCTATGGCCAGCAGGACCGCGCGCCCGGCGAGTTCGTCGAGGCCGTGCGCATCCCGACCGACCTGGACGGGGCGATGTTCAAGGTCTTCAAGCTGTCCAAGCGGTTCGACCAGGACATCTCGGCGGTGTGCGGCGCCTTCAACATCAAGATCGTGGACGAGGTCGTTACCGCCGCCCGCATCGCCTATGGCGGCATGGCCGGCACGCCCAAGCGCGCCGCCGCCTGCGAGGCCGCCCTGGTCGGCCGGCTCTGGAACCGAACGACGATCCATGCCGCCGTCGAGGCCCTAGCCAGCGACTTCACGCCCCTGACCGACGCCCGCGCCTCGGCCGCCTACCGCGCCCTGACCGCCGGCAACATGCTGCGCAAGGTGTTCATCGAGTCCGCCCGGCCGGACCTGGAGACCCGCGTGCCGGAGGCGGCTCATGGCTGACTCTGGCGTCAAGCTGGTCGAGCCGGTGGTCTTCCAGGGTGTGCACGCCTCGCTGCCGCATGACAGCGCCCTGCGCCATGTCAGCGGCGCGGCGATCTATGTCGACGACATCCCCGAGCCGGTCGGCATGTTGCATGTGCATCTGGGCATGAGCCAGCGCGCGCACGCCCGGATCGCCTCGATGGACCTGTCCGCCGTCCGCGCCTCGCCCGGCGTGGTGGCGGTGCTGACGGCGCGGGACATCCCCGGCGAGAACGACGTCAGCCCGGTGATCCACGACGACAAGCTGTTCGCCGACGGCGAGGTGGTCTGCGTCGGCCAGAGCCTGTTCGCCGTGGCTGCGACCTCGATCGCCGCCGCCCGCGCCGCCGCCGCCAAGGCCGTGGTCGAGTACGAGGACCTGCCGGTAGCGATCACGATCGGGGAGGCCCGCGAGGCCGACCTGAAGATCGAGGCCAGCCAGCGCATGGCGCGCGGCGACGCCGCGGCCGCCCTGGCGGCCTCGCCCCGGCGCTTGCAGGGAACCATGGCCATCGGCGGCCAGGACCACTTCTATCTCGAGGGCCAGGTCGCTCTGGCCACACCCCGCGAAGGTGGCGACGTCCACGTCTGGTCGTCGACCCAGCACCCCAGCGAGGTTCAGCACCTGATCGCTCGCGTGCTGGACGTGCCGCACACCAGCGTCACCGTCGAGGTGCGCCGCATGGGCGGCGGGTTCGGCGGCAAGGAGACGCAAGCCTCGCTGTTCGCCGCCGCCGCCGCCCTGGTCGCGGTCAAGACCGGCCGCCCGGCCAAGGCCCGTCCCGACCGCGACGAGGACATGGTCATGACCGGCAAGCGGCATGACTTCGAGGTCGCCTACGACGTCGGCTTCGACGACGAAGGCCGGCTGACGGGCCTGGCGCTGGAGCTGGCCTCGCGCTGCGGCGCGACCACCGACCTGTCGCTGGCCATCAACGACCGGGCGATGTTCCACGCCGACAACTGCTACTTCCTGCCGGCGGTCGAGATCGTCTCGCACCGCTTCAAGACCCACACCGTGTCGAACACGGCCTTCCGGGGATTCGGCGGCCCGCAGGGCATGGCGGCGATCGAGCGGGTGATGGACGCCGTCGCCCAGGCCACGGGCCTGGACCCGCTGCTGGTTCGCCAGCGCAACCTCTATGGCGGCGAGGGGCGGAACCTGACGCCGTACCACCAGACGATCGAGGACAATGTCGCGCCGCAGCTGCTGGAGCAGTTGGCCGCCGCCTGCGACTACGAGGCCCGCCAGCGCGAGATCGACGCCTACAACGCCCGCAGCCCGGTGCTGAAGAAGGGCCTGGCCCTGACGCCGGTGAAGTTCGGCATCTCGTTCACCACCACCCACCTGAATCAGGCCGGGGCCCTGATCCACCTCTATGCCGACGGCTCGATCCTGCTGAACCACGGCGGGACCGAGATGGGGCAGGGGCTGTTCGTCAAGGTCGCCCAGATCGTCGCCGAGGCCTTCAAGGTCGACGTGTCCAGGGTCAAGGTGACCTCGACCGTCACCGACAAGGTGCCCAACACCTCGGCCACGGCCGCCTCGTCGGGCACGGACCTGAACGGCATGGCGGCGCTAAACGCGGCCAACGTCATCAAGGCGCGTCTGGTGGCGTTCGCGGCGAAGAAGTGGGGTTGCGACGAGGCCGAGGTCGTGTTCACGCCGCAAGGTCTGCGGGCCGGGGCCGAGCTGGTCCCGTTCGAGGTGCTGTGCCGCCAGGCCCACCTGGCCCGGGTGTCGCTGTCGTCGACCGGCTTCTACGCCACACCCAAGATCCACTACGACCGCGCCACCCATACCGGCCGGCCGTTCTACTATTTCGCCTATGGCGCGGCCTGCAGCGAGGTGCTGATCGACACCCTGACCGGCGAGATGAAGGTCACCCGGGCCGACATCCTGCACGACGCCGGCCGCTCGTTGAACCCGGCCATCGACCTGGGGCAGATCGAGGGCGGCTTCATCCAGGGCATGGGCTGGCTGACCACCGAGGAGCTGGTGTTCAGCGTCGACGGCCGCCTGCTGACCCACGCCCCCTCGACCTACAAGATCCCGACCTGCGGCGACCGGCCGGCGGTGCTGAACATCGCGCTGTGGGAGCCGGGCCGCAATGTCGAGGAGACCGTCCACCGCTCCAAGGCCGTGGGCGAGCCGCCGCTGATGCTGGCCCTGTCGGTGCTGTCAGCCGTCAACCGCGCCGTGGCCTCGGCGGTCGGCCACAAGGTGTTCCCCAACCTCGACGCGCCGGCGACCCCAGAGCGGATACTGATGGCGGTCGAGGACGTGAAGAAGAGGGCCGGTCTTGGTTAGGGCGCCCGACGTCGCCCTCTCCCAGAGGGAGAGGGGATATGAGCAATTGGGCTCGGCAATCTTTGGCGCGACTGGCCGAGGGGCAGTCCCTCGCCCTGGTCACCATCCTGGCCACCGAGGGCTCGGCGCCGCGCGACGCCGGGACCAAGATGGTGGTCTGGGCTGACGGCCAGGCCGGCACGATCGGCGGCGGCAATCTGGAACACCAGGTCGCCGAGCAGGCGCGGCGCATGCTCGAAAGCCAGGTCCACTTCGCCTTGCAGGACTATCCGCTGGGCCCGCTGCTGGCCCAGTGCTGCGGCGGCCGCGTGCGGCTGCTGATCGAGCGCCTGGACCGGACCGCTGTCGACTGGCTGACCGACGCGGCCCGACGGCTGGACGCCGACCAGCCGTTCGAGGTCCGCACCCGCTTCAACCCCGGCGCCCTGGTCAAGACCATCGCGCCGGTCGCGGCCTCCAGTCCCGACGGGGCGACGATCACCCTGGCGGGCGAGCCGGCGACGGCGCGCGGCGCCCGGCCGACGCTGGGCGACCTGCTGGTCGAGCCACAGGACCTGCCGCGCCCGCCGGTGCTGCTGTTCGGGGCCGGCCACGTCGGCCAGGCCGTGGCCCGGGCCCTGGAGCCGCTGCCGTTCCGCCTGGCCTGGTACGACACGCGTCCCGAGACGTCCCGGATCCCTGGAGTCACGGTCGGCGCGCCCGCCGAACTGGCGGCCGCCGCCATGGGCGCGGGGCCGGACGCCTACATCCTGGTCATGACCCACGACCATGATCTTGACTACGCCCTGACCTCGGCGGCCCTGGCCGGCGGGGCGTTCGGCTATCTGGGCCTGATCGGGTCGGACACCAAGAAGGCGCGGTTCCTGAACCGCCTGCGTAAGGACGGCTTCGGCGACGGGACCGTCTCCCGCGTCACCTGTCCGATCGGCCTGCCGCACCTGAAGAACAAGGCCCCCGAGGTGATCGCCGTCTCGGTGGCCGCCGACCTGCTGATGCGGCTCGAGGCCGCCCGCCGCGAACGTTTGAAGGATCTCCAGCTTGCAAGCCTATAGGGCGTCGATCCTCCACCTGGAGGCCGACCCGAGCATCACCGATGGAAAGGCGCACGCCTTCCACGAGGACGGCCTGCTGCTGGTCGCCGACGGCCGCGTCGTGGCCTGCGGCGACTACGCCAAGCTGGCCGACGAGTTGGGCGATACGCCCGTGGAGGATCTGCGCGGCAAGCTGATCGTCCCCGGCTTCGTCGACACCCACATCCACTTTCCGCAGGTCGACATCATCGCCGCCCATGGCGAGCAACTTCTGGACTGGTTGGAGCGCCACACCTTTCCGGCCGAGGCCGCGTTCGCCGACCAGGACCATGCCGATGAGGCCGCCGAGTTCTTCGTCGAGGAACTGCTGCGCAACGGCACCACCAGCGCCCTGGTGTTCGGCTCGGTGCACAAGGCCTCGGTCGAGGCGCTATTCGCCGCCGCCCTGAAGCGCGACATGCGGCTGATCGCCGGCAAGTCGCTGATGGACCGCAACGCCCCGCCCGGCCTGACCGACACGGTCGAGGGCAGCCGCGCTGACATGGAAAGCCTGATCGCCGACTGGCACGGCAAGGGCCGGCTGGGCTACGCCGTGACCCCGCGCTTCGCGATCAGCTGCAGCGACGAACAGCTGGCCATGGCTGGCGAGGTGCTGGCCGAGCACCCGACCGTGTGGATGCAGACCCACCTGTCGGAGAACATCCGCGAGATCGTCGACACGGCCAAGCTGTTCCCGGAGGCCACGGACTATCTGGACGTCTATGACCGCTTCGGCCTGGTCGGAAAGCGCTCAGTGTTCGCCCATTGCGTCCATCTTCAGGGAGATGCTTTCCAGCGTCTGGCGCAGGCAGGCTCGGCCATCGCCTTCTGCCCGACCTCGAACCTGTTCCTGGGCTCGGGCCTGTTCCCGCTGGAGACCGCCTGCGCCCACGGGGTGAAGGTCGGGATCGGCACGGACGTGGGGGCGGGGACGACCTTCTCGATCCTCCACACCCTGGGCGAGGCCTACAAGGTGGGCCAGCTGCGCGGCGAGGCGCTGGACCCGTTCCACGCCCTGTACCTGGCCACCCTGGGCGGGGCGCGGGCGTTGGGGCTAGAGGACGAGATCGGCAGCCTGGAGCCCGGCAAGATCGCCGACTTCCTGGTCCTGGACCTGGCCGCCACGCCGCTGCTGGCCCGACGGATGCCGGCGGCGCGGAGCCTGGAGGACCGGCTGTTCGCGCTGACGGTGCTGGGCGACGACCGGGTGGTCGAGCGGACCTATGTGGCGGGGGTGGAGCGGCATCGGCGATAAGATCCTCCCCCTCTGGGGGAGGTGTCGGCGAAGCCGACGGAGGGGGGAGTGATTAGCCGACGGCCACAACCCGGATGTTCGATCCTATAACTCCCCCCACCGATCGCTGCGCGATCGCCTCCCCGACAGGGGGAGGGGCCCTTAAGTCTCAAACCCCCATCGTCTCCGCATAAAGCTTCAGCAACCCCTCCGCCTTCACCCCCACCGTGATCGCCTGGATCGGCTGGTCGTCCCAGGCCGACGGCCCGAACAGTTCGCCCTCGACCTTTTGGCAGGTCTGGCCCAGGGCGATGCCGTCGGTGATCACCCGGATCGACCCGCGCCGCACCTCGAACAGCGACGGGTCGATCACGAACGCCACGGCCGCGGCGTCGTGCACGCAGCAGCCGACGATGCCGTC
Source organism: Caulobacter sp. BE254 (assembly GCF_031457295.1). Taxonomy (NCBI): domain Bacteria; kingdom Pseudomonadati; phylum Pseudomonadota; class Alphaproteobacteria; order Caulobacterales; family Caulobacteraceae; genus Caulobacter; species Caulobacter sp. BE254. The sequence goes on along the minus strand of NZ_JAVDWJ010000006.1, from coordinate 6,925 downwards.
GCGGCCGCCGTAGAACGCCGCATAGGGCTTGGAGATGGCGTTGAGGAAGGCGCCGGCCGGACCGGCGCCGGCTTCCAGGGCGTCCATGTAGGCGGGGGTCATCACCACCTGGGTGGTGACGTCCAGGCTGACGGCGGTCACGGGCCAGGGCGCGGTGAACACCTGGTCGGCGGCCTCCGGATCGTTCCAGATATTGGCCTCGGCCACGGGGGTGACGTTGCCGGGCTTGCCGGCCACGCCGAACGCGCCGCCCATGATCACCACGGCCTTCAGCAGGGTGGTGACTTCAGGATCGGCTTGAAGGGCCAGGGCCAGGTTGGTCAGCGGCCCGACCGCGACCAGGGTGATCTCGCCGGGGTTCTCGCGGGCCAGGTCGATGATCGCCTGGTAGGCCGGCTTGGCCTCGGGCTGGGCGGGCCTCAGTCCGGTCAGCTCGACGTCGCCCAGACCGTTCTCGCCATGCACAAAGGTGGGCGAGGGACCGCGCGGCCGGACCAGCGGCTTGTCGGTCCCCTTGAAGACCGGGGCCTTCAGGCCGAAGCGGTCCTTCAGATAGAGGGCGTTGCGGGTGGTGGTGTCGATGTCGGCGTTGCCGAACACCGTGGTCACCGCCACCAGGTCAAGCGCCGGGCTGGCCTCGATGAACAGCAGCGCCATGGCGTCGTCGATGCCGGGATCGGTGTCGAAGATGATCTTGGTCGTCATCTGAAGGATCTATCTCATCGTTGGGCGGAGGGGGAACCCCTCAAACGAACCATGCTCCCGGCGCGAACCGGGAGCATGGCGGGACGATGGCAATCCTTCGGGCTTTCCGCCCGGCGCGAGCGCCGGGCGGGGTCTTTGGGATTACCGCTTGGCGCTGATCGAGATGCCGACGATCCGAGGCTCGTTGACGAAACCGGTCAGGTTGTTGAAGTCGATGCCGCCGCGCAGGTTCACCTCGTTGGTGATATTGCGGGCGAACGCGGCGATCTCGTAGGCGCCGTCGCGCTTGGCGTAGCCGAGCTTCAGACCGCCCTCGAAGTCGCCCTTCGAGTAGAACTCCTTGCTCTGGTAGAGGAAGATGTTCGTGTAGCCCTGACGGAACCAGTCGGTGTAGGCGAACAGTTCGCCGTCGCCGACCGGATAGCTGTAGCGGGCCGTGAAGTTCAGCACGTACTTCGGCGCGTTCGGGAACGGGTTGCCGTCGACCAGGGCCTGGCCCGCCGCGTTCAGCGGGTCGGTGACCGTGCACTGGGCGCAGACCGCCACGGCCAGGTCCTTGTCCTTGATCTTCGTGTGGTTGTAGCTGTAGCCGGCGGTCAGCAGCAGGTTCTCGGTGACCTTGAACTCGCCGTCGAACTCGACGCCGTAGGCTTGGCCCTTGTCGGCGTTGATCAGCAGGGTGCCGTTGGTGGCGCCGCCGATGGCGCTGAACTGCGGGTTCTTTTCCTCGTAGGTGAAGGCCGCGCCATTGAAGCGGATGCGGCGGTCCAGCAGTTCGCTCTTGAAGCCGACTTCGTACGACTGGATCGTTTCCGACTTGGCCACCGAGGCGGGGCTGAAGAAGACGATGTCGCGGCCCTGGATGGTCGGGCCGCGGAAGCCGTGGGCGGCTCGGGCGTACAGGCTGACGTCGTCGGTCACGTCGTAGAAGGCCGACAGGTCCCACGAGACCTTGCTGTCCGATACCGACACTTCGGGCGCGGTCGAACCGACGACGGTCATGGTCTTCTTGTCGTCGGTGTAACGGGCGCCGCCGGTCAGCTTCAGCTTGTCGTTGACCTGGTAGGCGACCTGGCCAAAGCCGGCCCAGGCGGTGTTCTTGTGGTTCAGCGTCGCCTTGTTGAAGCCGGCGTCGGTGGTCACCAGGAAGTCGGACTTGAAGTAGTAGCCGCCGACCTGCCAGCTGAGCGGGCCTTCGGTGTCCGAGGCCAGGCGCAGTTCCTGGGTGTACTGGTCCAGGTCGTCAATGCCGTCCCGGGTGTCGGAGTCGAACGGGATGAAGCCCGGACCCGTGCCGGCCACGCCGCCGTCGATGTCGCCGCGGCTGTAGCCGTTGGTGGTCTCGTAGGCGCTGATCGAGGTCAGGGTCGCGCCGCCGAAGTCGTAGTCGACCTTAATCGACTCGCCGTTGCCGTCGTACTTCTGCGGGTTGTTGGCGCCGCCGTTGTAGAAGACCGAATCGCGGTCGAAGTTGCCGTTGATCTTGTTGCTGCCCTTGGTGAGGATGTTGGCGCGGAAGATCGCGGCCGTGCCGTCCAGGGTGCGGTTGTGGGCGTTCAGCAGGACGCTGAGGTTCTCGGTCGGGGTCCACAGCAACTGGCCGCGGATGGCGTATTCGTCATAGCCGCCCAGCGCGTCCTTCACGTGGGTGAAGGTGTTGTCGATATAGTCGTCGCGGTGCTGGCCCAGGACGGCGATGCGGCCGGCCAGCTTGCCTTCGACCAGCGGGCCGCCGACGCCGCCTTCGGCCGTCCACGAGCCGTACGAGCCGTAGGTCACCGTGCCGTTGGCCTTGAAGACCTGGCTCGGCTTGACGCTGTCGAACTTGACGATGCCGGCGGTGGTGTTGCGGCCGAACAGCGTGCCCTGCGGGCCGCGCAGCACTTCAACCTGCTCGACGTCGAAGATCGGCGTGCTCTTCAGCACGACGTTCTCCATGACTACGTCGTCCATGATCACCGAGACCGGCTGCGAGGCGGCCAGGTCGAAGTCGGTGTTGCCCAGGCCGCGGATGTAGAAGCGCGGGGCGGCGCGGCCGTTCGAGCTTTCGACGAACAGGCCGGGCACGCGGCTGGACAGGGCCAGCACGTCCTCGCCGCCGGCGAACAGGGCGTCCAGCTTCTCACCGCCCATAGTGGCCACCGAGACCGGCACTTCCTGGATGTTTTCCGCGCGCTTCTGGGCGGTGACGATCACGTCGTCCAGGGTGACGGAGCCGGTGTCCTGGGCGAAGGCCGGCGCGGCGGCGCCGACGGCCAGGACCAGGGCGGTGAGGGCGGCGCCGCGGTGGAGGCGGCTGCGCAACGTGTTGGCGGTGGTCATTGAAGTATCCCCTTCATGCGCCGGCGGCCCGACGCTTGAGGGTGCAATGCACAATGCCGGAGGCGAATCCAAAGCTTTGATGACGTCCTGGATGTGGTTCGGTGAAGTTTTTGTCCTGGATGTTACTATTTGACCACGCCGCGACAGGACTGCCCAAAAGCAGATCACAAGTCATAGACTTATTACTTATGGTCATGGGGTTCGGCGCTCGACCGCTTACGGAGCAAGGCGTTGATCGACGCCGTCCTGGAGCAGCGAAACGTGGGCCGAGACGATTTTCCAGCCAGTTTCGGTACGGATCCAGGCCTGGCTCTGGCGTCCGGTACGTTTTGCCCCCTCGCGCTGGAATTCAACGTTGGCGACGGCGAAGTCTCGCCCAAACGTGGCGATTTCCGTCCTCAGGCGCGACCTTTGCGGCGAGCCGCCCGAGCGGCCGATTCGAAAGGCCGCGATGGCCTCAAAGCCATAGAGGTTCTCGGCCACGCCATAGCGCACCGTCTCGGGCGCATCGCGGAAGAAGCCGTCCAGCGCCTCGACGTCGTTGGACATCAGCGCCGTCTCGTAGGCGTCGACGGCGGCCGCCACCTCGGCCAGGACGTCGGGTTCGTTCACGGTCATCGGGAGGGCTCGGCCGGGGGAGAAGGGGGGCGATGGGCGGCCACGACGCCGGCCTGCTCCAGGCGCAGGGCGGCGGCCAGGGCCAGGTCCTCGCGCCAGGCCGGGGCGATGATCTGCACCCCGATCGGCAGCTTGCCGGGACGGTTCACGGGGGCGGCCACCACCGGCAGGCCGATATAGCTGATCGGCTGGGTGTAGGCGCCCAGGTTCTTGCGAACCGAGACCTGTTGGCCGTCCATCTCCATGGTCGCCTGGCCGATGCCGGGCGCGGGGCAGACCGAGGCCGGGGCCAGCAGCACGTCGAAATCCTCGAACACGCGGCGCACCGCGTCGCGGAACATCGGACGATAGCGGCGCGCGGCCTCGGCGACAGCCTCGGGGGCCAGGGCCCCGGCCAGCAGGCGGTCGCGGACGGCGGGGTCGTAGTCGAGCGGCCGGGCCTTGAGGTCGGGCCAGTGCAGGTGCGCGGCCTCGATCGGCGTCAGGCAGAAGGCGGCGGCGCGGGCCAGTTCGGCGTCCGGAAGTCCGACGCCGCGCTTGGCTTGAAGAGCGTCGGCGACGATCTCCAGCGCCTCCAGCACCTGCGGAAAGGCGCCCTGCGCGAACCAGCCGCCCAGCACGCCGACGCGAAGGGGCGCGTCGGCTATGGCTTGCAGGCGGAGGGCGACCGGTTCGGCGGGCCGACGGCAGAGGGGATCCAGCGGATCGGGCCCCTGCATCAGGTCGTAGGCGAGGGCCAGGTCGGCGACCGAGCGGGCGAACGGCCCGACATGGTCCAGGCTCTCGACAAAGGGAAAGGCGCCCTGGCGCGACAGCCGGCCCAGGGTGGGCTTGAGGCCGAACACCCCGCACAGGCTGGCGGGGATGCGGATCGAGCCGTTGGTGTCCGAGCCCAGGGTCAGGGGCACGAGGCCGCCGCCGACCGCCGCGGCCGAACCGCCGGACGAGCCGCCGGCGATGCGGGTCAGGTCATGCGGGTTGCGGGTCGGGCCGTCGTGGGCGTTCTCGGTGACGAAGCCGTAGGCGAACTCGTCCATGTTCAGCGCGCCGACCAGCACCGCCCCCGCGGCGGTCAGGCGCCGGGCGGCGGTGGCGTCGTGCTCGGCGGGCGGCGCATCCCGGCGGATGCGCGAGCCGGCGATCGTGGTCGCGCCTTCGACGTCGAACAGGTTCTTGACCGCGAACGGCGCGCCGGCCAGCGGGCCGATCGGACGGCCGGCGGCGAGGTCGGCGTCGATCGCCTCGGCCTGGGCCAGGGCGCGCTCGGCGAAGACGGCGGTGTAGGCGTTGAACCGATCATCCCGCGCCCGGGCCAGGGCGGCCTCGATCTCGGCGCGGGCGGTGGTGCGGCCCTCGCGGACATCGGCGGCGACGGCTTGGGCGGAGCGGAAGTCGGCGGCGCTCATGGCTCGAACGGCTCGAGAGGGCCGGTGGCCTCCAGCCCGGCGCCGACAATGAACGTCGCGGCCTGGCGGCGCAGCAGGGCCAGGTTGTCGACGACGCCGGCGCGGGTCTCCGGCGGCAGGGCCAGGCCCAGCGCCTCGGCCCGGGCGTCCGCATAGGCGGCGACCGCGTGGTCGTCGAGGGCCAGGAACGCTGCGAGCGCCGGATCGGTCGCCATGCGGGACGAGCTCCACAAGTAAGAAAAATCTTCATAGCGGGGATGGGCGGCCGCCGCCAGCGGCATGGGCCCTGGAACGCGCCGACGCCCATGTCCGCGCCATGCCGACGGCCGGGCTGCCCGCCGGATGGGCGCCGGCGCGCTTCGCCTGGTCCCGCGGCGGTCGAGGCTAGGGCGGCGGGCCGGGCGCGCGCCAACTGGGTTCTGGTAATAGAGGACTTACTTCATGCGCCATCACCTGGCCTCGACCCCGGACACCGTGCGCTTCGGGATCTTCGACGCGGCTTTTGCTCCGGTGCTGACGATCGCACCGGGCGATACTGTGGTGATCGACTGCGTGTCCGGAGGACCCGAGGTGATGCCGGCGCCGGACTCCAGCCTGGCGATCCCGCCCGCCCTGCAGGCGATCCACGACGCCAAACTGGAGCGCATCGGCCCGCACATCCTGACGGGGCCAGTAGCGATCGCGGGGGCCGAGCCGGGCGATACGCTGGAGGTGCGGATCGAAGCCATCGAGCCGAACAACGTCTGGGGCTATTGCGCCGTCCGGCCGCTGGCCGGGACCCTGGCGGACGAGTTTCCCGAGCGCTACGTCAGCCATATCGCGGTCGACGCGGCGGCGGGGACCTGCAAGCCCAGCTGGGGCCCGACCCTGCCCCTGCGCCCGTTCTTCGGCACCACCGGCGTCGCCCCGCCGCCCCGCTACGGACGCCTGTCCAGCCGCGAGCCGCGCGAGCACGGCGGCAACATGGACTGCAAGGAGCTGGTCGCCGGCTCGACCCTGTTCCTGCCAGTCTGGGTTCCGGGCGCCAACTTCTCGGCCGGCGACGGCCACGGCCGCCAGGGCGACGGCGAGGTCTGCGTCAACGCCCTGGAGATGGGCCTGACCGGAACCTTTACCTTCGTGCTGCACAAGGCCGCCGATGTCGGCGTGCGGACCTGGCCCAGCGCAGAGAGCCCGACCCACTACCTGACGCTGGGGTTCAACGAGGATCTGGACCTGGCGATGAAGCAGGCCCTGCGGGGGATGATCGAACTGATCGTCGCACGGTCTTCACTGACGCGCGTGCAGGCCTATCAGTTCTGCTCGCTGGCCGTGGACTTCCGCGTGACCCAGACGGTCAACGGCGAGAAGGGGGTGCACGGGATGCTGGAGAAGGGGGTGCTGTTTTGAGCTTCGCGCGTGAGTCGAAACGCCGTGACAGAGAACGGTAGACCCGCTTAGATTGAGCTGGCAGGGAGGGCTATATGTTTGCTTTTTGGCTAGGGGCTGCGCTCGCCATCGGGGCTTCGGCTTCGGCTTCGGGCGGCCCGGCTGTCGTTCCGTTGGCCGCAGCGCCGGCCGCCATTGAATGCCCGGCCGGCGAGACGCCCTTCGCGATCGCGCCCTCGACGCCTGACGGGCTCGTCTTGACGTTCGCGGGCGGGGAAAAACGCGTTCTCCACAGACCGGTCGCCGTCTGCACCCATACCGATCGGCCTGACGATCCGGTTCTCGTCGAGGCGCTGATGGCGGCGTCGGTACCGGCCGAGAGCCCGCCGGTGAAGGCCAAACTTCCATAGTTGTCCAGCGGATAGATGGGTAACAGTTTAGCCCGGTTGGATGGGTAACAGTTTTTGGCCCCGGTGATCGAGGAGGCCGATGGGCTGTTGATAGAA
>NZ_JAVDWJ010000005.1:0-319756 GCF_031457295.1 Caulobacter sp. BE254 | reverse complement strand
CGGCGTCGTGGCCAAGATCGTCGAGTAATCGATCGGTCTCAGCGACTAGCTGACTAAGCGAAGGCCCCGGAGAGCGATCTCCGGGGCCTTTTGCTATTGGTGGCCGGAGGGGGCAGGTCCCCGGCATTACCACACCTTAAGGTGACCCCATCGGCGCCAGCCCGTAGCCTGCTCGTGGCCTCGACCGGAGGCTTGCGGGCGGACCTTCCATGCTGCATCGACGCGACCTCTTGCTGGCCGGCGCCGGTCTGGCCCTGGCGCCCGGCGCGGCCCTGGCCGCCAAGCCCCTGGGCGCCGCCAACCCGATCGTCGACGCCTTCGTCAAGGACCAGGGCTTCAACGGCGTGGTGATGCTGGGCAAGGCCGGTAAGCCGACCTATGCCCGAGCGTTCGGCATGGCCGACCTCGAGGCGGCGCGGCCGGCGACCGTGGACACGGTCTACGGGATCGCCTCGATCTCCAAATGGCTGACCTCGACCACGGTGCTGAAGCTGGTCGAGGCCGGCAAGCTGTCGCTGGACGCACCGATCACGACCTATCTGGTGGACTATCGCGCCGACACCGGCGCCAAGGTCACGCTGCGCCGGCTGCTGTCCAATTCCAGCGGCGTGCCCAATGGCTTCATCGCCGCCGCCAAGACCGATCCCGGCGTGCTGACCCGCGACCTGCCGGCCGCCGAGGCGGTCAGGCGATATTGCCAGGGCGACCTGGCCTTCGAGCCCGGCGCCCGTTTCGACTACGCGATGACCAACTGGATCATGGTGGTGGCGGCGATCGAGGCGGTGACCGGCCAAACCTACCAGGACGCCATGCGGGCGACTGCCCTGGACCCGCTGGGCCTGAAGACCACCGACGCCAGCCAGGCGACGGCGACCTCGCCGCGCCTGGCGGCCGGCTACGCCAGCGTCGCCCCGCCCGTCCGGCGGCCCAATACGCGCCTGTCGTTCACCAACGCCGGCGGCGGTTACTTCAGCACGGCCTCGGACCTGCTGAAGGCCGCGCACCAGATCTTCGACACCAACTTCCTGGCCCCGGCTTCGCAAACGGCGCTGCGAACCATCGAGGTCGCCAGCGACAGCTACGCCCTGGGCGGGCGCATCCGCACCCTGTGGGTGGACGGCAAGCCCTGTCCGGCCGGCTGGGAGACGGGCAACACCGCCGGCTACCGTTCGGTGCTGGGCCACCGCTTCGACGCCCGGACCAGCGTGGTGATCCTCAATAACACCAGCCTGTCGCAGAAGACCCTGGACCTGTTCGCTGACCAGCTGTTCGGCGCGGTCACACCGGCCTAGGCCGGTTCCCGGCCTGGCGAGAACACGTTATCCTGAGCGCGAAATCGGGGGTGACCTGTTGATCCGCGCAAAGCCTATCGTCCTGTCCCTGGCGGTCGCCACGCTCGCGGCCTGCCAGCGCACGCCCGACCCGCCGGCGTCGATCAGCCCGCCGCCGGGCCTGGGCGACCGTGTTCGGGTGCTGAGCGCCGACGCCATGGTGATCGACGGCCAGCACGTGCGCCTGGCCAACGCCTATGCGCCGCAGGGCATTCCCGACGCCCGCTGCTGGGCCGAGGCCACCGCGGCCCAGACCACCCTGGCCTGGGTGCGGGCCAAGGTCAAAGACGCCCGCGACATCGCCGTCGAGCCCGGGACTGGCTTCGACGAGTTCCACCGCCAGCTGGCGGTCGTCAAGCTGGACGGCGTCGACCTGGGCCAGGAGATGTACGAGAACGGCCTGGCCGCGCGCCGCACCGACGGCCTGAACGGCCGCTTCGCCTGGTGCGAGCCGATCAGCGGCAAGGCCCCCGGCGCGCCGACGGTCAATTCGTTGCTGGATTAGGGGCGGGGCTCCATCATCGGAACGCCCCGCCGATCCTTTCGCCCTGAAATCCGTTGTCATCCCGGAAGCCTCGCAGAGGCTGTCCGGGATCCAGGGGCCGGCGCAATGCGGTGGTCCTGGGTCCCGGCCTTCCGCTTCGCTACAGCCGGGATGACACCGAAGGAGGGGGCATCAACTCAGGTGCGGCCGCCCCTACAGCCGGTCCACCGGCGACAGCGTCGCTCCTTTCGCCTCGCGCGGGGTGGTCATGCGCGAGAGCTTGGGGGTCAACCAGCGCTCGATGTCGTCGACGATCTCGTAGACCACCGGCACCAGCACCAGCGACAGCACCGTCGAGGTGATCAGGCCGCCGATCACCGCCACGGCCATCGGCTGGCGGAATTCCGAGCCGGTGCCGATGCCCAGGGCCGTGGGCAGCATGCCGGCCATCATCGCCAGGGTGGTCATGATGATCGGCCGGGCCCGCTCGTGACAGGCATCGAGGATGGCGTCGCGCTGGCTCATGCCGGCCCGTTCCTGCTCGATCGCGTACTCGACCAGCAGGATCGAGTTCTTGGCCGCCAGGCCCATCAGCATCAGGAAGCCGATCAGCGACGGCATCGACAGCGACTGGCCGGTGACCAGCAGGGCGAAGAACGCCCCGCCGATCGCCAGCGGCAGGGCCGACAGGATGGTGATCGGCTTGAAGAAGCTGCGAAACAGCAGCACCAGCACGCCGAACACCAGGCCGACCGCCGAGAGCAGGGCGACGGCGAAGCCGGTGAACAGCTCGACGAACGCCTCCTGGTCGCCGGCCGTGGCCGGGCCGACGCCGGGCGGCAGGGCCTTCATGGTCGGTAGCTTGGCCACGTCGCTCATCGCCTGGCCCAGCTGGGCGCCGTTGGCCAGGTCGGCCTCGATGGTCACCTGCCGCTTGCGGGCGAAGCGGTCGATCTTGGCTGGACCGGCCTGGAACGACAGGTCCGCGACCGTGTCGAGTCGGGTCGTGCCGCCGCTGACCGTGGGGACGCGCAGGGCGCCCAGGGCGTCGAGGTCGGCGCGGGTCTCGGCCGGCAGGCGCACGCGGATCGGGATCCGTCGCTCGCCCTGGGTCATCTTGGCGACGTTGGCGTCGATGTCGCCGACCGTGGCCACGCGGGCGATGGCGGCGATGTCGGCGGCGCTGACGCCCAGGCGGGCGGCCTCGTCGGGCTTGGGTCGGATGACGATCTCCGGACCGCTGGGCGGCGAGGAGGGGCGCGGGTCGGCCACCGTGTCCAGTTTCTGCATCTCCCGCTCGATGCGGGCGGCGGTGCGCTCCAGCAGCGGGCCATTGTCGGAGATCAGGATGGTCTGGACCTCGGACGTGCCCCAGTCCCCCAGCAGGTTCACGCGGGCGTCGGGGATGTCGTGCAGGTCGTTGCGCACCGCCTGCTTGATCTCGGTCACGGTCAGGTCGCGCTTGCCGTTCAGCACGATGGTGATGGTGGCGTCACGCAGGTCCGCCCCGCTCTGGCCGCCCCAGCCGCTGCCGATGTTCGAGCCCACCTGGGCGAAGACGTGGGCGGTTTCGGGGCGCTTGCGGAACATGGCGGTCACCGACTGGACGGTGCGCTCCATGTCGGCCGTGGTCGCCCCGGGCGGACCCTGGACCTTCAGGTAGTAGTAGTTGGCGTTGCCGGCCGGTTGGAAGGCCGTGGGAATGAACTTCGCCAGGGCGAACGAGCCGATCAGGATCAGGGTGCCGATGACGATGCTGAGGAACCGGTGATCCAGCGACCAGTCCAGCACGCCGCGATAGAAGCCCTTGAAATCGCGCCGCGGGTGCGGGTCCTTGGACGGCTTGAGGAAATAGGCGGCCAGCAGCGGCGTCAGCAGGCGGGCGACCACCAGCGAGAACAGCACGGCCACGGCGACGGTCAGGCCGAATTCCTTGAAGAACTGGCCGGGCGTGCCGGGCATGTAGGACACCGGCACGAACACCGCCACGATGGTGAAGGTGGTGGCCACGACCGCCAGGCCGATGGAGTCCGCGCCCTCCATCGCCGCATGGAACGGTCTTTGCCCCCGCGAGACGCGTTTCTCGATGTTCTCGATCTCGACCACGGCGTCGTCGACCAGGATGCCGATGACCAGGGTCAGGGCCAGCAGGGTCACGACGTTCAGCGAGAAGCCCATGACCGCCATGAAGGCGAAGGTGGGGATCAGCGACACGGGCATGGCGATGGCGGTGATCAGGGTGGCGCGCCATTCGCGCAGGAACAGGAACACCACCAGCGAGGCCAGCAGCATGCCTTCCAGCAGGGTGTGCTCGGTGGCCGCGAAGCTGGCGCGGGTCTCGTCGACGGTCGAGAAGATCTTCACGAAGGTCACGCCCGGCTGCTTGGCCTGCAGGGCGTCGACGGCTTTCTTGACGTTGTCCTCGACGGCGACGTCGCTGGAGTCGCGGGTCTTCATCACCTGGAAGGCGACCACGGGCTTGCCGTCCAGACGGGCGAAGCCGCGCTCTTCCTCGGCGCCCTGGCCGACCTGGGCCACGTCGGTCAGCTTGACGTAGCGGCCGCCGGCCATCGGGATGGTGATGGCGCGCAACTGCTCGACCGTGGTGGCCGCGCCCAGCACGCGCAGGGTCTGCTCGCGGCCGCCGATCTTGGCGCGGCCGCCGGGAGCGTCGACGCTGAAGCTGGCCAGGGCCTGGTTCAGCTGCGGGGCGGTGACGCCGAAGCTGGCCATGCGGTCGGGGTCGATGATGACGTTGATCTCGCGGTCGACGCCGCCGACCCGGGCCACCTGGGCCACGCCCTTCTCGCCCTGCAGGGCGCGGGTGACCGTGTCGTCGATGAACCACGACAGCTCGGTGGCGCTCATGTTGGGGGCCGAGACGGCGTAGGTGATGATCGGGGCGCTGGTGATCTCCAGGCGCTGGACGATCGGCTCGTCGACCTCGCGGGGCAGGATGGCGCGGGTCTGGTCGACCTTGGAGCGCACCTCGTCGGTGACCTTCTGCAGGTCCTCGCCGAGGTTGAACTCGATCGTGGTGGTCGAGGCGCCCTGGACCACTGACGAGCGGATGGTCTTGACGTTGGAGATGCTGGCCACCGCGTCCTCGATCGGGCGGGTGACCTGGGTCTCCATCTCGCCGGGCGCGGCGCCGCTCTGGGTGACCGTCACGGTCACGGCGGGGAATTCGACATTGGGGAACTGCTTGATGGGCAGGCCCATGTAGCAGCCGATGCCGGCGATGATCAGGGCGATGAACAGGACCGCGACGGGGATCGGGTTCTTGATCGCCCAGGCGGAGATGCGCAGTTCGCCAGTCTTGTGTTCGCCAGTCTTGTGTTCACTAGCCATCAGCGGGCCGCCTGCTGGGTCGTGGCGGCGGGGCGGATCACGTCACCGTCGGTGACGAACGAGGCGCCGCCCAGCACGACGCGGGTTCCGGCCGGCGGACCCTGGACCAGCTGGGCCCAGCCGCCGCCCTTCTGGCCGATCTTCACCGGCGTCTGGTGGGCGCGGTTGTTGCTGTCGACGGTCATCACATACAGGCCGTCGGCCTCGTAGCGGATGGCGGTTTCCGGAATGGCGGTCACCGCCGCGCCCGAGGCGCCGAAGGTGGCGCGGCCAAAGCCGCCGGGGCGCAGGTCCGGGCGGACCGGCAGGCGCACCCGCACCCGGCCCAGGCGGCTGTTGCTGTCGACCCGCGGGCTGACCAGGCGCACCACGCCCGACACCGACTGGCCGCCGGGCAGGCTGACCTGGACCGGTTGGCCGGCGCGGACGCCGGCCAAGTCGGCCTCGTTGACCTCGGCGTCCAGCTCGACCAGGCCGTCGCGGGCGATGGTGAACCAGGGCGTGGTCCCGCCGCCGGCGATCTGGCCAGGCTGGACGCCGCGCTGCAGCACTCGGCCGCTGACCGGGGCGGTGATGGTCATCCGCGAGACCCGGGTGCGCAGCTCGTTCAGCGCCGCCTCCTGGGCCTTGGCCTGGTAGCGGCGGGTCTCGATCTGCTCCTGGCTGAGCACGCCCTGGCCGTCCAGGCCGGCGACCCGCTTGGCCTCGGCCTGGGCCTGGGCGGTCAGGGCCGCCTGCTGCTCGACCTGGGCCCGCAGCAGGGTGGAGTCCAGCTGGGCCAGGGGCTGGCCGGCCCGCACCCAGTCGCCCTCGTCGGCATAGAGCCGGGCCACGCGGTAGCCGCTGAGCTCGGAGCCGACGGCGGCCTCCTCGCGCGAGACCAGCTGGCCCGAGGCCTCGACCCCGCCGCCCAGCGGCCGGGTCTCGACGGAGCCGACGCTGACGGCGCGGGCCTGGGCGGCGGCCGGGGCCTTCTCTGCGGGCTTGTCCTTCTTGTCGCCGCAGCCGGCCAGGCCGGTCGAGGCGATCAGGATCATGGCGGCGAGCGCGGTGCGGGTCGTCATGGGGGAGGGTCTCATTTCGAGGAAACTTGCGTCGGGGTCATGGACGTCGGCGACCAGCCGCCGCCCAGCGCCTTGTAGGTCTGTACCGCGTGCAGCAGGGCGTCGGTCCGGGCGCCGGTCAGGGCCGAGCGCGAGGCGCGCCAGGACTGCTCGGCCTGCAGGGTGGTGGTCAGGTCGATCAGGCCCAGGCCATAGCCCTTGCGGTTGGCCTCGTAGGCCCGCTGGGCCCGGGCCTCGCCGGCGGTCAGCAGGTCGACGCGGCGCTGGTCGGCGGCCAGCTGCAGCATGGCGTTCTCGGCCTCGCCATAGGCGGTCTGCACCGTCTTCTCCAGGGCGATGGCGGCCTGGCGGGTGCGGGCGTCCTGGGCGTCGATGTCGGCCAGCAGGGCCGGGATGTTCAGCACCGGGATCGAGACGTTGGCCCCGAGCGTCCAGGTGGACGTGCTGGTCGAACTCTTGCCGCTGCCGCCGCCGAAGCTGGGCGACACGCTCTTGGACAACCCCACGCCCGGCGTGATGTTGAAGGTCGGCAGCAGGGCCAGCTCATTGACCTTGAGCGTCTTGGAGGCCGAGGCCAGGCGGGCCTGGGCCTCGCGCACGTCCGGTCGCCGGCCCAGCAGGTCGCCGGGGATGGTGGCCGGCACGGGCGGGGCCAGGTCCAGCCGGGCGTCGACCGGCAGGGCGGCCAGCGGATCCACGCCGCGTCCGACCAGGATCAGCAGGCTGCGGCGCGCCGCGCCCAACTGGGCTTCCAGGTTGGCGGCGCGAGCCTGGGTGTCGGCCAGGTCGGCCTCGGCGCGGTCGGCCTCGGAGGTGGCGATCAGGCCGGCGTTGGCCTTCTTGACCGCGAAGTCGCGCAACGACGTGTTGATGCGCTCGGTCTGGCGGGCGTCGTCCAGCTGCACGGCCAGGCCGCGCGCCTCGAAATAGGACTGGGCGACATTGGCGGCCAGCGAGGCGCGGGCCCCCTCATAGGCGAAGCGGGCGGCGGCGAAGTCGTTGTTGACCACGCCCAGGCCGGCGCGCTTGCGGCCGAACAGGTCCAGCTCCCAGCTGACGTCGAAGTTGGCGTTGTAGCTGTCGCTGTCGCCGCCTCGGGTGAAGGGAATGCCGCCCGGCGGAACGGTCTGGCTGAGGATTTCCGTGTGGGTGCGGCCGGCGTTGCCGGTCAGGGGCGTGTTCGGGATCCAGATCTGGCGTATCTGGCCGCGGCGGACGGCGCGGGCCTCGTCCAGCACCGCGGCGGCGGTGCGGGCGTCGGGCGCCTTTTCCAGCGCCGTCTCGATCAGGCTGGTCAGCTGCGGGTCGTTGAAGCTGGCCCACCAGCGGTCGAGGTCGGCCTGGGCCGCGCCGGCGGGCGCCTCGTAGGCGGCGGGCAGGCGGGTGTCGGGCGTCGGGCGCGGGGTGTTCATGCAGCCGGCCGCGGCCAGGCCAGCCAGGCCCAGGGCCAGGCCCAGCGCCGGGGTTGAGGCCCCGGATCGGAATGGCCGAGGGCGCCTGCGCTCTCCGGTCATGATTTCACTCATCAACAATCACCTGCGGGCGCGACCGGGGGAGGCGGTCGGAACTATTTCAACAATGGGGTGGAGGCGGCGAGGCCGTCGGAAGGCCGGCGACGGTCGCGTAGACCTCGACGACCTGGTCCAGAAAGCGTTCGATGACTTGGCGCTCGGCCGGCGACAGGTCGGCGATGACCCCGTCCAGCCCGTTCATCATTGGCGCCAGTTGCGTGAAGGCCCGATCGAGCGAGGCCGCCACCGGCACCACGCAGATCTTGCGCCGGTCGTTGGTCCGCCGCTCCCGGGCGACATGTCCGGCCCGCTCCAGGCGGTCGACGATCTGGGTGGCGGCGGCGGTCGTCACCTTCAGATGGCCGGCCAGCTGGCCCGGCGTCATCGGCCCGTTGACCAGCAGGTGCTCCAGCGCCGCCATGTCGGTGACGTTCACGCCCAGGTTCTCGCCGATCTTGCGGCCGATCTGGCGGGTCAGCATCGAGATGGTCTTCAGGCGCTGGCCGATCGGATCGCGGGGCGTGTGCGATCCGCGCCAGGGTCCTTGTCTGGGTGGGGGATCGCTGTCCGTCATGGTTGTAGGTCATATTGCTAAGATATTTAATAGTCAAATTGCTTAGCGATATCGGCGAGACTTTTGCTACGCCTGTCCGGCGCTCGCTCGTCAGGACCCTCATCGCCCAACCCCCAAGACCGAAGGCCGTCCACCTTCGCGAGTGACCGGCGTTCGCTCAATTGGGGACGAGGGCGGCGGAATTAAAGGGCGGGACGTCATCGCGATTTTTCCTCCCGCCAGCGATTGAGGGCGCGAGCTTCCAGACGCCCGCGCTTCGGCCTTCCTGAGGATGACGAACCAGGATCGGGCTTTGCGACATGGGCGCGGCGATTATTTCGCCGGCACTAGAAGAAGGATGAGTCGGCGACCGCTTGCCCCCTACGGACCGCTTCGCGGTCGTCTTCCCCCATAGGGGGAAGAGCGCTCCGCCCCCTGTGGGGGCGGACAGACCGCGTAGCGGTCAGGTGGGGGCAAGTGTTAGCCGCCCTAGCTCGAAAACAACCCCGTCAGCAGCGGCCGGGCGAACAGCCTGGCGGCGTCCTCGCGTTCCAGGCCGGGAACCCAGACGCCCAGCGAGGCGGCGGCGTTGAGCATCGAATTGATCATATGCGCGGCGATCATCGGGTCCACCGCCCGGACCGAGCCCTCGGCCACGCCGTCGGAGATGATCGCTGCGAAGCGCTCGGAACCGCGGTTGTAGCCCTGGGCCATCTCGTGGCGGATCTCGATCGGCAGGGCCCCCATCGACGAGGCGCGCAGCAGCGGGCCGTGGTCCGACAGCTGGTAGGCGACCAGGGCGGCCGTCGCCGCCGACAGCTGCTCCCAGCTGTTCCCGGTCAGGGCGCGGGCGTCGGCCTGGGCCTTGCGGGTGACGGCGAAGGTGCGCTCAAAGCACTCGACCACCAGGGCGTCCTTGTCCTCGTGGTGGTGGTAGAACGAGCCCTTGGTGACGTTCAGCTGGGCCGAGATGTCCTCGACCGAGGCGCCGCGATAGCCGCGCTGATTGATCAGCCGGGTGGCGGCGACCAGGAAGGTCTCGCGCCATTCCTGGCCGTCGGGCGACCGCGGCGTCGGGTCGGGCAGAGCCAGCGGCGCCCAGGCGTCGGCCCCCGCGCCCTTCGGGGCCAGGCCGTTGACCAGGATGTCGTACATCTTGTCGCGCACACGGCCGTAGTCATCGACGTCGTAGCGGCGCAGCCACGAGCCCGACCAGAACACCTGCTCCAGCAGCAGGTGGGTGCGGGCGTTGCGGTCGCGCTTGTCCAGGTGGTCGAACTCGGGGCCTTCGAAGAAGCCCCGCACCCGGCGGAACAGGTCGTTGAACGCGCCCTGCACCGAACCGCGCAGGGGCTCCTTCAGGGCCCGCATCTCGGTGAAGCTGGTCAGGGGCGCGGCCTCGCCCAGGCGCACCCGGCGGTTCAGGTCCAGGTGGAGATCGAGGAACGCCAGCAGGCGGCTGGATGCGTCCGGCGCCTTGGCCGCCTCGCCGACCAGGGCGTCGAAGCGCTCCACGCCGCGCATGAAGCAGGCGGCCGCCAGGTCGTCCTTCTTGCGGTAATAGTAGGTGACGCTGGTGGTGATCAGCCCCACCTTGGCGGCGACGTCGGCCAGGGTCATGCCCTTGACGCCCTGGCGGTTCAGGATGGCCGTGGCCGCGGCGAGGATCGCCTCCTTCTTCCTGGCGTACCGCTCGGTGGCGGGGCTCGCGATCCGGCCGTCGTCCATGTGTCGCCCCCTTGTTCGCGGCCGCGCACGGTTCTCTTGGACCCGTGGGTCCAGATTTAGGAAGCCCGGCCTTGACCACAAGGCGCGCGACCCGCTTCGGCGCCGCTTTGGTGAACCTGGAATCTTGCAGTCGTGTTGCGGGATTGAGGCGACGAGGTGGTTCGAAGCCCCGGGACGCCCGGGCGGTGGCATTGTCCTCGACGTCGCGCGTTCCCGCCGGCTCGCCGCGCAAGGGCTTGCCCATCCCTGTTCCCTAGTTTTCAATCGATATGCGCTGATCGGCCAAGGGATGCGTCGCGTCCCTTCGGTCAGCGCCAAGAACAGCACGCCGGCCCGCGGAGAGGCCGCAGGAGGGATACCGTCTTGAGCACGCCTGAAGCCGTGGGTCTGTCGTCCGAGCGCCTGAAGCGCATCGACGCCTTCATCCAGGACCGCTACGTCGCGCCCGGCAGGCTGCCCTGCGCCCTGGTGCAGGTGTGGCGTCGCGGCCAATTGGCCCACACGACGGTCCTGGGCGCGGCGGACAAGGAACGCGGGCTGCCGCTGCAGGCCGACAGCCTGTTTCGCATCTATTCGATGACCAAGCCGATCACCTCGATCGCCTTCATGATGCTGGTCGAGGAGGGCAAGGTCGCGCTGGACGATCCGGTGCACCGGTTCATCCCGTCGTGGAAGACGCTGGGCGTGTTCCAGGCCGGCGTGGCGGGCGCCTTCCTGACCCAGCCGGTCGACCAGCCGATGCGGGTGATCGATCTGCTGCGCCATACCGCCGGCCTGACCTACGGCTTCCAGCAGCGCAGCAATGTCGACGCCGCCTATCGCAAGCTGAAGCTGGACGGGGTCGATAGCGACGGCGGGCTGGAAGCCTTCGTCGAGACCCTGGGGACCGTGCCGCTGGAGTTCTCGCCGGGCGAGGCCTGGAACTATTCGGTGGCCACCGACGTGCTGGGCTACCTGGTGCAGGTGATCTCGGGCCAGCCGTTCGACGCGTTCCTGAAGGCGCGGATCTTCGACCCGCTGAAGATGGTCGACACCGGCTTCTTCGTGCCCGAGGGCCAGCACCATCGCTTCACGGCCTGCTACACCCTGAACCCCAAGGGCGAGGTGGTGCTGCAGGACGATCCGGCCGCCAGCCCCTACCTGTCCGACCCGTCGGTGAAGTCCGGCGGCGGCGGCCTGGTCTCGACCGCCGACGACTACATGCGGTTCTGCCGCATGCTGCTGAACGGAGGCGAGCTGGACGGGGCGCGGATCGTCAGCCCCAAGACCCTGAAGCTGATGACCATGAACCATCTGCCGGGCGGGCGGGAGCTGACGGAGATGTCCCGGTCGCTGTTCAGCGAGACGGTGTTCGAGGGCTTGGGCTTCGGTCTGGGCTTCGCCATGACCGTGGACCAGGCGCGGACCCGGAACCTGGGGTCGCTGGGCGAATACTTCTGGGGCGGCATGGCCTCGACCGCCTTCTGGGTCGATCCGGTCGAGGACCTGGCGGTGGTGTTCATGACCCAGCTGATCCCGTCCTCGGCCTATCCGATCCGGCGCGAGCTGCGGACTCTGGTCTATGCGGCGCTGACGGAGAGCGCGGCCTAGGAGCGGGTTAGGCGGCGAGATCCGCCGGCGTGACGGATAGCCGGAGGCCAAGCGCGGTCAGGACCTTCAGCACCGTTTCGAACTGCGGGTTCGCCTCTTCCCTAAGGGCCTTGTAGAGGCTCTCCCGTCCGAGCCCGGACGCCTCGGCGATGTCGGTCATGCCCCTCGCACGCGCCAAAACGCCGAGTGCATGTTGAATATAGCCGGCGTTGCCGGTCTCAAGGGCGTCGCCCAGGAACGCCGCCGCGCCTTCAGGGCCCTCGATATAGGCGGCGGCGTCAAATGGCTTGGTTCGGGTTTTCATGAGGATATCTCCGGTTGGAAGACGGCTGGCGTCCGCCGGCATTCGCGTTACAGGCAAGCGCTAGAGGCCCCTTGCCAAGGCCTTGGCCTTTTCGATGTCCCGCGACTGCGAACCCTTGTCGCCGTCGTATCCCGCAGGATACGGGCGATCGCAAGCGAGATGTATCTGGTTGGATACGTTTCTAGTTTCGCGACGCGGTTTTCGAATTTCGATGGAGCCGGCGCCAATCGCGGGGTCTGGACTTCAGCGCCGGCTCGTGCAGGTTTTACTTCAAACAACCGTTCAAACGCCACATCGGCAAAAGAAACAGGGATGGAAGCGCCATGGCCGCGATCAACACCGTCACGGACTTCTCGGTCGAAGGCGACATCGGCGTCGTCACGCTGAACTCGCCGCCGGTCAACGCCCTTTCGGCGGCCGTGCGCGAGGGGCTGAAGGGCGCCTTCGAGCAGGCGATCGCCGACCCGGCGGTCAAGGCCATCGTGCTGATCTGCGAAGGCAAGACCTTCATCGCCGGCGCCGACATCACCGAGTTCGGCAAGGCCATGACCGGGCCCTCGCTGCAGGACGTGCAGAACACCATCGAAAATTCCCCCAAGCCGGTGGTCGCCGCGATCCACGGCACGGTGCTGGGCGGCGGGCTGGAGGTGGCGCTGGTGGCGCACTATCGCGTCGCCGTCCCGTCGGCCAAGGCCGGCCTGCCGGAGGTGAACATCGGCCTGCTGCCCGGGGCCGGCGGCACCCAGCGCCTGCCGCGCGTCGTCGGCGTCGAGAAGGCACTGGAAATGGTCACCACCGGCCAGCACGTGCCGGCCAAGGCCGCCCTGGCCATGGGCCTGTTCGACAGCCTGGTCGAGGAGGGCGCCCTGCGCGACGGGGCCATCGCCTTCGCCCGCGTGGTGCTGGCCGACGACAAGCCCCTGACCCGCATCCGAGACCAGAACGCCAAGGTAGAGGCCGCGCGCGGCAAGCCCGAGATCTTCGCCGAATTCCGCAAGGCCAACGCCCGCAAGTTCCGCGGCTTCCTGGCTCCCGAGAACAACATCCAGTGCATCGAGGCGGCGGTGAACCTGCCGTTCGACGAGGGGCTGAAGGAAGAGCGGCGGCTGTTCATGGAGCTGATGACCGGCAGCCAGTCGGCCGCCCAGCGCCATGTGTTCTTCGCCGAGCGCCAAGCCGCCAAGATCCCCGACGTGCCCGACGACACCCCGATCCTGCCGGTCAGGAAGGTGGGCGTCATCGGGGCCGGCACCATGGGCGGCGGCATCGCGATGAACTTCCTCAACGCCGGCGTGCCGGTGACGATCATCGAGGCCAAGCAGGAGAACCTGGAGCGCGGCGTCGGGGTGATCCGCAAGAACTACGAGAACACCGCCAAGAAGGGCCGCCTGACCCAGGACGACCTCGAAAAGCGCATGGCGCTGCTGACCCCGTCGATGAACCTGGAGGACCTGGCCGACTGCGACCTGATCATCGAGGCGGTGTTCGAACTGATGGAGATCAAGCAGGAGGTGTTCGGCAAGCTGGACAAGATCGCCAAGCCCGGCGCGATCCTGGCCTCCAACACCTCGTATCTCGACATCGACGTGATCGCCGCCTCGACCTCGCGGCCGGAAAGCGTGATCGGCCTGCACTTCTTCTCGCCGGCCAATGTGATGAAGCTGCTGGAGATCGTGCGCGGCGAGAAGACCGACAAGTCGGTGATCGCCACCTCGATGCAGATCGGCAAGAAGATCGGCAAGGTCGCGGTGCTGGTCGGCAACTGCCACGGCTTCGTCGGCAACCGCATGCTGGCCCAGCGCCAGCGCGAGGCCCAGAAGCTGATCCTGGAAGGCGCCATGCCCTGGGACGTCGATCGCGTGCTCTACGACTTCGGCCTGCCGATGGGGCCGTTCGCGATGAGCGACTTGGCGGGTCTCGACATCGGCTGGGACCCGGCCAAGGCCGCCTCGTCCACCATCCGTGAAGTGCTGTGCGAGATGGACCGCCGCGGCCAGAAGAACGGCAAGGGCTTCTACGACTACGACGAGAACCGCGTCGCCAAGCCCTCGGCCGAGGTGGAGAAGGTCATTCTCGACTTCGCCGAGAAGCGCCAGATCCAGCGGCGCCAGATCAGCGACCAGGAGATCCTGGAGCGTTGCCTGTACCCGATGGTCAACGAGGGGGCCAGGATCCTGGAGGAGGGCAAGGCGATCCGGGCGTCGGACATCGATACGGTGTGGATCAACGGCTATGGTTGGCCGGTCTATACCGGCGGCCCGATGTTCTGGGGCGAACTGGTGGGGCTGGACAAGATCCTGGCCCGGATGAAGGAATTCCAGGCCGACCTCGGCGAGGACTTCAAGCCCTCGGCCCTGCTGGAGCGGCTGGTGGCCGAGGGCAAGGGGTTCAAGGACGCTTGATCGCGCCCTGGGCTTTTCCCGTTGTCATCCCGGGCGAAGCGTAGCGAAGACCCGGGATCCAGGGGCCGTGCGCACCGCCCCTGGATCCCGGACAGCCTCTGCGAGGCTTCCGGGATGACAATTTTTGCGTGATGCGGAAGTAATCGCCATGACCTCGATCCAATCCATGATGACCGCCGACTACGGCGTGATGGGCGACATCCTGCGGCTGCGGGCGGCGGAATCCCCCGACCAACCCGCCGTGATCATGGAAACCGGCGAGGCGGTGACCTACGCCCAGTTCGACGCCCTGGCCGACCGGGTCGCCGCCGCCCTGCAGCGCGACGGGATCAAGCCGGGCGAGGCCGTCGCGGTCTGCGCCCTGTCGTCGATCCCCTACGCGGCGTTGTTCCTGGGCGCCCTGCGGGCCGGCGTCGCCGTCGCGCCCCTGGCCCCGTCGTCAACGCCCGAGGCCATCGCCGGCATGGTCGCCGACTGCGGAGCGCGGCTGGTCTTCATGGACGCCGGTGTGGCCGAGGCCCAGAAGGCCGCACCGATCGCCGTGCGCGGCATCGCCCTGGACGGCGCCGACTTCGCCGAGGCCTTCGACGCCTGGCTGGCCCCGGTCGGCGCGATCCCGACCGCCGTGGCGATCGCCCCCGACGACCCGTTCAACATCATCTATTCCAGCGGCACCACCGGCGCGCCCAAGGGCATCGTCCAGTCGCACGGCATGCGCTGGAAGCACGTGTTCCGCGGCGACGCGGTCGGCTACGGCCCCGAGGCCGTCACCCTGCTGTCGACCCCGCTCTATTCCAACACCACCCTGGTCTGCTTCTTCCCCACCCTGGCCGGCGGCGGGACCGTGGTGCTGATGAAGAAGTTCGACGCCGGCAAGTATCTCGAGCTGGCCCAGAAGCACCGCATGACCCACACCATGCTGGTGCCGGTGCAGTACCGCCGGCTGATGGACCGGCCCGACTTCGGCGACTTCGACCTGTCGTCGACCCAGCTGAAGTTCTGCACCAGCGCCCCGTTCGCCGCCGAGCTGAAGGCCCAGGTGCTGGCGCGCTGGCCCGGCGGGCTGGTCGAGTATTTCGGCATGACCGAGGGCGGCGGGACCTGCATCCTGATGGCCCACGAGCATCCGGACAAGCTGCACACGGTGGGCCGCCCCGCGCCCGGCCACGACATCCGGCTGATCGACGAGGACGGCGTGCAGGTCGGTCCCGGCGTGGTCGGCGAGATCGTCGGCCGCTCGGCGGGCATGATGAACGGCTATCACGGCCAGCCGGGGAAGACCGCCGAGGCGACCTGGATCTCGCCCGAGGGCCTGAGCTTCATCCGCACCGGTGACGTCGGCCGGTTCGACGAGGACGGCTTCCTGACCCTGATGGATCGCAAGAAGGACATGATCATCAGCGGCGGCTTCAACATCTATCCCAGCGACATCGAGGCCCAGATCGTCCAGCACCCCGACGTGGTCGAGGCGGCGGTGGTCGGCGTGCCGTCCGACGCCTGGGGCGAATCGCCGGTGGCCTTCGTGGCGGTGAAGCCCGCAAGCGCCGGAGACGGGCGAATTGACGCGGACGAGTTGAGGATGTGGGTCAATGCTCGCCTTGGTAAGACCCAGCGGCTGGTCGACCTGAAACTGGTGGAATCCCTGCCCCGCAGCCATATCGGCAAGGTCCTGAAGCGCGAGCTGCGCGACGGTTGGACGGCTTCTGCCTAGGTCGAAGATTCCGGCCACATTTTTGCCGCGACGGCGCGCCGCATCCAGGGCCCCCGAGTCACTCGATACGTTTGCTTAACCATAACGGCGCCGTTGCGTGACGGGGCCGGATTGTTCGGAAGCGACGTCTGATGCAAGCCCTCCCCAAAGTGTCGCCGGAAGTCCGCAAGCAGGCCACGGTCGAGGCGGCCCTGGCCGCGGCCGGCGTTCCCCTGGACTTCGCCGCCGTGGAGAAGGTGCTGCGACAGGGCCTGGCCTCGGGCCTGGACGCCCGGCTGGCCGACCGCTTCGACCGCCCCACCGCCGTCCGCGCCGTCTCCACCCGCGTCGCCGCCCTGACCGCCGCCCTGCTCGCCTCCGGCGTCCGCCGCGGCGGCGTCTGCATCGTCCCGGCCCTGGCCTCGGCCGCCACCCTGGAAGCCATCGCCGCCGCCGGCCTGCGGCCCTGGCTGGTCGACGTGGATCCCTGCAGCTGGATGTTCGACCCGGCCCACCTGCGCGAGCGGCTCGGCGAGGCTCCGCCGCCGATCGAGGCCATCGTCCCCACCTGCGCCTTCGGCCGCGCCCCGGACATGACCGCCTGGGCCGCCTTCCAGCGCGAGACCGGCCTGCCGATCGTGGTCGACGCCACCGACGGCTTCGACGTGATCATGGAGGCCCCGGTCCCGGTGATCGTCGGCCTGCCCAGCGGGCGTGGGGTGTTCGTGGCCAGCCAGGACGCCGACTTCATCGCCCGATTGGACGCTCCGGCCTTCGTCGGCGACGCCGGGCTCGAGGGCTGGTCGGGCCAGCGCCTGCGCCTGGCCACCGCGGCCCAGCGCCTGCGCATGCTGCTGCTGGGCGCCCGGATCGGCTTCCAGCCGGGCTGGGGGATGAGCTGGGTGTCCGACGCCTGGGTCGTCAGCTTGCCGCAAGGATCCGCCCCGCTCGTCGCCGCGCGTCTGGCCGAGATGGGCTACGCCACCAACCCGGTCGGCCCGGGAATCGTCATCCGCGACCAGACCCCGGTCGCCGATCGCCTGGCTCAGTCGGTGCTGAGCTTGCCGTTCCATGCCGATCTCGGCATCGCCGAACTGGACGAGCTGGCGGAAGCGGTGAGGAAAGCGCTGTAATCACCTTCTCCCAGAGGGAGAAGGAGGGGCCCGCCGCGAAGCGGTGGGAGGATGAGGGGTTACACCCTACCCAATTTCACTCAGCGCCCTGCCGGCGCGCCGGCGGACGTCCAAACCCCTCACCCTCCCATCGCGATGCGATGGGCCCCTCCCTCTCCCTTTGGGAGAGGGTTCAAGCATGGTCAGTGCGCCGCCACATAGGCGTCGATCGCCGCCACCCGCCGGGCCTTCTCCGCCTCGTCCAGGAACGAGCCGTTGAAGCTGTTCCTGGCCAGGACGGCCAGCTCGTCGCGGGACAGGTCCAGGGCCTGGGCCGTCTGGACGTAGTTCTCCAGCAGGTAGCCGCCGAAATAGGCCGGGTCGTCGGAATTGACCGTGGCCTTCAGGCCCAGCTTCAGCATGCGCTTCAGCGGATGGTCCTTCAGGTCGGACACGCCGCACAGCTTCAGGTTCGACAGCGGGCAGACGGTCAGGGTCGTGCCGTCCTGCACCAGGCGGGCGGTCAGGCAGTCGTCCTCCAGGGCCCGGTTGCCGTGGTCGATGCGGTCGACGGCCAGGATGTCGACCGCCTCCCAGACATAGGCCGGCGGACCTTCCTCGCCGGCATGGGCCACGATCTTCAGGCCCAGGTCGCGCGCGGCCTGCATCACCCGGGCGAACTTGGCGGGCGGGTGGCCGACCTCCGAGGAGTCCAGGCCCACCCCGGCGATCCGGTCGAGATAGGGCTTGGCCTGCTCCAGGGTGGCGAAGGCCGACGCCTCGTCCAGGTGGCGCAGGAAGCAGAGGATCAGCTTGGACGTCACGCCCAGGGTGGCTTGCGCCTCTTCCATGCCCGCCGTCAGCCCGTCGATCACCGTGCCGAACGCCACGCCGCGGTCGGTGTGGGTCTGGGGGTCGAAGAAGATCTCGGCGTGGGTCCCGCCGTCGGCGGCCAGGCGGCGGAAATAGGCCAGGGCCAGGTCCTTGAAGTCGGCCGCCGTCTGCAGCACGCCCGCGCCCTGGTAATAGATGTCCAGGAAGTCCTGCAGGTTGGAGAAGGCGTAGGCGGCGCGGATCTCGTCGACCGTCTTGAACGGCAGGGTCACGCCGTTGCGCGCGGCCAGCTCGAACATCAGCTCGGGCTCGAGGCTGCCCTCGATGTGCATATGCAGCTCGGCCTTGGGCAGGCCGCGGACGAAGGTTTCGAGGGCGGTGTCGGTCATGATGACGTTATGAGCGCTGAGGGTGGTGGGATTCAACAGGGATCGTGCGGTGAACACTTGCCCCCACCTGACCGCTCCGCGGTCTGTCCGCCCCCATAGAGGGCGGAGCGCTCTTCCCCCTCTGGGGGAAGACGACCGCGAAGCGGTCCGTAGGGGGCAGGTGAGCGCGCATCGAACATGCTAGAAGCCGCTCCGTGACGTCCGAAAACCCGCCCATCCCCATCGAAGACCTTGGCCCCGACATCGGCTTCGCCGAGGCCCAGGCCGCCGCCCTGTATGGCCGCGACTACCGCCAGGCGCTGGCCAGCGACGACGGCTTCCAGCGGCTGGACGCTGTGGAGCGGCTGGCCCGCGCCCGCGCGGCGCTGTCGGTCCAGGAAGTCGCGGTGATGGACATGGCCGCCGGCCGGGGCCACGCCCTGGCCGAGATCGTCCGGCTAACCGGTCGCGAGACGGCCTTCGTCGAAGCCCTGGTCCTGGGCGCCTGCGCCAAGCTGGCGGCGCACTACGAGGCGGGTGAGGCCGACGACGAGGTCGGGCCGGGACCGCTACGGCTGCCGGGGCCTTTTCTGTAGGCGCCAGCGCGAGAGGCGGGGACACACACTCACTCCCCTCGCTTTACCAGTACGGTTGAAGCATGGGGTGAGTGTGTGTCCCCATCGTTACCCCGAACCGCTCACGACATCGGCGGGGCCGGCGGCGGGGGTTCGGGCAGGGGGGTGAATTCCTGGTCGTCCAGGTCGGGCAGCTTCATGCGCTGGGCCCACCAGTCGGCCTTGGCCTGTTCGATGCGGTCCTTGGACGAATGGACGAAATTCCACTCGATGAAGCGCGGCCCGACCGGCTCGCCGCCCAGCAGCATGACGGTCGAGGGCTCCAGCGCCTCGAAGGTGATCGTCTCGCCCGGCTTGAACACCGCCATCTGGCCGGCGTGCAGCACCTGGCCGGCGGCCTCGACCTTGCCGACCGCAACATAGGCGGCGCGCTCGGGATATTCGGCCGGCAAGCCGGCCTTGGCCCCCGCCGCCATCTCCCAGTGCACGTAGAACAGCGGCGAGAACACCGGCACCTTGGCCGAGGCGCCGAACGCCTTGCCCGCCACCAGGGCGGCCTTCAACCCCCCGTCCTCATAGACCGGCATCTCGTCGCGCGAATGATGAGAGAAGCTGGGGGCGATCTCCTCCTGGCCGTCGGGCAGGGCCACCCAGGCCTGGATGCCGTGCATGGGGCCGCCATATTCGCGCAGGTGCTCGAAGCGTTCGGAGTGGGTGATGCCGCTGCCGGCGGTCATCCAGTTGACCTCGCCGGGGCGGATCTCGACCTGCGAGCCGACGCTGTCGCGGTGGGTGATCTCGCCCTCGAACAGGTAGGTCAGGGTCGACAGGCCGATGTGCGGGTGCGGGCGCACGTCGACCGTGCGCGGGAAGCCGGGCTCGAACGCCACGGGCCCCATGTGGTCGAAGAAGGTGAAGGGCCCCACCATCCGCCGGCTGTGGAACGGCAGCACGCGGCCCACCTCGAAACCGCCGAGATCCTTGCGGCGCTGGTCGATGACGAGGTCGATCATGGGGAGGGCTCCGGGAGGCTGGAGCCCTTAGTGTGCAGGGGTTGGCGAGCGGATTCTAGAACAAATGCCTCCCCCCGTGGGGCAGGGGTATCGCATATGGATTCGTCCTATCGAGAGCCCGCGTTGGATCGAGGCAAGCTCTACCAAAAGGCGAACAAAACGAATCCAAACAGACTCACGAGCCTGCCTTTTTGGTCTCGATTGGACGCACGGCTCAGGCCGTCCACCTTTCGTTCTTCATATGCGATAGCCCTGCCCACAGGGGGAGGCTCTAGAAAAGATCTAGCCCAGCGGGCTCACATACGGGCTGACCAGGCCCAGCGGCACGGCCGTGGAGTTCTTGACGCCGCGGATGACGATGCGGCTCTCGATATTGCTGACCAGGCCCAACGACAGCAGCTTGTCGCGCAGGAACTCGTCGAAGGCGCGCATGTCGCGGGTGACGATTCGCAGCTCGTAGTCGGCCGCGCCGGTTACTGTGGCGCACTGCACGACCTCGGCCCACTTGGCGACCGCCTGCTCGAAGACCTCAAGGTTTTCCTTGGTTGGCAGCGACAGCTTGGCGGTGCAGTAGACCTCGAAGCCCAGGCCCAGCTTTTCGCGGTCCAGGATCGTGACGCGGCGCTGGATGACGCCCGCGTCTTCCAGCCGTTTGATCCGCCGCCAGCACGGGCTGGACGACAGGCCGACTCGCTCGGCGATCTCGGCGACGGACAGTCCGGCGTCGTGTTGGATGAGATCGAGGATCTTGGCATCCACAGCGTCGAGTTGTTCGGACAAGAATTCCTCCCCCCAGAGGGTGATTGGCGCGTTGATCGTGCGCAAAGCGGCCTTGAGTCGGGCACACCTTGGGCAAACAATTTCCCCGTTTCTATAAGATATTGCTGAGCGGGCGAGAAGACCCGGGAGGAATTTTTTTGCTATGCGGCACTCGGAAGTCACGCTCGACGACAAATATCTACTCGAAAATGGTCGCGCGTTCATCACCGGCGTGCAGGCGCTGATCCGCGTCCTCCTTGATCGAAAGCGCCTGGACACCCGGGCCGGGCTCAATACGGCGGGCTTCCTGTCCGGCTACCGCGGCTCGCCCCTGGGGGGGCTGGACCAGCAGGCCGCGCGCCTGTCCAAGCTGCTCACCGCCCATGACGTGGTTTTCAAGGAAGGCCTGAACGAGGACCTGGCCGCCACCGCCGTCTGGGGCAGCCAGCAGGCCAACCTGTTCCCGGGCGCGACCCACGACGGGGTGTTCGGCATGTGGTACGGCAAGGCGCCGGGCGTGGATCGTACCGGCGACGTCTTCAAGCACGCCAATTTCGCCGGCAGCTTCCCGACCGGCGGCGTGCTGGCGGTGGCCGGCGACGACCACGCCTGCAAGAGCTCGACCCTGCCGTCGCAGTCCGAATTCGCCTTCCAGGACTTCGAGATGCCCGTGCTGTCGCCGGCCGATGTGCAGGAAGTGCTCGACTACGGCCTGATGGGCATTTCGATGTCGCGGTTCAGCGGCCTGTGGACCGGCATGATCGCCCTGGCCGACACCATGGACAGCGGCGTGACCATCGACGTCTCGCTCGACCGCCACAGGATCGTCGTCCCCGACAACTTCCCCATGCCGCCCGGCGGCTTGGGCATCCGGCTGAAGGACCAGCCGATGGAGAAGGAGCGCCGGCTCCGTCTGCACAAGATCCCCGCCGCCCTGGCCTTCGCCCGGGCCAATGGCATCGACCGGGTGGTGCTGGGCGCCCACTCGGTGCGGGTCGGCAAGGCGCGCCTGGGCATCGTCTGCCAGGGCCAGGCCTACAAGGACGTGCTGGAAGCCTTCACCGCCATGGGCATGAGCCTGGAGGAGGCCGCCGACCTGGGGGTGTCGATCTATAAGGTCGGCATGCCCTGGCCGCTGGAGCCCCTGGGCATCCGCGCCTTCGCCGCGGGCCTGGAGACCCTGATGGTCATCGAGCACAAGCGCGGGCTGATCGAGCCTCAGGCGCGCGCGGCGCTCTATGACCTTCCCGCCCACGCCAGGCCCCGGATCATCGGCAAGCTGGACGAGCACGGCCATCCGCTGCTGTCGGAACTGGGCTCGCTGTCGGTGGCCGAGATCGCCCTGGCCATCTACGACCGCCTGCCGGACGGCCCGCACATGGAACGGGCCCAGGCCTATCTGAACCGCGTCTCGGCCGCCGGCGTCGCCGCCGTCAGCCTGGCCGCCGACCAGCAGCGCAAGCCGTTCTTCTGCTCGGGCTGCCCGCACAACACCTCGACCAAGCTGCCCGAGGGCAGCCGGGCCCTGGCCGGCATCGGCTGCCACTACATGGCCGGCTTCAACGACCCGATGACCGACCTCAACACCCACATGGGCGGCGAGGGCCTGACCTGGGTGGGCGCGGCGCCGTTCACCACCGAGAAGCACGTCTTCCAGAACCTGGGCGACGGCACCTACAATCACTCCGGCTCGCTGGCGATCCGGGCCGCCATCGCGGCCGGGGCCAACATCACCTACAAGCTGCTGTTCAACGACGCCGTAGCCATGACCGGTGGTCAGCGGGCCGAGAGCGGCTTCACCCCGGCCCAGATCACCCGCCAGCTGGCCAGCGAAGGCGTCGCCCGCACGGTGATCGTCGTCGACGAGCTGGAGCGCTACCAGGGCGTCACCGACCTGGCCCCCGGCGTCGACGTCTTCCCGCGCTCGGAACTGATGAGCGTGCAGAAGATGCTGCGCGACACCCCCGGCACGACGGTGCTGCTCTATGACCAGACCTGCGCCACCGAAAAGCGCCGCCGCCGCAAGCGCGGGACCCTGGCCAAGGCGACCAAGCGGGTGTTCATCAACCCGCTGGTCTGCGAGGGCTGCGGCGACTGCTCGATCAAGTCCAACTGCGTGTCGGTCGAGCCGCTGAACACCGAGTTCGGCCGCAAGCGCAAGATCAACCAGTCGACCTGCAACCAGGATTACAGCTGCGTCGACGGCTTCTGCCCGTCGTTCATCACCCTGGAGGGCGCGGAGAACACGAAGGCCAAGAAGGCCCCGGCCCTAACCGCCGACTCCACGCCCCTGCCGATGTTCGACGACTTCCACGGCGTGCGCCGGATCATCTTCACCGGGGTCGGCGGCACCGGGGTGACCACCGTAGCCTCGATCTTGGCCATGGCCGCCCATGTCGATGGCCGGGCCGGCAGCGTGGTCGACATGACCGGCCTGGCCCAGAAGGGCGGGGCGGTGTTCAGTCACGTCAAGATCGGCGAGACCGAGGAGACGGTGGTCGGCGGCCGCGTGCCCGCCGCCAGCGCCGACGTTCTGATCGCCTGCGACATGCTGGTGGCTGCTTCGCCGGAAGGCCTGTCGCTGTACGCCAAGGACCGCACCGCCGCGTTCGGCAACAGCGACTTCGCCCCGACCGCCGACTTCGTCACCAGCCGCGACATCCGCTTCGACAGCGGGGCCATGGCCCGGCGGATCAAGGGCGCGACCAAGTCGTTCGACGCCTGCCCGGCCCAGCACCTGGCCGAGAGCCAGTTCGGCGACGCCATCTTCGCCAACATGATCATGGTCGGCTTCGCATGGCAGCGCGGGGTGATCCCACTGTCCAGCCGCGCGGTCTATCGGGCCATCAAGCTGAACGGCGTCGACTACGAGTCCAACCTGGCCGCCTTCGAGCTGGGCCGCCGGGTGGCGCACGATCCAGCCTCGATGGGGCCGCGCGACGTGGACGTGCCGACGCCCGAGACCATGCCGCTGGCCGACCTGATCGCCAAGCGCACCGCCGACCTGGTCGCCTACCAGAACGAGGCCTACGCCAAGCGTTACGCGGCCAGGATCGAGAAGGTCGCCCTGGCCGAGGCGGCGAACGGCGGCGGGGAGACCCTGACCCGCGCGGCGGCGGTGAACCTCTACAAGCTGATGGCCTACAAGGACGAGTACGAGGTCGCCCGACTCTATACCGACGGACGGTTCGCGGCCGAGCTGGCTGGGACCTTCAAGGGCGGCAAGGCCAAGGTCTGGCTGGCCCCGCCGATCCTCGCCCCCAAGGACAAGGACGGCCGGCCGCGCAAGATGGCGTTTGGCGGCTGGATGCTGGACTACGCCTTCCCGCTGATGGCGAAGATGAAGGGCCTGCGCGGCGGCCCGCTGGACGTGTTCGGACGCACCGAGGAGCGCCGCATGGAGCGCGGCCTGGTCGCCGACTACGAGATCACCCTGGACCGCCTGGCCGGCGGCCTGACGCCCGAGCGCCTGGCCCTGGCGGCGCGCATCGCGTCGATCCCGCAGGAGATCCGCGGCTACGGCCACGTCAAGGACGCCTCGGTGGTCAAGGCCAAGGCCGAGGCCGCGACCCTGTGGAGCCAATGGGCGGGGTGAAGACTGGCGCGCCCTGGGCTTCGTGATAGGCTCTGGGCATGAACAAGCCGGTCCATCCAGCCCCGGTCGCCGTGACCCTTTCGCCCGAAGACGCCTTCGATCTTCAGGCGCGGGTCGAGCGCGGCGAATTCTCGTCGTTGGAGGAGGCTGTCGCCGCTGAATTGGCCGAACTGAACTACCGGCGCGCCTCTGAGATCATGGGCGGTTCTGAAAAGCTGGAAAGCTTTCTCGATGAGCTGGAAGCCGAGGCGATCGATCCCGAAGACTGCGTCGATGCGGAGACGTTCTTCGCGGAGATGCTGGCGGACCTCAAGGCGCGCGCCGAGGCCGCCGGAGAGTGAGTCGAAAGCTGGTCGTGACACCGCGCGCGGTGCGCGACCTGAACGGCATCCGCGATCATATCGCGGCGGACAGTCCACGCGCGGCCGAGCGGTTCGTATCGGCCTTGCGAGCCGATCTGGACAAGCTGGTTCCGTTTCCTTTCATGGCCCAGGCGGTAGGCAGCCATCCGCGCTTTCGTCGTCTGCCCTATGGAGCCTATGTCATCTTCTATGAGGTGACCGACAGCGAGATTCTGATCCGCGCGGTCGAGCATTCGGCGACCCTCAAATGACTCAAGAGTTCGATTTCGACGCGGTCGTGGTCGGGGCCGGAGCCGTGGGCCTGGCCTGCGGCTACGCCCTGTCCCGGCGCGGTCTGATCGTCGCCGTGCTGGAGGGCGAGGGCCATATCGGCCAGGGCGTGTCGTCGCGCAATTCCGAGGTGATCCACGGCGGGCTCTATTACCCGACCGGCTCGCTGAAGGCGCGGTTCTGCGTCCGGGGCCGGCGGCTGCTGTATGCGTTCCTCGACAAGCACCACGTCGACTACAAGAAGTGCGGCAAGCTGGTCGTGGCCACCAACGTGGGTGAGATCCCGCAGCTGGAGGCTATCTACGAACAAGCCCTGGCCAACGAGGTCGAGCGCATGGAGCACCTGACCGGGGCCCAGGCCCGGGCGCTGGAGCCCGGCCTCAACGCCCACACCGCCCTGCTGTCGCCGGAAAGCGGCGTGTTCGCCAGCCACGACTACATGCTGGCCCTGCAGGGCGAGATCGAGGCGGCCGGCGGGGCGGTGGTGGTCGACACCCCGTTCGAGGGCGCCACGCCCCGGACCGGCGGCGGCTTCACGGTGCGGATCGGCGGGGTCGAGCCCGCCAGCCTCTCGAGCCGCCTGCTGGTCACCGCGCCCGGCCTGTCGGCCCAGGCCGTGGCTGCGACCATCGACGGCTTCCCCGCCGACCAGATCCCCGCCGCCCACTATGGCAAGGGCGTCTATTTCCGGCTGGCGGCCAAGGCGCCGTTCCAGCGCCTGATCTATCCGCCGCCGATCCATGGGGCCCTGGGCACCCACTATCGCAACGATCTGGGCGGCCAGGCGGTGTTCGGCCCCGACCTGGAATATGTCCCGGCCCCCGACTATTCGGTCGACCCGGCCAAGGCCGCCGCCTTCGCCGACTATATCCGCAAGTTCTGGCCGGACGTGCCGGCCGACCGGCTGGTTCCCGACTATGCCGGGATCCGCCCCAAGATCCACGGTCCGGACGAGCCGCAGCCCGACTTCCAGCTGCGCGGCGCCGACAGCCACGACCTGGAGGGGCTGATGGCGCTGTTCGGCATCGAGAGCCCGGGCCTGACCAGCTCGCTGGCGATCGGCGAAGATGTCGCGCGGCGCCTGACCGCGTAAGGGCTTGCCACCAACTTGCCACCAACTGGCGTCTCGCGCGTTGCCGTCTTGGCTTTTCAGGAGGGCGCCATGCTGGACGACTTCATCGACAGACTGATTTCGCGGTTGATGGCCGGGGCGGGCCTGATCATGGCCGCGGCGATCGCCGCCGTGGCCGGGGCGATGGCGGTGTTCGCCTTCCTGGCCCAGTGGGTCGGCTCGGCCTGGGCCTACGCCATCGTCGCGGTCGTGGCCGCGGTGGTCGTGGCCGTCTGGGCCCTGCTGCAGAAGCAGCACCTGGCCCGCACCCGCCAGCCGCCGCTGGACAAGCGCGTGCTGGCCCTGATGCAGGAGCATCCCACCGCCTCGTTCATGGCCGGCATGGCCGCCGCCACCCTGCTGAAGGGCAAGCCCTCGCTGGCAGCGAGCCTGTGGGAGGCTAGGAAGGGCAAGCCGAAGTAGCGGTTTTCTACTCTTGCCCCCACCTGACCGCTTCGCGGTCTGTCCGCCCCCATAGGGGGCGGAGCCTTCGCTTTAGGCTCTTCCCCCTCTGGGGGAAGACGGCCGAAGGCCCGTAGGGGGCAAGTTCCCCGGACTATCCCTTTTTCGGCGTCAGCTTCAGCACCCGCCCGTCATCCTCGTCGGTCACCAGGTACAGCGCCCCGTCCGGGCCGACCTTCACGTCGCGGATGCGGAAGCCCAGCTCCGACAGCAGGCGCTCCTCGCCGACCACCTGGTGGTCCTTGACGGTCAGCCGCACCAGGTAGCCCTTGAGGCCGCCGACGAACAGGCTGCCCTTCCAGGCCGGGAACAGGCCGCCGTCATAGAACGCCAGGCCCGAGGGGGCGATCACCGGGTCCCAGTAGTAGATCGGCTGCTCCAGGCCCTGACGCTGGGTGATCCCCTCGCCGATCGGCTTGCCCGAATATTCCTCGCCATAGGTGATGGTCGGCCAGCCATAGTCCTTGCCGGCCTTGGGGGTGTTGATCTCGTCGCCGCCCTTGGCGCCGTGCTCGACGGTCCACAGCTCGCCGGTCCAGGGATTGATCGTCGCGCCCTGGACGTTGCGGTGGCCCTTGGACCAGATCTCCGGCTTGGCCTGCGGATTGCCGACATAGGGATTGTCGGCCGGGATCGAGCCGTCGGGCCTGATCCGGATCACCTTGCCCAGGGCCGCGTCCAGGTTCTGGGCCTGCATCCGGCCAGGAAGGATCGAGCGCTCGCCGGTGGTGACGAACAGCGCCCCGTCACGCGCGAAGGCCAGGCGGCCGCCGAAGTGCAGGGGCGAATCCATCGTCGGCATCTGCCGCCAGATCACCTGGACGTTCTCCAGCCGGGGCGCCGCGCCCAGCACCAACTTGCCGCGCGCCGCGGTGGTGCCGTTGCCGCCGTCGCGCGGCTCGGCATAGGTCCAGTAGACCAGGCCGTTCTTGGCGTAGTCGGGGTCCAGCGCCACGTCCAGCAGGCCGCCCTGACCCTCGGCGAACACCGGCGGCAGGCCGGCGACGGCGGGCGACAGCTTGCCGTCGGCCCCCAGGATCCGCAGCCGGCCGGCCCGCTCGGTGACCAGCTTGGCCCCGCCCGGCAGGAAGGCCAGGCTCCAGGGGTGGTCCAGGCCCGTGGCCAGGGTCTCGACCTGGTAGGCCACGCCCAGCTTCTCCTCCGGAGCCCGGGTCTGCAGCGGGAAGGCCGGCTTCTGGTCGGGGGCGTTGGGCGGGCCGGTCTCGACCGGCGGGTTCGGCAGGGCCTGCACGGTGTTGGCGGGACCGCACGCCGACAGGACCAGCGCGGCGAGGGCGAGAGGACGAAGACGCATGGGGGACTGTCCGATTGGGG
The DNA here is from genome assembly GCF_031457295.1 of Caulobacter sp. BE254. Classification (NCBI taxonomy): domain Bacteria; kingdom Pseudomonadati; phylum Pseudomonadota; class Alphaproteobacteria; order Caulobacterales; family Caulobacteraceae; genus Caulobacter; species Caulobacter sp. BE254. Next base: position 291,952 of record NZ_JAVDWJ010000005.1, on the reverse strand, counting down.
GAGGGGGACTGGCGTCGAGGTTGTCATCGCAACGCCCCGTTGTCATCCGCCCTTCGGCCGCGCCGGATGACGGCGAAGGGCGAGCGTTGACTTGCGCAGCGCCCCAAACCAAGGTCCGCCCTCGCCAGCCCCGGCGTCTTTCGCGGAGCCCGCCTTGACCGCCATCCTGCACGCCATGTTGGGCAAGGGCCTGGGCGGCCTGGAGCAGGTGTTCCTCGACTACCAGCCGATCCTGGAAGCCTACGCCGCCACGCGGGGCGGGGCGGCCACGGGCCTGGTGCGGGCCGGCGGCCAGGTCGCGGTCCAGCAGGCCGGCCGCGTCCCGCCGCTGGCGACCATGCCGGCCTTTACCGACTGGGATCCGCTCACCCTGGGCGCCGCCCGGGCGATCGTCCGGACCACGGCGCCCGACCTGATCCTCAGCCACGGCCAGCGACCGGCCCGCCTGCTGGCCAGGGTCGCCCCGCCGGGGGCCTTGCTGGCGGTCTGCGTGCACAAGCCGGCCTTCGACGTCGAGACGACACGCACCCATTTTGGTCGCACCCACTATGTCTGCGTCGGCCAGCACCTGGCCGAACTGGCGGCGGCGCGCGGCGTCCCGGCCGAGCGGGTGCACTTCGTGCCCAACGCCGTGAAGCCGCCGACGGTTCTGGCGACGCCGTTCTCCAGGACCGGCCTTCCGCCGCGCATCGTCGCCGCCGGCCGCCTGCATCCCAAGAAGGGCTTCGACGTCCTGGTCGCCGCCCTGGCCCTGCTGCGCGACGGGTGGGAGGGTTTCGGGGGCCAGGCCTTCGATTGCGAGATCGCCGGCGAGGGCGACGAGCGCGGCCGGCTGGAAGGGCTGATCGCCCAGCACGGCCTACAGGATCGCGTGCGCCTGGCCGGCTGGCGCGACGACGTCCCGGCCTTCCTGGCGACCGGCGACGTCTTCGCCTTCCCTTCGTACCAGGAGGGCTTTCCGCTGGTGCTGCTGGAGGCCATGGCCGTCGGCCTGCCGGTGGTGTCCAGCGCAATCGCCGGGCCGGTGGAGCTGATCGCCGACGGCGTCGATGGCGCCCTGGTCCCGCCCGGCGACCCCGCCGCCCTGGCCCGGGCGCTGGCCGGCCTGGTCGCGACGCCGCAAAAGGCGGTGGCCCTGGGCGTCGCCGCCCGCGCCAAGGTGCTGGCCGAATACGGCCCCGCCAGCCTGCAGCGGCGTCTGGACGCGGTGCTCGATCGGATGCTCGGACGGGCTTGAAGCCGCCCCCGCTTTGCGCTTATAAGCCCGCCTCCGCTTCGTGCGGCTGGGTAGCTCAGATGGTTAGAGCGGTGGATTCATAACCCACAGGTCGGCGGTTCGATCCCGCCCCCAGCCACCACCTCGGTCCCCACATCGGGAACCGGCGATGTCCTTGCCTTCCATGAACTGGGTCAAGCGACCATGCAGGGGCAGGCTAGAGCGGATATCCTGGCGATGCCGATGGTTCATCTCGCCATATTCCAGCGAGCTGCGGTGACGGTGAAGGGGCTCTTCAAAGAGCGCCCACATGGCCCGGCAATATGGGGTTCCTCAAGAGCGGCTCGATCAACAACAGGGTCGATCTGATCGCCAGAAATGCGCGCCATGGGTTCATTGTCCCTTCTTACTCAACCATATAGATTGCTCACGCAAGCGGCGCCGCTGCCCGCTCTTTTCGGGATTTCAGATGAAACGCCTGAATTTAATTCTCGGCCTTGCGTTCGTCCTCCCGACTTCCGTTTTTGCGACGCCGAGTGAAAGTCTTCCGGCTAAGTCGCATGAATTGGTGACGCCAATTCGGTTTCAGTTGGAATGCGATGCAAGTTCATATGGAGAAGGTTCTTGCCCTACGCCTAGAAATAGGTGCCGCAGGACCTGCGAAGTAATTTATTATATTGATACAGATCTTTGTAACGCTAAAGAAGGCGCCGCTGTAAAGGCAGTTTGCTGGGCAAGAGCGGCGACGCACCTTGGAAATTGTTACGCTGACTGCAACCAATATCCTTACTGATTTTTCTTTGGTGTTTCGATGACAAGTAATGCCTTGCGATTTGAATTTGTCGCCGTACGCAAGGATGGCGGTGGTCGCGAAGCCATGGTCGTGAAAATCGAGGCGCCGCTTATAAACGAGCGGGGCGCTTTCGAATCTCTGGTGACGCTGGAGGGGTGCGGCGACTGGTCGATCAAGGCCTATGGCGTGCATGCCTTTCAATGTATCGAAAATGCGATTGCGGTCGCCAAGGTGGGCCTGCTCGCCCGCGAGGATACTTGGCGGTTCGAGGACGCCGATGGCAACGAAATGCCCTTTTCCTACGAAGGGTAGAGGTTCCGGACCTCACTGCCCCGTCAGGGCCGTTTGCCAAGGCCTGGCCCATGGCCCTGGCGCCAGGCTGACGCCAGGGCGCGCCGATTTTTCCCAGCCCCCTGTCGGATCCCCCCGCCCTCGATCGTCCTCCGTACGATCAAGGCGCCCATCCCATGCTCTATGCCATTCTCTGCTACAATTTCGAGGACGTGGTCGGCGCCTGGAGTCCGGCCGAGGACGCCGCGGTGATGGCCCGGCTGGGGGCGGTCGAGGCCGGCCTGGCCGCCGCCGAGCGGATGGGGGCGGCGGCTCGCCTGCTGCCGACCACAGCCGCCGTCACCCTGCGCAAGGGCCGTGAGCTGATGGTGATCGACGGTCCCTTCGCCGAGACCAAGGAGCAGCTGCTGGGCTTCTATGTCGTCGACTGCGCGGACCTGGAGGCGGCCATCGCCGTGGCCCGCGACCTGGCCGTGGCCAATCCCGACCGGGGCGCCTATGAAATCCGGCCGCTGGCCGTCTATCGTCCGGGCAGCCTGGCCGGCGCGCCGAGTCAGGTTCGCGGGCGCCAAGCCCATGTCAGGGGAGCCGGGGCATGACCATCGCCAATATCGACGCGGCCTGGATCGACGCCGCCCTGACCGCCGCGCGGCCCCAGGCCGTGGCGGCCCTGCTGCGCTATTTCCGCGACCTGGACACCGCCGAGGAGGCGTTCCAGGACGCCTGCCTGCGGGCCCTGAAGGCCTGGCCCAAGAACGGCCCGCCGCGCGACCCGACCGCCTGGCTGATCCTGGTCGGCCGCAACGCCGCCCTGGACGGGGTGCGCAAGCAGAGCAAGTCCTCGCCCCTGCCGCCGGAGGAGCTGATCTCCGACCTGGAGGACGCCGAGGCGACCCTGGTCGACCGGCTGGACGGCGAGCACTATCGCGACGACGTGCTGCGGCTGCTGTTCATCTGCTGCCATCCGGACCTGCCGGCCACCCAGCAGGTGGCCGTGGCCCTGCGCATCGTCTCAGGTCTCTCGGTGCGCCAGATCGCCCGCGCCTTCCTGGTCGGCGAGTCGGCGATGGAGCAGCGGATCACCCGCGCCAAGGCCCGGATCGGGGCGGCCGACGTGCCGTTCGGCGCGCCCGGCGTCGAGGAGCGCGCCGAGCGCCTGAACGCCGTGGCGGCCATGGTCTATCTGGTCTTCAACGAGGGCTATTCGGCCGGCGGCCAGGAACTGCTGACCCGCGGCGCTCTGTGCGACGAGGCCATTCGCCTGGCCCGCCTGCTGCTGCGCCTGTTCCCCGGCGAGCCGGAGGTCATGGGCCTAACCGCCCTGCTGTTGCTGCAGCACGCCCGCGCCCCGGCCCGGTTCGACGCCGAGGGGGCGGTGGTGCTGCTGGAAGACCAGGACCGCTCGCTCTGGAACGGCCGGATGATCGCCGAGGGCCTGGCCCTGATCGACAAGGCCGTGCGCCACCGCCGACCCGGCCCCTACCTGGTCCAGGCCGCCATCGCCGCCGAGCACGACCGCGCCGAGCGTCCCGAGGACACCAACTGGGCGCGGATCGACCTGCTGTACGGCGACCTGGAACAGCTGGCGCCGTCGCCGGTGGTCACCCTGAACCGCGCTGTGGCGGTGGCGAAGGTCGCCGGGCCCGAGGCGGCCCTGGAGATGATCGAGCCCCTGGCCCCCAAGCTGTCGGGCTATTTCCACTTCTTCGGCCTGCGCGGCGGGCTGTTGCTGCAGCTGGGGCGGCGGGACGAGGCGCGCGTCGCCTTCGACCAGGCTATCGCCCTGGCCAACACCGCCGCCGAAGCCGCCCACATCCGCCTGCACCTGGACCGGCTGATGAAGGAGAGCGTCGGCGGCTGATTTCCGCGAAAAAAGTTCGCGGCCCGTGTCGGGAAGGCGATGCGACGTTCGTCCTTTGGGCTGAAGAGGAGAGAACGACCATGACCGACGCTCAACAACAGATGCCTCCGCTGCCCGCCGTCTCTGGCGGTATCGCGCCCTACCTAGTTCCGCCCAACGCCACCCAGGCGGCGGACTTCTACCTCAAGGCGTTCGGCGCCGAGGACGTCTATCGCATCCCGCCGGACGAGCAGGGCCGGACGATGCACATCCACCTGCGGATCAACGGCAACTCGCTGATGCTGTGCGACGCCTATCCCGAGCACGGCTACGCCTACGAGAAGCCCGCCGGCTTCACCCTGCACCTGCAGGTCGACGACGTGGACAAATGGTTCGAGCGGGCCGTGGCGGCCGGCTGCGAGGTGGTGCTGCCCGTGCAGCTGATGTTCTGGGGCGACCGCTACGGCCAGGTTCGCGACCCCTACGGCTTCCTGTGGTCGATCGCCACCACGCCCAAGGCCTGAACCGGAGGACGGGCCGCTCGGCCGGCCCGTCCCTATCGAGAGAGGGGACAACCATGCTCAAGATCGTCGCCATCATCGCCGTGGTCGTCGTCGTCGCGATCGTCGCCCTGCTGGGCTACGCCGCGACCAAGCCCGACCATTTCCGCATCGCACGCTCCACCGTGATCAAGGCGCCGCCGGAGCGGATCTACGCCCTGCTCGACGACTTCCATGCCTGGGGCGCCTGGTCGCCCTACGAGAAGCTGGACCCCGCCATGACCCGTACCTATGGCGGTCCGGCCAGCGGCCTGGGGTCGACCTACGCCTGGAGCGGCGACGGCAAGGCCGGGGCCGGACGCATGGAGATCGTCGAAGCCGCCGCGCCGTCGAAGCTAGTGATCGACCTGAACTTCACCAAGCCGTTCCAGTCGCGCAGCAAGACGATCTTCACCCTGGTCCCCGAAGGCGGCGCCACCCGCGTCACCTGGGCCATGGAAGGGCCTTCGCCCTTCCTGTTCAGGGTGATGGACGTGATCTTCAACATGGACAAGACGGCCGGCAAGGACTTCGAAACCGGCCTGGCCAGCCTGAAGGCGCAGGCCGAGAAATAAGGGCTCCCTGGCGGAGGCTCAGGCCTCCGCCAGGATCAGCACCATCACCCCGTCGGCCGCGCCGTCGCGCAGGATCGGGGCCAAGGACAACTCGATCGGGCGTTCGTCGCCGGCCCGGACCAGCAGGGCCGTCTCGACCCGCGTCGGCGGGCCGCCCTGCAGGACCTTTTCCAGCGCCTGGGTCAGGGCGCGGCGGTCGGACGGTCGGACGATGTCGGTCAGCCGGCAGTCCAGCAGTTCGGCGCTGGAAAATCCCGCCAGGCGCAGGAAGTCCTCGTCCATCTCGGCCAGCACGCCGCGGACGTTCAGCCGCGCCACCGCCAGGCGGGGCAGGGCGGTGGTCGCCGTCTGCATGGCCCGCGCGTGGCGCAGGCGGCTGCGCAGGCTGTGCTCCTCGGTGCGGTTGGCGAACAGGGCCGCGACGCCACCCGGATAGGGAAAGACGCGCACCCCGTAACAGCGACCGGGCTGAACCGTGGAATCGGCCTCGAACTCGACAGCCTCGCCGGTGCGCAGCACCCGCCGCATCTGCTCGGCGATCACCGCCTGGGTGGGCAAGGGGAACAGGTCGCTCCAGGCGGCCCCGACCAGCTGGCCGGCGCTGCGGCCGGCCAGGGCCTCGAACACCGGATTGACCTTGGTGACGCGCAGCGTCGGATCCAGCGCGATGAAGCCCTCGGCCATCTGTTCGAGCAGGGCCTCGCGGCTGGTCTCGGCGACATGGCCTTCCAGGCTTCCGCCCGTCGTCGGCAGGTTGTTCCAGCTGGCGTAGCGGTCCGCCGACAGCAACACCACGCGCGGGCGGCCGTGGTGGGTGATGATGACGGGACCGGTCAGGGCGACGTCCTGCCACTGGCCGAAATTGCGGCTGACTTCGCCGGCCGTGGCGTGCGTGGCGGGAGAGTCGTTGGTCATGGCCGCCCCAGAAAATACGGAGAATCAGTCATCTCCGTCTTGCCCGTGAATCCGCTTGACCGAGATGCTCTAGTCCTTGCCAAGCTACCATCGTGGCGGTTGAGCGACAATCGATGGCGACATCCTTCAGGCGAGACAGGCTGTCGCCGTAAAATACGTATTTTACGTACTATGCGGATAAACCTGGCTGCATCCAAGCCGGGACGATCCTACTCGCGCAATCTTCGCGAGAAGGAATCGAGCGATGAGGAAGACTAGCGAAACGATCGTGAGCGTTCGGCGCCTAGGACGCGACCAGTCCGGCGCGACCGCAGTGGAGTTCGCCTTCCTGGCCCCCGTGCTGATCTTCATCCTGATGGGGATCATCAGCTATGGCGGCTATTTCTGGATATCGCACTCGGTTCAGCAACTGGCCAACGACGCCGCCCGGGCGGCGATCCCGGGAACCACGACCGTCGAACGGATCAGCCTGGCCAAGGCCGCCGTCGCCGCCAGCGCCAGCGACGCCGAACTGATCCCGGCCAAGGTGTCGACCGAGGTGATCGACAGCGGCGGCCGCTTGACCGTGGCGGTGTCCTACGACGCCGCCCAGTCCATCGCCTTCGCGGTGCGCGGGGTGACCCCCATGCCGTCGGACCAGATCCGCCGCCGCGCGTCGGTGCAGCTCGGAGGCTATTGAAGTCCGATGGGCGGGTTTCGAGCTCGACGTCCGGTCATGCGCGGGGGCGGCGGCGCCTTCGGCCGGGATCGCCGGGGCGGAGTCGCGGTGATCACCGCCATGTTCCTGCCCGTGGCGCTGGCCCTGGCCGCCCTGGCCGTCGACATGGGCTGGATCTATCTGCAGACCCGACGGTTGCAGGGCGTCGCCGACCTGGCGGCGATCTCGGCGGCCAACGACATCGCCCGCGCCCAGCTCGCCGCCAACGCGACCGTGGCGGCCAACGGCGAGGGCTGGCGCACGCCGCCCCAGGCGACCCTGACCCTGGGACGCTACACCGCCGACGCGGCGATCCCGGTAAAGCAGCGCTTCCAGCCGACCGCCCTTGATCCGGACGCCGTCCGGGTCTCGGTCGCCAGCGAAGCCGAGCTGTTCTTCGGCGCCGCGATACTGGGCCGGCCATCGGTCCCGATCCGTCGCGAGGCCACGGCCGCCCGGGCCGACCTGGCCAGTTTCTCGATCGGCTCGCGTCTGGCCAGCCTGCACGGCGGCGTGGCCAATACCCTGCTCGGCGACCTGACCGGCAGCCAGGTCAACCTGTCGGTGATGGACTACGACGCCCTGGCCGACGCCGACGTCAGCCTGTTCAGCTATCTCGACGCGGTCTCCACGCGCCTGCACCTGACCGGGCCGACCTACGACCAGGTCTTGCAGACCAAACTGACGACCGGACAGGCGCTGCAGGCCCTGGCCGACGTGCTGTCGACCAAGGGCGACACCAAGGCCGCCTCGGCGACACGGACGCTGGCCATCTCGGCCGGCGACCGGACGTCCGCCCATCTGGAGGCCGTGGCCGCGCTGGGACCGTACGGCGGTCAAGACCACGTGTCCGGCGGCTCGGCGGCCACCGTGGCGGTGAGCGCCATGGATCTGGCCCAGATGGTGCTCCAGGCCGGCCAGGGCCATCGGCAGGTCAAGCTGGACCTCGGCGCCAGCGTGCCGGGCCTGGCCGACACCGACGTCTGGCTGGCGATCGGCGAGCCGATGAACAACGCGCCCTACATGACCGTCACCCGCGATCAGACGGTGATCGTGCGCACCAGCCAGGCGCGGCTCTATGTCGACGCCAAGCTGCTCGGATCGGGCGTGCTGGGCGGCGTGGCCCAGGTGCATCTGCCGGTGCTGGTCGAGCTGGCGTCCGGCGAGGCGCGGCTCAAGGAGATCGACTGCGGGCGCAAGGCCGCCACGCTGGAGGTCAAGCCCAGCATCGGGTCGCTGAAGATCGGCGACATCGACCTGGCCGCGCTGGACGACTTCAAGCGGCCGCTGACCGTGGCCTCCTCGCAGCTGGTCAAGGCCCCCCTGTTCGGGGTGAGCGGCAAGTCCGACGTCGCGCTTGGCGGCGCGTCCTGGCAGGCGGTGTCGTTCACCGACGCGGAGATCAAGGCCGGCGCGGTCAAGACCGTGAAGACCAACGACACCCTGGCCGCGGCGACCGCTTCGCTGCTGGCCAATCTCGCCCTGGACGTCAACTTCGTCGGCCTGATCCATATCGGACTGAGCGACGTGGTGATCCTGGCCGCCCTGAAGCCGCTGCTGGCGGCGGCGGCCGCTCCGCTGGACGGGGTGATCACCTCCGTTACCGATGTCCTGGGGATCGGCCTCGGCGAGGCCGACGTCCGGGTCAACGGCCTGAGATGCGGCGTCGCCGCCCTGGTCGCCTGATGGCTCCTCCCAACGGATTCAACGCACATGTCTGGAGTGAAAAGATGAGCGCCCTCGACTGGCCCGGCCTGGAATCGCTGGAGTTCGACGCCCCCCAGCGCGCGTTCGGCCGCAAGGGCGAGGCGCCGGCCCAGCTGCCGGAGAACCCGTTGCTGCACGCCCCGGCGCCGCCGCTGGACATCCGCGCGCGGCTGCACGCGATCTGCGCCCTCTACGCCCACACCCGCACCCAGGCCCAGCGCCTGGCCCTGCTGGAGCAGCTGGAGGACATGGCCCTGGAGGCCGCCCACCTGCTGGCCGTGGACCTGCTGCGCAACGGCTGGCGGCCGGATTGAGGCTCAGCAGTCGAGGAACTTCACGTCCGAGGCGGCGTAGCGCATGTCGCTAGGGGTGAAGAGGCTGGACAGGCCCAGCAGGGCGGGCCGGCCAGGCATGCTGAACACCGGCAGGTTGGCCAGATAATAGCTCATCCGTCCCTTGGCCCGGTAGCGGCGCACGAAGGCCTCGCGGTCCAGCAGGTCGCCGATGGTCTCGAGCAGGGGGCTGTTGAGGAACACCCCGCCGCGCGCCGCGAACAGCAGGGCCATGTCGCCGGCGAAGCCGCCCAGCAGGCCGCTGAAGATCGAGATCGCCTCGCGCGCCTTGGCCTCGCCAGCCCGCGCCAGGTCTATGATAACGTTGTCATTTTCCGGCACGACAAGAGGGTCCCCGTCGCCGACCAGGGCGCAGTGGATGTCGCTGAGGCCTTCCTTGGACAGCAGACGCTCGGCCGAGACCTCGCCGTGGCGAGCGCGAACGGCCGAGAAGATCGGGGCCTCGCGGGCCTCCACGGGGCAGAAATCCATGTGGCCGCCTTCGCTGGGCACGGCCAGCCAGCCTTCGCCGCGCAGCGGGGCCAGGCCGGCCACGCCCAGGCCGATGTCGGGACCGAGCACGGCGATGGCTCCGGTGCGGGCGGCCTTGCCGGGGTGGATCACCCCCAGTTGCGCCTCCGGGACCTTGGGCGCGCCCATGGCGCAGGCGGTGAAGTCGTTGACCAGATAGACCCGGGGCGTGCGCAGCACGTGTCGCAACCAGGTCAGCGACAGGGTCATGCCGGTGCTGGTCAGGGTGACGGCGCCGTCGATCTCCGGGCCGGCGGCGCTGACCGCCGCGCCCACCAGCTCGTCCGCGCCCAGCTCGGCCAGCACGGACTTGAGGCCGGCCTCCAGTTCCAGCGGGGTGGAGCTGGGCAGGACGCGGTGCTCGCCGGGCGCATCGCCAGGGCGGGCCAGGGCGATGATCAGGTCGCGTCCCGTCACGTCGGCCAACAGCGCCACGCCATGGGTCATCGGGCAGTCCTTTTCGTTTCCTCGGTCGGCCGGTCTTCGCCAGCCGCGCGGATCGTAAGATCAAGCGGTTACCGGCTAAATAACCGTGTCCGCCCAAGGTTCCCCGCGAGGCGGGGGATAAGTCGGGCCCGGGACGTGGTCAGCGGCAAATAAACCTTTCCATTGCACCGCCGATTAACGTCGCCGCGCGTTGTTACGGTCATGTCCAAGTTTGGTTCGGGCGGACCTTTGGACCGGCGCGCCGGTCCCCGTGTCGCGATGCAAAATCCCGGGAAGGTGCTCTGCGGCGCCTTCGCGTGGGACTGCATCGTGCGCGACCAGTCCGATGCGGGTCTGCGCATCCAGATGCTGTCCAGCGCCACGCCGCCAAGCAGCGTCCAACTGGTCGATCTGGCCAGCGGCTACGCCCATGACGCGCGGGTGGTCTGGCAGAAGGACCGCGAGTTCGGCCTGAAGATCATCCGGAGCCACGACCTGCGCGGCCTGGCCCCGGCCGCCCTCCAGACGGCCAAGCGCATCTGGCAGGCCGGCCAGGGTCGGGTGTCGGCCGGCTAGGCGCGGCTCGCGAAGGCGAGATGCACCTATAGGTGTGTTATCAAATATTCTTCCGTTAGTTGACTCGCGCCATTGGGCTGAGCAACCTTCGAGACGACCATTTCTGGTCGCGCCGATGTCGCGCGTGGGTCGCGGTCGGTTTGGAAGTGCGCGCCGGGAGGACAAGCCATGTCTACGCCGCAGACCACCCAGATCTACGTCACCAACACCACCGACGGGACCGCGTCGATCTCCCTGTGGCACGAGAACTCCGACTATGGGACCGAGACCGCGTCGTGGACCGCCGCGCCGGGCCAGACCGTCGGGCCGCTGACCGCGCACTTCAACACCGGCTTCGAATCGTGGACCGTCCTCGATTACTGGGCCTGCGAGATCAATGTGACCAGCGGCTCGACGCCGGGCCTCTACGAGAGCAGCGGCGTGCTGGAATACAGCGACTGGAAGGAATGCCAGCTGCAGGGCGCCGACGCCGGCCAGGACCTGACCTTCACGGTCAACACCCAGACCTTCGTCATCAACCTGGATTCCGGCGGGACTTCCACGCCGATGAACCCGGTCGATCGGGTGAGCGCCCAGGCCTATGTGACCAACAACACCGACGGCAATGCGATCATCACCCTGTGGCACGAGAACAGCACCGACGGGACCCAGTGCAGTCAGCCCCTGGCCGCCGCGCCAGGCCAGACCGTCGGGCCGCTGACCGTCTATTTCCGCCTGGGCCTCGACGTGGCGATGGTGCTCGACTACTGGGCCGTGAAACTGGTCGTGCAGGACGGCTCCAACCCCGGCGTCTACCAGAACCAGGGCTCGACGCTGTATCCCCTGTGGAAAGAGTGCCAGCTGCAGTCGGCGGACGCGGCCCAGACCCTGACCTTCGCGGTCGACACCAACATGTTCAGGATCAATCTGCCGTCGGGCGGAACCACCGCCGGCATGACCCGGACGGGCCCCTATGCGGCGGTCGACAACGTCTTCGTGCTGATGCTGGAGAACCACTCGTTCGACAACATGTTCGCGCTGTCGGGCATTCCCGGCATCACGGCGGCCACCACCGCCGACACCAACAGCTATGGCGGCACGCCCCACGCCGTCGGCTCGCCGGCTCCGGCGGCCATGCCGACCGATCCCGGTCACGAGTTCGCCGACGTGGTCGAGCAGCTGTGCGGCCAAGGCGCGACCCACACGCCCTGGCAGCCCTACAACACGCCGATCACCAACAGCGGCTTCGTCGCCAACTACGCCACGACGACGACCGAGATCACCTCCGGCAACCCCAGCCTGCCGACGGCGCCGGAGTATGGCGACGTCATGCTGTGCTTCGACACGCCGATCCAGCTGCCGGTGATCTACCAGCTGGCCACCACCTTCGCCCTCTGCGACCACTGGCACGCCTCGATCCCCGGCCCGACCTGGCCCAACCGGTTCTTCGTCCACGGGGCCTCGTCGGCGGGCTGGGCGGACTCGCCCGGCGGCGGCCAGATCGGCAAGTGGATCGCGCCGTTGGGCGGCGGCTTCGCCTATCCCAGCGGCTACTCGCTCTTCGACAAGGTCGCGGCCAACGGCCAGCAGTGGCGCATCTATGTCGACTCGAACGGCCCGGTGGCCGGCGGCGTGCCCCAGGTCGGAGCGCTGAAAGGCATCGTCTGGAAGGTCGACACCCACGGGTTCGGATCCCTCGCCGCCGACGTCCAGGGGCCCTATCCCTACGCCTACACCTTCATCGAGCCCAACTACGGCGACGTGCTGAGCGGCAATTACGAGGGCGGGTCCTCGCAGCACCCGATGGACTCGATGGCCGGCGGCGAGGCCCTGATCAAGGCCACGTACGAGGCGATCCGCAATTCGCCGCTCTGGGACCGCAGCCTGCTGATCGTCACCTATGACGAGCACGGCGGCTTCTACGACTCCGTCGCGCCCACGGCCGCCCCGCCACCGGACGACGGCAGCCCCCAGGACCTGTCGATCAACGCCGGCGGCTTCCTGTTCGACATCTACGGCGCTCGGGTGCCGGCGGTGATCGTCTCGCCGCTGATCCCGCAGGGCGTGGTCGACAGCACGACCTACGACCACGCCTCGGTCTCGGCCACCCTGCAGGCGCTGTTCGGCACCTCGTGGATGACCCAGCGCGACAGGACCGCCGCCAACGTCCTGCCGCTGCTGTCGCTGGCCAGCCCACGCACGGACTGTCCGACGGTGCTGAACAATCCCGCCAGCCTGGCCGCGTCCGCCGCTGTCGCCGCGGTGTCGCCGGACACGCCCCTGCCGCGGACCGGCAACGCCCAGGGCGCCTTGCAGATCCTGGCCAAGACCGACATGCAGTTGACGCGCGGCGATCCGGCCGAGACCGCGGCGATCCAGGCCCGGGTCGCGGCGATCACCACCGTGGGCCAGGCCCAGGCCTATGCGAACGAGGTGACGGCCAGGGCCAAGGTGGCTGGGGCCAGCCGCAACGCGCCGCCGCCGCGTCCGTCGACCTGAGAAGGCGGCGCTTCAAAAACGTTCGGGCCCCGGCGAAGGATCACCGGGGCCCGAGCGGACACGTTACTAGGGCTCGTCGCCGGATCAGGCGGCGGCGCTCTCCGCGCGAGAGGCTTCTTCAGCCATGGCGCGGACCAGGTCGAGAACCTGGCGGCGGACACGGCCGCGACCGATCTTGGGGAACACCTCGGCCAGTTCCAGGCCCTCGGGCGTGGTCAGGAACTCCTGCACGATGCGCTCGGCCTGCAGGCCGACCTCGTCGCCGTCCGAACCGTCCATCGGGTCGGCCAGGCCGTCGAAGAAGAACGATACCGGGACTTGCAGGGTCTTGGCGATCTCGTAGAGCTTGGACGCGCTGACGCGATTGGCGCCACGCTCGTACTTCTGCACCTGCTGGAACGTCAGGCCCAGGGAGTCGGCCAGTTGTTCCTGGCTGACACCCAGCAGCTTGCGACGCATCCGGACACGGCCACCGACGTGGAGATCGACGGGGTTAGGGCGTCGGCCCTCGGTTTCTTCGCTCAAGTTTCGCCTCCAAAGGTTGTCCAGTCACTATGCCACGTCCGAGGCGTTCGTGGAACGCTGCGGCGGCGAAGCGCGGCGTTAGGTCGCTGAGGTTTAGCTTGTTAACCTCAGCTGGCGCTAACGCAGGGACGTACACGCCTAGATCACGGCGATTTCCAGGCGAAAATATTTCGGCAACGCTTCATTTTTCGGACGCGAATCGTTCCGGAGACGGAATGGAATCGGCGCCGGCCTGGATCCGGCGGACCCCGCGGGCGGCGTTCTACCTTAACCAAGGCGCGATCGATCGCGTCCGACGGCCCATCGCCTTGCCACCGGGCCCCGTTGGGCGGAACATCGCCCCATGACAGCGCATGATCGGACCGCCAAGGACCCGGACGGACGCTACCGCAGCTTTGCGGCGTTCTACCCGTTCTACCTGACCGAGCACGTCAACCGCACCAGCCGGCGGCTGCACGTGATCGGCACGACCCTGGTCATCGCGGCCGTGGCCTGTGGCTTCCTGGTCGACTGGCGGTTCCTCGTCGCCGCGCCGCTGGTCGGCTACGGCTTCGCCTGGGTGGGGCATTTCGTGTTCGAGAAGAACCGGCCGGCCACGTTCAAGTACCCGCTCTACAGCCTGGCGGGCGATTTTCGGCTGTGGTTCGAGGTAGTGACGGGCAAGCGGCCGTTCTGAGGTTCGGCGGCTTCGCTTTTGCGATGTTGCGCCGCAGCAAAGCCCGGTTCATGATCGTTGGTAATTAAGAACGACAGGACGGGAAGCGCAGGATGACCTCCAAGCCGTTCCAGCACGCGCCCGACGCGCCCTGGATCTTCCGCACCTATGCGGGTCATTCCACGGCGCAGAAGTCCAACGCGCTCTACCGGGCCAACCTGGCCAAGGGCCAGACCGGCCTATCCGTCGCCTTCGACCTGCCCACCCAGACCGGCTACGACGCCGACCACATCCTGGCGCGCGGCGAGGTCGGCAAGGTCGGCGTGCCGATCGCCCACCTGGGCGACATGCGTCAGCTGTTCGACCATATCTCGCTGGAGCAGTCCAACACCTCGATGACCATCAACGCCCCGGCCGCCTGGCTGCTGGCGCTGTACGTGGCCCTGGCCGACGAGCAGGGGGCCGACCGCAAGCTCTTGCAAGGCACCACCCAGAACGATCTGATCAAGGAGTATCTGAGCCGCGGCACCTACATCTTCCCGCCCGGCCCCAGCCTGCGGCTGATCGGCGACATGATCGCCTGGTGCTACATCGAGGTTCCTAAATGGAACCCGATGAACGTCTGCAGCTACCACCTGCAGGAGGCCGGGGCGACGCCCGAGCAGGAGCTGGCCTTCGCCCTGGCCACGGCGATCAGCGTGCTCGACACCGTCAAGGCTGGCGGCCAGGTTCCCGACCAGGACTTCGAGATCGTCGCCTCGCGGATCAGCTTCTTCGTCAACGCCGGCGTGCGGTTCGTCACCGAGCTGTGCAAGATGCGCAGCTTTACGCGCCTGTGGGACCAGATCCTGCTGGAGCGCTACGGCGTCCAGGACGCGAAGGCCCGCCGCTTCCGCTACGGCGTGCAGGTCAACAGCCTGGGCCTGACCGAGCAGCAGCCCGAGAACAACGTCTACCGCATCCTGATCGAGGCCCTGGCGGTCACCCTCAGCAAGGACGCCCGCTGCCGGGCCCTGCAGCTGCCAGCCTGGAACGAGGCCCTGGGCCTGCCCCGCCCGTTCGACCAGCAGTGGTCGCTGCGGCTGCAGCAGGTGCTGGCCTACGAGACCGACCTGCTGGAATACGAAGACCTGTTCGACGGCTCGCACGTGGTCGAGGCCAAGGTCGCCGAGCTGTCGAAGGGGGCGCTGGAGCAACTGGCCCTGATCGACGCGATGGGCGGGGCTCCGAACGCCATCGACTACATGAAGGGCGAACTGGTCGGCTCCAACGCCCGGCGAGTGCGCTCGGTCGAGACCGGCGACCTGACCGTGGTCGGGGTCAACCGCTGGACCGACAGCGAGGATTCGCCGCTGGCGGCCGGCGGCAAGGCGATCGAGACGGTCGACCCGCTGCTGGAGGCCGGCGTCGTCGAGCGGCTGAAGGCCTGGCGCGCGGCCCGCGACCCCGCCGCCGCCGAGGCCGCCCTGGCGGATCTGAAGGCGGCCGCCGCCGATGGCCGAAATATTATGGAACCCTCGATTACAGCCGCCAAGGCGGGCGTCACCACCGGCGAGTGGGCCGGCGCCCTACGCGCGGTGTTCGGCGAATATCGCGGCCCGACCGGCGTGGCTGTCGTGGTCTCGACCGGCGAGGCCGAGGATGTCGAGGCGGTGAAGAAGGAGGTCGAGCGGGTCTCGGAAATGCTGGGCCGCACCCTGACCTACCTCGTCGGCAAGCCGGGCCTGGACGGCCACTCCAACGGCGCCGAGCAGATCGCCACCCGGGCCCGGGCCTGCGGCATGGACGTGATCTACGACGGCATCCGCTCGACCCCCGAGGAGATCGTCCGCCGCGCCAAGGAGGGCCGGGCTCACGTCGTGGGCCTGTCGATCCTGTCGGGCTCGCACCTGGACCTGGTGCAGGACGTCATCCGCGTGATGCGCGCCGAAGGCCTGGGCCACATCCCGGTCGTGGCCGGCGGCATCATCCCCGACGGCGACGCCTTGATCCTCAAGCAGATGGGCGTGGCGCGGATCTATACGCCCAAGGATTTCAGGATCACCGAGATCATGGGGGATGTGGTGAGGTTAGTGGAGCAGGCGGTGGTGGCGGGCCGCGAACAGGACGTTCGCGGACTTCGCGACCAGTTGGAATGGGAGGGCGACCTCGACAGATGAGTGGCTGGCGCTGACTATGCGCCAGCGCCGTTAAGCTCTTTGAGGCGAGACTCGATGTGTTCGCTTAACTGATAAATATGCGTCAGTTCTGGTAGCAGATGGCGTTGCTCATCTTTACCAACGAAGGTGCCCAAATATTTCGTGGTGATGCCGTTAAAATGCATGCGGGCAATGGTCTTACGGTTGTTGTCGTCGAGCAATATCGCGCAATAGGATTTCGCATCGCGAATGATCACCCGTTTTGGATCAACGAATTTTGACGCTATCGCCTGAATGATGTGGAAACCGGAGATCTCTTCAGGCGTGGTGATTACACCATCTTCATTCGGTTCCTCCTCCGAGCCATCAGGCTCGAGAGTTGACGGGTTTGACGCATTCAGCGCGGATGAGAGGCGATCGTTGACGAGCTCGCGAATAATCGTCGAGATCGACGACGCGATCATCTTGGTAAAGCTATCTTTGATCGCTGGCGTGAGTCGGCCTTCGTGAACGCGACTGGCAAGCATTCTTACGAAGTCCTCCGAAGGCTCGGCGAACTCCTTTTCGATTTCCTTGCGAAGTAGGGACTGGAGCTTGAGGTTACCTGCTTCCTGAACAATTTTGTCGATATCGAATGTGGCCTTCGCAAATTTCTCCAGCGTCTTGACGTCTGTTCCTTTCACACCATCGAGGCTGAAAGTGAAGAACGGCTTGTCGTCCATCTTGTTGGGGCGCTCGACGTCGGAATAGAACTGATAGACGACGCCATTCGTCAGGACAGCCAGTCGAGCGTCGGTGACGCTGAAATAGCGAAACAACTGGCCGGCGTGGTTGATATTGAGCTCGACCGTTGACGGCTTGCATTCAATCAGGATCGACACCTTGCCTTCGCTGCAGATGGCGTAATCGACCTTTTCGCCCTTCTTGGTCCCAACGTCGGCGGTGAATTCGGGAACGACTTCGCTCGGATTGAAAACGTCATAGCCGAGCGATTGGAGGAACGGCATCACGAGGGCGGTCTTTGCCGCCTCTTCCGTCAAAAGCACTTCGCGATGTTCCAGCGCGCGCTTCTGTAGCTCCAAGATGCGGGTCGCAAGATCCATGGAACGGTCCCCCTTGTTTTATGGCCAAGCTATCTAAACCCGAGGGTCGTCACGGATGCAACCTTCCGCGCGAGTGATTGTCCGCAAAACAATTATAAGGGGCGGTGCTCCGCCTGCGCGGCCTTCGTGCTATAGTCTATCTCATGACCCTCGACGAAGCCCTCGCCAAGCTGCGCGCGGCCAAGCCGCTGTTGGACCGCTACGGCGTCCGGCGGGTCGGCGTGTTCGGCTCGACGGCGCGGGGCGAGGCGGGGCCCGATAGCGACGTGGACGTGCTGGTGGAGTTTGACCCGGCGCGCGTTCCCGGTTGGGAATATTTTGCGCTGGGCGATGAACTGGCCCTGGTTATGCAGCGGGCGGTCGATGTCGTGACGCCCAAATCGCTGCCGCGTCTGATGCGCGAGACGGTCCTTCGGGAAGTCGTCTATGCCTAAGGCTCAGCGCGAGGCCGCGCTGCTGCTGGCGGATATCGACAAGGCTATTGGCCGCATTCGGCTTTACATCGCGGGAATGGACGCCCGGGCGTTCGAAGCCTCGTTCATCACGTTCGATGCGACCGTGATGAACCTACAGGTCATCGGCGAATCGGTCGCTAAGTTGCCTGAGACGTTGAAGACGGCCGTGGCCGAACCGCCGCCCTGGGGCCAGATTGTGGCCGTGCGAAATCTCGTTTCGCACGGCTATCCCGACATTGATCCAGACGTGATCTGGACGATCGTCACGACCCGGCTGGAAGAATTGGAACTCGCCATTGGCAAGATGACGGCTGCTCTGGAAGCGGGAAGCGTTTAAAGTATCGCCCGGAAAAGTGGACGCCGGTTTTCCGCAAAAGGGATGCGAAAACAAAAGTCTATAGCAAGGGCGCCATTCCTATATCGCGCGGCTTGCCCTCAGCCCCGCCCCAGCCGCCACGCCGCCACCAGGCCCGCCAGCGCCAGCGGGATGAACGCTGCGAACAGCCACAGGCCGTGCGCCAGGCCGCCGGCCGGTGTGACGCCGTGCGCGAAGCCCAGGGCGTTGGCCAGGGCGCCGGCCGCCGCCGCGCCGGTGGCGCCGCCGATCAACTGGGTGGTGGGCACGGCGGCCGAGGCCAGGGGCTGCTCCTCAAGCGGCGCGCCGCCGATCACCCGCTTGGCCAGGAACGCCCAACAGATCCCAAAGCCGCCGCCCAGCAGCACCATCGACAGGGTGATCCCGACCAGGCCGCCGCGCACCATCTCATAGGCCCCCCACGTCACGCCGGCCGCGATGACCAGGGCGCCGACGCGGATCGCCAAGCCCTCATGCCGGGGCTTCAGCCCCGCGACCACGAACGATAAGGCGGTCCAGCCGGCCGCGATGCCGCCGATCACATAGCCGCTGAGCAGGGGGTCAGCGCCGTGCAGCACCTGGATGAAGGTCGGGCCGTAGACCGAGAAGCCGACCGTGGCGGCCTCGCAGAAGAAGATCACCATCAGGCCAAGGCCGGTGGCGGTGGCCAGGTCGCCGGCGGCGCGCGGCAGCAGGCGGTCGCCGGTGCGGGCGTTGACCGCCAGCATGGCGGCCATGGCCAAGGTCCCGAACGCCGCGCACAGGGCCGCCGCCAGTCCGCCCGGCACGACGCCGGCGGCGGCGATCAGGGTCACGCCCACGGTCAGCAGGGCCAGCTGCCGTCCGGGGATGCGCCCGCCCTCGGGCGCCTTCGGCGCGGCCGGCACCATGACCAGCACCGCGCCGACGAAGATCACGGCCTGAACCACGAAGAACCAGAACGCCCCGCGCCAGAAGCCCGCTTCGGCGAACAGCCCGCCGCACAGCGGGCCCAGCAAGGTGGCCGCGCCCCAGACCCCGGCGATCGCGCCATAGACCCGCGGCCACAGGCTTTCCGGGAACATGGCGCTGATCGCCACGTAGCACAGCGAGACGATCGCCCCCGCGCCCAGGCCCTGGACCAGCCGTCCGGCCACGAAGACCAGGAAGTCCGGCGCCGCCGCGCCCATGGCGCAGCCAATGGCGTAGACCACGCCGGCCAAGGCGGTGGCGCGTCGCAGGCCGAAGCGGATCGACAGCTTGCCCGCGCAGGCCCCCGCCAGGATCGAGCCCAGCAGGAAGGCGGCGATCGACCAGCCGAAATACTGCCAGCCGCCGATCTCGCGCGCCACGCTGGGCATGATCGTCACGGTCACCAGGGTGTCGGCGGCGTTCAGCCAGATGCCCAGGCACAGCAGGGCGAAGCGCGGGGCCAGTTCGGCGTTCAGCAGGCCGCGCCAGCTGTTCGAGGGGGTCATGGGCGTCTCCAGCGACGCGCTAGATGCCCGCTCGCGCCGAACAAGCCAAGCTTTGCGGCTGAACTTCGTCGCCGCCGCGCCGTTGGGTGAGGGTGAAACTGGTCCTGCGCGCGCTCTCTCCCGAAGTCCTGTCGCTGGCTGGCCTGGCCGGCTTCCTGCTGGACCTGCTGCTGGCCGGTTTGCTGGTCTTCGCCCTGGTCGATCGCCTGGCGCCGCCGCAGGACCTGCCGTGGAAGCCGTTCTCGCTGGACCAGCCGATCGGCCTGGCCACGGCCGGCAAGCTGGCGCGGATCGGCGCCGACCCCGTCGCCTGCCGCGCCGCCCTACGCGAGGGCGGGGTGCGATTCGCCGAGGGCGAGACACGCGAGACCGGCTTCTGCTCGACGCGAAACACCGTGCGGTCGGCTGGCCGTCTGGTCCCCGCCGCGCCGGTCATGACCTGTCCGCTGGCCCTGGGCTACGCGCTGTGGGAGCGCCAGGTGCTGGTCCCGGCGGCGCGCGAGATCATGCGCAGCCGGCTGACGCGGGTCGACCACTACGGAACCTATGCCTGCCGCACGATCTATGGCCGGCCGGGCGAGCGGCCCAGCGCCCATGCCCGCGCCGCCGCCCTGGACGTGGCCGGCTTCCGCTTCGCGGACGGCCGGCGGGCCACGGTGGCGGCGGACTTCCGCGCCGACGACGCCGAGGGCCGCTTCGTCCAGGCGGCGCGCCACGGCGCCTGCCGGGTGTTCGGGACGGTCCTCGGTCCGGACTACAACGCCGCCCACCGCGACCATTTCCACCTGGAAGAGGGTGGTTGGAACAAGTGCGCGTAGGACGGGGACAGGCGCATGCGCCTGTCCCCAGTCGATGCTCAGAACGTCTTGGCGACCTCGGCCAACTGGTCGGTGGCGATGCCCCAGCCTTGGTGGAAGCCCATCTGCTCGTGGGTTTGGCGGTCCTCGACCGTCCAGTGGCGGACGGTGGCGGTGTAGCGGGTCGTGCCGTCGCCCAGATCCTCGAACTCGATAGTCACGACCATGAACGGCTTCTGCGATGGGACCCAGGCCGAGGTGAAGGCGTCGGTGAACACCAGTCGCTTGTTCGGCACGACCTCGAGATAGACGCCGGTGTTAGGCATCTCCTCGCCGTTGGGGCCCTTCATGACGATCAGGCTGGAACCGCCGGGCCGGGTGTCCATCTCGGCGTGGGAGACGGTCCAGGGCTTGGGGCAGAACCATTCGTGCAGCCGCTCGGGCGTGGTCCAGCACTTGAACAGCTTGTCGGCCGGCGCGTCGATGATGCGGGTCAGGACCAGGTCGCGGTCGGCGAGGGAAGCGGGGGCGGTCATGGCGTTTGTCTCCGGTTTCGGTTCGTTGCCCCGAGGACGGCCCCGCGAGGGGCGATCCGACAACGCCGGAGAAATTTTGTCGGCGCGGAGGCCGCGTCGGCGAAAGTCTCGCCGCAAGGGATCAGGCCTGGCCCGTCCCTGGCCGGTGGGAGCAGGATTGCGCCGCTGGCCCGCACTTGGCGCGTCGGAGGGCGGCGTCGACATGGTGGACGAGTACGCCGGGGCGCAGCTCGGTGTTCGCGCTGGTCGCCATGCCGACCGCCGCTCCCGCGATCCTGAGCGCCAGGTCATCGATCTCGAACGGCGCTTCCAGGGCGCGGACCAGTCGCTGGGCGGGATATCTGGCGGCCTGGGCGCAGTCGAGGCGGGGCAGCACGACGGCGAACTCGTCGCCGCCCAGGCGGGCGACCATCTCGTCCTCTCGCGCCACCGATCGCAGGCGTTCGGCGACCATGCACAGCAGCCGATCGCCGACCGCACGGCCGTGGGTTTCGTTGATCGGCGTGAACCGCTTCAGGTCGATCAGCAGCAGGCCGGTGACCTCGTCGCCGGTCTTGCGCGTCTGCAGGGACTGGCCCAGGAATTCAAGCATCCGATCGCGGTTGGCCAGGCCGGTCAGCGGGTCTCGCGTCTCCAGCTGGGCGAGGCGCTGCTCGGCCGCTTGCCGCCGATCCGACTCGGCGCGCAGTTCGAAGGCCTTGAGGATCGCGAGCCCGGCCAGGACGACAACCGCCAGCAGCGACGCCGCGGCGTCAATTCGCCAGCCCGCGAGGCCGTGGCTGAAAGCTCTCTCGACCACCCCGAACTGGATGCAGACCTCGAGAGTCAGAAAGCTGGCGCAGACCACGACACCCGCGGTCTGAAGGCGATTAAATAAATTGTCCTTACCTAAAGTTCTCATCATGGCTATCATTTACCATTGTCGCGAATGTGCGATGGCAGGGATAATGAATATCCGTCTGTACTTAACATTACATGGCCTATCCGCAGCGACTAGTGTGGTGCAGCAATAGGTCGCAGAGCGCGCCCCGGCTTGACGCGCGCGCGTGGCGACAGCACTGTGCCGCAAATTCAAACAAATGTTTTATGGAGCGCGCCATGACCACCCTCTTCGACCTCGCCGGCAAGGTGGCGATCATCACCGGCAGCTCGCGCGGCATCGGCAAGGCCATCGCCCAGCGTCTGGCCGAGCACGGCGCCAAGGTGGTGATCTCCTCGCGCAAGGCCGCGCCCTGCGACGAGGTCGCCGCGGAGATCAACGCCCGCCATGGCGAGGGGGCGGCCATCGCGGTCCCGGCCAACATCGCCTCCAAGGAGGACCTGCAGCGCCTGGTCGACGAGACGCGCAAGGCGTTCGGCAAGGTCGACATCTGCGTCTGCAACGCCGCGTCCAACCCCTATTACGGCCCGCTGGCCGGCATCGCCGACGACCAGTTCCGCAAGATCCTGGACAACAACATCATCAGCAATCACTGGCTGATCGGCATGGTCGCGCCGGAGATGCGCGCGCGGAAGGACGGCTCGATCATCATCGTCAGCTCGATCGGCGGCCTGCGCGGCAACGCCGTGATCGGAGCCTACAACATCTCCAAGGCCGCCGACTTCCAGCTGGCCCGCAACCTGGCCCACGAGTTCGGCCCCGACAACGTGCGGGTCAACTGCATCGCGCCGGGCCTGATCAAGACCGACTTCGCCAAGGCGCTGTGGGACGATCCCGAGACCCTGGAGCGCTCGACCCGGGGGGTGCCGCTGCGCCGGATCGGCGAGCCCGACGAACTGGCCGGGGCGGCGGTCTACCTGGCCTCGCGGGCGGGCAGCTTCATGACCGGACAAGCCCTGGTGGTGGACGGCGGCGCCACCATCTAGGCGGCGGTGAAAAGTCGGCGGGACGACCTGAAAAGTAGGATGATTTTCCCCAACGCTGCTCTTTCGCGACGGAACGTCGCGTCACGCCGATCTTAACTTTGAATACAGGCCCTTTCCCGTACCGTACCGATGTTCACCGGGAAACCACGGCTTGCGGCGCTACGTCCTGTTCCTCGCGGCGATCGCGACCCTGTTGGCCGGTCCCGGCGGCGCAGCCTTCGCGCGCTCGCCGCAGTCGGCCAAGCTGGATGCCCTCTATCGCGAGATCCGGCGCGACGAGATCCAGCCGCCGGCGCGCGAGAACGACGACATCGAGCGGGTCGGGCGGCGGGCGCTGAAGCAGCACGGCGACAAGCGCCTCTACGGCCTGTGGTCGGTGCTCTATGCCTACAAGAGCAACCAGGTCCAGCCGCAGTTCGACGACTGGTCCCGCCGCGTGCGCCGCCTGGCCGAGGAAGATCACGACGCTGAGCTGGCGACCCTGGTGGACCTGCTGCAGATGGCCTACCGCCACGAGTCCGGCGGCTTTCGCACCTTCACCGACGCCGACTGGAGCCGGTTCCTCGACCGGTCGGGCCCCGATATCCGGATGATGGCGGCGGTCGAGCGCATCCGCAGCCTGGGCCGCTCGGGCCAGTGGGCGGACGCCTCGCGCCTGGCCGCCGAGGCCACGGGCCAGCTGGAGCGCCGCGGCGCCATCGCCCGGCCATTGCTGGCCGAGCTCCATCAGGTCCACTCCTACACCCTGTCCTACATCGGCGATAAGGAAGGCGCGCTGGATCACATGAGCCAGGCCGCCCGCCTGGACGAGGGCAACGCCTTCTACATGCGCAAGGTCGAGCGCATCTACGACATCGCCTACACCGCCGCCGAGGTGGGCGAACTGGACGCCGCCGAGCACTTCGCCAGCGTGCACCACAACATGACCCAGGCGGCCGGCGACCCTGACCTGAAGACCTGGGACCGCTATCTGTGCGCCCGCATCGCCAGCGACCGGCACGCCCCCGACCGGGTGTTGCGCTGCCTGGCGGACGGCGACTTCGAGATCGCCCATCCGACCAACCGCCTGACCGGCCTCAGCCTGCGCCTGCGCGCCCAGGCCCGCGCCGAGCTGGGCGACGCCGCCGCCGCCCGGGCCGACCTGGAAGCGCTGCGCGCCGTGCCGGTCGACAGGCTGGAGCGCGACCCCCAGGCCGAACTGCTGCTCAGCGCCTATATCGCCCTGGCCGAGCATCGCGGCGAGGACGCCTTCCGCATGCTCGACCAGTGGCGCCGGCAGGACCACGAGAAGACCCAGGCGGCCCTGTCGCGCAACGGCGCCCAGATGGCCTCGGCGCTGGAGACCGAGCTGAAGTCCAAGCGCGACGAAAGCAAGCGTCTGACCGCCGAGGTCGAGCTGAACCGTCGCCTGGCCCACGCCTCGATCGTCATCGCCATGCTGCTGGGCGTGCTGGTGCTGGGCGGGGTGGCCTGGGGGGTCTATCTGCGCCGGGCCTCGGAGCGGCTGAAGGAGGCCCGCGGCCGCGCCGAGGCGGCCAACGAGGCCAAGTCCGCCTTCCTGGCCGTGATGAGTCACGAGCTGCGCACGCCGCTGAACGGCATGCTGGGCATGGCCCAGGCCCTGCGCACGGAGCGCCTCGATACCCGCCAGCGCGAGCAGGTCGAGCTGATGATCGACAGCGGCGACACCCTGCTGGTGCTGCTCAACGACATCCTGGACCTGTCGAAGATCGAGGCCGGCAAGCTGGAGATCGCCCCGACCGCCGGCGACCTGGTCGGTGTCTGCGCTCGCCTGGTGGGCGGCTATCAGCCCACGGCCCGGGAGAAGGGGGTCGAGCTGACCTTCACCGTGGCCGGCGAGCCGCCGCCGATGCTGCTGTTCGACGCCGTGCGCGTGCGCCAGTGCCTGGCCAACCTGCTGTCCAACGCCCTGAAGTTCACAGTGGTCGGCCGGGTCGACGTGACCCTGGCCTGGCGGCCCGACCCGCAGACCGGACGCACGGCGGTGAGCCTGACGGTGCGGGACACCGGCATCGGCATGAGCCAGGCCACCCTGTCCAAGCTGTTCGGCGCCTTCACCCAGGCCGACGCCTCGACCACCCGCACCTTCGGCGGCACCGGCCTGGGCCTGAACATCACCCGTCGCCTGGCCGAGCTGATGGACGGCGAGATCCTGGTCGACAGCCGTGAGGGCCGGGGCTCGACCTTCACCCTCGGCTTCCAGGTCGATGTCGCAGCCGCCTCGGCGACCGACGGCGCGACCCCGGCCTTCGGCTCCGCCAACGAGGACGAGCCGACGCTCTCGCCCCTGCAGGGCCGCCGCGTGCTGGTCGTCGACGACCACCCGGTCAATCGCAGGGTCATCAAGCTGTTCCTGGCCCCGTTCGACTGCGACCTGGTCGAGGTCGAGAACGGCCGCGAGGCCCTGGACGCGCTGGAGGCCGAGCCCTTCGACCTGGTGCTGATGGACGTCAACATGCCGGTGATGGACGGGCTGGAGGCCACGCGCCGCCTGCGCCGCGATCCGCGCTGGGCCAACCTGCCGGTGATCGCCCTGACCGCCGACGTCATGCGCACCCAGATCGACACCTGCCTTGAAGCGGGCATGGACGCCCACATCGCCAAGCCGATCGACCTGCGCGACCTGCTGTCGGTGCTGGTCCAGGTGTTGGACAAACGGGGCCCGGCGCCGGCGGCGGGCGAGAGCGTCCAGGCGCTCTAAGCCGGCAGCTCCGCCTTTTCCGTGATCCCGAACAGCGCCCGCATCTGGTGGCGCCGGTCCAGCAGGTCCTCCAGCGTGTATTTGTCGAGCACCGCGATGAACGCCGCCGTCGCCTCGTTCAGTGCGCGGGGCAGGGTGCAGGCCGGGGCGATCACGCAGCCGGCGCAATCGACCAACTGGAAACCCTCCTCGGTCTGGCGCACCACCTGGCCGACGACGATCTGGTCGGCGGGGCGGGCCAGGGCGACGCCGCCGCCCCGGCCGCGCACGGTGCGCACGAAGCCGGCCTTGCCCAGGTCCTGCACCACCTTCATCAGGTGGTTCTGCGAGATCCCGTACAGGATCGCGATCTCGCCGATCGAGGCCAGGCCGTCGTCGCCGCGCGCCGCTAGGTGCAGCAGCACGCGCATCGCATAGTCGGTGTAGCGCGTCAGGCGCATCGATCTTCCGGGCCGGTCTTAAGGGTGACTACGTAAAACCAGCATTCTGATTGCATGTTTTGGTGGCGGCTTATAGATGCATTTTCAACGCATCAATTAGGCCTTCGCCATGGACCCGAGCCAAACCGCCGAGATCGAAGCCGCCTTGCCGGCCCTGCTGGAACGCTTCTACGCCCGGGTGCGGGCCGACGCCGAGCTCGGCCCGGTGTTTAACGAGGCGGTCGGGGACTGGGACCACCATCTGGGCACGTTGGCCGACTTCTGGTCGTCGGTGATGCTGACCAGCGGCCGCTACAAGGGCGATCCGATGGCCGTCCATCTCAGGCACGCCGCCCGCATCCCGTCCGAGATGTTCGGCCGCTGGCTGGCGCTCTGGACCGAGACGACCGCCGAGATGATGTCGCCGCCGGTCGCCGCGGTCATGCAAGCCAAGGCCGCGCGGATTGCCCAGAGCCTGGACGCGGCCCTCCACTTCCACCTGCCCGAAGTGGCGACCCCTCGACCGACGACGTCCTAGCGCCCTCCGAACCAGACCGACAAACCCAAACAAGGAGAGAGACAATGGCGACTGTGCTCAGCGCGGAAACGATCGCGCGCGTCAAGGCCACGGTTCCGGCCCTGGCCGAACACGGCGAGAAGATCACCCTGGCGATGTACGCCCGGCTGTTCCAGGACGCCCACATCAAGGCCTTGTTCAACCACGCCAACCAGAGCACCGGCGCCCAGCCCAAGGCCCTGGCCGGCGCGGTGCTGGCCTACGCCCAGAACATCGACAACCTGGGCGCCGTGCTGCCGGTGGTCGAGCGCATCGCCCAGAAGCATGTCGGCTACCACATCCTGGCCGAGCATTATCCGTTCGTGGCCAACGCCCTGCTGGGCGCGATCAAGGAGGTGCTGGGCGAGGCGGCGACCGACGAGATCCTGGCCGCCTGGGGCGAGGCCTACTGGTTCCTCGCCGACATCCTGATCGGCCGCGAGGCGGCGGTCCGCGCCGAGATCGAAGCCGTCGACGGCGGCTGGACCGGCTGGCGCGACTTCGTGGTCGCCGAGAAGATCCGCGAGAGCGCGGTGATCACCTCGTTCGTGCTGCGTCCCCGGGACGGCGGGCCGGTGATCCCGCACAAGCCAGGCCAGTACCTGACCTTCCGCCTCGACCTGCCCGGCCAGCCTGGTGAAAAGCGCAACTACACCATCTCGGCCGGTCCGAACGGCCAGAGCTACCGCATCTCGGTCAAGCGCGAGGACCTGGGCGCGGCCTCGCGGTTCCTGCACGACCAGATCCAGGTCGGCGACATGCTGCAAGCCACCCCGCCGGCCGGCGACTTCTTCCTGGCCGACCAGCCCGCCCGGCCCGTCGTGCTGCTCAGCGGCGGCGTCGGCCTGACGCCGATGGTCAGCATGCTCGAGCACATCGCCCAGGCCCACCCGGAACTGGAGGCCCACTTCGTGCACGGCGCGCTCAACAGCGATGTCCACGCGCTGGACGGCCATGTCCGGACCCTGGCCAAGGACCATGGCGGGGTGAGCGTCACCACCTTCTACAGCGCGCCGCTGGCGGGCGACCAAGCCGGCCGGACCCACGATATCGACGGGTTCGTCTCGATCGACTGGCTGAAAGCCAACACGCCGTTCGCCCAGGCCGACTTCTACCTGTGCGGCCCGACGCCGTTCCTGAAGGTCTTCGTCCAGGGCCTGGCCGCCGCGGGCGTGCCGGCCGACCGGATCCACTACGAAGTGTTTGGCCCGACGGCGGAGGCGCTGGCGGCCTGAAAGATCCTCCCCCTGTGGGGGAGGTGTCGCCCGGAGGGCGACGGAGGGGGGAGTGATCGGCAGGTCGCCAGATCCTGGATCGGCGATCCAACACCTCCCCCCACCGATCGCTACGCGATCACCTCCCCCACAGGGGGAGGAGGTCTATGGACGACCGATTCCCCGCGCCTACCCCCGCGCCCGGGCCAGCCGCGCCACCGCCTCGTCCAGCGTCTCGTCCGCCTTGGCGAAGCACAGGCGCAGGATGTGGCGCACCGGGTCTTCGGCGTAGAACGCCGAGACCGGGATGCTGGCCACGCCGTGGTCGCGCACGGCGCGCAGGGCGAAGGTCCGGTCGTCCTCGTCGACGCCCGAGGCCGCCAGGTCGACATTGAGGAAATAGGTGCCGCCGCTGTCGAGCACCACGAAGCCGGCCTGGCGCAGACCCGCCGCCAGCCGGTCGCGGGAGCGCTGCAGGCCCGCGGGCATGGCCTCGAACCAGTCGCCGGGCTGCTCCAGTCCGTAGGCCACCGCCTCCTGCAGGTTGGGCGGGGTGGTGAAGGTCAGGAACTGGTGGGCGCCGGCCAGGGCCTTGGTCAGGGCGGGGGCGGCGCAAAGGAAGCCGACCTTCCACCCCGTCATGCCGAACATCTTCCCCGCCGAGCCGATCTTGACCGTGCGCTCGCGCATGCCGGGATAGCCGATCAGCGGCCGATGCTTCCGGCCGTCGAACACCACGGCCTCCCAGACCTCGTCGCAGACGGCGATCGCGTCGTGCTTGACGCAGAACTGCGCGAGCAGGGCCAGGTCCTCGTCGGGCGTGACGACGCCGGCCGGATTGAGCGGGGTGTTCAGCACCACCATCCGCGTCCGGTCGCTGAACGCCGCCTCCAGCATGGCGCGGTCGAACCGCCAGTGCGGCGGCGCCAGGCGCACCAGCTTCGGCACGCCGCCGGCTCGCTTCACCATCGGCAGGTAGGCGTCGTACAGCGGCTGGAACAGCACCACCTCGTCGCCCGGCGAGATCAGGCTGAGGAAGGCCGCCGCCAGGGCCTCGGTGGCGCCGGAGGTGACGACAATCTCGCTTTCCCAGTCCAGGTCCAGGCCCTGGGTGCGCGCATAGTGCGCCGCCGCGGCCTGGCGCAGGGCGGGCAGGCCGCGCATCGGCGGATACTGGTTCGTGCCGGTGATCAGCGCCTCGCCGGCCTTGCGACGCAGGGCCATCGGTCCGGCGTCGTCGGGAAAGCCCTGGCCCAGGTTGATCGCCCCGGCCTGGCGCGCCAGGCCGCTCATCTCCTCGAAGATCGTGGTGGGCAGGTCGGCATAGACCGGGTGAACCATGGCGCGGGGACTCCTCCAGGCCTTGCCTAGCATAGGTCGCGTGGTGATAGCTTCGGGTCATGCCGATCGTCGACGCGGAACGATTTCTGAAGGCGGAGCTTCCTCTGAAGTGACCGACAGCGCCGTCCCCGCTCCGCCGCCTTCGCCGCCCTGGACGTGGTCGCACGGGCTGGCCTACGGCGCGGTGTCGATGCTGCTGGGCCTGACCCAGGGGCTGGGCGCCAACCTGATCAACAACAACCTGCCCTGGATCCAGGGCTCGCTTGGCGCCTACACCAACGAGTCGGCCTGGCTGTCGATCGCCTACACCGCCGCCAACGCCACGATCGGCCTGCTGGCGGTGAAGTTCCGCTTCCAGTACGGGCTGCGGCTGTTCGCCGACATCGGGCTGGGGTTGTTCATCGTGATCGGCCTGGCCCACCTGCTGAGCAACGACCTGCGCTCGGCCGTCGCCGTGCGGGCCGCCGCCGGCATGGCGGCCTCGGCCCTCTCGACCCTGACCCTGCTCTACATGGTCGAGGCCGCGCCGCCCGAACGACGCATCGTCGGCCTCGCCCTGGGCATAGGCTGGGCCCAGCTGGCCCTGCCTCTGTCACGGCTGGTGTCCTCGGACCTGCTCGACACCGGCCAGTGGCACGGACTGTACCTGGCCGAGATCGGGCTCAGCATCGTCTGCCTGTCGGCCGTCAACCTGCTGCGCCTGCCGCCGATCCCGCGCGTGCAGATGTTCGAGTGGCGCGATTTTCTAACCTTCGCCCTGTTCGCGCCGGGCATCGCCCTGCTGTGCGTGGTGCTGGGGCAGGGGCGCTATGCGTGGTGGTTCGACACGGCCTGGATCGGGTGGTGCCTGGCCGCCGCCATCGTGCTGCTGGTCGCCGCGGCCCTGGTCGAGCTGCATCGCAAAAAGCCGCTGATACACCTGCGCTGGCTGACCAGCGCCGACCTGCTGCGCCTGCTGGTCATCATCCTGCTGTTCCGCATCGTGCTGTCCGAGCAGGGCGTGGGCGCGTTCGGCCTGCTGCAGACCCTGGGGATGAACAACGACCAGCTTGTGGGGCTGTCGTGGGTGATGTTCTTCGCCACTTTGGCCGGCATGGTCATCGTCGCCTTCACGATCAATCCCGAACACGTCAGCACCCCGGCCCTGATCGCCCTGCTGATGGTCGCCGCCGCCGCCTGGCTGGACAGCCGGTCGACCAGCCTGACCCGGCCCGAGCAGATGTATCTGAGCCAGGGGATGATCGCCTTCGCCGGGGCGCTGTTCCTGCCCGCCGCCCTGCTGGCCGGATTCCCGCGCGCCATCCGGATGGGCCAGGAATATATCGTCAGCTTCATCGTGCTGTTCTCGACCGGCCAGGTGATCGGGGCCCTGGGCGGCTCGGCCTTTCTCGGCACGCTGATGACCATCCGCGAGCGGGTGCATTCCGACGCCATCGTCAGCCGGCTGAGCCTGACCGATCCGCAGGTGGCCCTGCGCGTCAGGCAACTGTCGGGTTCGTACGCCGGGGTGCTCACCGATCCGGCCTTGCGCGGCGGCGAGGGCGCGGCCCTGCTGGCCCAGCAGGCAACGCGCGAGGCCACGGTGCTGGCCTATGACGACGTGTTCGCCACTGTGGCCGTGATGGCGCTGCTGGTCTTCGCCTACCTGTTGTTCCTGCGCGTCCGGACCGACCTGCGCCAGCGGCGCGCGGTCCGCCTGACGCCCGTGGAGGCCGCCTGATGTCCGATCCCCAAGCCCCGCCGCCGCCTCAAGCCCCTCCGGCGCCGCCAAAGCGCCTGTGGTCGCGCGCCGCCATTCCGGTGATCGTCGCCGGGATCGGCGGGGTGTTGCTGGTGCTGTACGCCTGGAAGCTGCCGCCGTTCACCGGCACGGTGCAGAGCACCGAGAACGCCTATGTCCGCGGCTACGTCACCCTGCTGGCCCCCAAGGTCGACGGCTATGTGACGGCGGTGGCGGTCAAGGACTTCCAGGCCGTGAAAGCCGGCCAGGCGCTGGTCCAGATCGACGACCGCATCTATCGCCAGAGGCTGGCCCAGGCGCAGGCCAGCGTGCAATCGGCCCAGGCGGCGCTCGACGCCAACCTCCAGGCCCAGACCAGCAACGCCGCCCAGATCCGCTTGGCGCAGGCCCAGGCCAGCAGCAGCCAGGCGGCCCTGGCCAAGACCCAGGTCGACCTGCGGCGGGCCGAGCCGCTGCTGGCCCAGGGCTGGCTGGCCCCGAGCCAGCGCGACGTGCTGCAGGTGGCCCAGCGCCAGGCCACGGCCGGCGTCGCCCAGGCCCATGCCAATATCGACATCGCCCGTCAGGCCCTGGCCACGACCAAGGTCAACCGCGAGGGGCTGGAGGCGACCCTGGCCAACGCCCGAGCCGCTGTCGAGCTGGCCCGCATCGACCTGGCCAACACCACCATCCGCGCGCCGGAGGACGGGGTGGTGGGCGAGGTTGGGGTAAAGCTGGGCCAATACGTCGCCGTCGGGACCCAGCTGATGGGCATCGTGCCGCGCCAGACCTGGGTGACGGCCAACTTCAAGGAGACCCAGACCGCCCGGATCCGCGTTGGCCAGCCGGCGGTGGTCCAGGTCGACGCCCTGGGCGGGCTGAAGCTGCGCGGCCATGTCGAGCGGCTGGGACCGGCCACCGGCTCGGAGTTCGCGGTGATCAAGCCCGACAACGCCACGGGCAACTTCACCAAGGTGGTCCAGCGCCTGCCGACCCGCATCGCGCTGGATCCAAACCAGGACGGCGTCGCCCGCCTGCGCCCGGGCATGAGCGTGGTGGCCCGGGTCGACACCGCGCGCTAGCTGGCAACCAACCGCGTTCTGGTGCATTTTCCACAACAACCTTGGCTGTCAGGAAACAACGACATGAACGGTGTGGGCTTCATCGGCGCGATCATCATCGGCATCTTCGCCGGCTGGATCGCCGAACAGATCATGGGCCGCAACCACGGCCTGATCACCAACCTGATCGTCGGCCTGGTCGGCGCGCTGATCGGCGCGTTCCTGGCCAGCATGCTAGGCATCCACTTCATGGGCTGGATCGGCAGCCTGATCATCTCGACGATCGGCGCGATCGTGCTGCTGTTCCTTCTCGGCCTGTTCAAGGGCCGCAACCGGGTTTGAAGAAGCCCTTTTAGTCTGTCATCCCGGGCGTAGCGAAGCGAAGACCCGGGACCGCCGGAAGCTCTGAGTTCACGCCTCGGTCCCGGATCGGCGCGCTGCGCGCTTGTCCGGGATGACAATCGCTTGTGTATGCCTGGCCTCAGCCCGTCGCCGCGGAGCCTTCCACCGCCCCGTCCGCCGGCCCGCGTCGCAGCCGTTGGGCGGTGTTCTCCAGCAGGTAGCCGGGAATGTCGGCGATCGGCATGGGCCGGCCGAACAGATAGCCTTGGAAGTGGTCGCAGCGCATGTCCTCGAGGATCGAGGCCTGCTCGGCGGTCTCCACGCCTTCGGCGGTGACTTCCAGGTTCAGCGTGCGGCCCAGCAGGGTGATGGTGCGCAGGATGTCGGCGATGGCCGGGTTGCCCGACATCTCGGCCACGAAGGTGCGGTCGATCTTGATCTTGTCGAACGGGAACCGCCACAGATAGGCCAGGCTGGAATAGCCGGTGCCGAAGTCGTCCATGGCGATGCGCACCCCCAGGTCCTTCAGGGCCCGTAGCTGGTCCAGGGTGCCGGCGGTGTCGCGCAGCAGCAGGCCCTCGGTGATCTCCAGCTCCAGCCGAGAGGGCGCCAGGCCCGACTCGCGCAGGGCCGCCCGGACCTGGTCGACCAGGTCGCCAGCGGCGAACTGGTTGGGCGACAGGTTCACCGCCACCTTCAGCGGCGCGGGCCAGGCGGCGGCCTGGCGGCAGGCCTCGTGCAGCACCCACTCGCCGATCTTGCAGATCAGGCCCCATTGCTCGGCGCATTCGATGAAGTCGTCGGGCCCGACCACACCGCGGCGCGGATGTTGCCAGCGCAGCAGGGCCTCGAAGCCGGTGATCTCGTGGCCCTTGGCGCCGATCAGCGGCTGGAAGAACAGCTTCAGCTCGTCGTTCTTCAGGGCCGAGCGCAGGTCGATCTCCAGGGCCCGGCGCTCCTGGGCCCAGACGTCCATGGTCGCCTCGAAGAACCGGTAGGCGCCGCGCCCGTCGCCCTTGGCGCGGTAGAGGGCCAGGTCGGCGTTCTTCAGCAGGGTGTCGGCGTCGGCGTCGGCGGCGTCGGCGGGGGCGACGGCGATGCCGACGCTGGCCCCGATCGACACGTGGTGGTCGTTCAGGGCGTAGGGCAGGGACAGGGCGTCGACGATGGCCTGAGCCAGGGCGCCCAGGGCGGACGCTTCCAGGTCGCCTTGGACGACCACGGCGAACTCGTCGCCGCCCAGGCGGGTGACGATTCCGGCCTCGCCGACGCAGGCGCGCAGGCGGCGGGCCGCCTCGACCAGCAGGGCGTCGCCGATCGGATGGCCCAGGCTGTCGTTGACGCCCTTGAAGTGGTCCAGGTCCAGGCACAGGACCGCGCAGCCGTCCGTCCGGCCCTTGGCGTCCCAGGCGCCGCCCAGGGCCTGCAGGAACGACAGGCGGTTGGGCAGGCCGGTCAGCACGTCGTAGTGGGCCAGGCGGGTGATGCGTTCCTGATCCCTGCGGGCCTGGGTGATGTCGGCGCCGACGCCGCGGAAGCCGGCGAAGACCCCGTCCAGGTCGTGGATCGGCTTGGCGGTCAGCGCCCACCAGTGGACCTCGCCGGCGACCGTCACCGAAACCACCACGTCGCGGAAGGCCTTCTGGTCGGCCAGCAGGCCCGGGAGGGTGGCGGCCAGGCCTTCGGGCGCCTCGGCCATCCTGGCGTCCAGCCCGCCGACCACCCGGCCGAGCAGGTCTTCGCGCGAAACCCCCGCCGCCTCGGCCATGCGCTCGGAGACATAGGTCAGGGCGCCGTTCGCGTCGACTTCCCACAGCCAGTCGCTGGAGCCTTCCTCGAAGTCGCTGAGCAGCAGGCTGACGACCTGCTTCTGGCGCTCCAGCTCGTCGCCGGCCACCAGGCGGTCGACGAACACCTTGGCGTGCGACAGGCACGACAGGCCCACGACCAGGTAGCAGAAGATCAGGAGCCCGGCCAAGGCCAGCAGGATGGGGTCGTGGCTGGTCAGCAGCACCAGCAGCGAGCCGACGACCAGCGGCGTGGTGTAGGCCAGGGCGGCCATCGGCAGGGTCAGCAGGGCGAAGCTGCCGGTGCCGATCATGCCGGCCGTCAGGGCGACGATCAGCATGCTCATCTGGGTGCTGGCGTCGCGCAGGGCCAGGTAGGGCAGCACGCCCCAGAGGGCGCCCAGCAGGCCGGTCTGCATCGCCACGCGCCGCGCGCCGCGGGCCGAGACGGTGTTCTTGGCGCTCTTGCGACGGCGAGCCGACAGCCAGCCGTACAGGCCCAGCACGGCGTAGGCGGTCACCACGCCGGCCCAGACCAGCAGGGTGAACCGGTGCGGACCGCCCAGGCCGGCCAGGAACACCAGCTGGGCGTTGACGATATTGGCGGCCATCATCACCGGCGTCAGGCGCTGGATGCTGGCCAGTTGCTCGAAACGGACGCGGCCGGCGATGGCCTCGGGCGCGGCGGGCAGGTGGCGCGACAGCAGCGCGGCGGCTCGCGACGAGATCCTCGAAAAGGCGGAAGTCTGGCGCACGGCGCGATCCTGCAGTCCCAGGACGCTCGGCATCCCCCGCGCGCAAGATACCGCTGGTTCCTGAAACGCCGGTTAATCCCAGGTGCGGGGAAAGGCATGAAAAAGCCCGCCATCCGGGAAGGATGGCGGGCCCTTGATCGTCCGACCGCGGATGGCTCCGAGCCGACTATTCTTCCTTGACGCGACGCTTGCGGAACGACGGGTTCAGGATCTGCTTGCGCAGGCGGATGCTCTTCGGAGTCACCTCGACCAGCTCGTCTTCCTCGATATAGGCGATGGCCTGTTCGAGGGTCATGCGACGCGGCGGGGTCAGGCGGATCGACTCGTCCTTGCCCGAGGCGCGGACGTTGGTCAGCTGCTTGGCCTTCATCGGATTGACGTCGAGGTCGTCCTGACGGGCGTTCTCGCCGATGATCATGCCCAGATAGCACTTCTCGTTGGCGCCGACGAACATGGTGCCGCGCTCTTCCAGGTTCCACAGCGCGTAGGCCGCGGTTTCACCGTCGGAGTTGCTGATCAGCACGCCCTTGCGCTGCTGGTCGATCGCGCCCTTGTAGGGCTCGTAGTGGCTGAACACGCGGTTCAGCACGCCCGAACCGCGGGTGTCGGTCAGGAACTCGCCCTGATAGCCGATCAGCGAGCGCGAGGGGGCGACCAGCTGGAGACGGGTCTTGCCCGCGCCCGACGGGCCCATGTCCTTCAGCTCGGCCTTCCGGAGCGACAGCTTCTCGATGACGATGCCCGAATATTCGTCGTCGACGTCGATCATGACGTCTTCCATCGGCTCCAGGCGCTTGCCGGTTTCCGGGTCGGTCTGGAACACCACGCGCGGACGGCTGATCGACACCTCGAAGCCTTCGCGGCGCATGTTCTCGATCAGCACGCCCAGCTGCAGTTCGCCGCGGCCCGACACTTCATAGGCGTCGCCCTCGCTGGTCTCGGTGACCTTGATGGCCACGTTCGATTCGGCTTCCTTCAGCAGGCGGTCGCGGATCACGCGGCTCTGGACCTTGTCGCCTTCCTTGCCGGCCAGCGGGCTGTCGTTGACCGAGACGGTCATCGAGATGGTCGGCGGATCGATCGGCTGGGCCGGCAGGGCCTCGGTCACGTCCAGGGCGCACAGGGTGTCGGCCACGGTGGCCTTGGACATGCCGGCGATGGCGACGATGTCACCGGCCTCGGCGCCTTCGTCGACCGGCGAACGCTTCAGGCCGCGGAAGGCCAGCACCTTGGTGATGCGGCCGCGCTCGATTTCCTTGCCGTCGCGGTCCAGGGCGTGGATGGCCATGCCGGGAACGGCCTTGCCGCTCTCGATGCGGCCGGTCAGCAGGCGGCCCAGGAACGGATCGCTTTCGATCAGCACGTTCAGGATCTGGAACGGCTCGTCCTTCTTGGCGATCTGCTTGGGTTCCGGCACGTGGCGGACGATCAGGTCGAACAGTGGGGCCAGATTGTCGTTGGGCACGTTCATGTCCAACGTCGCCCAACCGGCGCGGCCCGAGGCGTAGATGTGCGGGAAGTCCAGCTGCTCGTCCGTGGCGCCGATGGCGGCGAACAGGTCGAAGGCGGCGTTGTGGACCTTGTCCGGGTCGGCGTGGGCGCGGTCGACCTTGTTGATGCAGAGGATCGGCTTGAGGCCCATCTTCAGCGCCTTGGTCAGCACGAACTTGGTTTGCGGCATGACGCCTTCCTCGGCGTCGACCAGCAGGACACAGCCGTCCACCATGCCCAGGATGCGTTCGACCTCGCCGCCGAAATCGGCGTGGCCGGGGGTGTCGATGATGTTGATGCGGGTTTCGCCCGCCTCACCGTGCCACAGCACGCTGGTGCACTTGGCCAGGATGGTGATCCCGCGCTCGCGCTCCTGGTCGTTGGAGTCCATGGCGCGCTCGGTGGTCGCCTCGTTGGCGCGGAACACGCCCGACTGGGCCAGCAGCTGATCGACGAGGGTGGTCTTGCCATGATCGACGTGCGCGATGATGGCGATGTTTCGCATGGACATGGAGAAGGCGAACTTTCGGGAGGAACAGATGAGGTTTGACGCTGCGCGCGTCAGGCGCGCGGCTTTTACGCGACTGCGCGACGTTTATCCACCCCACCCTTAAGCGACAGATCGGCCCGGAAACCGGTGTCAGCTCCAAACCCCTTAATTTTATGGGGTTTGCGAAAGTTGCGGATGGATGTCGTTTCTTCGGCAACTAATTGTGCACTGCAGCATTGATCGATAAATCGGCCAAGCTTGGAGAGCGGCGTTCTCTGGCCCTTGTGTTACAAAGGGTTTCAGTCGGTGAGCGCAAAAAAAAGACAGCGGTGTCTGTCGATTTTGCTTGATGCATTTCGCAGTGCACCCTATAAACGACCTGTGAGGCGGCGCTGCCGCCTCTGCCCTTCCTGGGCGTTTCCTCCCTAATGAACTGCCCGGCTTTCGAGCCGGGCTTTTTTTTGGCCCGCGCGCGGGGCATGATTTCCGGCGACCCTTCCACAAGCGTCCATTATCCCCGGACTTGTTCCGAGGACCCCTGTTTCGCGGGCGAAGAAGGCTGATCCGTGGCGCGGCGAGCGGGTGGGGGCTAGAGCAGTTCGGCCCAATCCGTCTCGACCAGTCGCGCCGTCGTCGATTCGACGTCCGCCTTCAGCCGCGCCAGGCCCTCGGTCGGCTCGCGGGTCGTCTCGTTCATGTAGAGCGCCCGGTTGATCTCGACCTGGATGGCATGGGTCCGCCGCGCCGGGCGGCCATAGTGCTCTGTGGTGTAGCCGCCGGCGTAGGGGGCGTTGCGGGCCACGCGATAGCCCAGCCCCTCCAGGGTCTTTTCCATCAGC
Source organism: Caulobacter sp. BE254 (assembly GCF_031457295.1). Taxonomy (NCBI): domain Bacteria; kingdom Pseudomonadati; phylum Pseudomonadota; class Alphaproteobacteria; order Caulobacterales; family Caulobacteraceae; genus Caulobacter; species Caulobacter sp. BE254. The sequence continues at coordinate 254,412 of NZ_JAVDWJ010000005.1, read as the reverse complement.
GCGGTCAGCTTGGGGCCGCAGGCCGCGCCGAAGCGGTCGCCCAGGACGATGTCGCACGGACCGCCGCCACGGGCCCGATGGCCGCGGGCCGCGGCGGCCGGCATCGAGTGCCAGTCGACCAGGATGGCCAGGCCATGGGCGTTGCGGGCCTGGGCCAGCAGGCGGTCCAGGGCGTCGTGATAGGGCCGGTGCGCGCTGTCGATTCGGACCTTGGCCTCGGCGAAGGTCAGCTTGCGGGCGTAGATCGGCCGGCCCTCGCCGGCCACCCGGGCGATGGCGCCCAGCCCCGCCGCCACCCGCGCCGTGCGGCCCTGGGCGAAGTCGGGCAGGGCGTCCTCGAACATCGCCGGGTCCAGCTCCCAGGCGTCGCGGTTGAGGTCGATATAGGCCCGGGCCAACCGGGCGCGGATCACGCTGACGCCCAGGGCGGGCGCGCCGCCGATCAGGTCGTCGACGAACGCGTCCTCCGAGCCGCGCAGGTCCTGGGCGGTCAGCCGGGCGGCGGCCATCATGTCGGGCGGATAGAGGCGTCCGGAATGGGGCGAGGCGAACACCAGCGGCGTCGGCGGCGGTTCGCCTTCCGCCTGGGCGCGCGCCACCTCGAAGGCCGGCGAGAAGCCGTGCTCCGCCGTCGCCGGCGTTTCCGAAGCGATCGGCTCCCATGCGGTCATGGGCTTATTGTCGCGGCCTGGCGGTTCCGGGTCAAACGCTGACGGTCCAGGTTATAATGAGGATCGGGCGAGCGCGGGACTTTAGCTGTGGACAGCGCGGGTCCGGTTCATCCGCGATTTACCGTCTTTCACTAGATTCTCACTTTCCAATTCCGCCTGTCGCCTGGAAACTGACCGCATGGCCCGCATCCTCCTCGCCGAAGACGACGACTCCCTCCGCGGGTTCCTGGCTCGGGCGCTCGAGCGCGCCGGCTTCGAGGTTACGGCCTGCGCCGACGGCGAAGAGGCCGTCCAGCATCTGGACACACCCTGGGACCTGCTGCTGACCGACATCGTCATGCCCGGCATGGACGGCATCGAGGTGGCCCGCCAGGCCGCCGCTCGCGACCCCTCCCTGCGGATCATGTTCATCACCGGCTTCGCCGCCGTGGCCCTGTCGGCCCAGGACCGCGCGCCGGCCGGCGCCAAGGTGCTGTCCAAGCCGGTGCACCTGCGCGACCTCGTCTCCGAGGTCGAGAAGATGATGGCCGCCTAATTTTTTCGAAGGCCCCCGAAAGGCGGGTTGCGCGACGGCCAAGCCGCCGCTATACCCCCACACCTTCCCGCCCGGGACGCTTTTCGAAGCGCTTCCAGGCCGCTTTGGCGGACGCGTAGCTCAGCGGGAGAGCACTACGTTGACATCGTAGGGGTCACAGGTTCAATCCCTGTCGCGTCCACCATTCCTTTTCAAAGACTTAGTCAGACCAGAAATCCGAAATCGGCGGATTTCCTCCGGATTGATGGATTTCGACCGCCGCATTCCGCAGCGCTCCCCCCTTGGATAGATCATTCCCAGGCCGCCGGACGGGCCCCGTACACCTGATCGATTGTCAGGGACGAGGCCGACCGCCGGCGGCCGGGGCAGGCGGGTTCAGCGGAAGACTGGGGTTGAGCCCGACGGGGTTCGGCGATCGCCCGCCTCGGCCAAGGCGCGGCCCAGCTCGTCGATCCGGCTTTCACCACGCATCAGGGCTTCGGCCGAGGTGTGGACCGAGTAGTAGCCCATGTGCAGCTCATGCGGATGGGGCGCGGCCGAGCCCAGGACGAAGACCGCGTCGTCGTTCCCCAGCGCCGAGAGGGTGATCGCGTCCTGCGAAGGGGCGAACACGGCCATGTCGCCGGCGGACAGCGCCTGGGACGCCTGCAGCCCGCCGCTGGCCATGGCCAGCCAGGCGGCCTGGTGCCCGGCCGGCGGCGTGTACGACCAGGTCTCGCCCGGCGCCAGCCTGACGAGCAGGTAGTTGACGCCATCCGGCGCCCGGACAGGGCTGCTGACGCCCTCGTACTGGCCAAGGATCACATGGGCCGGTCCGGCGGCGGCCATGCCTTCGGCCTGGATGTATTGGCTCTCGGGCGGCGCGTTCTCCGTCTCGGGCGGAAGCGCGATCCACAGCTGAAAGCCCTGGATCCGCGCGGAGGCGCCGGCCGACAGTTCCTTGCCATGCCAGACCCCGCCGCCGGCCCGCATCCATTCGACGCCGCCGTAGCCGATCGTCCCTTGCCCGGCGTCCGGGTCGTCGAAACGAAGGTCGCCCTGAGTGAGGACCGTGATGGTGGCGATGCCCGAATGGGGATGGATGCCCATGCCTTCGGCCATCATCCGGGGATCGGCTTCGAACAGGTCGAGGAAGACGAACGGCTTGAGCGTCTGGCCAAGGTCGCCGGGGCTCATCAGCCGGGTGATCGGTCCGTGCCCCTGTCCCCGCGTCCGATGCTGGATCGGACGCGGGCGAGCCGGAGTCGCCGTCAGGGTTTGGGAAGCTGTTGCGAATGACATGCTCATCTCCATTCAATGAGGTTCGACGGGTCTTAGCGTCCGGCCCAGGCGACGAGGTTGCCTGCATAGTCCTTGAGAATGGTCCGGGCCTTGTCGGCGACCGGCGACTCCCAGTCCCGGAACAGCTCGGTGACGATAGCGATCGCCGTATTTGGGGCCGCGCCCGCGTTCGTCAGCCGTTCGACGGCGGTGCGATGCGCCAGCTGGGACATCCCGCCCACGGCGTCCACGACGAAGGTGGCGTCGTAGCCGTCCGCCATCGCCTCGAGCACGGGGAAGGCCAGGCAGATTTCCGTGTAGAGCGCGCCGAAGATCAGCTTCTTGCGACCGGTTGCTTCCACGGCCGCCCGGAAGGCGTCGTCTTCCCAGGCGTTCATGGACGTGCGGTCGATGGCGGTGACGCCCGGCAGCTCGTCGACGATCGATTGGCGCGTCGGATGGTTGACCCCGTACTTCACGCCGACCGTCGACAGGATCACCGGAATGTCGAACGCCTTGGCCGCCTTGATCAGGAGGCGAACGTTCAAATCGATCAGATCCGAAGAGGTCTCGGAACGGATGTTGGCGAACATTTCAGGCTGATAGTCGATCAGAACGAGGGCGACGTCTTCGTGCTTGAAGAGTCCTTGGGGCTTGCTCATCAGAGTTCTCCTTGTGTGCGGAGCCTGATTGCCCCGACCGATGGAGAGAACTTGTCGTTGCGCAGGATGACACGATAGTCTCGCGAACGAGGTATCACTGTCGCGAAAAGTGGAACGCCAGCCATGTTCGACCTGGAAGATCTCGTCACCTTCGTCGAAGTGGCCGACGCGGGCGGCGTGACGGCTGGGGCCAGGCGGCTGGGCCTTCCGAAGTCGATCGTCAGCCGCCGCCTGAAGCGGCTGGAGGCCGCCCTCGACGCGGAGCTTCTCACGCGGACGACGCGCGGCGCGGCGCTGACGGAGGCCGGCGCGACCTTTCGCCAGCACGCCGCCCGCGTCGTCGCCGAGATCGAGGCGGCCAGGGACGCGGTCGCGCCGGAAGGCCAGTTGGCGGGGCGTTTGCGGATCGCCGCGCCGCTCACCCTGGGACCCACGCACTTCGCGCCGGTGCTGGCCCAGCTCGCAAGCCGGCATCCCAAGCTTCATGTGCACACATCCTACAGCGACCGCTTCGTGGATCTGGTCGGCGAGGGGTTCGACGCGGCGATTCGGGTCGGCTACCTGACCGACTCCAACCTGCTTGCCCGCCGCATCGCCCCGCTGCGGGGACGCTGTGTCGCCAGTCCGGACTACATCGCCCGCCATGGCGCGCCCGAAACGCCTGACGCCCTGGCCGACCACGAATGCCTGATGCAGGGCACGGAGGCGTGGCGGTTCGTGAGCGGCGGACAGATCCTTTCCATTCGTCCCCAGGGACGTTTCAAGGCCGACAACGGCGTCGCCCTGGCCGCCGCCGCGCTCGAGGGCCTGGGCGTCGCGGCCCTGCCGGATTTCCTGATCACGGACGCGATCGCCTCGGGCGCCCTCGTCACGGTGCTGGAGGCCTTCCCCTCGCCGCCGGCCGGCATCTACCTTGTTCGACCGCCGAGCGATTTCCAGACCCGCAAGGTGCGCATGCTGGGGGATGTCCTGACCGAGTGCTTCCAGAGCCAGGCGCGGGACGCGTCGGATCCCTCCGAAAGCATTCGACCCTAGGCAAGAACACCGCCTCCACGCCCTCGTCCGCCTATGGCGACGACCGAGGTTGGACAGCGTCTGCGTCAGACGCTAGCTTTCGACAACCCTGGGGAGGCGGCCTGATGCGGTACACGGACCTCGTCGTCGGCATGAACGATTTCGACGAAGGGATCGCCCTATGAAGACCTGGCTCGCGCAAGCGGCGACCGCGTCCTGCCTGGCGGTCTTTCTCCTGGCCCATCCCGCGCCAAGCTTCGGACAGGCGGCGCCCGCGGCGATCCCGCAGTCGCGCGACGGAAGCCATGACTTCGATTGGGAGATCGGAAGCTGGACAACCCAACTTCGGTATCTTCCCGAACCGCTGACCGGATCGACGCGGTGGGTCGACTATAGCGGCGTCAGCGAGGTCCGGGCGGTCCTGGGCGGGCGCGCCAACCTCGTCGAGCTTTCGGTCAAGGGCGCCTCCGGCCAGATCGAGGGCGTGTCGCTGCGGCTCTACAATCCCAAGGCGCGGCAGTGGACGCTCAACTTCGCGAGCGTCCGTAGCGGGCTCCTGACGCCACCGGTCAGCGGCGGGTTCGACGAGAAGGGGCGGGGAACCTTCTATGGCGTCGATACCGTCAACGACCGCACGGTGCTTGTCCGCTTCCTGATCCTGGACGTGACGCCGAACTCCGCGCGCTTCGAACAGGCCTTTTCGGCCGATGGCGGCGCCACCTGGGAAACCAACTGGATCGCCACCGACACCCGGCGCTGACGGACGGGTCTCGAGTCTGGCCTGCTCAGGTCAGCCAGTACCGGCCGCCGCGGGCCATGAAACCCTCGCGGACCAGGCGCCAGAGGCCGACGGCCAGCTTCCAAAGCATGATCTCGACCTCGCTTCGAGACGCCACGCTGCGGGGCGCAACAGACGGGGACAAACCTTGGCGTGGCGTTGGGTCCGAGGGACGCCTGAACGGCGCGCGATGCGGCGCCTGCGGGGCGAAGGGCCTGGTTTTTCGGCAGTTCGACCTTGGCTGGGCGGGCTGGCCGCCCATTGTCAGTATTACGATTGCGGCAACTCGTAATATGCAGAACGCTCGTCTCAGCGAATTCGGAGGGAGCCGCTGATGAGTGTCCTGTTCACCCGCAAGCGTTTCATGGCGGCCATGGTCGCATCCTGCCTGGCCCTGGCCTCGTGCGGACCCAAGCCCGCCGAGAAGGCGCCCGCCGCGCCGGCCGCCGCGGCCAAGACCAGCTACAAGATCGGCTGGACCATCTATGCCGGCTGGATGCCCTGGGCCTACGCCCAGCAGTCGGGGATCGTGAAGAAGTGGGCCGACAAGTACGGCGTCGACATCCAGCTGGTGCAGATCAACGACTACGTCGAGTCCCTGAACCAGTTCTCGGCCGGCAAGCTGGACGGCGTCACCGCCACCAACATGGACGCCCTGACCGTGCCCGCCGCCGCGGGCAAGGACACCACGGTCCTGATGATCGGCGACTACTCCAACGGCAATGACGGGGTGATCCTGAAGAACGGCGCGACCCTGGCCGACATCAAGGGCCGGCCGGTCAACCTGGTCGAGCTGTCGGTCTCGCACTACCTGCTGGCCCGCGCCCTGGAGACCGCCGGCCTGAAGATGGCCGACGTCAAGACGGTCAACACCTCCGACGCCGACATCGTCGCCGCCTACAACGCGGCAGACACCAAGGCGCTGGTGACCTGGAACCCGCAGCTGTCCGAAGTGAAGAAGGCGCCGGGCGCGACCGAGGTGTTCGACAGCTCCAAGATCCCCGGCGAGATCCTCGACGGCCTGATGGTCAGCACCGACGCCCTGAAGGCCAATCCCAACCTGGGCAAGGCCCTGACCGGCATCTGGTACGAGACCCTGGCCCTGACCGTCGCCCAGACGCCCGAGGGCAAGGCGGCGCGCGAGGCGATGGCCAAGCTGTCGGGCTCGGATCTGGCCAGCTTCGAGAGCCAGCTGAAGACGACCTACCTCTATGCCGACCCCAAGGCGGCCCTGGCGGCGACGGTTAGCCCGGGCCTGGTCACGGCCAACGACCGTGTCCGCAAGTTCAGCTTCAGCATGGGCCTGTTCGGCCAGAGCGCGAAATCGGTGGACGACATCGGCATCAGCTTCCCGGGCGGCAAGACCCTGGGCGACCCGGCCAATGTGAAGCTACGCTTCGACCCGACCTATGTGCAGCAGGCCGCCGACGGCAAGCTGTAGGCCGTATCGACCCTAGGCCGCGCGTGGTCCTCGTCCTTCGACAAGCTCAGGATGAGGACCATTTGCAGCCCCGCAGTAAATCTCATCCTGAGCTTGTCGAAGGACGAGGTTTTCGACCCGGAACTTCAGGGACAAGGACCCGATCTCCCCCATGCGCCGCCTGCTGAACGTCAGACCAAGAGGCGGGCTTAGCGCGCTGCTGGGCCTGCTGCCCCTGTTGGCGGTGGCGCTGGTCTATCTGATGGCCTCGCAGGCCCGCCACGCCGAGAACCCCCGCGACAAGCTGCTGCCGACCCCGACCGCCATGGTCGAAGCCGTGCAGCTGATGGCCAGGGTCGACCCGCTGACTGGCGACGCGCCGCTGGTGGTCGACACCGTCGCCAGCCTGAAGCGCATCGGCGTCGCCCTGGTGATCGCGACTGGAACGACCCTGGTCCTGGGGCTGGGGTTGGGCCTGCTGCCGCTGCTCAGGGCCAAGTTCGGGCCCCTGGTGGCGGCTATCGCGGTGGTGCCGCCGATCGCCGTGCTGCCGATCCTGTTCATCGCCTTCGGCCTGGGCGAAACCGCCAAGATCGCCCTGATCGTCATCGGCGTCACGCCGGTGATGGTCCGCGACCTGGCCGCCCACGTGGCCGCAATCCCCGAGGAGCAACTGGTCAAGGCCCAGACCTTGGGCTCCAGCACCTGGCAGTTGGCCCTGCGCGTGGCGCTGCCCCAGGCCATGCCTCGGCTGATCGACAGCCTGCGCCTGTCGCTGTGCCCGGCCTGGGTCTACCTGATCTCGGCCGAGGCGATCGCCGCCGATGTCGGCCTGGGCTACCGGATCTTCCTGGTCCGCCGGTACATGTCGATGGACATCATCCTGCCCTACGTCCTCTGGATCTCGATCCTGGCCGTGGCGATGGACGTGGCGCTGAAGCTCGTCAGCCGCCGGGCCTATCCCTGGGCCCATCCGGCGAAAGGGCGCTGAGATGGACCTCCTGACCTTCCGCAACGTGTGGGTGGAGTATGGCGACAAGGTCGTGCTCGAGAACGTCGACCTGTCGATCAAGCAGGGCAGCTTCGTCTCCATCGTCGGCCCGTCCGGGGCGGGCAAGAGCACCTTCCTGCGCCTGGCCCTGGGCCAGGAGGCGCCGACCAAGGGCGCGATCGACCTGGACGGCCGCAAGCTGCGCGCCGAGCCAGGACCGGACCGCGGCGTGGTATTCCAGAAATATTCGGTGTTCCCGCACCTGAGCGCCCGCGACAACGTGATCTTCGGTCTCGACTGCGAAGGCTCGCCGTTGCTGGGACGACTGTCGGGCGCCAGGCGCCGCGCGGCGGCCGAGCAGGCCGACCGGATGCTGGCCGCCGTCGGCCTGGGCGACAGCGGCGACGTCTATCCAGCCCAGATGTCGGGCGGCATGCAGCAGCGCCTGGCCATCGCCCAAGCCCTGGTCAAGAAGCCGCGCATCCTGCTGCTGGACGAGCCGTTCGGCGCCCTGGATCCCGGCGTGCGCCTGGACATGCACGAGCTGATCACCGGCCTTTGGCGCGAGCATGGCCTGACCATCATGATGGTCACCCACGACATCAAGGAGGCCTTCAAGCTGGGCACCCGCGTCCTGGCCTTCGACAAGCGCCGGCGCGACCCGCAGGCCCCGCACCGCTACGGCTCGACGGCGGTCTACGACTTCCCACTGGACAAGCCCGGGGCGGTGGGGCCGGAGGCGCTGGCGGGGTTGGGCGGCTAGAGCATCGCGCGGAAAAGTGGATGCCGGTTTTCCGCGAAAGCGATGCGAAAACAAAAATCTAGAGCAAACCGCGCGATTTTTATATCACGCGGTTTGCTCTAGGCGACCTGAGCGCTGGCCGCGGCCATCTGGGCCTCGAATTCCGGATTGGCCGGAAGCTTCAAGAGTTCATGGGGTTCGTTGCGGTCGTTGGCCGTCTTCAGATAACGGGCGCCCGTGCGGCTGGTCAGGGCCTCGACCTTCACCTCGACCCCGTCGCGCATCACGAAGAACCGGCGCTGACCCGCCTCGGCCAGCTTGACCGCCTGCCGGATCGTCAGCGACCAGGGCTCCGGCGTATCGCCGCCGACATGGGAAATCCGCTCGTAGGTGGTGTGGCGTCCGTTCTGGGCGATCCAGGTGATTTCGGCGTGCTTGGGCATCGTAGTTTCCGGGTCCGGGCAGGGCGCGCGGCGAGACCCGGCTACGCGACGGTCGCGTGGTCGGAACGTCGAGACGATTGTCTGCTGTGCATGGGCGCCAAGTTCGGCGCGTGGGCAATCCTAGCAGGTTTCCCGCGATTCCGGGGAAAAATGCTTGGAAGTCCCGTCCGTTAGCCCGCCAGCGAGGCGATATAGGCCCGCCAGCCGCCCAGCTCGGTGATGTCCGTCGCGCCGTTCAGGGCGCGGGGCTCGGCGACGAAACCCTTTACCGAGGTCCCGTCCTCCAGGGTCACCGTGCCGATGGCAAGGGGGGCGGGAACCTCGGCGGTGAAGCTGCCGAAGGCCTCGAAGTCCAGCTCATAGACCTCGACCAGGATCGCGCTTCCGCCGTCTCCGACATGGACCAGGGCGGGCTTGGGCGGGGTGGTCTCGGCCATGGCGTAGAGCCTGTAGGCCGGCGCGGTCCGGGTCGCGGCGACCAGCCGGGCCTCGCGCGAGGTCAACTGCCAGTGCAGCGGCATGCCGGCCAGGTGGGCGCCGACCACGGCCAGCTTCACGCCGGACTTGCGGGGCGTCAGGTCGAGCGGGGGCATGTCGGCCATGGGGAAGGTCTCCAGGTAACGCTCGGCCAGGGCCAGCAGCGCGCGGTCGGCGAAGGCCGGCCCGATCAGGGTGACGCCGAAGCCCGTGCCGCTCTCGCGGAAGCCGGCCGGGACTGCGAGGGCGCTCATGTCGAGCAGGTTCACGAAATTGGTGTAGAGGCCGAGATTGGCGTTCAGCGCGATCGGCTCGGCCAGCACCTCCTTCAGGCGATAGATGGTCGGGGCGGTGGGCAGCAGCATCACCTCCACCGCCTCCCAGATCGGCTCGGCCGACCGGCGATAGGCCTCCAGGGCGTAGAGGCCGTTGAAGGTCTCGACGCCGGTCACCGCCAGGCCGCCCTGGACAATGGCCCGCACGGTCGGATGGATCGCGCCGGGCGCATCGCGCAGCAGGGCCTCGACGGCCGCCGTGCGCTCGGCCACCCACGGGCCGCTGTAGAGCAGCTTGGCGCAGTCCAGCAGGGGGGCGATGTCGATCTCGACGGGCGTTCCGCCGGCCGCGGTCATGCGGTCGATGGCGGCGGCGTAGAGGGCGGCCGATTGTTCGTCGCCGAGGAACAGGCGCTGGTCGGGAAACGGGATCCCGAAGCGAACCCCCCTCCGGCCCTCCAGGCCACCTCCCCCAGAGGGGGAGGATCTAGCGCCGCCCAGATGCTCCCCCTCTGGGGGAGCTGTCGCGAAGCGACTGAGGGGGTTTTCCGATGCTCGCCGCGAATAGTCGTCCTCCGCGTCAAACCCCGTCAGCACCTCGTCCACCAGCGCCGCTCCGGCCAGGTCGGCGGCGAACACGCTGACGCAGTCCAGCGAGCGGCAGGCGGGGACCACGCCGCGCGTGCTCCAGCGGCCCTTGCTGGGCTTGAGCCCGATCAGGTGGTTGAAGGCGGCCGGCACCCGGCCCGAGCCGGCGGTGTCGGTGCCCAGGGCGAACGCCACGAGGCCCGCCGCCACGGCCACCGCCGAGCCGGAGCTGGAGCCGCCGCTGACATAGGCCTGGTTGAACACGCACAGCGGCGCGCCATAGGGGCTGCGGACTCCGACCAGGCCGGTGGCGAACTGGTCGAGGTTGGTCTTGCCGATCAGCACCGCCCCGGCCTCGACCAGCCGCTCGACCACGGTCGCCGACCGATCGGGCGTGTAGGCGAAGGCCGGGCAGGCGGCGCTGGTCGGCAGGTCGACGACGTCGATATTGTCCTTCACCGCGAACGGGACCCCGGCCAGGGGCAGGAGCTCGCCGGCCGCGACCCTGGCCTCGACGGCCCGGGCTTGGGCCAGCACCGCCTCGGGCGGCAGGCGCAGGATCCAGGCTTGGGGCTGGACCAGGTCGTAGGCGGCGACGGCGTCGAGCGCCCCTTGCGCGACGGCGACCGCGCTGGCTCCGTCGTTGACGGCCTCGGCGATGGCGGTGACCGACAGGCGCTGGAAATCGCTCATGCGGCAGCGTCCCCAAGACTGGGCAGGTCCGGGGCGATGGCCACGATCGGCGCGCCGGCGGCGATGGCCTGGCCGGGCTGGGCGTAGACGGCGATGACGAGCCCGGCCGTCGGGCTGTTGACGTCGCACTCGGCCTTCATGGCCTCGATCACCGCGATCACCGCGCCGGCCGCGACCCGTTGGCCGGGCTCGACCAGCACCTTCCAGACATTGCCGCCCAGCGGGGCCTCGACCAGGTCGCTGCCCTCGGGCGCGACGATCGCGACGGTCTCGCCGGCGTCGCCGGCGACGCTGGACAGGGCCTCGACCCGGGCGAATTCGCCCTTGGCCTCCCAGTCGGCGCGCTCGGCGTCGAAGGCGGCCTGGCGGGTGGACTGGAAGGCCTCGATGCTGTCGGCGTTGTCGGCCAGCATCTTGCGATAGTCCGAGAGCCGGAAGGTCTCCTGGTCGATGCGGATCTGGCGACGGCCCAGCGGGAAGTCGCGACGCCATTCGACCAGTTCATCGGCGCTGACCGGGAAGAAGCGGATCTGGTCGAAGAACCTTAAGAGCCAGGGCTTGCCATCGGTGAAGGCCTCGGTCTGCCGCCAGGTGTTCCACACCTGGATGGTGCGCCCGAACAGTTGGTAGCCGCCAGGCCCCTCCATGCCGTAGATGCACATATAGGCGCCGCCGATGCCGACCACGTTGGGCGGAGTCCAGGTGCGGGCCGGATTATATTTGGTGGTGACCAGCCGGTGGCGCGGATCGACCGGCGTGGCGACCGGCGCGCCCAGATAGACGTCGCCCAGGCCCATCACCAGGTAGCGGGCGTCGAAGACGATCCGCTGGACGTCGTCGATGCTGGCCAGGCCGTTGACCCGACGGATGAACTCGATGTTGTCGGGGCACCAGGGCGCGTCGTCGCGGACCGCCTGCATGTACTTGTCGATGGTCTGTCTGATTGCCGGGTCGTTCCAGCTCAGCGGCAGGTGGATCACGCGCGAGGGGATCTCGAAGTCGTCCAGCCCGCCCAGCCGTTCCTCGGCCGCGACCAGCACGGCCAGCAGGTCGGCCTGGGTGAGGCGGCGGCTGTCATAGTGGACCTGCAGCGAGCGGATGCCGGGCGTCAGGTCGATGACGCCGGGCAGGGCCAGGGCTTGAAGATCGAGCAGCAGGGCGTGGATGCGCAGCCGCAGCTCCAGGTCCAGCACGATCGGGCCGTACTCGACCAGCAGGTGCTGGTCGCCCTGGCGGCGGTAGGTGACGCGGGGGCGGTGGCCGTCGGCGGGGAGTTCGGCCAGGATGGGGCCGTCCCCCTCCATCGGCTTCGCCGCCACCTCCCCCAGAGGGGGAGGATCTTGCCGGGCCGTCAGTTGCTCCCCCTCTGGGGGAGCTGTCGCGGAGCGACTGAGGGGGCTCACCGCGCCGAGCAAAGCTTCCTGTTTGGAAAGAGCCAAGGCCGCCGCCGCGTCGTCCACGACCGCGAACCGCACGGTGTCCCCCGGCGCCAGCTGTCCGGCCTTCCAGAGGTCGGCCTGGATGATCACGAACGGGCAGACGAAGCCGCCCAGGGACGGGCCGTCCGGGCCCAGGATGATCGGCATGTCGCCGGTGAAGTCGACCGCCCCGACGGCGTAGGCGTTGTCGTGGATGTTGGACGGGTGCAGCCCCGCCTCGCCGCCGTCGCGGCGGGCCCATTGCGGCTTGGGGCCCACCAGGCGCACGCCGGTGCGATTGGAGTTGTAGTGGACCTTCCAGTCCGTCCCGCCGATCATCGCGACATCGGCGGAGGTGAAGAAGTCGGGCGCGCCGTGCGGGCCGGGCAGGACGCGGATGGTCCAGGCCTTGGTCGTGGCCGGGCGAAGGGCAGAGGGCAGGGGCGCGGTCGGGGACAGGCACATGTGCCTGTCCCCATCGGAGGCCAACCGCAGCACGTCGCCGGCCGTCAGGTTGCGGCCGGCATGACCGCCGAAGCCGCCGAGGGTGAAGGTCGAGCGGCTGCCCAGATAGGCCGGCACGTCCAGTCCGCCCTGGAACAGCAGATAGCCGCGCAGGCCGGCCCCGACCACGCGGCCGATCTTCAGCACCTGGCCCGGCGCGACGGCGAACGGCGCGTAGGCCGGGGCCGCAACGCCATCGAGCTTGGCGTCGAAGGTCGCTCCGGTCAGGCAGACCACGGCGGCGCGGTTGAACTTCAGCGTCGGGCCGAGGGCTGTGATCTCAAGCCCGGCCGCGTCGTCGCCATTGCCCAGCAGGCGGTTGCCCAGCCGGAAGGCCAGGTCGTCCATCGGCCCCGACGGCGGCACCCCGACGTCCCAGTAGCCTTGCCGCCCCGGCCAGTCCTGGACGGTGGTGGCAGGGCCGCCGCTGAGTACCTGAATGGTGTCCGGCGTCCAGGCCACGGTCTCGAGGGCCCGGGTCGAGACCTGGCCGGTGACGAAGGGCGGGCTGCGGACCACGGCCCGCAGCCAGTCGAGATTGGTCTCGATCCCCGCCAGGCGGGTGTCGTCCAGCGCCGCCTGCAGGGCCGTCACCGCCGCCGGGCGGTCCGGCGCGGTGACGATCAGCTTGGCCAGCAGCGGGTCGTAGAAGGCGCTGACCTCGGTCCCGTCGACCACCCAGCCGTCGGCGCGGACGCCTTCAGGGAAGCGCACCTGGGTCAGCACGCCGGAACTGGGCCGATAGTCTTGGGCCGGGTCCTCGGCATAGAGCCGCACCTGGATCGAGGCGCCCTTGGGCTCGGGCGGCGGGGTGTCGAGGAAGGCGAAGTCGCCGGCCGCCCCGCGCACCATCCATTCGACCAGGTCGACGCCCGTCACCTGCTCGGTGACGCCGTGCTCGACCTGCAGGCGGGTGTTGACCTCCAGGAAGAAGAAGTCGTCGCGCTCGGCGTCGTAGAGGAACTCCACCGTGCCGGCCGAGCGGTAGTTGGCGGCCGAGGCCAGGCGCGTGGCCGCCTCCAGCAGGGCCGTACGGGTGGCGGCGGGCAGGCCGGGGGCGGGGGTTTCCTCGACGACCTTCTGGTTGCGCCGCTGCAGCGAGCAGTCGCGTTCGCCCAGGGCCACGACCCTGCCGGCCCCGTCGCCGAACACCTGCACCTCGACATGGCGGGCCTGGCGCACATAGCGCTCCAGGAACACGCCGCCGTCGCTGAAATTGCCCGTCGCCAACCGCTGGACGGCGGCGAAGGCCTCGGCCACGGCTTCGGCGGTCTCGCAGACCCGCATGCCGATGCCGCCGCCGCCGGCCGTGGCCTTCAGGATGACCGGAAAGCCGATGCGCTCGGCCGCTTCCAAGGCGGCGGCCGGATCGACCAGCAGATCGGTGCCCGGCGCCAGCGGCACGCCATGGCCCTGGGCCAGGTCTCGCGCGGTGTGCTTGAGGCCGAAGGCGCGGATGTTGTCGGCGGTCGGGCCGATGAAGGCGACGCCGGCCGCTTCGCAAGCCTCGGCGAAGCTCGCGTTCTCGCTGAGGAAGCCATAGCCCGGATGGATCGCCTGGGCGCCCGTCGCCTTGGCCGCGGCCAGGATCAGGTCGCCGCGCAGATAGCTGTCGGCGGCCGGGGCCGGACCGATCCGCACCGCCTCGTCGGCCAGGCTGACGTGCAGCGAACCGGCGTCGGCGTCGCTGAACACCGCCACGGACTTCACGCCCATCGCCTTCAGCGTGCGGATGATCCGGCAGGCGATGGCGCCGCGGTTGGCGATCAGGACCTTGTCGAAAGGGACCTTGTCGAGCATGGGGGCGGCCCTATTCCGTAACGATCATGCGCACGGGCGTCGGGTTGAAGCCGTTGCAGGGGTTGTTGATCTGCGGGCAGTTGGACACCACCACCACCACGTCCATCTCGGCCCGCAGGTCGACGTGGAGGCCGGGCGCCGAGATGCCGTCGACGATGCCCAGGGCCCCGTCGGCCTCGACCGGCACGTTCATGAACCAGTTGACGTTGCCGACCATGTCGCGCTTGCCGCGGCCGTGGCGGGCGTTGGCGATCAGGAAGTTCTCGACGCAGGCGTGCTGGGCCTTGGTGTGGTGGCCATAGCGCAGGGTGTTGCTCTCGCACGAGCAGGCCCCGCCGATGGTGTCGTGATAGGCGACGGCGGTGGCGGTCACGGTCATCATGGCCGCGCCCTCGTTGGACAACAGCACCGAGCCCTCGCGCAGGAAGATGTTGCCCTGGGCCGCGATGGTGTCCTGGGCGCTGTAGCGCTCGGCGTCGTCGGCGGCGCTGTAGGCCAGGAAGTCGACGGCCTGGTTGCCCTCCAGGTCGACGATCCGCAGGGTCTGGCCGGCGTTGATCCTATGCAGCCAGGGCGCGCGGGCTGGCACGACCTCGTCATGGACGACGGTTCCGGCCAACGGGGGCGGGGCGTGGGTCATGGCGCTCACCGACGGTAATAGTCTTCGACGTTGAGGAAGGCGCGCAGGCCCTCCGGCGTCGCGTTGCGGATCGGGTCGGCCTCCGGCGTGACGGGCCCGCGCCAGGCGGTGGCCCGCAGCGGGGTGACGGCGTAGGCCGGGCGCGGGTCGAGCACGTGCGGGCAGTTGGCCAGCACGACGATCAGGTCCATCTCGGCCCGCAGGGTGACGAACCGGCCGGGCGGATAGGGACCGACATCGAGCACCGTCTCGCCGCCCTGGGCGATCCGCACGTCCTTGAACAGGTTCAAGCAGGGATGGATGTCCTTGCGGCCCAGGCCGAACTTGGCCGCGCCCAGCGAGAAGCGGTCACGGGCGTTGGGATGGGCGCCGTGATTGAAGCCGTCGCCGTACTTGCGGGCGTTGCTGGCCTGGTTGGAGGCGCCGCAGAAGGCGTCGTGGGTTCCGGCCGTGTCCTCGACCAGGCTGGCCAGCACCCGGCCCATGTCCGACAACAAGAGCCGGCCTTGGCCCAGATAGCCGTTCCACTGCACCTTCAGGGTGTCGGCGATGTTCAGTCGCTCGACCGGGCGCTCGGCGTTGAACAGCAGCAGCGACGGGCTCGCGTCGCCGTCCAGGTCGGTCAGGCGCAACCGGGTCCCACGCGCGATCTGGCGGCTGGCGTAGCCGCCCGGCGCGATGGTCTCGTCCCAGACCACGTCCTGCGCCGCGACGCCAGCCGGCAGGTCGACCGCCGCCGTGGCCGGGACGGTCGGCATGGCTTCGGCCCGAGTTCCGGCCTGGGCCCGGGCGTGGGCCTGGGCGGCGTAGGGATCGGCGGTCTGGCTCATCAGGCCGGTTCTCCGTCTTCGCCATGGAAGTGCAGCGGCGGCAGCAGGGCGGTGGTGGTGACCAGCTTGATCTGCTGCACGCCCCGCACCTTGCGCAGGTCGTCGCACAGCTGCTGCAGGCGCTCGAACGGACCCTGGACCAGAAGCACCTCCATGGCCTGGTCGTCCTCCAGGAAGACGTTCTGGGCCGAGATCACTTCCTTGACGTAGCCGAGCTGGGTCTGGGCCAGGGCGTGGCGCACCCGTCCGCTTTCGGCGCGATAGATCAGGGTGATGGTGCCGGCCAAAACGGCTTCCGGACGCTCGGCGCTGTGCTCGGCCAGCTCGTGGCGGATCAGTTCGGCGATCATCTGCGAGCGGCTGGGCAGGCCGCGTTCGGCGACCATGGCGTCGAGCTGCGCCATCAGCTCGGCCGGCAGGCTGATGCTCAGGCGGGCAAGGGTGGAGGGGAGCGTATCCATGAAGACCATCCCATCGTCGATATTACGAAGGATGCAATGTGTAATACTGGGCGCGGCGCGGGTCGATGCGAGGCGCCTCTGTTTTGGGCGCGGTGCGACCGATCGTTGCGCACCCGGGGGCGCGATGATTCCCAGGATCGGAGTTTCCCGCTTTCGCGAGGCGTCGGGGGTTGAAGATCTGCCGACGACTTGGGAGAACGCTGCTATTCTTCCGCGGACGACGCCGGGTTCCCGGGCGTTGCGTCGCTTTTCCGACGAAATGGCGCGAATGTGGCGCCTTAGCCACACCTGATTTTGCTACTGGCGCGTTTGTCGTCGTGAGGTCACTCCCAAGCTGGCTTCAAGACATTCACGTAGAGGGTTACATCATGAAAATCCGGTTGCTGGCTGGTGTCGCGACGTTGGCGCTCTGCGCCGCGTCAGGCGCCTCCGCCCAAAGCGCATTGAGCGGATGGTACGTCGCCGGCGACGTCGGGTACCATACGACCGACGGCGTCAAGGCTTCGTCGTCCACGGGGGCTTCGGACTGGACGTTCTCCGCCAAGGACGACTGGGCCGCCTTTGGCCGTATCGGCTACAAGCTGACCCCGAACTGGCGCGTCGAGGGTGAATACGGCTATCGCTCGGGCGACATCGAAAGCGTCCGGGGTTCGGGCGGCGATCCCCAGCCGATCGGCCTCTGCACCGCCGGCATCGAGCGCACCGCCGCGGCCCCGACCTGCGGCAAGCCGAACGGCGACCTGAAGGCCACGACCCTGATGGCCAACGTCATCTATGACTTCATGCCCGATTCCAGCTGGCGTCCATTCATCGGCGCCGGCGTCGGTACGGCCTGGGTCCACAACAAGGTCTATGGCCAGCTGTCGGGCGTCCCGGCCGGCGCCGCCCAGTTCCAGAACACCAGCTTCGACGACGTCGACCAGGCCCTGGCCTACCAGGGCATCCTGGGCATCGCCTGGGACTTCGCCCCGAACTGGTCGCTGGACCTGACGGGCCGCTACCTGCAGACCGACGACCTGCAGTGGGGTTCGGTGACGACCAATGTCGGCGGCCCGGGCCACTTCGGCGCGGTGACCGACGTCGGCACCTACGAAGGCAAGTACAAGGACACGTCGCTGACGCTGGGCGTCCGCTACACCTTCGGCTCGCCGCCGCCTCCGCCGCCCCCGCCGCCTCCGCCGCCCCCGCCGCCGCCGCCGCCGGAACCGCCGCCCCCGCCGCCCCCGCCGCCAGCGGCTCCGGCCTACGAGGCGCGTGAGTTCGTGGTCTACTTCCCGTTCGATCAGTACGTGCTGACGCCGGAAGCCCAGTCCGTGGTCTCGCAAGCGGCCGACTACGCCAAGGGCGGCAATGCGACGAAGATCACCGTGGTCGGCCACACCGACACCTCGGGGTCTCCGAAGTATAACGCCAAGCTGTCCGAGCGCCGCGCCAAGGCCGTCGCCGACGCTCTGGTCGGCGCCGGCGTCCAGGCCACCACCCTGGCGGTGGACTGGAAGGGCGAAAGCGAACCGGCCGTCGCCACCGGCGATGGTGTGAAGGAACCGCTGAACCGCCGTTCCACGATCTCGATCAACTTCTAAAGATCGCGATCACGACGAAGATGGAGGGCCCGGCGGCGACGCCGGGCCCTTTTTCTTTCGCTTCCCGCGCAGACAGGGGAAGCGGCGCGCCATCGTCCCAAAAGAAAGACGCCCCCGACGGTGTCGAGAGCGTCATCGTCCGGAAAGCCCGAGAGGGCGTCGGGCGCCGGTCAGGCCGACATTCTGCGGCGTCGGCTCCAGTGGCGAAAGTTCGCGGCGAGCCTTGGATCTGCGGCGAAGACCTCGCGGGTTGGGAGCGCTCCAACTCGGCCGACTATACCGCCCCGGAGCCCTCGGCGCGCGACGAAAATCGTGAGGGCTCGACCAGGTCCGACAAGGGGCGAGGCAAGGGAGACGGCAGGGCGAGGATCCGCGCCGCCAAGTGCTCGGCCAGCAGCGGCGCCAGGCAGAAGCCGCGTCCGCCCAGGCCGCCCAGCACGAACAGCCCGCCCGGAACGCCCGGGACCGCGCCGGCCAGCGGCAGGTGGTCGGCCGTGGCGGCGCGCACGGCGGCCCGGCCCCGCAACGGCGCGTCGGCCAGTCGGGCGGCCAGGGCGGGCAGCCCCTTCGCCAGGGCCTGCAGGTTGCGGCGATCGCCGGTCTTCCGGGTGTCGGTCTCGACCACGCCGCGATCATGGGTGGCCCCGAACAGCACGCCGTCCCGCGTGGGAATGGCGTAGGCGCCGAAGACGGCGGGAGCGGGCGCCGGGCGCTCGGTCCAGGTCGCCTGGCCGCGCACCGGGCGGACCGGGGCGGCGGGCCACAGCCGGGCCTGGTCCGCCCCGCCGGCCAGCACCACGGCGTCGACCTGGGCCAGCAGGCGGTCGTCCGGATCGTACAGCCGCCAGCTTCCGTCCTCGCGCGCCAGCCGGGCGACCCGCGCGAGGGTCGCCGGACCGCGCCAGGCCTCGATCACGCGCTCGGGCTCCACGATCAGGGCGTCGACCATGTCCAGGGCGGGAGCGGCGACCGGTTCGTCGAGTCGGGCGGCGGCGAGATCGGCGTCGCGCAAGGTCATCGCACCCGGCTCGAACAGGTCCTGGGCGGCGACGGCGGCATGGCGCTCGCCATCGCGCGGCGCGACCGCCAGCTTCAGCACGCCGCGGGCGATCACCGCCTCGGGCAGGCCGGCATAGAGGGCGACGGCGCGGGCGAACGTCTGGGCGGCCAGGGCGGCGCGTGGGCCGCCGCCGGCGTCCAGGGCCGGGGTGACCAGGGCGGCGGGGTTGCCCGAGGCCGGCGCGACGCCCTCGTCGAACACCGCCACGTCCAGGCCCTCGGCCCGGGCGGCCCGGGCCATGGCGGCGCCGGCGATTCCGCCGCCGATCACCGCCAGGCGGCGCGGGCGAACGGACGCGGGAGGCTCGCCCGGAAGGATCGCCTCCAATCGCTCCTTCTTGCGACCGAAGCCGGGGCGCTTGTCGACCTGGAAGCCGGCGGCGGCCAGGCCGCGCCGCACCGCGCCGGCCACGGTGAAGGTGGCGGCGCGCGCGCCCGGGGCGCTGCGGGCGGCCACGGCGGCCAGGACCTCCTCGCGCCACATGGCCGGGTTCAGGGCCGGCGAGAAGCCGTCCAGGAACCAGGCGTCGGCCGCGCCGTCCCAGGCGGCCAGGGCGTCCTCGACCTCCATCACCGCCAGGTCGAGGGTCGCGTCGAAGCCGGGCAGGTCGACCCGGTGAAAGCCGCGCGCCCGGCCGGGCCAGTGGTCGAGCAGCACGCCGGCCGCCTCGCCCAACTCCGGCCAGACGGCCAGGGCCCGCGCCGCCTCGTCGCGGGTGATCGGATGGGCCTCGATCGAGAAGACGTGCAGGCGCTGGCCGGGGCTCTTCTCGCGCCGCCACAGGTCCAGCAGGGCGGCGATGTTCAGGCCGGTGCCGAAGCCGAGCTCGCCGACCACGAAGCGGTCGCGCCCCCGCCAGGCGGTGGGCAGGTCGCAGCCGGCCAGGAACACCGCGCGGGTCTCGGCCAGGCCGTCGGCGCTGGAGAAATAGACGTCGCCGTACAGCGCCGACTGCGGCAGGCCGTCGTCGCGCCAGACGAGGGGCGAGATCGAAGAGCCGGGGGACGGGGCGGGATCGCTCATGCGCCGCTTATAGGACCGCGACGTCCCATAGAAGAAGGGCCGCCCTCGCGGACGGCCCTTCCGATCGCTTCGAGGCGAGCAGCCTTAGTGGGCGGCCGGCTCGGTCTTCTTTTCGGTGGTGGTCGTGGTGGTGGTCGTACCGGGCGCCTCGGCGGCGGTCGTCGCATCCTGGGCGGCCGGGGCCGCGGCGGCGTCGGCGGCGGCCTTGTTGGCGTCGGTGGCGGCGGTGGCGGCGTTCGCCGCCGCGTCCGTGGCCGTGCTGGCCGAGGCGGCGGCTTCCTGGGCCTTCTGGGCCGAGGCGTCCGCCGACTCTTCGGCCTTCTTGCCGCAGGCGGCCAGCGACAGGGCCGAGACGGCCATGCCTGCGATCAGGATCGAGCGGAGAATCTTGGTGGTCATAGGGACTTCCCTTGCGACTGCTTGTCTGGCGACTACGGTCCGGCTGGGCCGTGTCACCCGGTCACAGAACATCAGTTCCATGGCAGGGGCAAGACAATTGTTCACGGATCCGTGATCACTCCGTGATCGTCCGTGTCAGCCTTCGGCGGGGATGGCCTGCAGGGCTTCTTCCAGCTCAAGGAAGCTGGGCTGGGCCTCGCTCGGCACGTTGCCGCGGCCGATCTCGACGCTGATCTGGGCGGCGTTGCCGTGCAGGTGGGCGACCAGCACCGACTGGATGATCTTGTAGAACGAGCCCTCCTCGTCGACCACGGCCGTCAGGCGCGTGGAGAACGGGCCGACCAGGCCATAGGCCAGGAACACCCCGAGGAAGGTGCCGACCAGCGCCCCGCCGATCATCGCCCCCAGCACGGCCGGCGGCTCGGTGATCGAGCCCATGGTCTTGATGACCCCGAGCACGGCGGCGACGATGCCCAGGGCGGGCAGGGCGTCGGCCAGGCTCTGCAGGGCGTGGGCCGGGGCCAGGCCTTCGTGATGGTGCTTTTCGAGCTGCTTCTCCATCGCGTCCTCGACCTGGTGGGGATCCTCCAGGTTCATGGTCATCATCCGCAGGGTGTCGCAGATGAAGTCGACGGCGAAGTGATCCTTGGTGATCTTCGGGTAGCGCTGGAAGATCGAGCTGTCGTTGGGCTTTTCGATATGGCTTTCCAGCGCGATGACGCCCTTGGACTTCATGGTCTTGGTCAGCAGGAACAGCAGGCTGAGCAGGTCGCGGTAGTCGGAGGTCTTCCATTTGGGGCCGGCGAAGATCTTGCCGAAGCCGGCGCCGGTGGCCTTGATCACCGTCATCGAGTTGGAGATCAGGAACGAGGCGATGCCCGCGCCCAGGATGCACATCAGCTCGTGCGGGGCGGCCTCGATGATCACGTCCATCTTGCCGCCGGACATGATGAAGCTGCCGAACACGAGGCCGAACAGCAGGACGATGCCGATGATCTGGAACATGACGTGGAGAGCCCCGGGTAACTTGCGTCGCGATCATCGCGGTTAATGCTTAATCCAAGGTGAGCGCGGGTTTGCGGCCCTGTTGCGCCTTTCGCCGCACCCGCCTAACAGATGTTTGACGCCGAAGGCCGGAACCAACCGGCCAAGCGCGCCGGAGGGGAAGCATGAGCGCCGCCAGCCCGGATGTCCGCCTGGACGACAAGGCCAAGGGCCGGGCCTTCGCCATCCTGTTCGCCGTCCTGCTGTCCAGCGCCGCGGGCAACACCGCCCTGCAGACCGTGCTGCCGGCCATCGGTCGCCAGGTCGGCATCCCCGACGTGCTGATCAGCTCGATCTTCTCGCTGTCGGCCCTGCTGTGGGGCGTGATGTCGCCAGTCTGGGCGCGGATGTCCGACAAGCGCGGCCGCAAGCCGATGGTGGTCCTGGGCATGGCGGGCTTCGCGGTGTCGATGCTGGGCTTCGGCTTCTTCATCCTGATGGGGCTGAAGGGGCTGATGGTCCCGCTGGCGGTGTTCGCTGGGGCGGCCCTGTCGCGGGCCATCTTCGGCCTGGTCGGCAGCGCCTCGAACCCCGCGGCCCAGGCCTATGTCGCCG
Source organism: Caulobacter sp. BE254 (assembly GCF_031457295.1). NCBI lineage: Bacteria > Pseudomonadati > Pseudomonadota > Alphaproteobacteria > Caulobacterales > Caulobacteraceae > Caulobacter > Caulobacter sp. BE254. The sequence continues at coordinate 232,546 of NZ_JAVDWJ010000005.1, read as the reverse complement.
ACCGCACGGCGCCGGCCGACCGCACCAACGCCCTGGCCACCATGGCCTCGGCCAGCGGCCTGGGCACGATCCTGGGTCCGGCGGTCGCGCCGTTCCTGGTCTTTCCGCTGCTGACCCTGTCGGGGCCGATGTTCTCGTTCGCATTGATCGCCGGCGTGGTGCTGGTGCTGGTGCTGCGCGGCCTGCCCGAGCGTCCCGAGGAGATTCCCGACCGCGAGGCCGGCGCCTCCGCCAGGCCCAGGGCCCGGGTGCGCTGGAACGACCGGCGGATCATGCCCTTCGTCGTCTACGGCTTCCTGCTGGCCAGCGCCCAGACGGTGAACCAGCAGACCCTGGGCTTCATGGTCATCGACAAGCTGAACATCTCGCCAGCCAAGGCGGCCGCCTTCGCCGGGGTGGCGATGATGGCCGGGGCGGTGGCCAGCCTGCTGGCCCAGTGGGGCCTGATCCGCATGCTGCGCCTGGCGCCGCGCCAGCTGCTGTGGCTGGGCGCGGGCTGCGCGGTGCTGGGCAACCTGATCGTCGCCTTCTCGCCCGACTACCACACCCTGGTGGTCGGCTTCGCCCTCTGCAGCCTGGGCTACGGCTTCGCCCGGCCCGGCTTCACGGCCGGCGCCTCGCTGTCGGTGGGCCACGAGGAGCAGGGGGCGGTGGCCGGCGCGATCAGCGCCATCAACGGCGCCTCGGTGATCATCGCCCCGGTGCTGGGCGTGGCGCTCTACAAGTGGGCCCATCCGTCGCCCTACCTGATGAACGTCGCGGTGCTGGCCGGCCTGGTGGCCTACGCCCTGATCGACCCGGTCATGCGCCGGGTCGGCGAGGCCGCGGCCCCTCGCGAGGCCCGCGACGAGGCCCAGGTGGTGGACGCCAGCTCGATCGACGCCACGGGGCCGCATTGAGGGCAGGCCTGCCGCGGGCTATACCGGCCACGACCGGATGGCGCCGCAGGGTTCCAGCCCCGACGCCGTCCGTCGGATCGCGGTGGACGTCACCGTCCGCTAGCTGATCCCCGCCTGGGCTTTCAGCCGGGCCACCATGTCGGACGACAGGTAGCCGTCGGCGGGCAGCTTGCGGTCGGCCTGCCAGGCGCGCAGGGCCTTGCGCGTGCCGGCCCCGACCACCCCGTCCGCCGGGCCAGGGTCAAAGCCCAAACGACCAAGAGCGATCTGGGCGGCCATGCGGTCGGCCAGGCTCAGCGGGGTCTCGACCGGCCAGGCGGCGACCAGCGGCCCGCCGCCCGCGAACCGGTCGGCCAGCAGGCCGATCCCCAGGGCGTAGGACGTGGAGTTGTTGTAGGTGCGGATCGCGAAGTGATTGGGCAGGGCCAGGAAGGCCGGGCCCGACCAGCCGGCCGGCAGGATCAGGCCGGCGGGCGAGGCGGCGTCGGCCGGGGTCCAGGGCAGGCCGTCGGCCCGCTTGACGCCCTTGGCTTCCCACCAAGAGGGGACCTCGCGCGGGCCCTCGGCCAGACCGTAGTCGAAGCCGGCCGGCAGGATCACCTCCTTGGCCCAGCCGACGCCGGGCTTCCAGCCGCCCTTCTTCAGCAGGTTGGCGGCCGAAGCCAGGCTGTCGCTGTCGCTGCCCCAGATGTCGCGCCGGCCGTCGCCGTCGAAGTCGACGGCGGTCGACAGGTAGTTGGACGGCAGGAACTGGGTCTGGCCCATGGCCCCCGCCCATGAGCCCTTGAGCTGGGCGCGGGTGTCCTCGCCCGAGGCGATGATCTTCAGGGCGGCGATCAGCTCGCCCTCGGCCCAGGCCCGGCGCCGGCCGTCGGCGGCCAGGCTGGCCATCGAGCGCACGACGTCGAAATTGCCCTGGATCTTGCCGAACGCCGATTCCATGGCCCAGACGGCCAGCAGGATGTCGCGCGGCACGCCGTAGCGGGCCTCGATGGCCGGCAGGAAGGTCAGGCTCTGGCGCTTGTCGCGGCCCACGGCCACGCGGTCGTCGCTGATCACGCCCTTGATATAGTCGCCGACCGGCTTGGAGAATTCGGGCTGGCGGCCGTCCAGCGAGATCACCTTGGGGTCGGGCGTCACGCCATCCAACTCGCGGTCAAGCAACTGCTGGGTCAGGCCGGCGGCCAGGGCCTTCTGCTTGAAGGCGGCCAGCCAGGCGTCGAAGCCGACGGCCTGGCCCGAGGCGGCCGGGTCGGCGCTGGGCGCGGCCGGGACGGGCGGCGGCACGCGCGGCGGAGCAGGCGGAGCGACCGACGGCGCCAAGGGGGCGTTGGTCGAGGTGTCGGCGCAACCGGCCAGCAGCAGAACGAGGAAAACGCGTCTATCCATGAGAGCAGGCTACCGGGGTTCGTGACGGGGCTGCAATCACAAGGGCGACAGAGCGGTTAAGTTCCGCCGGGCCACGCTTGAGCTGTGGAGCTTTCCTGCCGTTCCGACGCGCGGAGGCGTCTTGAGGCCAAGCCGCGCATTGACTCCGGCGGTTGTCCTGCTTATACGCACGCCCTCCGAAACATCCCGGATGTTCCTTTCGCCCTCATGGCGGCCGCGAACCTCTCCGCTGAGTATAGAGACGGTCATGAAGGTTCGTAGCTCGCTGAAGTCGCTGAAGTCGCGTCACCGCGACTGCAAGATGGTCCGCCGCAAGGGCGTCATCTACATCATCAACAAGACCGACCCGCGCTTCAAAGCCAAGCAAGGCTGATGACGCCCGCACGGCCTCCCAGGGCGCTGCTCTGGGACGTCGGCAACGTCATCGTGCGCTGGAACCCGCGCACGCTCTACGCGAAGATCTTCAAGGAACCGGCCGATCTCGACCGGTTCCTTTCGCATGTCGGGACCATGGACTGGCACGCGGCGACGGATCGCGGCGTAACCTTCGCCGACAACATCGCCGCCCTGAGCGCGAAGCATCCCCACCACGCCGAGCACATCGCCGCCTGGTGGGACCGCTGGGATGAGATGTTCTCCGGAACGATCGCCGAGACCGAATCGGTCATCGAGGACCTGGCCGCGCGCGGCGTCCCGCAGTTCGGCCTGACCAACATGTCCCACGAGACCTGGGACGGCGTACGGGCCAGGAGCCCGGCCTTTCGCCATTTCCGCGACACGGTCGTCTCGGGCCACGAGCGGGTGATCAAGCCCGAGGCGCGGATCTACCAGATCGCCCTGGAGCGCACCGGCCTGGAGCCGGCCGACCTGCTGTTCGTCGACGACAGCCTGGCCAATGTCGAGGCCGCGGCCGCCCTGGGCTTCCATGTGCACCATTTCACCGACCCGGCGGCGTTGCGGCCGGTGATCGAGAAGCACGGCTTGCTCTAGGCGCGCCGACGCCTAAGTAGCCCTCATCCTGAGCGTGTCGAAGGACGAGGGCGCCTGGCGCGGTGCGTCCGCCTCGTCCTTCGACAAGCTCAGGATGGGGCGGAGGATTGGCTCCGCGTGAGCCTTTTCGGAGTCACCCCATGCACATCGGTTTCATCGGCCTGGGCGCCATGGGCAAGGCCATGGTCGGGAACCTGCTGGAGAAGGGCCATGCCGTGACGGTCTGGAACCGCTCGCCAGGACCGGCCGCCGAACTGGCGGCCCAGGGCGCCAGGGTCGCCGCCACCGTCGAGGAAACCCTCAAGGCCGACATCGTCCTGTCGATCCTGGCCCATGACCAGGCGATCCGCGACGTCCTGCTGGAGGCCCTGCCGAGGGCCCGGCCGGGCCTGGTCCACGTCAATCTCGCCACCATCTCCACCGCCTTCGCGCGCGAATTGGCGGACCGGCACGCGGAGCTTGGCCTGGGTTATGTGGCCGCGCCGGTGTTCGGTCGGCCGCCGGTGGCGCGGGCGGGCGGGCTGAACCTGCTGGCGGCCGGCACGCCCGACGCCGTCGCCGCGGCCCTGCCGGTGCTGGAGGCGCTGGCCGCCAAGGTCTGGCCGATGGGCGAGGACCCGGTCCGCGCCAATGCCGTCAAGATCGCCGGCAACCTGATGATCGTCGCGGCCGTCGAGGCCATGGGCGAGGCCACGGCCCTGGGCGCGGCCCACGGCGTGCCGGCGGCCGACCTGCTGGAGGTGCTGACCAGCACCATCTTCGCCGCCCCGATCTACAAGATCTACGGCGGCATGATCGCCGAGGGGCGCTACCACCCGCCGGGCTTCGCCGCAGACCTGGCGCTGAAGGACGTCCGGCTGGCCCAGGCGGCTGGCGACGAGAAGGGCCTGGCCCTGCCGCTGGCCGACCTGGTCGAGAACGGCCTTGAGGCGCTGCTGGCGGGCGAGGGCGAAACCCCCGACCTGGCCGCCCTGGCCGAAGTGTCGCGCGGACGTGTGGAAGGGCGCTGAATCCAGCTTCCACTCGCGGCCCGTTGCCACTAGGTTCCGCGCCTCCCGTTTCCCGCCTCGCGAGACATTTCATGGCCGACGACGCCGCCCCGCACGCCGACGTGCTCAACTCCACCGCCCAAGGCCAGCTGAAGAGCATCATCGACCGGGTCGAACGCCTGGAAGTCGAGAAGACCGAGATCGCCGAGCAGATCAAGGAGGTCTACGCCGAGGCCAAGGGCAACGGCTTCGACGTCAAGATCCTGCGCAAGGTGGTCCGCCTGCGCAAGACCGACCGCGCCAAGCGCCAGGAAGAGGACGCGATCCTGGACCTGTACCTGTCGGCCATCGGCGAGATCTGATTACCGGCTGGGGACGCTCGCATGCGAGCGTCCCCAATCGTTGAACCTGGCGTTTTTCCGCGTGCGTCCCGCCGCCGACGCCCGCTAGTCTGCGGCCATGCGCGCCAAGAAGCCGCCCGATCCCAGAGCCCAGGCCCGCAAGGCCGCTCTCAACGCGCTCAAGCGCGCCCAGCGCACGGCCGACAAGGCCGGGATCCAGTTGTCGGAGTGGGAAGGCGAGTTCCTGGGCTCGGTCGCTCAGCGCATCGAGACCTACGGCCGCGCGTTCGGCGACCCCGAAAAGGGCGGCGCCGGTCAGGCCATGTCGGTCAACCAGACCATCAAGCTCAAGGAGATCGCCGCCAAGGCCAAGGGCGAGCGCAAGCCGATGTCGCGCGGCAAGGGCTTCGGGCGGCGCGGACGGGCGCCTGAAGTCGTGGCCGAAGACGACGACTAAAGACGGCTGTCATCCCGGACAAGGCCGAAGGCCGCCGATCCGGGACCGCCGGAAGCGCCGAGTTCACGCGTCGGTCCCGGATCTTCGCGCTGCGCGCTCGTCCGGGATGACAGACCCGTTTGGGGGCAGGCGCCCCTACGACGCTTCCTTCAGATCCACATCGATGCCCTGTTCGCGGACCTTGCGGTAAAGGGTCGAGCGGCCGATGCCCAGGCGGCGGGCCACCTCCGACATGTGGCCGGCATAGACCTCGATGGCGTGCTGGATCAGGTCGCGCTCGATCTCCTCCAGCGTCCGCAGGTGGCCGCGGTCGTCGAGGATGCGGACCGGCGACTCCGGGGCCGGCGTACGGGCCATGGCCGCGTGGGCGGCCTGCAGCACGGTCGGCAGGTCGGGCTGGACGGCGGCCGGGGTCATGGCTTCCGGAGGCGGCGCGACGATCCCCGAAATGGCCGGAAAGTCGTAGGGCTGCAGATAGGGCGCGTCGGCCAGGATGATGGCGCGATAGACCGCGTTCTCCAGCTGGCGGACGTTGCCCGGCCAGTCGAAGCCGGCGAGAATCTTCAGGGTCTCCGGCGCGGCGCCGACCACCCGCTTGCCTTCCTCGACGTTGAAGCGACGGACGAAGGCCTCGACCAGGGCCGGAATGTCCTCGCGGCGCTCGCGCAGGGACGGGGCCTCGATCGGGAAGACGTTCAGGCGGTAATAGAGGTCCTCGCGGAACCGGCCCTGCGACACGGCGTGGGCGACGTCGCGGTTGGTGGCCGAGACGATGCGCACGTCCACCTTCTGCGAGCGCTTGGAGCCGATCGGGTCGATCTCGCCTTCCTGCAGGGCGCGCAGCAGCTTGACCTGCATGTCCAACGGCAGTTCGCCGACCTCGTCCAGGAACAGGGTGCCGCCGTCGGCCTCCTTGAACTTGCCCAGGTGCTTGTCGGTGGCGCCGGTGAAGCTGCCCTTCTCGTGGCCGAACAGGATCGACTCGACCAGGTTTTCCGGAATGGCCCCGCAGTTGACCGCCACGAAGGGCTTTCCGGCCCGCTCGGAGCCGCCGTGCACGGCGCGGGCGATCAGCTCCTTGCCGACCCCGCTCTCGCCGGTGATCAGGATGGGAATGGAGCTCTTGGCCGCCCGCTCGCCCATGCGCTTGACCAGGCTCATGGCCGGCGAGGTTCCGATCAGGTCGGCGAAGGTGGTGCGGTTGCCGGCACGCTTGGTCAGGCGCTCGACCTCGCCCTTCAGGTCGCCCATCGACAGGGCGTTGCGGATCGAGACGGTGATCCGCTCGGGGGAAGCCGGCTTGATGAAGAAATCGGTGGCGCCGGCCTGCATGGCCTTGACCACGGTGTCGACGCCGCCGCTCGCCGTCAGGACGATCACGGGCTGCGCATAGCCGCGCGCCCGCATCTCCTTCAGGGTGTCCTGGCCCGACAGGCCCGGCATCACCAGGTCCAGCAGCACGACGTCCACGGGCGCGCCGCTGGCCAGGTGGGCCATGGCCGCGTCGCCGTTCTCGGCGTGCGAGACCGAGAAGCCTTCGCGCTCGAGGACGGCCTGGATCAGCCGCCGTTGAGTCGGGTCGTCGTCGACGACGAGAACCGTCTTGGTCATTTGCAGACACCCGTTAGAACCGGCCGCGTCCGACATGGGACAAGGCTCTTGTTGGTTCAGAGTGATACAGGCGCGGGGTAAAGACCGGGTTTCGGAGACGTGAGTCAGGGGTTAACGATCGCCCTTAACGGGGTGTGACGATCCGTCGTCTCAGCCCGCGATCCTGCCTGGCGGGACGCGGCGAACTGCGCCGCCGTTCTGACTGACCAGGCGCGCGTCGATCCGGGTCTCGCCCTCGCGACCGACATGGCAGACGCCGACGAAGCGGCTCTTGCGCTGGGTCTTCTTCTCGATCGTGACGGCCTCGAACCTGACGTCCATGACGCCGGCCGGGTCGCCGTCGGAATCCATGTGGGTGATGTCGATGCCGTCCAACGGTCCGATGTTGAACTTCTCCTTCAGCCGCTCGGTGCAACTGTGGAACACCACGGCGCTGCGGAGCGTCTGGGCCAGCCAGCCCATCGGCTGGGGCTTGTCGGTCGCCATCGCGGATGGCGCGGCGACCAGGCTCACGGCCAGGGCGACGGAAGCGGCGATCCTGATCATCGATGCGCCCCTCGTCCCCGGTTCCTCTACGGCGGCCCTCGCCGACCGGCGGTATCCTAAGGCGCGACTCGCCGCCGCGCCCTTTAAATCGCGGTAATGCGGCGAGCCGCCCTCGCGACGGAAAGCCCACGGCGACGATTGCGCGCGTCTTTCGGCGGGGCCATATCCCTTGGCCATGAACGCGCCCTTCAAGACCGAAACCCTGCCCGAGTGGAACCTCGCCGACCTCTATGCCGGTCGCGACGATCCGAGGATCGAGACCGACTTGGCCGCCGCCAAGGCCGCCAATGACGAACTGGCCTCGCTGGAGGGGCTGTTCCTCCAGGCCCGCGGCGAGCCCGAGCGCCTAGGCGTGCTGCTGGATCGCGGAATCCGGCTGTACGAGCAGGCGACCAATGGCCTGTGGGGCGTGGGGGCCTATGCGGGCCTGGCCGCCTCGACCGCCCGCGACGACCCGGCCTGGGCCAAGTTCGAGGCCGACCTTCGGGCCCGCTCGTCCGCCATCGCCGCCGAGAGCCTGTTCTTCTCGCTGGAGCTGAACCAGCTTGAGGACGGCGAGCTGGAGGCGGCGCTGAAGGCCTACCCGGCCGCGGCCCGCTGGGTTCCCTGGCTGCGCCGCCTGCGCCTGTCGCGTCCGCACGAACTGACGCCCGACCTGGAGCGCTACATCGTCGACCGCGGTCCGGCCGTCAGCAACTGGGTGCGGCTGTATGACGAGACGCTGGCCAAGCTCCAAGCCAAGGTCGGCGATGAGACCCTGACCCTGCCCGAGGCCCTGAACCGCCTGTCCGACCCCGACGGCAAGCGCCGCAAGGCCGCCGCCGACGGCCTGGCCAAGGCGCTGGAGGACCGCGCCTCGACCCAAGGGCTGGTGCTCAACACCCTGGCCTTCGAAAAGCAGGTCGAGGATCGCTGGCGTCGGTTCGACAGCCCCGCCCAGTCGCGCCACCTGGCCAACGAGGTCGACGCCGACGCGGTCGACGTCCTGGAACAGGCGGTGGTCGAGGCCTATCCGCGCCTGTCGCACCGCTACTACGCCCTGAAGGCCAAGGTCATGGGCCGCGAGACCCTCGACTACTGGGACCGCAACGCTCCGCTGACCGCCGCTGCGCCGCGCACCTATGACTGGACCCAGGCCAAGGCCGTGGTGCTGGACAGCTTCCAGGCCCTGGCCCCGAAGTTCGCCGATACCGCCCGGACCTTCTTCGACCGGCCGTGGATCGACGCCCGTCCTCGGGCCGGCAAGCAGTCGGGCGCCTATTCGCATCCGGTCACCGCCGAGCGGCACCCCTATGTGTTCATGAACTACATGGGCGAGCGGCGCGACGTGCTGACCCTGGCCCATGAGCTGGGCCACGCCGTGCACCAGACCCTGTGCGCGCCGCTGGGCACTTTGCTGGCCGACACTCCCCTGACCCTGGCGGAGACCGCCTCGATCTTCGGCGAAGGCCTGGTGTTCGACCGCCTGCTGGCCGAGGCGACGCCCAAGGATCGCATGGGGCTGCTGGCCGGCAAGATCGAGGACGGGCTCAACACCGTGGTTCGCCAGATCGCCTTCCACCGGTTCGAGCGACGCTTCCACGAGGCCCGCAAGGACGGCGAGCTTTCGCCCGACCAGATCGGCCGGCTGTGGGTCGAGGTGATGGCCGAGAGCCTGGGTCCGGCCGTGACCCTGAACGAAGGCTACGAGCACTACTGGGCCTATGTCAGCCACTTCGTGCACGCGCCGTTCTATGTCTACGCCTACGCGTTCGGCGACCTGCTGGTGCGGGGTCTGATGGAGAAGCGCCGCGAGGACCCGGAGACCTTCGCCCCGCTCTACGAGGACCTGCTGGCGGCCGGCGGAACCCGCACCTATGTCGAGGCCCTCAAGCCCTTCGGCCTGAACCCGCGCGAAAAGGCGTTCTGGGCCGCGGGCTGCGCCCAGCTGGAGCGCCTGGTGGACGAATTCGAAGCCCTCGTGTGATCGGAACCTAAATGCCCACCAAGGAACGTCTGGCGGAGTTCATCGCCACCGTCGAACGCAACGAGCATGTCGAGGCGATCGAGCGTTTCTACGCGCCGCACGCCTCGATGCAGGAGAACAACGCCCCGCCGCGCGTGGGTCGCGACGTCCTGGTCGCGCACGAGGCGGCCGCCCTGGCGCGGTTGTCGAAGATGGACACCCAGCCGGCGGTCATGGTGCTGCATGACGGCGACACTGTCGTCATCCAGTGGGTGTTCCTGATGACCAACAAGGCCGGCGAGACGCTTCGGTTCGAGGAGCTGACCCACCAGGTCTGGGAGGGCGACAGGATCGTTCGTGAGCGCTTCTTCTACGACTCCCGGCAGTTCGGCTAGGCGATGGCTGACGATCCGCGCGATCCCTCGAAAGACCCCGAACGCAATCGCCTGGCCGGCCGCATGTCGCGCTTCGCCAGGGTCGGGGCGGGCCTGTCCGGCGCGGCGGTCAGCTACGGCGCCAACAGCCTGTTCGGCGGCGACAGCGCCGACGCCCGCAACGCCAAGGCGCTGAAGGCGGCCCTGGGCGGCCTGAAGGGTCCGCTGATGAAGGCGGCCCAGATGTTCGCCACGGTGCCGGACCTATTGCCGCCGGAGTTCGCCGCCGAACTGGCCGAACTGCAGACCAACGCCCCGGCCATGGGCTGGCCGTTCGTCCGCCGTCGGATGGCCGCCGAGCTGGGGCCGGACTGGGCCGGCCGGTTCCGGAGCTTCGAGCACGAGGCCGCCGCCGCCGCCTCCCTGGGCCAGGTGCACCGCGCCGTCGCCCCGGACGGCCGCGCCCTGGCGGTCAAGCTGCAGTATCCGGACATGCAGAGCGCGGTCGAAAGCGACCTGGGCCAGCTGCGCGCCCTGATCGGCCTGTTCAAGCGAATGGACGGCTCGATTGACCCGACCGAGATGATCGTCGAGGTCGGCGACCGGCTGCGCGAGGAGCTGGACTACGAGCGCGAGGCCAGGCTGATGGCCGTCTATGGCGGCTTCTTCACCGGCCGCGACGACATCCGTGTGCCCGAGCCGGTCGCGGCGCTGTCGACCCGGCGCCTGCTCAGCATGACCTGGCTGGAGGGGCGGGGCCTGCTGGCTTTCAAGGACGCGCCCCAGGAGACCCGCGACCGCATCGCCGCCCTGCTGTTCGAGGCCTGGTGGAGCCCGATGACGCACCTGGGGATCATCCACGGCGATCCGCACCTGGGCAACTACACCTTCGGCGGCCCCGAGGGTAGCGACGGCGCGTCGCATCTGAACCTGCTGGATTTCGGCTGCATCCGCATCTTCCCGCCGAAGTTCGTAGGCGGCGTGGTGCGGCTGTATCGCGCGCTCTCGAACGATGACCGGGCCGAGCAGGTCGAGGCCTATCGCAGTTGGGGCTTCGCCAACCTCAATGACGACCTTGTCGACGTGCTGAACGTCTGGGCCAGGTTCATCTACGGTCCCTTGCTTGACGACCGGGTGCGCAGCGTCGCCGACGATGTGCCGCCTGGCGAATACGGCCGCCGCGAAGCCCTCAAGGTGCGCCAGGCCCTGAAGGCGAAGGGCCCGGTGCTGATCCCCCGCGAGTTCGTGTTCATGGACCGCGCCGCCATCGGCCTGGGCGCGGCCTTCCTGCACCTGGGCGCCCGGCATAACTGGAGGGCGCTGTTCGAGCGCTCGCTGGAGGGGTTCTCGGAAGAGGGCCTGGCCCAGCGGCAGGCGGCGGTGCTCAGCGCGGCGGGGGTGGCGTGATCTCCTCCCCCGTGAAACGGGGGAGGTGGCCGCGAAGCGGTCGGAGGGGGCGTCCGGCCGCCGCACGACGCTCCCTCAATCACCACGACGCCCCCTCCGTCACGATGCGTATTCGCATCGCGCCACCTCCCCCGCTTTGCGGGTGAGGAGAAGGAACCCGGACATGACCCCTCGCACCCTCAAGCGCCTCCATCCCGCCCAGCGCGACGACATCGGCGACTTGACCACCCGGCGGCCATTACCCGGGCCGGCGATCGCGCAGCTGGATCCGTTCCTGTTCCTCAACCACCACGGCCCTCAGGTCTATCCGCCCGACAATCGCGGCCTGCCGTTCGGACCGCACCCGCATCGCGGCTTCGAGACCGTGACCTTCATCCTGGAGGGCGAGCTTTCGCACCTCGACAGCGGCGGCCACGAAAGCGTCATCGGGCCGGGCGGCGTGCAGTGGATGACCGCCGGCCGCGGCCTGGTGCATGCCGAGCTGTCGCCGGCCAGTTTCAAGCAGGCGGGCGGACCGCTGGAGATCCTGCAGCTGTGGGTCAACCTGCCGGGTCGGCTGAAGATGACCGATCCGAACTATCTGGGCCTGCAAGCTGACGCGATCCCCAAGGTCGAGGCCGATGGCGCGACAATCGAGGTGATCTCCGGCGCGGTCGACGGCGTGGTCGGGCCGTTCCCGTCGCTGATCGGCATCGAGATGAGCGTCGTGCGCCTGGCGCCGGGCGGGGCGGTGACCCTGCCGGTGGCCACAGGGCGGGCGGTGTTCCTGTATGTGGTGTCCGGCGAGATCGTCGTCGGCGGCCAGGCGGCCCCGCGCTGGAACCTGGTCGAGCTAAACGACGACGGCGACGCGGTGGCGTTCGACTCGCTCGCCGGGGCGGTGGCCCTGCTGGGTCACGCCCAGCCGATCGGCGAGCCGGTCTTCGCCCACGGCCCGTTCGTGATGAACACCCGCGAGGAGATCGTCCAGGCGATCGACGACTACAACGCGGGGAAGTTCGGGGCGGTGGCGGGGTAGGGGGACGCCCCCTCCGTCACGATGCGTATTCGCATCGCGCCACCTCCCCCGCGTTGCGGGGGAGGAGAGTCCGGCGCAACCTTCTCCTCCCCCGTGAAACGGGGGAGGTGGCGGCGAAGCCGACGGAGGGGGCGTCCCCGCGACCTACTCCCGATACTCCGCTAGCAAACCCTCCAGCCGCCGCTGTTCCGGCTTCAGCACCCGGAAGAACCTCAGCGCGTTCCAGCCGACGCTGGCGCCCAGGGCGACGCCGAACGCCAGCAGCATCTGGCCCATGTCGCGGTCGGTGGTCTTGCCGACCTGGTTCAGCTGGACCACGGCGACCAGCAGGGGGACCAGGAACACCGGCAGGCTCATCCAGAAGATCCGGTAGTTGACCCGCGCCCGGCGGTTGGCGGCCAGCAGGGCCTCCAGCGCCTGGCGCACCGGCGACCCGTCGCCCGGGGGGCGCCGGGCTCGCAAGGCGGCGACCGCCACCGCCGCCAGCATCGCCCAGCAGACGCCCAGCATGGCCAGGGCGCCCCACTCGCGGCCAAGATCGGTCTGGCCGATCAGGATCGAGCGCGCGGCGATGGCGGTGAACAGGGTCATGGCCGCGACGGGGATGGCGAACAGCAGGATCTCGCCGCGGCGGCGGGCTTTCAGCGCGTGCATCAGTTGCTCCATCAGATAGGCCTGGGCCTGTTGGTCGGGGGTGTTGGCCTGGGACCGCCAGGCCTGTTCGAGACGCTCAAACTCCATCGGCGCGCTCCTCCACGAGGTCCGAGAGCCGTCGGCGGATTCGGCTGAGCCGGGCGCCGACATTGGTTTCGCTGAGACCGTGCACGCACGCGATCTCGGCGTAGAGCTGGCCGTCCAGCGACAGCAGGACCAGCGAGCGGTCCAGCGGCGGCAGGGTGCGGATGGCGTCGTAGAGCCGGTCCAGCAGGCCGGCCTCCGGCGTATCGTCCGCCTCCAGCCGCAGGGCCATCTCGGCCTCGATCGCCTCGCGCCGCCGGCGACGACGGGTCTCGCCGCGCTTCCAGGTCAGGGCGGTGTTGTGGGCGACGCGGTAGACGAAGGTGGTGTCGGCGCTGTCGCCGCGAAAGCGCGGGCGGGCCCGCCAGACCGCCAGCATCAGCTCCTGCATCAGGTCGTGCTGGTCGGCCGGCTCGGCGAAGGCGCGGGCCGTTCGGCGCAGCGCGCCCAGGTGCGGCGCCAGCCACGCCGCGAAAGCCTCGTCCTCCTGTCGTCCAGCGCCCATGGTCCGCCCCGTTTTCGAAAGGTTAGACGCCGGCGGCCGCCCCGTCCTTACACGGACTGCGGCGACGTCGTCCCAGGCTTCCCCAGCGTCGCGCTTGCCAGGCTTCAAACGCTCGTTAGACTTTGCCCATGTCCGACGATCTCACCGACGCCCAGGCCGCGGCCCTTCCCGAGGGCTACAGCCTGCTCAACTGGTCGCGCGGCTTTGGCCGGCAGATCGGGCCGCTGTACGAGCAGCGCGCCGGGCCGGGCGAGGCGACCCTGGGCTTCCGGGTCGAGGAGCACCACACCAACGGCCTGGGCAATTGCCACGGCGGCATGCTGATGAGCTTCGCCGACATGGCCTGGGGACGGATCATCTCGCTGCGGAAGTCCTACAGTTGGGTCACGGTGCGGCTGAACTGCGATTTCCTGTCGGGAGCCCAGCTCGGCGATTTCGTCGAGGGAGAGGGTGAACTGATCGTCGAGCAGGACCTGGTGTTCACCGTGCGCGGCCGCATCTGGACCGGCGAGCGGACCCTGATGACCGGCACGGGGATCTTCAAGGCCCTGGCCCCGCGCGCGCCGCGTCCAGGCGAGACCGCCTACACGGAAAAGGCCTGAGCCATGGCCGACGACCAACCCGCGCCCGCCTCGCTGCTCGGCCCGTTCCTGGGCGAGCGACCGCCGGCTCCGGCCTGGTTCGAGGCGGGGATCGCCATCGCCCCCGAGCGCTCGCGCATCCTCGTCGAGGGCGCGGAGATCGAGCTGCTGACCTGGGGCGAGGTCGGCAAGCCGGGCCTGCTGTTCCTGCACGGCAACGGCGCCCACGCCGACTGGTGGAGCTTCATCGCGCCGTTCTTCGCGAACGACTGGCGGGTGGCGGCGATCTCGTGGTCGGGCATGGGAGAGTCGGACTGGCGGCCGGCCTATTCGGCCCAGCTGTTCGCGGCCGAGGTCTTCGCCGCCGTCGAGGCCGCGCAGCTGGACGCGGGCGGGGTGAAGCCGATCCTGGTCGGCCACTCGTTCGGCGGCTTTCCCACCCTCTACTGCGGCGTCGAGCACGCCGACCGGCTGCGCGGGATCGTCATGGTCGACAGTAGCATCCAGCCGCCGGAAAAGCGCTGGCGCGGCCCGCCCCCGCGCCCAGACGCCGCCAATCGGGTCTATCCGACCCTGGAGGCGGCGCTGAGCCGCTTCCGCCTGGCTCCGCCGCAGGGCTGCGAGAACCTCTACATCGCCGACCACATCGCCCGGGGCTCGCTGAAAGAGGTCGAGGGCGGCTGGACCTGGAAGTTCGATCCTGCCATCTGGCAGCGGTTTTCGATGCCGGACCTGGGCCTGTTGCTGCCGCGCATCGCCTGTCCCGCGGCCCTGATGTGGGGCGAGCGCTCGGCCCTGATGCATGCCGAGACCCTGGACTACATGGTCGGCGAGATGCCCGACGACGTCCTGCGCGTGCCGATCCCCGATGCCGACCACCACGTGATGGTCGACCAGCCGCTGGCCTTCGTGGCGGGGCTGAGGGAGCTGCTGGCGGGGTGGGGGTAGGGAGCCTCTGCGGTTCCAATAGATAACCGTCATTCCGGGCCTTGTGCCCGGAACCCCTGGTTCAGCCGACGGTGCGCCGCCTTGGCGCGCTGGCGCGCCACATTCCTACACGTGCGGCGGATAGAGGGGTTCCGGGCACAAGGCCCGGAATGACGGTTGAAAGGGGAGGGCGAGATGACAACCTCGCAAGCGCCCGCTAAGCCCGTCTCATGACCGCCCAGCAACCCGGCCCCGTCCTCGTCTACGCGCCCGATCGCGGCATCGGCGACCTGATGTGGCACCTGCCGACCTTCCGGGCCATCGCCGCGACCACGCCCGAGGGGCAGGTGGTGCTGGCCGCCCGGCCGTCCAGCCGCGCCGCCGAGGTGCTGGCCGTCGAGCCGACGATCAGCCGCGTGGTCTATGCCCGGCATTTCTCGGGACCGCTGAAGGGCGTGCGGGAGGTTCTCGACTTCTGGCGTATCTGCCGCGCGGTGAAGCCCCGCGCCGTGTGGATCCTGGAGAAGATCGGCCGCCCGGCCCAGGCCGCCTGGCTGGCCGGCGTGCCCGAGCGGCGCGGTTTCGGCCTGGGTCACAAGAGCCAGGAGCAATGGCTGCAAGGCCCATTCCTGCCCAAGGCCATGAGGCCCAACCATCGGCTGGACAAGCTGGCCGCCTTCGAGGCCCTGCACGGCCTGAAGGTCGACAGCCGCGAGCCGGGCCTCAAGCTTGACGAGCGGGCTGTCAAGGCCATCAAGGCGCGGTTCGGCGACCTGCCCGGTCCCTGGCTGGTGCTGGGCGTCGGGGCCAGCGAACCGGCCCGCACCTGGCCTGCCGAGCGTTTCGCCGCCGTCTCGCAAGGCCTGGCCGACCTGTTCCCGACCGTGTTCTGGCTGGGCGGACCCAACGACGCGCCTCGCCTGAAGCCGACGCTCGAGGCCCTGCCGCCCGGCCGCGACGTCCTGGCCTGCGACCTGCCGCTGGACCAGGCCGCCGCCCTGATCGCCCTGTCGGCCGGGTTCCTGGGCAACGACTCCGGACCGCTGAACGTCGCCGCCTCGGTCGGCCGCCCAGCGATCGGCCTGATGGGCACCAGCCCCGTGCCGGCCTATTCGCGCTGGCTGTCCCGGCTCGACGGCGGAGAAGGGCGGATCGCCGATATTTCGGTCGACCAGGCCGTCAGCGCTGTTCGAACGCGGTTCATCGACGAGGCCTGGACCAACCGCGACATCCCGGCCGCTTGAGCCGACGGCTCGCACGTTGTAAGCGGCGGGGCGTTTTTTAATTCCACCTAGGAAACTGACATGGCCGGCGACTACCAACGCGGTGAAATGGACATCCACGAACAGTCCGCGACCTTCGAAGCCTTCGGCAAGATGACCAAGTGGGGCTCGCTGGCGATCGCCAGCCTGCTGCTGACCATCACCCTGTGGTTCTGCACCTCGGCCGGCTTCATCGGCGGCGTGATCCCGGGAATCGTGCTGGCTGTCCTCGGCGTCGTGTTCCTGCGCGAAAAGCCCGCCTCGGCCCACTGACACCGGTAGACATCGGTATTTTTTTGCCCCTAACGCGAGCGTAAGGCTCGACATCGGGCAAGAACATCCCCTAGAGAGACGCGCAAGCTCGTCGGAGCAAGCAGCGTTCCTGGGAGGGGTATGCCGATGGCCGTTATCGCCGTCACGAAAGAGACCCGCGGTGGTGAAACCCGGGTCGCGGCCACGCCCGAGACCGTCAAGAAGCTGGCCGCGGCCGGCTGGTCGGTCGTGGTCGAGGCTGGGGCGGGGATCGCGGCCTCGTATCCGGACGCCGACTACGAGGCGGCCGGCGCCAAGCTGGCCAAGACGGCGAAAGAGGCCCTGAAGGACGCCGACGTCCTGTTCAAGGTCCGCGCCCCCGAAGCCGCCGAGATCGCGGCCCTGAAAAAGGGCGCGATCGTCGCCGCCGCGCTCAATCCGCACCAGGACAAGGACACGCTGAACGCCCTGGCCAAGGCCGGCGCCAGCGGCGTGGCCATGGAGTTCATCCCGCGCATCACCCGGGCCCAGGTGATGGACATGCTGTCCTCCCAGGCCAACCTCGCCGGCTACCGCGCCGTGATCGAGGCCGCCGAGGCCTATGGCAAGGCCCTGCCGATGATGATGACCGCCGCCGGCACCGTCGCCGCGGCCAAGGTGTTCATCATGGGCGTGGGCGTGGCCGGCCTGCAGGCCATCGCCACCGCCCGCCGCCTGGGCGCGGTGGTCACCGCCACCGACGTGCGTCCCGCCACCAAGGAACAGGTCGAGTCCCTGGGCGCCAAGTTCCTGGCCGTCGAGGACGAGGAGTTCAAGAACGCCCAGACCGCCGGCGGCTACGCCAAGGAAATGTCGAAGGAATACCAGGCCAAGCAGGCCGAGCTGGTCTCCTCGCATATCGCCAAGCAGGACATCGTCATCACCACGGCCCTGATCCCCGGCCGCCCAGCCCCCAAGCTGGTCAGCGCCGAGCAGGTGGCGTCGATGAAGCCGGGTTCCGTGCTGGTCGACCTGGCCATCGAAGCCGGCGGCAACGTGGTCGGCGGCAAGCTGGGCGAGACGGCGGTCACGGCCAACGGCGTCAAGATCCTGGGCATCCCCAACCTGCCCGGCCGCATCGCCACCGACGCCAGCGCGCTCTACGCCCGCAACCTGTTCGCCCTGTCGGGCCTGTTCCTCAACAAGGAAGGCGCCTTCGCCCCCGACTTCGAGGACGAGATCCTCAAGGCGGCCCTGGTCACCCAGGGCGGGGCCGTGGTGCATCCGTCGCTGCTGGCCGGCTAATTCATTGCGTGAAACCTCGTGCTTCGACAGGCTCAGCATGAGGTTTCAGGGCAAGGGCGGTTCATTCCGCCCTCATCCTGAGCTTGTCGAAGGACGAGGGCGGTCGCACCGCGCTCAAGAGAGGGATTGAGATGGAAGCCGTCGACCCCACCGTGTTCCGCCTGGCGATCTTCGTGCTCGCCATCTTCGTGGGCTACTACGTCGTCTGGAGCGTGACGCCCGCCCTGCACACCCCGCTGATGGCCGTGACCAACGCCATCTCGTCGGTGATCATCGTCGGCGCCCTGCTGGCCGCCGCCGCGCACGGCGCCCATGCCGACCTGGACGGCGGCACGGTCGCCGCCTCGACCTGGATCTCCAAGGGCGCCGGCGCCATCGCCGCCGCCTTCGCCGCGGTCAACATCTTCGGCGGCTTCCTGGTCACCAACCGGATGCTGGCGATGTACAAGAAGAAAGAGAAGAAATAGGCGGGCGGCGCCCGGGGCCTCATCCGATGGACCTTATCTGGTACATCCTGCCGTTCGCGCTCTATGTCGCCGGCGGCCTGCTGTCGATGGTGCTAAGCGGCGCGATCGTCGGGGGACGGCTGTCTCGCTCGTGGGTCGCCAAAGCGGCGCCGCGTCTGCTGGTCGTGGGTTTGGTGGTGCTGCTCCTGGCGCCCACACCGCCGCCGGTCGCGGCCGCAGTGCTCGGCTACGCCGGCTTGGCGGTCTTCGGGATGGGATGGCTTCTCAAGGGACGGGTCGCGGCGATCGTTCAGGTCGCCGGCGTGCTTATGCTGCTGGCCGCGCGCCTCTGGACCGTCTGGTTCGTCGATGGGCGTGACGAAGTGCTTCGCTGGGGAATGATCTTTGGAGGGCTCTGGGCCGGGGGGCTGCTCATCTACGCCATCGCCGCCTGGTTCGAACGCCGGGCCGATGCTCGCGCAGGCGAGGGCGCCTGAGCATGTTCAGCGCGATCAAGAAAATCGCCAACCGGTCCGACAGCCTTCGGCGCATCGCGCTGGAGCGGTGGTGGGACGAGCTGCGCGCCTCGCCCCGGGCCCGTGAGCCTGGGCGGCTGATCGCCCATGGCCGCAAGACCTACAGTCAGAACGACGAGGACGGCATCGTCCTGGAGATCTTCAACCGCATCGGCGAGGGCGACCGGCGGTTCATCGAGTTCGGCGTCCAGGCCGGGGTGGAGTGCAACACGGCTCTCTTGCTGATGGCCGGCTGGAGCGGCCTGTGGCTGGACGGCTCGGACAAGTATGTCGAGGCCGCCAAGGGCCACCACGCCGTGGCGGTGGGGCAGGGGCGGCTGACCGTCCAGAAGGCCTTCGTCACGGCCGAGAACATCGACGCCCTGCTGGGCCCCTGGGCCGGCGGGACCGTCGACCAGCCGGCCAGCGTCGACTTGCTGTCGATCGACATCGACGGCAACGACTACTGGATCTGGCAGGCGATCACCGCCGTGCGCCCGCGCGTCGTGATCATCGAATACAACGCCGCCTATCCGCCGCCCGTCGCCTTCGTCGCGCAGTACAAGGCCGACAGGGTCTGGGATGGCGGCAATTATCACAGCGCCAGCCTGACCAGCCTGGAGGTCCTGGGCCGCGCCAAGGGCTACGCCCTGGTCGGCTGCAATCTGTCGGGCGCCAACGCCTTCTTCGTGCGCGAGGACGAACTGGCCGGGCCCGATGGCCAGGCCCGCTTCGCCGCGCCCTACACGGCGGCCAACCACTACGAGCCGTCGCGCTACGACCTCTCCGGCCTGCCTTCGGGCCATCCGCCACGGTTCGGCGTCAACGCCGCGCCACAGCTTTCCTCGTCGCCGCTCTTGGGGGCCAAGACCTGACATGAACGCCAATCTCGCCGCCATCCTCTACATCGTGTCTGGGGTGCTGTTCATCCTGGCCCTGCGCGGGCTGTCCAGCCCGGTGACCAGCCAGGCGGGCAACCGCAACGGCATGATCGGCATGGGCATCGCCGTGCTGACCACCCTGGCCACGCTCTGGAAGCAGGGCGCGCTGGACCCCGTGACCATCGGCCTGATCCTGGGCGGCATCGCGGTTGGCGGCACGGTGGGGGCGGTGATCGCCCGCAAGGTGGCCATGACCTCGATGCCGCAGCTGGTGGCGGCGTTCCACAGCCTGGTCGGCATGGCCGCCTGCCTGGTGGCCGTGGCGGCGATCTACACCCCGGCGGCCTACGGCATCCTGGGCGCTGACGGCCAGGTGCACCTCAACAGCCTGATCGAGCTGTCGCTGGGCCTGGCCATCGGCGCGATCACCTTCACCGGCTCGGTCATCGCCTTCGCCAAGCTGAACGGCAACATGGGCGGCGCGCCGATCCTGCTGCCGGCCCGCCACCTGATCAACATCGTCATCGCCCTGGCCATCGTCGCCCTGGTGGTGGTGCTGGTGGTCAGCGGCGGCCACGCGATCTGGGCCTTCTGGGGGATCTTCGCCCTGGCCCTGCTGATCGGCGTCACCCTGATCATCCCGATCGGCGGCGCGGACATGCCGGTCGTGGTCTCGATGCTGAACAGCTATTCGGGCTGGGCCGCCGCGGCCCTGGGCTTCACGCTGGAGAACACCACCCTGATCATCACCGGAGCCCTGGTCGGCAGCTCGGGCGCGATCCTGTCCTACATCATGTGCAAGGGCATGAACCGCAGCTTCATCTCGGTGATCCTGGGCGGTTTCGGCGCGACCGACGCGGCGGCCGGTCCGGCCGGCAAGGTCGAGACCCGTCCGGTCAAGCAGGGCTCGGCCGACGACGCGGCCTTCATCATGAAGAACGCCAGCAAGGTGATCATCGTCCCCGGCTACGGCATGGCCGTGTCGCAAGCCCAGCACGCCCTGCGCGAAATGGCCGACAAGCTGAAGGAAGAGGGCGTGGAGGTGAAGTACGCCATCCATCCCGTCGCCGGCCGCATGCCGGGCCACATGAACGTGCTGCTGGCGGAAGCCAACGTCCCCTATGACGAGGTGTTCGAGCTGGAGGACATCAACAGCGAGTTCTCGACCGCCGACGTGGCCTTCGTGATCGGCGCCAACGACGTCACCAATCCGGCCGCCAAGACCGATCCGCAGAGCCCGATCTTCGGCATGCCGATCCTGGACGTCGAGAAGGCCCGCACCGTACTGTTCATCAAGCGCGGCATGAGCAGCGGCTACGCCGGCGTCGAGAACGAGCTGTTCTTCCGCGACAACACCATGATGCTGTTCGGCGACGCCAAGAAGATGGTCGAGGGGATCGTCAAGGGGCTGTGAGGCGGCCAGGGGCGGGTTCGTCGCTGTCCCAAGGCGATCCAAACTAGCTCCGCCATTCCGAGCCTTGCGCCCGGAACCCCTCTATCCGTCGCAGGTGCGGAGGGGGCGCGCCATGGCGCCTCAAATGCGCGGCGGCGTGTTCTCGAAAAGAAGAAGCTCCGGACGGGACCCCGTCCGGAGCTTTGCTTTTTGACGGGTCGCAGCGGTCGTGCGGGTCTCAGCGGCTGGCGAGCGCGACGGCGTTGGCGCGCGACGCGCTCCTCAGGCTTTGGCGCTGATCCTTGGACAGTTGCGACATGACTTGCTGGCGGACGGCGACCTTGCAGCCGGCCATGGTGAACGCGCCATTCGGATTGCCGCGCGCCATGTCGTGGCAGACGTCTTCGGCCGTGGCGTTGATGCGGGCGGCGAACTTGGCGGCGTCGGCGGGGGTCGCCAGGTTCAGGCCGACGAACGAGATGCGGGCGGTCGATGCGGCGGGGGCTTGGGTCAGGCCCGGGGTCGGAACGGCGGTCAGGGCCAGGGCGGAGGCGATGGTCAGGCTGATGATGAACTCGCGCATTGGAGTTGTCCCTCGATTTGGCGCTTGTTTCTCCCGGCGTCAAAGGGCGTACTCTTGTATCACTGCAAATACTCATCACATTTCATTCATGACAAAGAATTTATGGAAAGATAATATTAAGTATTATAGATGATATGGGAGGTTTTGCGTATCGATCATATATAGCTGTAACTTATAAATAGCTAAATTTCGTCGCCTTTATGGTGGCGCTTGGCGCTGAAAAAGCCCCAGAACGTTTCCGTCCGGGACTTTTTCTTTTGGCGCGTCATGCGGTCGCTCAGCGGGCGGCGACGGCGATCGGGTTGGCGCGAGCGGCCATCCGCAAACCCTGGCGTTGGGTCGAGGACAGTTGTGAGGCGACCTGTTTGCGAGCGGCGATCTTGCAGCCGGCGATCGTGAAGTCGCCGCTGGGATTGGTGCGGGCCATGTCGCCGCAGACGCGGTCGGCGGCGGCGTCGACGCGGATGGCGAATTCGGCGGCATGGGCCGGGTTGGAGAGGTTCAGGCCGACCAGCGACACGGTGGCCCTGTGGTTTTCGGCGTGGGCGGCCTGCAGCAGGCCCAGGGCGGGCACGGCGGCCAGGGTGACGGTGGCCACGGCGGCCAGGCTGGTCATGAACTTGCGCATTGGAGTTGTCCCTTCTGAAGAGGCGCTGTCGCGCCGATGGTCGGTGGGTTAGCGGCTGGCCACTTGCGTGGAAGACAGGGCGGCCGAACGGCGCAGGTCGGCGCGATGCATCGCGCCGAGCTGGCGGCGGACGTCCTGCCGGACCTGGGCCAGGCAGTCGGCTTCGCGAATGTTCGAGCGCATGTTTTGGCCGCTGACTTGGCGGCACAGCGCCTTGCCCTGGGTGTCGACGCGGGTCTTGAAGGTGGCGGCCTGGGCAGGATCGGCGAGGTCCAGGTCGCCGAACGGGATGCGGACGGTCGGCTCGGCGGCGTGGGCGGCTTGCAGCAGGCCCAGGGCGGGCACGGCGGCCAGGGTGACGGTGGCCACGGCGGCCAGGCTGGTCATGAACTTGCGCATTTGAATTGTCCCTCTGTCTAGGCGCGTCCCTGCGCCCCATGTCCAAAGGTGTATTCTCGATTTCTTGGGAATACTCGTTACGTCTCATTCATGACGTGTAATTAAAGAAGTGGACCAAAGGTAATGTTCTGAATTTGCTGTAATGCACCGACGGTGATCCGCCTGCTGAGCTTTGGTCATGCTTGGCGAATGGTTAAGGTGCGCCGCCTTTTCGCCGCATGAGCGCGTCATAGAGCCGGCCTTCATCATCCCGAAAGGTCGCCTGTGGGATGGAGACGCGCTTCGGCGCGGTCACCTCGGGTCGACCGACCGTCTGTGAGGATCGCTCTTGGCGTCACGAGTCCTGGCCGCAACCGCGTCCCCCTATTCCCTGGCCGCCTTCGCCGCGGTGGGCGGGGCCATCGTGGTCTGGGGCATGGTCAACGCCGTCACGGCCATCGGCGCGATGAGCGCCGACCTGGACAAGCCCGCGCCGGCTCCCGCGGTCGCGCCCGTCACGGCGCCCGAGCCGCCGCCGCCTCCGCCGCCCGCCTTCGTGTTCGACGCCCCGTTGCCGGGCCATGTGGTCAACTCGCCGTTCGGCCTGCGCCAGATGCCGTGGGAAGAGAACGGCCGCCTGCACGAGGGCGTCGATATCGCCGCTCCGGCCGGCGCGCCCGTGCATGTCGCCACCGACGGCGTCATCACGAAGAGCGGCGTCAGCGGGACCTACGGCCGGTTCGTCGAGGTGGCCCACAAGGACGGCTTCCGCACCCTGTACGCCCATCTGGGCCGCGACGCGGGCCTCAAGCGCGGGACCTATGTCAAGCGCGGGACGACCGTGGCCTATGTCGGAAGCAGCGGCCGCTCGACCGGCTCGCACCTGCACTTCGAACTGCGCAACAAGGCCGGCAAGCCACTGAACCCGGCGCTGTTCATGGGCAAGACCTTCGCCGAGAAGGACGACCTGCCGCTGAAGGCGGCCGCCAAGGTCGGGCGCAAGGTGCGCCTGGCCCAGGTGTCGCGATGGCCGGAAGGCGTGAAGGCCCAGATGGCGGAAAAGGCGACGGCGAACGGCGACGGCGTGATCACCCGCGTCAAGGGCGGCCGCATCCGTACGCGGATCAACGTCGTCGACGGCTAAGGCCTGCGCAGGTCGAACCCCTGCATCGAATTTGGACGGCGCCGTCACGCGACGGACATGGTCGCTCGTCTAGAGTGGCCGAATGCTCAAGTTCATCGGACGCGTCGTTGCCGGATTCGCTCTTCTTTTCGTTTCGTTCGTCGCCGTGGGCGGCCTGATGTCGGCGGCCAGCCACCCCGTGCCGCGGGGCCGCATGGTCGACATCGGCGAGGGGCGGCAACTGCGGCTGGTCTGCGAAGGGCCGTCCCAAGGCGGGACCGGCGAGCGGCCGCTGGTGTGGCTGGAGGCGGGCGCCTTCGGCTTCGCCGCTGACTGGGGCGCGACCCAGGAGGCCCTGAGCGCCGCCGGCTGGCGGTCTTGCGCCTATGACCGGGCCGGCATGGGCTTCTCGCCGCCGGGACCCGCGCCGCGCGACGGCCTGGCCATCGTCTCCGACTTCGAGAAGCTGGTCGCCGCCTCGGGCGAGAAGGGGCCGTTCATCCTGGTCGGCCATTCGATGGCCGGCCTCCGCCTGCGCGAATACGCCGGACGCAATCCGGGCCAGGTGGCGGGGCTGGTGCTGGTCGACGCGTCCACGGGCGACGCGGCTGAAACCGAGAGTTTCAAGCCGTTCGTCAAGGCGTTCACCGCGGCGTCACGCTGGGCGGCGCGCGGCGCCTCGATCGGGCTGTTCAAGCCGCTGGCCCATACCAGCCTGGGCGACAAGATCGGCCTGCCGCCGGCCGCCCAGGCCGAGAAGCGCTGGGCCTTCGCCAATGGCCGCCACAACCGCACCGCCGCCGCCGAGGTGGCCCTGTGGCCCGAGGCGGCGCAGCAAGCGGCCGCCGGACCGGCCTACGATCCCGACTGGCCGGTGGCCGTGGTCACGGCCGGACCGGTCAAGGGTCGCGAGCGGCGCAAGGCGATGCAGGCCGCTCCAGCCGAGCGGTCCAGGCACGGCTATGTGGACCACGTGGAGGCCGCCAGCCACACGCGGCTGCTGGGCGAGCCGTTCGCCGGGCACATCGTCAAGGCGGTGGAATTCGTGGCGGGTAAATAGGTCCTCCCCCCGTGGGGGAGGTGTCGGCGAAGCCGACGGTTGGGGGGAGTGATGCGGTCTTAGCCTCATCCGGGATCCATACCCCAAGACTCCCCCCACCGGCCTTCGGCCGCCTCCCCCACAGGGGGAGGAATAAACAAAGCCCGCGTGGATCGCTCCACGCGGGCTTGTGTGTCCAGAGACCTGGAAGCGTCGCTTAACGCGCGCCGACCGGCTTCTTCGGCATCGGGATCAGGCCTTCGCGCTGGGCGCGCTTGCGCGCCAGCTTGCGGGCGCGGCGGACAGCTTCGGCCTTTTGACGGGCGCGCTTTTCCGACGGCTTCTCATAGTGCACGTGCCGCTTCATTTCGCGGAACGAGCCTTCGCGTTGCATCTTCTTCTTCAGGGCCTTGAGCGCCTGATCGACGTTGTTGTCGCGGACGAAAATCTGGACCAGGGGTCTCTCTCCATTCGACGGCCCGACCATCTTCCCGAGTCCCTCTCAGGGGCCGGGCGGGCGAACAAAACCTGATAAGCCCGGAAAGGGATCTCCCGGGCGACGAGGGGCGGCTGATAGCAGAGGCGGCGGCCTCTGTCCATGGCGACGCGGCCTAAAGTCCCGTGTAGACTCGGATTCATGAGCGACAAAGACGCCGAGGCGGCCAGCTGGGCCGAGACGACCGAGCAGCGGGTGCTGGACGAGGCCCTGCGCCTGGCGCCGCGCCTGGGGTGGAACGCCGGGCTGGTCCGGGCCGCGGCCGCCGCGGCGGGCCTCAACGCCGGCGAGGCGCAACTCCTGCTGCCGCAAGGCCCGCGCGACCTGGCCGCCCTGCTGTCGCGCCGCCACGACAAGGCCGCCGTGGCCGCTCTGAACGCCCAGGATCCGCCGCCGGCCAAGATCCGCGACAAGATCCGCTGCGCCGTCGTCGCCCGCCTGGACGCCGCCCAGGGCGACGCCGAGGCCCTGCGCAAGCTGGCGGCCTTCCTGGCCTTCCCCACCCACCTGCCGCTGGCCCTGACCCTGGTCTGGGAAGGCGCCGACGTCCTGTGGCGCTGGGCCGGCGACACGGCCACCGACGAGAATCACTATTCCAAGCGCGCGATCCTGTCGGGGATCCTGGTCTCGACCCTGGCGGTCGACATGGCGTCCGGCCGCGAGCCGGCGCTCAAACACCTGGACGGCCGCATCGACAACGTCATGGCCTTCGAGAAGTGGAAGGCCGGGATCAAGCCGATGAATCTGGCGGCCGAGGTGGCCGGGGCCCTGGCGCGGATGCGGTACGGGCGGGGCTAGTCCTGAAGCCCCTCCCCCTGTGGGGGAGGTGTCGGCGAAGCCGACGGAGGGGGGAGGAATCGGCCGCTATCGGACCTCCGATCCTCGATCCTAAAACTCCCCCCACCGATCGCTGCGCGATCGCCTCCCCCCACAGGGGGAGGGTCTATTGGCGCAAGCCTTCCAGCGCCCGATCCACCGCCGCCATCGCGTGCAGCGTCGTGGTGTCGAACACCGGCACAGGGCTGTCGGCCTGGCCGATCAGCAGCATGATCTCGGTGCAGCCCAGGATGATCCCCTGCGCCCCGCGTTCGACCAGCCGCCGGATCACTGCCCGATAGACCTCGCGCGAGGCGTCCAGCACCTGGCCGGCCACCAGCTCGCGATAGATGATGTCGTGCACCGCCTTGCGGTCCTCCGCGTCGGGGATCAGCACCTCCAGGCCGAACCGCGCCTCCAGGCGGCCGCGATAGAAGTCCTGCTCCATGGTGAAGGCCGTGCCCAGCAGGCCGACCTTCGTCAGGCCCGCCGCTTGGATCGCCGCCGCCGTGGGATCGGCGATGTGCAGCAGGGGGATGTCCACCGCCGCCTCGATGGCCCCGGCGCAGCGGTGCATGGTGTTGGTGCACAGGACCAGGACGTCGGCGCCGCCCTTCTCGAGCGTGCGGGCCGCCTCAGCCATCTCGCCGGCCAGGGCGTCCCAGTCGCCGGCGTGCTGCAGCGCCTCGATCCGGGCGAAGTCGAATGACCACATCAGGGTGCGGGCCGACGCCACCCCGCCCAGACGGTCGCGGACCCCCTCGTTGATCAGGCGATAGTACTGGATCGAGCTTTCCCAGCTCATGCCGCCGATCAGGCCAATCAGCGCTTGTTCGGCCATGTCCGTCTCCGCCAAGACCGTCACACCGACGGCGCGTCTTTCCGCTAGGCTGTGGACGCCAAGCTCACAAGACAAAAGCCCAGGAGGCGCGCCATGGACACCGTGATCCACAATCCCACCGACGGGATCTACGCCGCGACCGACGACTATGTGCACGCCATCGAAGTGCGCGATCCGGCCCGAATGCTGTTCGTGGCCGGGACCATGGGGCTGGACGCCGACGGCGTGGCAGGAACCGGCCTGGACCACCAGCTGGAGCTGGTCTGGTCGAACCTGCGCGCCATCCTGGCCAGCGCCGGCATGACCGTCGACAACATCGTGCGCCTGACCAGCTACCTGCGCGATCCGGCCTATGTCGAGGCCAACGGCGCGGCGCGGGTGAAGGCCCTGGGCGACCGGCGCATCCCGACTACGGCGATCATCGTCCAGACCCTGGCCGACGACTGGCTGGTCGAGCTGGAGATCATCGCGATGGCGTGAGGGGGCTGGTTCGCCCTCGCGTTTTCCTCCTCCACACCGCCGTCCCGGGCCTTGCGCCCGGGACCCCTGGTTCAGCCGACGGTGAAGTACAATGGCGCGCTAGCGCGCCACGCCTCCGCACCTGCGGCGGAGAGAGGGTTTCCGGGCATAAGGCCCGGAATGACGATCGAAAGGAAAGCGGCAGCCCTCCGGTCCAGCGCGGGACCTTATTTGCCCGAAGGAAAGCTCACCACGGCGTTGTCGACGGGGAATTTTCGCCGATGGACAGTTGGATTCTGGTTTCCTGGCGCCCAGGCCTGCCCCGCAAGCATCTCGCCAGGATTGGTTGCTACGCCAACCTGGGTGAACGCCTCCAGTTCATAGGGAATACCCTCGGCAGCGATATGAACGGGGCGGTCCACCAACTGGAAGTGAAGATGGGGCGTCATGGCGTTCCCCGAATTGCCGAGCCGGGCCAAGACGTCTCCCGCCCTGACCTTGTCTCCGAGCCGCACCCTCAAGCTCCCTGGCTGGAGGTGATCATAGACCGCATAGCGCCCATGGCCGAGATCGAGGATCAGGGCGTTACCGGGAATGGTTTCCGGCGTCATCGACGCCGCGCGCTTCTGATTGAGGCCGGCGTTGTCGGGGATGCCATCCTTGCGGCCGACGATCCGGCCGTCGCCCACCGCCAGCACCTCGGCCCCGTAACCGTAGAAGTTGGCGTTGACGCCTGGCTCGCCGTGGAACAGGCGACCCTCCGGGCCGAGCCGCACCCAGTCGATGGCGAAGCGCGACGAGATCCACGTCCTGCCGTCCACAGTGCTCAGGGCGCGGCGATGGTTGGGGCTGGACAGTCCGAAGGCGGCGACCCAGCCCGACCCGCTCACCGGCGGATGCAGGACGAGAGGCGCTTCCTGTACGACGGTCACGACCGGGCCTTCCACCATCTCGGCGACGTCGGCCGAGGCTGAGGCCGAGAGGCGATGGCGAAGCTGCTTCGGCGGCAACGCTCCCGCAGGCAAGACCAGATCCAGGAAGACCATGACAACGCGACCGGCGCCGACAACCCGCGTCTCGATGGCCGGATCGGCCGGCCCGATCGGCATGAGCAGCTTGTCCAGGTCGTCGCCGAAGTAGGAGGCGATGGCGCCGCTGTCGCCAAGCACCTCAAGTTTTGTCAGCTCGATCGGCTTCGCGCCGAAATTGGTGACGCGAAGCTCATAGAGCAGATGAAGCCGTCCATTCGCCGTCAGCGATTGAGGCGACGGCCCGGCGATGACGTCGAGAGGAATCGGAAGCGCCAAAGCGGGTTGGGCGTGCAGGCGTGCTGGACCGAGCAGGGCCAGGATCACGACAAGGAGCAGGCGCTTTTGCATCTCCACAGGGACATCGACGCGGCATGATCGGTCAAGGCTGAAAATGACAACTGTCATTTCCGAAAGGGCGTAGATCCGCCCCGCGCCCCTAGTCCTTCAACCCCCGCAGCCTGTTCACATGCCCCATCTTCCGCCCCGGCCGGGCTTCGCCCTTGCCGTAGAGGTGGATGCGGGTCTCGGGTTCGGCCGCCAGCTTGGCCCAGGCGTCGACCTCGGGGCCCAGCAGGTTGGTCATCTCGACATGGGCGCGCGGGGCGGTGGGGCCCAGGGGCCAGCCGGCGACGGCGCGGATGTGCTGCTCGAACTGGTCGACCTCGCAGCCGTCCTGGGTCCAGTGGCCGGTGTTGTGCACCCGGGGGGCGAACTCGTTGACCAGCAGCTTGCCATCGGCCAACTCGAACAGCTCCACCCCGATGACGCCGACATATTCCAGGGCGGTCAGGATCCTGGCGGCGATGGCCTCAGCCTGGTCGCGGGTGGCGCTCGAGACCTTGGCTGGGGCGCTGGTGCGGCGCAGGACGCCGCCCTCGTGGTGGTTGTCCGACAGCGGATAGCAGGCGATCTCGCCGTCCCGACCGCGGGCGGCGATCACCGACAGCTCGCGCACGAAGTCGGCGGGGGCCTCGAGGATGGCCGGCTGCTGGCCGATCTTGTCGAAGCTGGCTGGGGCGTCGGCGGGGCGCTGGACCCAGGCCTGGCCCTTGCCGTCATAGCCCTCGCGGCGGGTCTTCAGCAGCGACGGGGCGCCGATCCTGGCCACGGCGGCGGCCAGGTCATCGGCGGTCTCGACGGCGGCGAAGGCGACGGTCGGGACGCCGATCTCGGCCAGGAAGCTCTTTTCCACCACCCGGTCCTGGGCGGCGGCCAGGGCCTTGGCGCCGGGGGCGACGAGCACGCCCTGGGCGGTCAGCTCGGCGACCGTGTCGGCCGGCACGTTCTCGAACTCGTAGGTGACGACGTCGCAGACCTCGGCCAGGCGTCTCAGCGCCCAGCGGTCGTCATAGGGGGCGACGATCTGGCGGGCGGCTACGCGGCCGGCCGGACTGTTCTCCTCGGGATCGAGGATCACCACGTCAAAGCCCAGGCGGGCGGCGGCCAGGGCTAGCATGCGCCCCAGCTGTCCCCCGCCGAGGATGCCGATCGTGGAGCCAGGGGCCAGGGGAGCGGCGGGGGGGTGGGTCATCAGTCTTCGACGCTTTCGACGACGCTGTCGGTCTGTTCGGCCCGAAAGGCGGCCAGGCGGCCGGCCAGGGCCTCGTCCGAGATCGCCAGGATCTGGGCGGCCAGCAGGCCGGCGTTCCTGGCCCCCGCCTCGCCGATCGCCAGGGTGGCGACCGGAACGCCGCCGGGCATCTGGACGATGGACAGCAGCGAATCCAGGCCGTTCAGGGCCTTGGACTGCACCGGCACGCCCAGCACCGGCAGGATGGTCATCGAGGCGACCATGCCCGGCAGGTGGGCCGCGCCGCCCGCGCCGGCGATGATCACCTTGTAGCCGGCGGCCTGGGCGGTGGCGGAGAACGCGACCAGGCGCTGCGGCGTGCGGTGGGCGGAAACCACCTTGGCCTCGTAAGCGACGCCCAGGGCGTCCAGCGCCTCGGCCGCCTTCTTCATCGTCGGCCAGTCCGAGCGGCTGCCCATGACGATCGCCACGGGGGGGGCGACAGGTGGCGTGGCGGTGGGCATCGGCGACGATTTCCCTAGAGGCGGCGGTGGAACGCCCCTCAAAGGTTTTGGCGCGCTCCGTGACCTGACGGCCGTGAATCGCGGGCCTTATAGCCCCTGGCGTCAAAGCGCCAAAGCCCGTTCTCACCGAATGAACCTAGGGAAAAGCCCAGGGGATCCGAAGGGATAGGCCAAACCCGCGACGCCGCGACACAGGGGTGTCGCCATTGTCATGGTTAATGAAAGAACGCAGAAATGCTGGAGCTTCATCGCAAGTGATTCCCCCTGTGGTTCCCGGCCTCCCATGAAGATCACCAGCGCCCGCACCGAATCCTTCTCGGCCATCCGCCGCCGAGCCCTGACCGAGGCGGCCGGACCGGCCGTCGCGCGGGCCGTGGTCGCCGCCGACACGGCCGGGTTCCTGGGCCTGTCGGAGGCCGACCTGAGCCCGCAGGTGCAGGCGGCGCTGAAGACCCTGATGGTCGAGATCGACGACCTGCGCAACGAGGTCGCCCGACTGAAGTTCAAGCTGGGCGAGGCCCAGGGCCTGGCCGACCTGGACGTGCTGGCCCCGGTGCTGAACCGCCGGGCCTTCCTGCGCGAGATCAAGCGGGTGGCCGCCTTCGCCCAGCGCTACGGCTCGCCCGCCAGCCTGGTGTTCTTCGACCTCGACGGCTTCAAGGCCGTCAACGACCGCTTCGGCCACGCGGCCGGCGACCAGGCCCTCAAGGCCGTGGCCGAGCGCCTGCAGGCCCATGTCCGCGAAACCGACGTGGTGGGCCGGATCGGCGGCGACGAGTTCGCCGTGCTGCTGGTCCAGGCCGACCAGCAGACCGCCGCCTCCAAGGCCGAGACCCTGGCCGCCGCCGTGCGCGACATGCCCGTGCAGGTGGGCGAGTGGTCGGTGCCGCTGCGCATCTCCTGGGGCGTGCGCGAGATCGAGCCGGGCGCCGACCCCGAAGCCGCCCTGGCCGAGGCCGACGCGGCGATGTTCCTGAAGAAGCGGGTGCGCAAGGAAGCGTAAGGGCGCATCGGCGTTCAAACGCCTTGCGTGGTCCTCGTCCTTCGACAGGCTCGGGACGAGGACCATCTCCATTCGCGGGCAGTAGAAAAACCTCATCCTGAGCTTTCGAAGGGCGAGGTTTTCGTCAGGGCGAGAGCGCGCTATCTCCCTCACAAAAGAGGAGCCCGCCCATGTCCAAGTCACACCGCTACGCCACGACCCTGACCTGGACGGGCAATACCGGCGAGGGCACGGCCAGCTATCGGTCCTACGAGCGGGCCTATGAGGTCGCCGCCGAGGGCAAGCCGACGCTGCTGGGCTCGTCCGATCCCAGCTTCCGGGGCGATCCGGCGCGCTGGAATCCCGAGGAGCTGCTGCTGGCCTCGATCTCCTCGTGTCACCAGCTCTGGTACCTGCACCTGTGCGCGGTGAACGGCGTGGTAGTCACCGCCTATCGCGACGAAGCCACGGCGGTGATGGTCGAGGACGAGACCGGCGGCGGCCGGTTCGAGAGCGCGACCTTGCGGCCCCAGGTGACGATCGCGGCGGGCTCGGACCCGGCCAAGGCCCTGGCCCTGCACCACGAAGCCAACGCCAAGTGCTTCGTGGCCAATTCGCTGAACTTCCCGGTGGGGCACGAGGCGAACGTCGAGGTGGCGCCAGCCTAAGCCGCGGCCGCCTCGGACCTGGCGGCCAGCAACGTCTCCACCAAGTCGTCGACCCGCGCCTCGGCCGCGGCGATCGAGGCGGCCAGGCGGGCGTCGGCGAACTCGTCGTACTCGATCGCGGCCTCGTGGACGTCGGTCACGCCCAGATAGCCGAGCGGGGTGCGCAGGGCGGCCTCCAGGTGGTTGGCGTGGGCCAGCCGTCCGCCGGGGGTGTAGCCGTGGTCGCCGCGCGAGGACAGGATCACCAGCGTCTTGCCCATCGCGTCTAGCATCGGCCAGTAGGGCTCGCCCTCCCGAGTGCGGTCGAAGCCGAAGGTGCGGCCGACCCGGACGATATTGTCGAGCCAGGCCTTCAGCTGGGCGGGCGGACCAAAATTATACATCGGCGCGCCCAGCACGATCACGTCGGCGGCCAGCACTTCGTCGACCAGGCGGTCGCTTTCGGCCAGGGCCTCGGCCATCCAGGCCTCGCGGCGCTCGGGCGGGGTGAAGGCGGCGTGGATCCAGTCGCCGGTCACTGGCGAGGGTGGGGCGGCGCCGACGTCGCGATAGATCACCGGATCGGCGGGACGCGCGGCCCGCCAGCGGTCGACAAAGCGCCCGGTCAGGCGGCGGCTGTGCGAGCCGCGGGCGTCACGGTCGGACCGTCCGGAGCGGGCGCTGGAATCGATGTGGAGCAGGGTGGTCATGCGAGATATCCTAGGGCTTGGATGAACTGGTCTCATCCGATCGGCGTCGATGCGTGGATCGCGCTCTTGACGCGCCGCCACAAACGCGAAATCCACAGGCGACAGATGAGGTGAGATCATCCATGCGCCGCCTGCCGCCGCTCTCGGCCCTACGCGCCTTCGAGGCCGCCGCGCGCCGACTCAGTTTCCGCCTGGCGGCCGAGGAGCTGGCGGTCACGCCCACGGCGGTCAGCCACCAGGTGCGCCAACTGGAGACGCACCTGGGCCAGCCGCTGTTCGTGCGCGGCGTTCGCAGCGTCAGCCTGACGACCGCCGGGGCGCGGCTTTTCCCGGTCCTCATGGACGGCCTGGACGCCTTTGAACGGGCGGTCGCCGGTCTGCGCGT
Organism: Caulobacter sp. BE254; assembly: GCF_031457295.1. NCBI lineage: Bacteria > Pseudomonadati > Pseudomonadota > Alphaproteobacteria > Caulobacterales > Caulobacteraceae > Caulobacter > Caulobacter sp. BE254. Next base: position 199,644 of record NZ_JAVDWJ010000005.1, on the reverse strand, counting down.
GGAGAGCGGTCGGCGGGTGGTGACCCTGTCGACGACCATGGCCTTCGCGGCCCGACGTCTGGCCGGCCGGGTGGAGGCGTTCCGCGCCGCCAATCCCGATCTGGACCTGCGCCTGCTGGCCACCGACGACCCGGTCGACCTGAGGGCGGGCGAGGCCGACGCGGCCGTCCGGTACGGGCTAGGGCCTTGGCCCGGCCTGGTCTCCGAACCCCTGGTCGACGACCGCTTCGCCCCGGTGTGCAGTCCGCGTCTCGGCCTGGCCGATCCCGAGGATCTGGCCGCCCACACCCTGATCCATGCCGAATGGCGCCATCCCGGCCCCGACGCTCCGACTTGGCGGCTGTGGGCCAGGCAGGCGGGAAGAACCGATATGGACGTCGAGGCGGGTCCGCGCTTCACCGACGACAGTCACGCCATCCAGGCGGCGATGGCGGGGCAGGGCGTGGTGCTGACCAGCCTGACGCTCGTGGCCGAGGAACTGGCCGGCGGCCTGCTGGTCCAGCCGTTCGGACCGGTGTTGGCCGGACGGCGGTTCGAGCTGGTCTATCCGCCCGCCGCGCGCGACGGCCAGGCCGTGAGCGCCCTGCGGCGGTGGTTGGCCGAGGTGCTGAGCTAGGCGATGATGTCCGGCATCAGCTGGTCTTCCAGCCGCACGATCTCGTCCTTCAGCGCCAGCTTTCGGCGCTTGAGGCGGGCGATCTGCAGCATGTCGGGCTGGGGGCGCTCCTCGAGGGCCGTGACCGCGTCGCCGAGGTCCTGGTGCTCCTCGCGCAGGATCGCCAGACGCCGCTCGAGGGCGATGTCGCTGTCGTCTGAAGCGTCGTCGTCGTTCATGGACGCTCTTCCTGCTGGGACCCGGGGGCGGTGATAGATAGCAAAGCCTGACAGGGGGTAAAGGCCCTCGTCAAACCCCGCCGGCCAAGGCGTCGGAAAGGGCGCGCAGGGCGGCTTCGCGCGGCGGATCGCCGGACGCCCGGGCGGCCTCCAGCAAGGTGTCGAACACGTCCAGCGCCGGACCCGGCGCGCCGCTGAGCGCTTCCAGGCTTTCCATCAGCACCTTCTCGCCGTGCAGCTCGACGTCCTTGACCGCGTTGCGGAAGTCCTCGCGCGCGCCGTCGTCGATCCCGGGCCAGGCCGGCTTGATCGCGCGGCGGATGGCGCGCAGGGGCGAGCCGACCTCGGCGTCCCAGCGCTTGACCAGCCGGGCGGCGGCCTGAACGTCAGCGGCGCGGCCCTCGCTGGCCCGCCAGGCGGCCCACAGCAGATAGGGCACGTTCTGGCCGTGCCCGTCCTGCAGCGCCAGGCACGCGCCTGCGACAGACTGTCGCGCATAGACCTCCAGGGCCCACTGCCAAAGCCGCATCTCGGTTAACCCCCCAAGGCCCTTCAGGCCTCTCCAGCGATCGTCGCCAGGTCCTCGCCCCAGCGCTTGACCGGTCGCCAGGACAGGCCGAACAGGTCGAGCGCGCGGCCCACCGACTGGTCGACCATCTCGGCGATCGACTGCGGCTTGGCGTAGAACGCGGGAAGCGGCGGGGCGATCACCGCGCCCATCTCTGCCAGCTTGGTCAGGGTGCGCAGGTGGCCCAGGTGCAGGGGCGTCTCGCGCACCATCAGCACCAGCGGCCGGCGCTCCTTCAGCGTCACGTCGGCGGCGCGGGTCAGCAGGGACGAGGTGACGCCGGTGGCGATCTCGCTCATCGAGCGGACCGAGCACGGCGCGATGATCATGCCCAATGTCCGATATGAGCCCGACGCGATCGCCGCCCCAATGTCGCCCACGCGATGGACAACGTCCGCCTTCTCATTGACCTGGGCGATGGAAAGTTGGGTCTCCTGCGCCAGGGTCAGGGCGGCCGACTTGGACAGGACCAGGTGGCTCTCGACGCCCAGTTCGCGGCAGGCGTCCAGGGCCCGCAAACCGTAGACAACCCCCGACGCGCCTGAGATTCCGACGACCAGGCGAGGTTTTTCCGACAAGGCCAGCGGGTCCGACATGGTGAATTTTCGTCCGTCTTGGGAGCAAGCTGCGCCAGGTCAAGCGCCGCCGATTGCAATCATATGTGATCTGACAGCTTCGAACAGCGGGTGTTGACTTGCGCCTCCACCAGCAAGGAGCCGACAGCCATGGCCATCGAATCCCGTATCCGCGAGCTAGGGTCCCGTCACGAGAACCTCGACCGCACGATCCAGGAGGAGACCAGTCGACCCGTCAGCGACAGCACCCGTCTCCGGGAGCTGAAGCGGCAGAAGCTCAGGCTCAAGGAGGAGATCGAAGGCCTCAGGGCTCGACTTCACTAGCCCCCTCTGGCCATCGCCGATAGCGGGGATGGCCGCCCGAGGAGGCCGAAAACAGAAAGGCCCGCTCCGTGCAGACGGCGCGGGCCTTTTGCTGTCGCGGACATTGGCGGACGGGGACAGGCGCATGCGCCTGTCCCCAATCCAGTCCGATCCAATCAATCCTCGTCGTCTTCGTCCTCGTCCGGGACGTAGGTCGATTTGCCGAACACGTCCTCGGCCTTGGGCTCGATGCGGCCCTTGCGGATCGCGGCCTCTTCCTCGTCGTGGTCTTCCGGCAGGGCGCTGGTTTCCGACGCCGGACGCAGGGTCGGGTCTTCCGGCAGGATGCCCTTCTTCAGGTCGTCCTTGGCCTTCTTCTCGGCGGCCTTCTTGACCAGGGCGTCCAGCTCCAGCTGGCCGACCAGGCCCAGGGTCACCGGATCGACCGGCTTGATGTTGGCCGCGTTCCAGTGGGTGCGGGCCCGGACCTGCTCGATGGTCGACTTGGTGGTGCCCAGCAGCTTGGAGATCTGCGCGTCGGTCACTTCGGGGTGGTGGCGCAGGAACCAGGCGATGGCGTCCGGGCGGTCCTGGCGGCGCGACACCGGGGTGTAGCGCGGGGCCTTCTTCTGCGGCTTCAGCAGTTCGGCGTGGCGGCTGACCTGGGCCTTCATGCGGTACTTGTCGTTGGCCTGGGCCTTGTCCAGCTCTTCGCGAGTCAGCTGGCCGTTGCCCATCGGATCGGCGCCTCGAATGTCGCGCGCGACCTCGCCGTCGGCGATGCCGCTGACTTCCAGCGGGTGCAGGCCACAGAAATCGGCGATCTGCTCAAAGGTCAGCGACGTGTTTTCCACGAGCCAGACGGCCGTCGCCTTGGGCATCAGGATGTCGGACATGCGGTCCTCCAGAAATGACGGCGCCCGGCCTTGCGGCCGGGCGGGGTGTTCAGCCTGGAGCTATAATGCGGTTCTTGCGGAAAGGGAACGGGGATCGAAAGGACGGACGCGGGTCCGCCCTTTCAAGATCGGCGCGCCCACGTCAGAAGTCGTATTGCAGCCGCGCGCCGAAGATCGTCGCCGCCGACGTCGACAGGCGGATATTGCGTCCCTGCGACATCCGCAAACCGCCGAAGGCTTGAAGGCCGTAGTCGCTTGACAGCCAGACATAGTCTTGGCGGTCCACCGACAGGCGCGCGCTCCAGCCTTGGGTGAAGTCGTATTCCATCCAGCCGCCCAGTCCCGCCATCGACTTGGACTGGCTCAAGGCTTTGGTCGGCCCAGAAGCATCGAACATGTCGAGATTGATCCACTGAACGCCGTAGCGCGCGGCGAGGCCCCAATGCAGGCCCGTGGCGACCGGAACCTCTCCCTCGACCGAAAGCAGGCCGCTCAGGCGCGCCGTGGGACCGGATCCCTCGTTGTGACGAGAGAGGAAGAGCGGAGGAGACGCCGGCCGATTGAGACGGCGGCCCTCCATGGTCTCGTCTTCGGCATAGGACCACCATCCGCCGGCGACTTCCAGACCAGGGACGATCCTCAGAGCGCCGATGGGCGTCTCCAGCGGCAAGGCGCGCGCGACGCCAAACACGCCTTCGGTCCTGGCGGTGCGCTGGCTCAGGAAGTTGCTTGAAACCGTACTCAGCAGGGTGTCGGCATTGAAGACGACGTCGCCCTTGACCGTTTGCTCCAGCACGATTGGATTGGCGATCACGGCGGTCTTTCTGCCATAGTCGTCGCAAACGATGCGGCCCCCATCCCGATGGCCGGCCAAACAAGCGCCCAGCACGGAGTCTCCATCGCGCGCGAAGCCGCCGTTCGCATAGGTCATGGATCCCTTCATATGAAAGATCTCGCTCGAGACCTCGCCGGAGAAGCGCCAGCCGGGCGCGTTCCAGCCCTCGACGGCATAGGCCATGGAAATCGCGTAGCGGTTTGACCATTTTTCCAGCCGCATCGTCGGGCCGGCGGTCACCGAGTTCGACAGCCAGGTGAAGCTCCCTTCCTGGAGTTCGGTCGGGATCGGCGCCGCCAGCGTGGCCGCCACATTGAGATCGGTCGATGTCGGATCGTTGTAAACGGCGTCCACGACATCGCCGTAGACGCCCTTCAGGTTTCGGGTGTCGAACCGCTCGCGTCGCGAGTCGTCGATATCGGCGACGCCGGCGCTGACGCTCATCCGCAAGCGTCGCGGCTTGGCGATGGGCGGCGGCGCGGTCGTGGCGTCCGCCGCGGCGTAGGTCGTCGGCGGAACGGGTGCGGGCGCCGGGGAGGTCGCGGCGATCCGCAGGTCTGCTTGGCAGGCGGCCAGCTCCCGGGCATTGGTCAGGCGCATGCGCTCGGCCTCGGCGCGCAGCTGCTTGTAGACGGCCCATTCGGCGTCGCCAGCCGGTCCGATGCTCCCGGACTTGGCGGCCTGGGTGACTTTTTCGGTCGCGGACTTCATGGCCACGAACGCTTGGTCTTCCAGACGATCGACCGCGGCTTGTCGCATGGTGGCGTCGCAACCGTCACCGGCCGACGCCGTGGCGAGCGCCAGCGCGAGTGGAAACAATATGGCCATGAATTCCCCCAACTCAACTCAAGATGCTTTTAGCCAAAGGTTCGGCCACTATCCAGCATGGGAGTTCGAAGGCCTTCGGCGTCAGCGTCGGCGGTCCGTCAGGGTTTTCAACACCGCCGCATCGGCCGGCGCGGCGCTCTTCACGTCGTTGTCGAAGTAGTTGAACACCGTCCGGCCCGCCTTGGCCTGCTGGCCGATCCACTTGGCCCAGGCCTCCAGCTCGGCGTCGGAATAGCGCCCGTGATAATGCCCGCCCGGTCCGTGGCCGCGCACATAGGCGAAGTCGGCGGTGGCCAGCCAGGGCGATGGGGCGTCGTGGTGGTCGGAGACGCAGAAGGCCACGCCGTGGTCGCGCAGGATGGCGTGGACCGCTTCGTCGTACCAACTGGCGTGGCGAAACTCGACGGTGACCCGTTCGCCCCTCGGCAGCCAGGACAGGAACCGCTTCAGCCGCTCGTCGTCGCGGTGGAGCATGGGCGGCAGCTGAACCAGGGCCGGGCCACGCTTGTCGCCCAGCGGCTTCATCCGCCGGAACACCAGGTCGACGCTGTCCTGGCAGTCCTTGAGCTTCTTGTTGTGGGTGATGTAGCGCGAGACTTTCCAGGCGAAGAGAAAGTCCTCGGGCGCCTGCGCGGCCCAGGCCGCCACCGCCTTCTCGGACGGCAGGCGATAGAAGCTGCCGTTGATCTCGGTGGTGTCGAACCGGGTCGTGTAATAGGCCAGCCGGTCCTTCAGCTTCACCGTCTCGGGATAGAACGGTCCCTTCCAGTCGTCATAGGTCCAGCCGGAACAGCCGATGCGGGGGCGGGGATGGGGCATGCATCGTGAACGCCGGGATCGCGGGCGGGTTCAGCCTCAAGGCACGCGCCGCGCCTAGGCCAGCAGCACCACCTTGCCCACGTGCTCGCCCGTCTCGAGATGGGCGTGGGCCTTGGCCGCCTCCTCCAGGGGGAAGGTCGCGTCGATCACCGGCTTGAGTTTGCCGGCCGCGATCCAGGGCCAGACGACGCGCTCGATCTCGGCCGCCAGCCGGGCCTTCTCGTCGGCCGAGCGGGGGCGCAGGGTCGAGCCGGTCAGCACGGCGCGCTTCTGCATCAGGGCCATCACCGGCACCTCCAGCACCGGCCCGGCCAGGGCGGCGATGTAGACGATGCGCCCGCCGGTATTGAGCGCGTCGAGGTTCTTGTCGAAATAGCTGGCCCCGACCATGTCCAGCACCACGTCGACCCCGCCGGCCGCCTTGGCGACCTCGGCGAAGTCCTCGACCTTGGCGTCGACGGCGATGTCGGCCCCCAGCGCCAGGGCCTGGGTCCTCTTGTCGGCCCCGCGGCCGGTGGCGATCACCCGCGCGCCGTGCGCCTTGGCCATGGCGATCGCCGTTGTCCCGATACCGGACGTCCCGCCATGAATCAGCAGCGTCTCGCCAACCTTGAGCGCGCCATGTTCGAACACGTTGGCGAACACCGTGAACACCGTCTCGGGCAAGGCGGCGGCGTGGGCGAAGTCAAACCCGTCCGGAAGAGGCAGGGCGTGGCGGGCGTCGACCACGGCATATTGGGCGTAGCCGCCGCCGCCCAGCAGGGCGCAGACCTTGTCGCCGGCCTTCCAGCGTCCCGCGCCGATGACCACCTCGCCGGCGACCTCCAGGCCCAGGGTGGTCGGGGCGCCGGGCGGCGGCGGGTAGAAACCCAGGCGCTGCAGCAGGTCCGGACGGTTCACCCCCGCCGCCCGCACGCGGACCAGGATCTGGCCGGGCCCCGGTCGCGGACGCGCCACGGTCTCGGGACGAAGGGCGTCGGCCGGCCCCTTGCCGCCCTCGATGGCGATGGCGGTCATGGTCTCGGACATCGGGTCGGACATGGGGCGGAACATCCCGTGAGGCTTGCGTCCCGCCCTTGGTAGGCGTCAGATGGAGGATCGAAAAGGGGTCGAGCAAAGGGAGACCGATCCGATGATCGAAGAACCGGTCGAGCCGCGGGCCTTCCGTGGCGATGCGCTCAACGCCACCACGCACGAGGACCTGGACACCTATGGCGTGGCGGAACTGGAAGAGCGGATCGAGGCGCTGGAAGCGGAGATCGCCCGCACCCGCGCCCAGCTCAGCAAGAAAAAGGCGGGGCGCGACGCGGCCAATGCGCTGTTTGGTCGCCTCGACTAACGATCGGTTTACGCTACAGGCGGAGTCTCGGACCCGCCTGACTCGGAATATCGAGACTCGACATCGAGCTCGAAACGGACCTGGGGGCGGGGCGGTCGCGAAACGGGACGATCATGTCTGGCACGGGGGTTGCAGTCCTCCTGTTCGGCGAGACCGTCTCGCGGCCTTTCGAAGGGGCATTGAGTAGCTATGACCGAGTTGAACGTGGCCGCGGCCCCCTGGCGTGCTGGCGTGATCCAGGACTTCGCTCGCTCCGAGCTCTTCGACCGGACGTTCGAGGAAGGCATGACGCTGGTCGAGGAGACCGCCGCCTATCTCGACGGGGCCGGCCGTCACGACAGCAAGATCCTCTCGCGAAACGCGGCCCTGGCCTATGCCAGCGAAAGCATGCGGCTGACGACCCGCCTGATGCAGGTGGCCTCGTGGCTGCTGGTCCAGCGCGCGGTCAAGGAAGGCGAGATGGAGGCTCAGGCCGCCTGCGCCGAGAACTATCGCCTCGGCCTGGAAGCCGGCGAACCCGCCCCCGTCGAGGATCTGCCCTTCGGCCTGGTCAACCTGCTGCAGCGTTCCGAGCGGCTCTATGAGCGCGTTCGCCACCTGGACAAGCGTATGTACCTGGAGGCCGCCGCCGACGAGGAAGCCCCCCGCCCGGTCCAGGCCCAGTTCGACCGCCTGACCGCGGCGTTCGGGGTGGCGTAGATTCACCCTCTCCCAGAGGGAGCGGGAGGGGCCCATCGCTTGCGATGGGAGGGTGAGGGGTTACAGCGTCGGACGGCGCGCCGAATCTATCCCACCAAAATTAGAAAAACCCGGTGAGGGCGTAACCCCTCACCCTCCCACGCCTGTCGGCGCGGGCCCCGCCCTCTCCCGCTGGGAGGGGGTGTCGTCAAGCGCTCATGCCATGATCAAAACGGAAAAGGCCGGCCCGCGAACGCGGAACCGGCCTTTCGTCGCCCTTACGGCGAGAAGCGTGGAACGCTTACTTCTTGGCAGTGAAGCCGGCGAACTTGGCGTTGAAGCGCGAGACGCGGCCGCCGCGGTCGAGCATCTGGCTGTTGCCGCCGGTCCAGGCCGGGTGCACGCGCGGATCGATGTCCAGCGCCAGCGTCGCGCCTTCTTTGCCGTAGGTCGAACGGGTCTGATAGGTCGAACCGTCGGTCAGGGTGACGGTGATGAAGTGATAGTCGGGGTGAATGTCTTGTTTCATCGGGCGATCCAACCGACTTGAGGCGGCGTAAATGTGGGCGGGCGCCAAACCTTGCGGGTGGCTCTCGGAGACGCGCGGCTATAAAGAAAGCGCGCGAATTTGGCAAGGGACAGTTGATGGGCGACGTGAACGCGGGCGAGATTTCGGCCGAGGGCAGGCCGAGCGCGGGCGCGGAGCTGGTGCAGAACCTGGCCGAGGCGGCCAATCGCCGTCCACGCCGCAAGGACATCCGTCCGCTGGCCCACCTGCTGCCGTTCGTGCGCCGCCATGTCGGCGACGCCCTGGCCGCCGGCTTCTTCCTGCTGTTCTCGACCGGCGCGACGCTTGGGCTGACAGGCGCCTTCAAGGGCGTGATCGACAAGGGCTTCAGCAAGGGCTCGGGCGACGCGGTCAACAGCGCCTTTATCGGCCTGGCGGCGGTTGCGCTGCTGCTGGCCGTGGCCACGGCCCTGCGATTCTTCTTCGTCACCCGCCTGGGCGAGCGCGTGGTCGCCGACCTGCGCCGTGCGCTGTATGGCCACACCCTGAAGCTGGACCCGGCCTTCTTCCTCAAGACCCGCACCGGCGAGGTCCTGTCGCGGATGACGACCGACATCACCATCGTCGAGCAACTGGTGGGGACCAGCGTCTCGGTCGCCCTGCGCAATATTCTCAGCCTGATCGGCGGCCTGGGCTACATGGCCGTGGTCAGCCCGAAGCTGGCGGGCTTCATCGTGCTGATGGTGCCGGTGATCCTGGCGCCGATCTTTCTGCTGGGCCGCAACGTGCGCAAGCTGTCGGTGAACGCCCAGGACAAGTTCGCCGACGCCGTGGGCTACGCCGGCGAGAGTCTCGACGCCCTGGACACCGTTCAGGCCTTCGGGCGCGAGGGCGCGGCCGACGCCAGGTTCGGCGGCGCCGTCGAGGCGGCCTATAAGGCCTCGGTCCGGCGGATCAACGCCCGGGCCGGCATGACGGCGGTGGTCATGGCCCTGGCGTTCGGCGGCGTCACCCTGCTGCTTTGGGTCGGCGCGCACCTGGTGCTGTCGGGCGAGATGACGGCCGGCACCCTGGCCCAGTTCGCGCTGCTGGCCATTTTCGCCGCCGGCTCGGTCGGCGCCCTGGGCGAGGTCTGGGGCGACGTGCAGAAGGCGGCCGGGGCCATGGAGCGGATCTCCGACCTGCTCAATTCCGAGCCCGGCATCGCCGCGCCGGAAAAACCGCGGACGCTGCCCGTCCCGGCCCGGGGCGCCATCGCCTTCGAGGGCGTGACCTTCGCCTATCCCGGTCGCCCGGACCTGGCGGCCCTGAAGGGCTTCGACCTGGTCGTGAAGCCGGGCGAGACCGTCGCCCTGGTCGGCCCCTCCGGCGCGGGCAAGAGCACCGTGCTGCGGCTGCTGCTCCGGTTCTACGACCCACAGGCGGGCGTGGTGACGCTGGACGGCGTCGACCTGCGGGCCGCCGACCCCGCCGAGGTGCGCGACCGCATGGCCCTGGTGGCCCAGGACAGCCCGCTGTTCTCCGGCTCGGCCCTGGACAATATCCGCTTCGGCCGCGCGGACGCCACGGACGAGGAGGCCCGCGCGGCCGCCGACGCGGCCCAGGCCACGCCGTTCATCAACGCCCTGCCGCAGGGCTTCGACACCCCGGTCGGCGAACGGGCCAAGACCCTGTCGGGCGGCCAGCGCCAGCGCCTGGCCATCGCCCGCGCCCTGGTCCGCAACGCCCCGATCCTGCTGCTGGACGAAGCCACCAGCGCCCTGGACGCCGAGAACGAGCGCCTGGTCCAGAAGGCCCTGCACGACGCCATGAGCCAGCGCACGACCCTGGTCATCGCCCACCGCCTGGCCACCGTGCTGAAGGCCGACCGCATCGTGGTCATGGAGGACGGCCGCGTCGTGGAGCAGGGCACCCACGCCGAACTCTCGGCCCAGGGCGGCCTCTACGCCAAGCTGGCGCGGCTGCAGTTCGGGGTGGAGGCGGCGTAGGGCCGGATTGACCCGATGGGCGCAACCCTCGATGGTACGTTGAAGCTTTCGAGGGGCGTTTCGTGATCGACTATGTACGTATGATCAATCCAGCGACGTCGCTGGCGACCGAGGACGAAGCCACGACGGCGGCGCGGGCGGGCGCTCTGGGCGCATTCCTGATGGCAGTCCTGGGATTTGTCGCGTCCGTGGCCATGCTGCTCGACGTGGACGGCTATCTGGCCAAGATGCGTCATGTCATGACGGCGATGTACGGAGAGAAGAGCGAGCTCGTTCAGATGAGCTTGTCGACCCTGACGCCGCAGCTTGTCTATATCTCAGCCGCCTGGGGCGTGGCGTTGAGCCTAGGGATCGTGATCCTGGGCGTGGTTCAATGGAAGAAGCCCAACCTGGTCATTCCCCTGGTGCTCAGGCTGTTCACGGCCTACGGCCTGCTCATGCTGCTCTTGGGTCTGATGCGCGCCAATCCGGCGGCGGCGGCCATGGAGATCCCCCTGTGGCGCAACGCCCTTGCGGTGTTGATCGATCTGGCGTGCCTGGTGCTGTTCTGGACCGGCTTCCGGGGCGGCAAGCGTCTGAACGACCTGCGGCGCGCGGCGGCGACCTAGGGCTCCGCCTTCGCCGCCGCCGTCGCGGCGGGCAAGGCCCCACGCCGAACTCTCGGCCCAGGACGGCCTCTACGCCCAGCTGGCGCGGCTGCAGTTCGGGGTGGAAGCGGCGTAGATGAAGACGGGGACAGGCGCATGCGCCTGTCCCCAACCGCTAAGCCGCCGCGCGACCCTCGACCGCCTCCAGATCCACCCCCAGCCGCTCTCTCAGCTCCTCGCGCCCCAGCGTTGTCAGCCGCGCCGCGCGACTGCCGGCGACGGTCTCGATCCAGCCTAGGGCGACCAGGCGGCTGAGCAGGGTCACGCCCAGCGGGCCGGCCAGGTGATGGCGGCGCTCGGTCCAGTCCAGGCACTGGCGGGCCACGCCGCGCTTGGAGCGCAGCGCGTCCAGGTCCAGGCCCAGGTCCTCGAACCAGGCGCGGCCGGCGGACGGGATCTCGTAGAGCTTGCCCTCGACGGGACGGATCGCGCCGCGCGCGACCAGGGCGTCGGTCACGGCTATGCCCAGCCGACCGGCCAGGTGGCCGTAGCAGCAGCGGCCGTCGCGCAGGGCCCGGGCCTGGGGCGAGCGGGGCTGCTCCAGCGAGCGGACCGGCGCGGCCAGCACGGCCAGGGCTTCCAGCGCGTGGGCGACCTCGGCGTTGGCCAGGCGGTAGTAGCGGTGGCGGCCCTCGCGCTCGACACTGACCAGTCCGCCATCGACGAGTTTGGTCAGGTGGTTGCTGGCCGCCTGGGCGGTCAGGCCGGCCGCCCAGGCCAGGGCGCCGGCCGGATGGGCGCGGCCGTCCTGCAGGGCCTGCAGCATGGCCGCCCGGCCGGGATCGCCGATCAGGGCGGCGGGGGAGGCGATATTGGCTTCCATGGCGCGGAATATAGGCCCATGGCGAGGCGAATGCTTCAGGCTTCGATGTAACATCCGGCCGCCGTCTCGGCGAAGATCGCGCCATGACCCGAGTCGCCCTGCCGCCCCGCCTGCCGCTGATCCTGGCCGCCGCCAGCTTCGGCTTCTCGATCGTCCAGCTGGACGTGACCATCGTTAACGTCGCCCTGGACGCCATCGGCCGCGAGTTCGGCGCCCCGACCGCCAGCCTGCAATGGGTGGTCGACGCCTATACCCTGCTGCTGGCGGCGCTGCTGCTGTCGGCCGGGGCCCTGGGCGACCGGTTCGGGCCGCGCCGGGCCTTCCTGGCGGGACTGGTGCTGTTCGCCGTGTCGTCGGCGGCCTGCGGCCTGGCGCGGGACGCGCTGCAGCTGGTCCTGGCCCGGGCCATCCAGGGCGCGGCCGCGGCCCTGCTGGTGCCGCCCTCGCTGGCCCTGATCACCCACGCCGCGGCCGGCGACGATCGGGCGCGGGCCTGGGCCGTGGGCTGGTGGACGGCGGCCGGCGGGGTGTCGATCGCCGCCGGACCAGTGATCGGCGGCCTGCTGATCGGCGCCCTGGGCTGGCGCTGGGTGTTCCTGGTCAACCTGCCGCTCTGCCTGCTGGGCGCGGCCCTGACCCTGGCCTTCGTCCCCGAGGTCCCGCCGCGCGAGAAGCGACCGCTGGACTTGCCCGGCCAGGTCCTGGGCTTCGTCGCCCTGGCCTGCCTGGTGGGGGCGGTGATCGAGGGCGGGCATCGCGGCTGGGACGACGCACTGGTGCTGGCCGCCCTGGTCGCCGGCCTGGCCACGGCGGCGGCCTTCCTGGCGGTCGAGATGCGCAGCGCGCATCCGGCGGTCCCCTTGGAGGTGTTCCGCAGCCGCATGGTCTGGTCGACGGTGGTCATCGGGGTCGGCGTCAACTTCACCTATTACGGGGTGATCTTCGTGCTGGGCCTCTTTCTTCAGCGCTCCGCGGGTTACAGCGTGCTGCAAGCGGGCCTGGCTTTCCTGCCGCTGACCGCGACCTTCATCGTCTCCAACCTGCTGAGCGGGCGGGTCGCCCAGCGGTTCGGCTCGGCGCGGACCATGGCGGGCGGGGTGCTGGTGGCGGCGGTCGGCTACGCCCTGACCAGCCGGCTGACGGCGCACAGCCCCTTCTGGTCGATGATCCCCGGCTTCCTGCTGATCCCGGCCGGCATGGGCATGGCGGTGCCGGCCATGACCAGCGCTTTGCTGGCCAGCGTCGACCGCCACCTGTCGGGCACGGCCTCGGGCGTGCTGAACGCCTGCCGGCAGGCGGCGGGCGCGGCCGGGGTGGCGGTGATGGGGACCCTGGCGGCCGGCGGGCCCGACCGGATCGCCGCCGGCCTGCGGATCTCCGGCCTTGTCGCGGCGGCGGTGCTGCTGGGCGCCGCCTGGGTGGCCTGGCGCAGCGACCGGCGCCGGGATCCCAGTGTCGGCCAACCGACGGCAACCGAATGAAATCCCGCCTGTTTTCGCCATCGGAGGTGGAATCGACCGCTTTTTCGGCGGATGGGAGGTCAGGTTCCCGCACCGCGGCTTGAAACCTCGCCAGCCATGAGGTCTGTTGCGCCTTGGCTGTGATCGCGGTCGGGAAGGAACACGGGCATGGTGAACACCCGTGACCAGGGGCTCGCCGTCGGGACGTCCGCGCCGGGCGAGATGCGCGAGCGGATCGACAGGTTCGACTGGGCGACGACGCCGCTCGGACCGCGCGCCGCCTGGTCGCCCAGCCTGACGTTCGCCGTCGACATGATCGTCGCCAGCCGGTTTCCCAGCGCCCTGCGCTGGGGCCCCGAGCTGGTGCTGATGTATAACGACGCCTATGCGCCCATGCTGGGCGAGCGCCATCCCCGCGTGCTGGGCAAGACGTTCGCCGAGGCACCGCCGTCCTCGGCCGCCGAGTCCGAGGCGCCCGAACGGGCGATCCTCGCCGGGGCCAGCGGCGGCGCGATCATCGAGGAACTGCCGCTTTCGACGGCGCACCCCGACGGTGCGATCACCGACGGCTACTTCACGATCCGCCTCAGTCCGATGCCCGACGCCGCCGCGCCGTCGGGCGTGGGCGGGGTGCTGATCGCCCTGACCGACGTCACGCGAAAGGTGCGCACCGAGCAGGCCCTGGAGGCCGCCGAGGCCGACCTGCGCATCGCCGTGGACGCCGCGGGCCTGGGCCGTTGGGACCACAATCCCCAGACCGGCGAGCGCTTCTGGGACAAACGCTGCCGCGAGATCTACGGCCTGCCGCAGGGCCCGCTCGAAAGCCCGCTCGACGCCTTCGAACGCCTGGTCCATCCCGACGACCTGCCGGCCCTGGTGGACGCCGTGCGGATCGCCATGGACCCGGCCAGCGACAACACGATCAACCGCGAATACCGGATCCGGCGCGGCGACGACGGCGCGACGCGCTGGATCGAGACCTTCGGCCAGGCCTTTTTTCACGAGGGCCGGTGCGTGCGCTTCGTCGGCGTGGTCTCCGACGTCACCGAGCGCAAGGAGGCCGAGGCCGACCAGGCCCTGCGCGAGGCGACCATGGCCCTGGCCTTGGACGCGGGCAATGTCGGCACGTGGGACTTCGATGTCCGCAAGCGTCAGCTGCGCTGGTCGGACCGCGGCTACGACATGTTCGGCATCACGCCGGGCGCAGAGGTCGGACTGGACGACTTCTACGCCGCCATGCACCCCGAGGACCGCGAGGCCACGCGCGAGGTCCTGCAGGCGGCGATGGACCCGGTGCTGCGCGCCGACATCGACGTCGAATATCGCACGATCGGTCGCGACGACGGCCTGGAGCGCTGGATCTCGGCCAAGGGGCGGGGCTTCTTCGACGAGAACGGCGCGCCGACACGCGTGGTCGGGGCCACGGTCGACATCACCGAGCGCAAGCGGGCCGAGCTGCACCTTCGGCTGCTGGTCAACGAGCTGAATCACCGGGTCAAGAACTCGCTGGCCACGATCCAGGCCATCGCCGCCCAGACCTTCCACGCCGCGCGCTCGCTGCCCCAGGCCCAGGAAGCGTTCACGGCCCGCATCGTCGCCCTGGCCGAGGCCCACGACCTGCTGACCCGCGAGAACTGGGAGGGCGCCGACCTGCTGGATCTGTTGTCCCGGCTGGAAGTGCTGCACGGCGGGTCCGAGCGGTTCGCGGTCGTCGGCCCGCCGGTGCGGCTGTCGCCGCGCATGGCCCTGTCGCTGTCGATGGTGCTGCACGAGCTGGCGACCAACGCGGTCAAGTACGGGGCGCTATCGACGCCGCGCGGCCATGTGCGGATCGCCTGGACCGTGGTTCCGGGACCCGCCCACGCTCGCCTGGCGCTGACCTGGACCGAGACCGGCGGCCCGCCGGTGCGGCCGCCGACCCGGCGGGGCTTCGGCTCGCGGCTGATCGAGCGCGGCCTGGCGGCGGAACTGTCGGGCGAGGCGCGGATCGATTTCGAACCCGAAGGGGTGGTGTGCCGGATCGAGGCGGCGCTGGACGGGTAGGGCGGATCAGGAATCGACCGGCGTCGGCGCCTTGGCGTTGCCGGACTTCAAAGCGCCGATCACGACGGCGACCAGGGCCATCACCGCCACCGGGACCAGGGCCAGCAGCCAGACCAGCACGATCAGGGCCAGTTGCAGGACGCTGGTCGCCACCACCAAGGCCTTGGATTCCTTGCGGTGTTCTCGCGGTTTCCGGTCGCGGGGCGTCGCGGGCGCGGCGGGCATGGTGCTCTCGAATTCTCTGTGCCCGACCCGACACAGATCCTAGCGGCGCCCCCTTCCGGCGGAAATCGGGTAAAACCCTGAACGCGCGCTTTACCGTGTTCGCAGGTTGCGGGCGATCTGGGCGTCGCTGCGCCGCAGGCTCAGCAGGGCCGCGCCGGCCAGGCCCAGGGGGATCAGGGCCCACGGCCAGAAGCCGGCCACGGCGATCCCCGTCGCCCCCGCCAGCAGGGCCGAGACCAGCATCTCGGCGATGGTGGCCATCCACGAGGCGCCGCCGCGCCGCTTGAAGTCCGACCGCTTGCCCGGCCGCTGGTGCCAGATGTTGATGAGGCCGCTGCTCCAGGCGGCCAGGGCCGCGCCCAGGGCGGTCCAGGCCCCGGCGGCCGGCGCGAACCAGGTCAGGACGGCGACCGGCAGGACCAGGAACAGCGCCACGGGGATCAGGGCGGCGGCCAGCTTGGCGCGACGCAGGGCGCGCGTGCGGGCCGGCGACACGGCCAGCAGGTCGGGCGCCTCCTCGGCCGACAGGGTGATCCAGGCCAGGCTGCCGGCCACCTGTCCCGCCAGGAACGCCACCACCCCGGCCCCGCCCGCCAGGGCCGCCTCGGCCCCGTGGGCGGCGTTGCGGCTAAGCACCAGGGCCGTGGGGATCAGGTACAGCACCCGCAGCAGCACCTGCGACAGCAGGGCCGCATCGCGGCCGATCAGCAGCAGCTCCTTGCGCAGGGTGGCCAGGAACGGCCCGGCGGCGAAGGCCCGGCGGGCGTCGCCGCGCGTCGCCCGGGCCGGCCGCGCGGCGGTCTTGCCCTGGGTGGCGGCCGCGGCGTCCGAGAACCGCCGGCCCAGGGCCAGGGCGGCCAGGGCGAACAGCGCCGCCGACCCGGCCAGCAGGGCCAGCAGCGGCAGGGGCTGGCCCAGCATGGCCCGCAGCGGCAGGCTCATCAGCGGCCCGGGCCGCAGCCGGCCCTCCTGGGCCTGGCGCGTGATCTCGGCGAACAGGCTGCTGCTCTTCTGGGCGCCCAGGATGGTGCGGGTCTGGCTGACCAGGAAGAAGGCCGCCCCGACCAGGGCCGCCATCACCTGGGCCACGGTGCGGGTGCGACGCGGGCCGATCAGGGCGAACAGGGCCATGGCCAGCAGCAGGCCGACGGCGGTCGAGGCCAGGGCCAGGGCGCCCAGCACTCCGAACACCCCGATCCAGCCCGGATGGCCCCAGATCACCGACGGCAGCAGCAGCGGCGTGACGCCCAGCAGGAAGATGGTGATCACCCCGCCCGCCACGCCCAGCGAACGCACGAACAGCACCTTGGCCGGCCCGATCGGCGAGGAGAACAGCAGGTCCAGGTCGCCGCGCTCGTACAGGGCCTCGCTGGAGGCGCTCAGGGTCTGGGACAGCATCAGGGTGAAGACCACCGCGACGCCCAGGGCCGCCAGGCTGATCGAGATTGGGGTGATCGGGATCTGGACGTCGTGCAGGCCCAGCGCCGCCAACACGCCGCCGGCCAGCAGCATGGCGGCCACGACCACCAGGCTGACCAGGCCCCGCGCGCCCTTGCCGGCCCGGCCGGCGCGGAAGTTGCGCCAGTACAGCCGCATCTCGTGGGTCAGCAGCCAGGGGATCGAGCCGGGCGCGGCCTGGGTCACGGGGCGTCCCCGCTGGCCGTCAACTGCAAGAAGACGTCCTCCAGGCTGGACCCAACCTGGCCCTCTCCGGCCTGGCCGCGCAGGGCGTCCAGCGTGCCCTCGGCCAGCAGGCGACCGCCGGCGATGATGCCGATGCGGTCAGCCATCCGCTCGGCCACCTCCAGGATGTGGGTGGTCAGAATCACCGTGCCGCCGGCGTCGACGCGCTCCTGCAGCATGTCCTTGACCAGGCGGGCGGCGGCGGCGTCCAGGCCGGTCAGCGGCTCGTCCAGGATCAGCAGGCGCGGGTCGTGGATCAGGGCCCCGGCCAGGGCCACCTTCTGCTTCATGCCGCGCGAGAAGCCTTCGCAGCGGGTGCGGGCCTCGGCCGTCAGGCCCAGCTTGGCCAGGAGGTCCTCGGCCCGGGCCTTGGCGGCCCTGGGCTCGACGTTCCACAGGCCGGCGACGAACTCCAGATATTCCAGCGGCGTCAGCCGGTCATAGACCATGGCCTCGTCCGGGGCCCAGGCGGTGACGGCCTTGGCGGCGGCCGGGTCGGCCAGGGCGTCGACGCCGAAGATGCTGATCGCGCCCTTGTCGGGCTTGGTCAGGCCGGCGACCATCCGCAGGGTGGTGGTCTTGCCCGCCCCGTTCGGCCCCAGCAGGGCGTAGAGCTCGCCGGCGTGGACGGTGAGGTCCAGGTCCATGACCGCCGGCTTGGTGAAGGTCTTGTCGAGGCCGCGGACGATCAGAGCTTCGGTCAAGTCGGGCCCCTAAGAGATGTCGCCGCATGTGACCGTGATTGGCCGCGGGGTTCAAGCGGCTGGGTTCCTTGCCCCCCCGACGGACCGGCTCATCCAAACCCTCCCCCTGTGGGGGAGGCGATCGTGCAGCGATCGGTGGGGGGAGTTTTAAGGTCGAAGATCCAGGATCTGGCCATCGGCCGATCACTCCCCCCTCCGTCGGCTTTGCCGACACCTCCCCCACAGGGGGAGGATCTTGGACGCACGGATACGCCGCCTCACGCTGTCACCCGCTGATCTATCGGAAAGGGACGCGGAGCGCCGGCGTCCGCGGCCGCGCCCCGAAACCCGCCCTCAGTTCAACCGGCCGTCCGGTTCCAGCTCGAACGCGGCGTCCAGGGTCACCTCGTCCACCACCTCGCCCTTCAGGGCCGCGTCCAGCACCTCGCCCAGGGAACTCCAGACGAAGGCCAGCTGTTCCAGCACGGCGGGCAGGCGGTCGGGGTCGAAGCCGGGATAGAGGTCGGCGACCAGCCACAGGCCGGTCAGCACGTCGAAGCCGAACCGGCAGCCGATCAGGCGGAACTGGACGCGGGCGATGGTCTCGAACAGGGCGTCCAGGCTGCGGGCCTGGTCGAGGTCGGCCTGGTCGAACACCTGGCAGCGGACCTGCAGCCAGTCGTCCTCGGGGAACAGGTAGAAGGCCCCGCCGTCCTCGGACCCGGAGACCTCCAGGCCGCGGTCGATCTCGGCGACGACATAGCCGGCCTCGCGGCAGGCGTCGCCAATGTCGTGGAGGTTGATGGGGAGAGTTTGCACTACAAAGCCATTCCTTCGAGCATAGATCTAATCGTACGCAGTTCTTCTTGCGCAGGCTGATCTCCAGCTTGGCCAAGCGCCACCAATGCCTCAATCTCGGGGAGCAAACTTGGGCGCTCAATCGGCCTCCCGCGCCCCTTGCCGGAACCTGAATTTTTGCGGGCGAGCGATGCTTTTTGCCGATCAACCCTTCCGATAATTTCAAAAAGGCGATCCGAGAAACTTAGAGATGCCGGATCTAGACGCGATACTGCGACCTCCAACGGCACTCCATCGACAAGACCAAACTGAGCAATGCGCGAGCCCAAGATGCCGACGTCGCAAAACTTCCATAAGTAGACGAAATGGCCGTTCGAAACCTATCGATCGTAGGTTCTAGCCATGCATTGAGTGGCGTCCGTGTTTCGATCTTCCTCGCATAAGCGACCTGTACAATCCGTCGATAGATCGCTGTAGGACCCGCGTTCCGGAACTCACTGATGGATTCCGAAAAGAGTTTGTCGGAAAGAAGCATGCGCTAGCTCCGATAATCTCCGTTGATCGCCACGTACTGCTTGGTCAGGTCGCAGGTCCAGACCGTGGCCGAGCCCTTGCCGACCCCCACGTCGACCGACACCTCGAACTCGGCGCGCTTGACGTACTGGCTCATCGCCGCCTCGTCATATTCCGCCGAGACCAGGCCGTCGCGGGCGGCGTAGAGATCGCCGAACCGGACGCTGATCTTCTCGCGATTGACCGGCTCGTCGGCCCGGCCCACGGCCATGACGATGCGGCCCCAGTTGGCGTCCTCGCCGGCGAAGGCGGTCTTGACTAGCGGGCTCTCGGCGATGGTGCGGGCGATCTTGCGGGCCGACAACGGGCTCTCGGCGCCGTTGACGGTGATCTTGACGAACTTGCTGGCCCCCTCGCCGTCGCGCACCAGCTGCAGGGCCAGGTCCAGCAGCACCGCCTCCAGCTTCTCGCGGAAGTCGGCCAGGCGGCGGTCGCCGGCCCGGTGGATCTTGGGGGCGCCGGATTTGCCGGTGGCGAACAGCAGCAAGGTGTCGTTGGTCGAGCGGTCGCCGTCCACCGTCACGCAGTTGAAGGTGGTGCGGGTATAGAGGCTGACCAGGGTCTGCAGCGCCGCCGGGGCGATGGCCGCGTCGGTGGCCACGAAGGCCAGCATGGTGGCCATGTCGGGCGCGATCATGCCCGAGCCCTTGCAGACGCCGGCGATCCGCACCTCCTGGCCATCGATCGTCGCCGTGGCGTAGGCGCCCTTCGGGAAGGTGTCGGTGGTCATGATCGCCGAGGCCGCGCCGGCCCAGGCGTCCTCGGTGAAGCGGGTCTCCACCTCGCGCAGGTTCGAGATGATCTTGCTGTCGTCCAGGATCACGCCGATCACGCCGGTCGAGGCCATCATCACGTCGCGCTGGCGGCAGTCGAAGCGCTTGCCGACGGCGGTGGCCACCCGGCGGACCGCGTCGGCCCCGGGCTTGCCGGTGAAGCTGTTGGCGCAGCCGGCGTTGACCACCAGGGCGCGGACGTCCTCGCCCTTGCTGGCGGCCAGCTGGCGCTTGCACCAGTCGACCGGGGCCGAGCCGACCCCGTGGCGGGTGAAGACCCCGGCCGCCGAAGTCCCCTCGGCGAAGCGCATCAGCAGCAGGTCCTCGCGGGCGTGCTTGTAGAATCCGGCGCGGCCGGTGGCGATCTCGACCCCGGCGATCGGCGGGATGGTCGGAAACGGCACGGCCAGGGGCGAGACGGCCAGGCCCGGCTTGCCCGGGGCGCCCGCGGCGGCGGGGGCGACGGCCGGCTTGGCGGCCTGGACCGCTTCGGGCGAGCCGGTGTTGGCGTCCTTCTGGGCCCGGCGCAGGCCGGCGCGCTTGAGGGCGGCGGTCAGCGGGTCGACCAGGGCCCGCTCCAGGGTCTGGCCGACGCTGGCGCCGACCTGGCCGACGATCTCGGCCGGGGTCGGGGCGCTGGCGGCCGCCGGGGTCTTGGCGGGCTTGGCGGCGGTCTTGGCCGCGGTCTTCGGCGCTGGCTTGGGAGTCTTGGTCATTTCTTGGCCGGAGCTTGAGCGGGGGCGGAGGCCGGCGGGGCGGCGTCGAGGTCGGAGGAGGGGGCCTGGTCGGCCGCGCCGAGCGGGGCCGAGGCCGGCTCCTGAGGCGCGCCGGGCACGGCCTGCGGCTTGCTGGCCAGCATCTCGACCTTGGCCCCGCCGCGCAGCTTCTCCAGCAGGTCGCGGACCTGGTCATAGGTCAGGAAGCGGACGATCTGCGGCCGGGCGGCCTCCAGGGTGATCGGTTCCTCCAGGCGTTTGTCTTCGACGCGCAGCACGGCCCAGCCGCCCTCGGTCTGGAAGGGGCCGACCAGGGCGCCCTTCTGGGCGTCCTTCAGGGCCACGGCGTAGGCGGGCGGCATGACGTCGACGGTGAAATAGCCCAGGTCGCCGCCGTTGAAGCGGGTGGCCGGATCGGTCGAGCGCTCCATGGCCAGGGCGTCGAACGAGGCGCCGGCGGTCAGCAGCTTCTTGACGGCCTCGGCGTCGGCCTGGCTGCCGACCAGGATCTGGCGGGCGCGGATCTCCTCGCTGCGCTTGGACAGCTTCTGCTGCTCGGCGTAGAGGCCGCGGATGGCGTTCTCGTTGACCGCCTTCTCGACGACGTTCTCGACCAGCATGTCGCCGAGGATGCGCTCGCGCGCCGCGGCCAGGCGGCGCTGGGCCACCGGGTCCTTGTCCAGCTTCTGCTTGAGGGCCTCGGCGGCCAGCAGCTTCTGATCGACCACCTCGTCCAGGCGCTGGCGGAACAGGTCCGAGCCGATGTCCAGCGGCTCGCCCTCGCTGATCAGCCCCTGGGCCACGGCCTCGCGCTTGACGTCGCTGGCCCACACGGTGTGGCCGTCGACCCGGGCGACGGCGGTGTCGCCGGGCTCGGGCGGCCGCTCGTCGGCCTTGTCACGGCCGCAGGCGGCGACCAGCAGGGACAGGACCAGGACGGCGACGAGGCCGTGAACGCGGGACTTGGTCATATTCATAAGGGGTCCGGCTGACTCTCATTGAGCGCTCTAGCGCGGTTTATCGCCAAGAGGAAACAGCTTCGCGATCTTGTTCGCGCGCGGCCTAAGAAGACCCCTCTCTCTTTGAGAGAGGGAGGGGGCCCGCCGCGAAGCGGTGGGAGGGTGAGAGGTTTCACCGCTGGCCGGAAACCCCTAACGGATTCCGCCGCCAAGGATCTGATTACTCTCTAGATGTCCGCAGATGTCCGCCGAACAGCCGCGTCTCATTCGGTGAGAGTGTAACCTCTCACCCTCCCATGGCTTCGCCATGGGCCCCTCCCTCTCTCCAGGAGAGAGGGATCTTCAGGCGCGACAGCCCCCGCCTCGCGTTGACACCCGGTGGGCCGGTGCTTAAGTCTCCGCGCGCGTACAGGACGTGGAGTTTCCGCGCGCTTCGACGCCTCGAATTTACCGTAGTGAAGGCCTTCAAGCCCTAGCGCCGGCCTCACAGACACCCGCTCCGGAACCTTCCCTTCATGCTCGGCTTCGCCAAAAAGTTCTTCGGCTCTTCCAACGAACGCAAGGTCAAGGCGATGTCCGCCCAGGTGGCGAGGATCAACGCCCTGGAGCCGGAATACGCCGCGCTGTCCGACGAGGCCCTGCGGGCCAAGACCGACGAGTTCAAGGCCCGCCTGGCCAAGGGCGAGACCTTGGACAGCCTGCTGCCCGAAGCCTTCGCCGTGGTCCGCGAAGCCAGCAAGCGCGTGCTGGGCATGCGCCACTTCGACGTCCAGATGGTGGGCGGCATGGTCCTGCACACCGGCGGGATCTCGGAAATGCGCACCGGCGAGGGCAAGACCCTGGTCGCCACCCTGCCCACCTATCTCAACGCGCTGGAAGGCAAGGGCGTCCACGTCATCACCGTGAACGACTACCTAGCCAAGCGCGACGCCGAGTGGATGGGCCAGATCCACAACTTCCTGGGCCTGTCGTACGGGGTGATCGTCAACGGCCTCAGCCAGGGCGAGCGACAGCGCGCCTACCGCAGCGACATCACCTACGGCACCAACAACGAGTTCGGCTTCGACTATCTGCGCGACAACCTCGTCTACAGCGTCGAGGAAATGGTCCAGCGCGGCCACCATTACGTGATCGTCGACGAGGTCGACTCGATCCTGATCGACGAGGCCCGCACGCCGCTGATCATCTCGGGCCCGACCGAGGACCGCAGCGAGTTCTACAAGACCATCGACGTCCTGGTGAAGGAGCTCATCAAGGACAAGACCAACTACGACCACGACGAGAAGCAGAAGCAGGTCATCCTCACCGAGGATGGCCAGGAGCGGATCGAGGAAATCCTGATGTCGGGCGGCCACCTGGCCGAGGACACCGCCGGCCTCTACGACGCCGCCAACATCTCGGTCGTGCACCACGTCAACCAGGCCCTGCGCGCCAACATCCTCTACACGCTGGACAAGGACTACATCGTCAAGGACGGCGAGGTGATCCTGATCGACGAGTTCACCGGCCGCATGATGACCGGCCGCCGCCTGTCCGAGGGCCTGCACCAGGCCATCGAGGCCAAGGAAGGCGCCAACATCCAGCCCGAGAACCAGACCCTGGCCTCGGTGACCATCCAGAACTACTTCCGCCTCTACAAGAAGCTGTCGGGCATGACCGGCACCGCGGCGACCGAGGCCCAGGAATTCGACGACATCTACAAGATGACCGTCAGCGAGATCCCGACCAACCGCCCGGTGATGCGCATCGACGACGACGACGAGGTCTATCGCACCGAGCGCGAGAAGAATGAGTCGATCCTCAAGCAGATCGCCGACTGCCACGCCCGCGGCCAGCCGATCCTGGTCGGCACCGTGTCGATCGAGAAGTCCGAAGAGCTGTCCAGGCTGCTGTCGACCTATGCCTGGGAATGGGAAGGCAAGAAGCGCAAGGGCATCCCGCACCAGGTGCTGAACGCCCGCTTCCACGAGCAGGAAGCCGGCATCGTCGCCGACGCCGGCGTGCCCGGGGCGGTGACCATCGCCACGAACATGGCCGGCCGCGGCACCGACATCCAGCTGGGCGGCAACCTCGACATGCGCCTGGCCAACTGGCGCCAGCAGCAGAAGGGCCTGGGGATCACCCCGACCCACGAGGACGAGCTGGCCCAGAAGGCCGAGCTGGAAACCGAGATCGGCGAAGCCAAGGCCAAGGCCCTGGCCGCCGGCGGCCTGTTCGTGCTGGGCACCGAGCGACACGAGAGCCGCCGCATCGACAACCAGCTGCGCGGCCGTACGGGTCGTCAAGGCGACCCGGGCCGTTCGAAGTTCTTCCTGTCGTGCGAGGACGACCTGCTGCGGATCTTCGCCGGCGAGCGCCTGGACGCGATCATGCGCACTTTCGGCGTCCAGGAAGGCGAGGCGATCACCCACAAGTGGCTGAACAACGCCATCGCCACCGCCCAGAAGCGCGTCGAGCAGCGCAACTACGAGATCCGCAAGAACCTCCTGAAGTACGACGACGTCGTCAACGACCAACGCAAGGCCGTGTTCGAGCAGCGCCAGGAGTTCATGGAGGCCACCGACCTCTCGGAGATCATCACCGAGATGCGTCATGACGTGATCGACGACTTCGTCGCCCGCTACATGCCGCCCAAGGCCTATGCCGAGCAGTGGGACATCGAGGGGCTGGACGAGCGCGTCCAGGCGATCCTGGGCCTGACCTTGCCGCTGAAGGAGTGGGCCGCCGAGGAAGGCTTCGGCGACGAGGAGATGCGCGAGCGCCTGGTTAAGGCGGCCGACGCCTACGCCGCCGAGCGCGAGGTGATCATCACCCCCGAGCAGATGCGCTCGGTGGAGAAGAACTTCCTGCTGCAGATGATCGATCTGCAGTGGCGCGAGCACCTGATGCACCTGGACCACCTGCGCAACGTCATCGGCCTGCGCGGCTATGGCCAGCGCGACCCGCTGAACGAGTACAAGACCGAGGCCTTCTCGCTGTTCGAGAAGCTGCTGGGCGACCTGCGCACCAACACCACCCGCTGGCTGATGACGGTCGAGATCGCCTATGCCGAGCCCGAGCCGCTGCACACGCCCGAGGGCCTGATCCAGGTGCACCTGGATCCGTTGAGCGGCGAGAACGTCGCCACGGCCGGCGCCCTGCCCGAGGGCCTGTCGCCCGAGCAGCGCGAGGCCCTGCCGGTCTCGGTCCTGCCGGAAGGCTGGGAATTCACAGCCCGCAACGGCGCCTGCCCCTGCGGCTCGGGCAAGAAGTTCAAGCACTGCCACGGGGCGCTGGTTTAAGGCCTGAGCGTCTGGTGATTATGGAAACGCCCGCCCTGGGAGACTGGGGCGGGCGTTTTTGCTTTCATATGCAGCGGGACGCCCCCTCCGTCACGATGCGTATCCGCATCGCGCCACCTCCCCCGCTTTGCGGGTGAGGAGGATCGGGTCTTTCTCCTCCGCCGTGCAACGGGGGAGGTGGCCGCGAAGCGGACGGAGGGGGCGTCCGGCCGCTATTCCACCAGCGCCGCGCGCAGCGCCTGAACCTGGCGGTTGAGGGCGTCCAGCTGGTCCAGGGTCATGGCCGACCTGGCCAGCAGGGTCTCGCCCAGGCAGTCGCACTGGTTCAGCAGGGCGCGCCCGGCGTCGGTCAGGCTCACCTGGACCTGGCGCTCGTCCACTGTGCCGCGCCGGCGGGCGACCAGGCCGGCCTGCTCCAGGCGCTTGACCAGCGGGGTGATCGTGCTGGACTCCAGCGCCAGCCGCTGGGCGATCGCGCCCACCGTCGCGCCGCCGTCGGCCTCTCCCAGCACGTTCAGCACCAGGTACTGCGGATAGGTGATCCCCATCGCGTCCAGCATCGGCTTGTAGGTGCGGGTGATCGCCATGCTGGCGGCGTACAGGCTGAAGCAGATCTGGTTGTCCAGCGGAATGGGCACGACGGGGATCCTCATGGCGCAAGCGGGCCTGCCAACTTCATACCACGAAAAATGATATCGCGATAAAGATTATGCTGGACAGGTCGTCGCGGGCGCCTTAGCCATATCGTTATCGCGATAATGAATATTGCCGTAACGATCCAGAGAGACACGAAGATGAGCCAGTCGATCCAGCAAGCCTCGCGCCGCACCATGATGACCGCTAGCCTGGGCCTGGCCGCCGCCGCGGCCGCCGCCCCGTTCTCCGCCGCCGCCCAGGGCCGCCCCGCCGCCGCCAAGGGCGTTTCCGCCGCCACGGGCGCCGCCAAGTCGACCGCCGGCAGCGGCTTCGTCACCGTCCAGGACGGGACTCAGATCTTCTACAAGGACTGGGGTCCCAAGACCGCCCAGCCGATCGTCTTCCACCATGGCTGGCCGCTGAGCAGCGACGACTGGGACGCCCAGATGTTGTTCTTCCTGGGCCAGGGCTATCGCGTCATCGCCCATGACCGTCGCGGCCATGGCCGCTCCACCCAGACCGACACCGGCAACGAGATGGACACCTACGCCGCCGACGTCGTCGCCCTGGCCCGCCATCTGGACCTGAAGAACGCCATCCATGTGGGCCACTCCACCGGCGGCGGCGAGGCCATCCACTACGCCGCCCGGGCCGACGCCGGCCGGGTGGCCAAGGTGGTGCTGGTGGGCGCGGTGCCGCCGATCATGCTGAAGACGGCGGCCAATCCCGGCGGCCTGCCCAAGGAGGTCTTCGACGGTTTCCGCGCGGCCCTGGCCGCCAATCGCGCCCAGTTCTTCCACGATGTCGCGGCCGGCCCGTTCTACGGCTACAACCGCCCGGGCGCGAAGGTCTCGCCGGCCACGGTCGAGAACTGGTGGCGCCAGGGCATGATGGGTGGAGCCAAGGCCCACTACGACTGCATCACCGCCTTCTCGGAAACCGACTTCACCGACGACCTCAGGGCCGTCGACCTGCCGGTGCTGGTGATGCATGGCGAGGATGACCAGATCGTGCCGATCGCCGACAGCGCCCTGCTGAGCGTCAAGCTGCTGAAGAACGGCGTGCTGAAGACCTATCCGGGCCTGCCGCATGGCATGGCCACGACCCACCCCGAGCTGATCAACAAGGACCTGCTGGCCTTCTTCAAGGCGTAGGGGTTCCAAGTCCGACGCGTGATCCTCGTCCTTCGACGGGCTCAGGATGAGGACCATGTGCAGGCGCAGTAGAAAACCTCATCCTGAGCCTGTCGAAGGACGAGGTTTTCGCTTCCACTGAATCAGAAACGCCCGCCCCGGGAGACCGGAGCGGGCGTTTTGCTGTCGTGGCGTGGCCGGACGCCCCCTCCGTCACGATGCGTATTCGCATCGCGCCACCTCCCCCGCGATGCGGGTGAGGAGGAAGCGGGCCCGTTCTCCTCCCCCGTGTAACGGGGGAGGTGGCGGCGAAGCCGACGGAGGGGGCGTCAGGCCGCGATCACGTCCTTAGTCGATCGGGTTCCAGCGTTCCGACGGGGCGGCCGCGCGCTTGGGGCCGCGGAAGTCGTTGCCGCCCGAGCGGGCCTGGCCCTGGGCTTGCGCCTGGCCTTGGCCGGCGCCCTGACCGCCGCCGTTGCGGCCGCGACCCTGCTGGCCGCCCGGCTTGCCCTGGCCCTGGCCAGCGCCCTTGTTGGGACGGTTACGCTGGCGGCGCAGTTCGGACGGGACGTTGTTGCGCGGGTCGGCGCGGCGTGGATCGACGTACTTTTCCGGCGGGGCCAGCTTGTCGGCCACGGCCGCGGCGGCCGCCAGGCCCTTGTCGTTGCGACGGTCGAAGGTCGGGATCGTCTGGCGGGTGGCCTTCTGGATGTCCTTCAGCAGCGGACGTTCGTCATCGGCGCAGAAGCTGATGGCGATGCCGTCCTTGCCCTTGCGGGCGGTGCGGCCGATCCGGTGGACATAGGCCTCCGGCACGTTGGGCAGCTCGTAGTTGAACACGTGGCTGATGTCGTTGACGTCGATGCCGCGGGCGGCGATGTCGGTGGCGATCAACGCCTTGACCTGGCCGGCCTTGAACGAGGCCAGGGCCCGTTCGCGCTGGCCTTGCGTCTTGTCGCCGTGGATGGCGGCGCTCTCGATGCCGCTGGCGACCAGGTACTTGGCCACCCGATCGGCGCCGCGCTTGGTGCGGGTGAAGACGATGGCGCGCTCGACGCTCTTGTCGGCCAGCAGTTCGGCCAGCAGGGGGCGCTTGCGCTGGGCCTCGATGAAGATCAGCGACTGGTCGATGCGCTCGACCGTGGTGGCCTGCGGGGTGATCGACACCTGGGCCGGGTTCTTCAGCAGCTCGCCGGCCAGCTTGCCGATCTCGCTGGGCATGGTGGCCGAGAAGAACAGGTTCTGGCGTTCCTTGGGCAGCTGGCTGGCGATCTTGCGGATCGGCACCACGAAGCCCAGGTCCAGCATCTGGTCGGCTTCGTCGAGCACGAAGATCTCGACGCCGTTCAGGTGGGCGCTCTTTTCGCCCAGGTGGTCCATCAGTCGGCCCGGGGTGGCCACGACCACGTCGACGCCGGCCGCCAGGGCCTTCATCTGCGGGCCGTACTTCACACCGCCGAAGATGGTGGCGACGGTCAGGCCCATGTGCTTGCCGTAGTCGCGGAAGCTTTCGGCGATCTGGGTGGCGAGTTCGCGGGTGGGGGACAGGACCAGGCAGCGGAAGCCGCGGCGCGGGGCCGGCTTCTTGTCTTCGGCCAGGCGGTGCAGGATCGGCAGGGCGAAGGCGGCGGTCTTGCCGGTGCCGGTCTGGGCGATTCCCAGCAGGTCGCGGCCCGACAGCACCAGCGGAATGGCTTGCGCCTGGATCGGGGTGGGCGTGGTGTAGCCCTTGTCGGTCAGCGCCTTGAGAAGCGGTTTGGCGAGGCCGAGATCGGTGAATTGAGTCAAGTCAGAAGCTTTCGTGCAGCCGCGAGACGGCGCATGCGATCCTCGCACGGCTCGCCTGGCGGCGGGTCGGTGGGGAGCGCCCCGCGTGACACGGGCGGTCTGATGAGAAGCTTTCGGTGCGCTCGACAGGCTGGACCCGGAAGGGTCCCTCACGCGGCTGGAGCGCCGATAACGCCAGATGGCGTGAGGCCTATGTCGTTTATTGCAGGTGCGAAGTCAAGAGCCGAGCTGGCGCGAGCCCTTTTGACGCAAGCGGTTTCGGAGACCCGCGCCGGAGCGCGGGTCTCCGAGGGGATCAGAACTTCCAGTTCAAGCCGACCAGGAGCGCCTGGCGGCCGCCGTCGCCGAACTCGCCGGCATAGGTGGCCGACGCGGTCAGGCCGGGGGCCAGGTCGTAGCCGACGCCGGCGCCGGCCGTGGCCAGGGTCCCGTCACGATCCAGTCCGCCGACGCGGATCGGCGTGGCCAGGCTGGCCAGGGCGCCGGACGCGGTGGTGTCGCCGCCGTCGGCCGTGGCGCGGAAGCCCAGCGAGGCGAACGGGTGAAGGCGCGCGCCCGCCGTTTGGCCGCCCAGCACCTCGACCTGGCCGTCGACGAACCAGGTCGACGACTTGTCTTCCTGGACCGTGAGGGCGAAGGCCCCGCCGCCGCGTTCGACGAAGCCGTCGCGCGTGGCCCGGACGTAGCTGGCGCCCAGGCGCGGCCGCACCGCCCAGTCGGCGTTCAGCCGGGCGCGGTAGGCCAGGTTGACGTCGGCGATCCAGCTCTTGAGCTTGTAGTCGCCGCTCGCCGTGGACCCGCCGGGGGCGGCGCGCCGGGTGTCGACGTCGGCGCCGTCATGGGCGGCCATGGCCCCCAGCTGAAAGCCGCCGATCCGGACCTGTCCCTGGACGCCGACTGCGAAGCTGTCGGTCTGGGTGCGCACGTCCAGGTCGCGGATCCGCTGGCGGCCGTTCAGATAGCCAACGAAGACCCCCGCCCAGGCCGAGTCGACGCCGTAGCCGACGCCGGCCAGGCCGCCCTGGGTGTCGATCTTGCCCTTGGCCACGCCGAGGCCGGCGTCGCCGTCCAGGGTGCGGCGGCTGGCGATCGCCTGGCCGAAGCCGAACAGGCCCGGCGCCTCGGGGGCGAAGCGGGCCTGGGCGCGCGACGCGTCGACGATCGTCAGGCCGTCCTCGAGCGCCAGCTGGGCGGCCGAGGCGTAGGCCTGGGGCGTGACCCGGGCCAGGGCGCGCGGGTCGCTCTTGCTGGTGGCCGGATCGACCAGGGCCGGGAAGGCGGCGATCAGCGGGGCGCCGACCTTGTCCGCGACCAGGGCGGTGTTCAGCGTGCCGATCAGGCTCGAGACCTGGGCGGAGAAGCCGGTGTCGGTGGTGAACAGGCCGACGGCCTGCAGACGCGTGGCCGACTGCGCGATGTGCAGGTTCAGCCCTTGAGCGCCGTCGATGGTCGAGAACGCGCCGACGATCCCGCCGCCGGCGGTGATCAGGTCCAGGCGGCGGCCCGGCGTCAGGGCCGCGGCGCCGACCAGCTTCAGGGTCGAACCCTGGGCGATGGTCACCGTGCCCGACACCACAAGCTGGTCGCTGACGGTCGGGGTGATTTCGAACAGCGCGGTCGAGCCCGCCGCCAGGGCGACGTCGCCCGTCACCGTCATCGTGCCCGGCGAAGCCCCCGGGCTCAGCGTCCCGGCCACGGCGATATTGCCGGTCACCGCGCCAGCCGAGCCGAAGGTCGCGCCTTGGGCCACGACGATATTCGACGCGGTCAGGCGCGAGCCAGCCAGGCCGATCAGGCGTCCGTTGCGGACCTGGATCGTGTCGAAGCCGTAGTCGCCCGCCACGCTGACCACGCCCGATTGCAGGTCCAGCGTCTCGAAGCCGGTGAAGGGCGTGGAACCCAGCGCGGTCGGCGCCGCGTCCGTGCCGCCCAGCGCCAGGGCCAGCGTATCGAAGCCGCTTCCGCCGTTGGCCGAGCCGGCGAACGTCCCGCCGGTGGTCAGGCGCAGGGTGTCGTCGCCGGCCCCCAGGTCCAGGGCGCCGGAGAACGCGCCGCCCACCGCCATGGTGTTGGCGCCGCTGCCCAGGCTCAGGTTGTCGGCGTTCAGGCTCGAACCGGCCGCCACGGTCAGATTCTGGCTGTTGGTGAGCAGGTGGTCGAACTTGGCCGCGCCGCCCGTGAAGTTCAGCGCGCCCGTGCCGGTGACCTGCAGGGTCTCGAACTGCTGAAGTTGGTCGCCACGCAGCGAAAGGTCGGCGATCAGGTCGATGTCGACCCTGTCGCTGCCCGCCCCGCCCAGGACCGTACCGATCAGTTGGCTGCCTGCGGCCAGCTGGAACACGTCGTCGCCGGCGCCCAGGTCGACCGTGCCGTCCAGCTTGCCGCCTGGCAGGATCGACAGCGTCTGGCCGGCCCCGCCTTCGAAGGTCGTGGTTTCGCCGGCCGCGCCGAGCACGCCGGAGACGGCCATCTGGCCGCCGTCCAGGGCGATGGTCTCGAAGCCGCTCAGCGAACCGCTGACGGTCACGGGCGCGGCCGCCGTGAAGCGGACCCTGTCGATCCCCGCGCCGCCCCTGTAGGCGCCGGCGAGTTGGGTGAACTCGACCTGCAGATTGTCGGCCCCGCCGCCCAGGTTGACCTGGGCGATGTCGGCGTCGATGTGGACGGCTTCATCCTGGTCGCCGCCCGAGAGGCGGCCCACGGTGTGGGATCTGGCGGTCAGATAGGCGTTGGCGCCAGCCAGGCTGATGGAGTCCCAGTCCTGGTCGAGCGCCAGGGTCAGGTTGCCCAGTCCGGTCACGCCCAGGTTCTCGAAGCCGCTGCGGAGATGCGGGCCGTTGCTGTCGCCGGCCAGCTCGAGGATGTAGGTGTCGCTTCCGTCGCCGCCGTCGATCGCGCCGCCGACGGTCGAGCCCCAGCCTTCGGTATAGGTGTCGTCCCCCGCGCCGAGCTGGACGGCGCCGCCGATCGAGCCGTGGTTGACCACGGTGTCGACGCCGTCGCCCAGGGCGGCCCCGCCCGAGATCGAGCCGTCGACCGTGAGGTGCTCGGACCCCGCGCCGCCGGCGAAGGTGACGGCGCCGGTGGTGGTCGCGCTGTCGCCGGCCAGGACGACCGCCGAGCTGTCTTCCAGGACGATCGGACCTGTCCCGAAGGCGCCGACATAGTTGAGGCTGCCGCCGCCGATCTGCTTGAAGCTCTCGAAGTTCACGAACTGCGCGGTCGAGATCGCGCCGCCGCCGGTGGAGTCGATGACCAGGGTGTCCAGGCCGTAGCCGCCGTCCACCGCGCCGTTCATCGTGCCGCCCACCCACTGGACGAACGTGTCGTTGCCGTCGCCCAGGGTGACGTCGCCGTTGATCGTGCCGTAATTCTCGATCCGGTCCTCGCCCCAACGGACGTCGACGCCGCCATTGATGACGCCCTCGTTGTGTACGGTCATGGCCGTGTAGTAGGTGCTGGAGATGGCCTTTCCGGTGGTGCTGGTGATCTCGCCGCCCGCCGCGTTGGTCACGGTCATGGCCAGGCCGAAGTCGGCGTGGATCGCATCCGAGCCCGTGCTCTTGATCACGCCGCTGTTGTTGATCGTGAACGGTCCCATGGGCGAGGGATAGTCGTAGGTCGTCTGGAACGCATAGCCGCCTGTCGCGATGGTCCCGCTGTTGTCGAGGGTCGCGACGTTCTTGACGCCCACCGCCGGCGCGCCGCCGACGGCCTGGGTGATGCTGCCGGTATTGGTGAGGGACATTGCCCCGTTCACGCCGACCACGCCGCTCAGGGTGATCGAGCCGGAATTGGTCACCGAGGCGCCGCCGAAGATGGCGCTCACCGTGTAGAAGGGGCTGGCCGGGCCGCTGGCCGAGATGGCGCCGACGTTTTCGAACGTCGCCTGATCGTGCAGCGCGATGGCGTTGTTCGTCGAGCCGCTGGATGGATAGGCGCCGGCCTGGGTGTAGGTGATCGCGCCGCGGCTGATGATCGACTGCGGACCCCGGGTGTCCCAGACTTGGCCGTAGTCACCCCAGAGGGCGATGGCGTTGGACCAATTGGTGGTGATGTCCGCCGTCAGGTCCAGCGAGCCCTCGCCCGTGAGATTGAGCGTGGAGTTCAGCGCGCGGGCGGCCGTCACCTTGGCGTTGGCGGCGTTCTGCAACACCAGGCCCAGAGCTTCGAACCCGGCGGGCAGATCCACGGTGGTCGTGGTGTCGGCGCCAATGCGCAGGACTAGGCGGTCAATGCCTTCTCCGGCGTCGACCACGCCCGTGACGCCGGTGAAGCGTCCGTCCACGAACCGGCTCAGATCGGTGACGAAGACGTCGTCGCCCGCGCCAAGCTTGAGGTTCCCGTTCAGCATTCCGCCGTCGTCCGTGAAGGCGTCGCGTGAGGGGAAGGCCGAGTTGCCGATGAAGTCGATGTCGCCGTTGATCACCCCTGCGTTGGCGACGCGATTGCCACCTCCGAAGGTTCCATTGGAGGTGATGGCGACCGGCCCGGAGATGGTCCCGCCCACGAGGTTTTCAAGGCTGGAATAGTACATCTCCACGCCGGCGCCGGCGCCCGTCGCCTTGATCGAGCCGCTGTTGGTCACGGCGCCGTAGAACACGCTCACACCGAAGGTCGCGCCCTCGATCGAGCCGGTGTTCACAAACTCGTTGCCGTACGATCCCCCCTGGCTGACGCCCGTGGTCTGGGAGCGAATGGCGCCGTTGTTCTGGAAGAGGCCGTTCGACGATACGCCCAGTCCTTCGGCGGTGATGACGCCGTTGTTGATGAAAAAGTTTTGCCCGGGATTCCAGATCAGCAGCCCTTTGCCGCCGTTGATCGCCGCAATGTCGCCGTTGTTGGTAAAGGCGGTGGGGCCATCGACGGCCAGGGCGAAGTTCAGCGAGGCGTAGTAGTAGGGCGGCTGGTAGTTCGGGTCGTAGGTGAAGTTGATAGCGCCGTTGTTGACGAACTCGATCTGCGCGCCGGTGTTGAAGCCGGTGAGAAGCTGAAGGCCCTGGCCGGTGGTGGTGAGATTGGCGTTGGAGACGACCCGGCCCTTGCCCGTGAAGACCACGTCGTTGAGGGAGTCGATACCGAACGTCGCGGTCGCATCGTTGCTCAGGCGAACCTGGTACTTCTGGAAGTTGGTCGGCAGGACGACGCGTCCTTTCAGGCCGTCCAGCACGGTGTCCTGCGCTAGGTCGAACACCAGGGTATTGGTTCCGCCGCCACCGTCGATCGTTCCGGTGACGCCCAGGGCGCGGCCGTTGGCGAGGTCCAGGCTGGCGATCAGCGTGTCGTCCATGGAGCCGAGCAGCAGGTCGCCGACGATGGTTCCACCGACATTGTCGACCAGATTGTTCGAATAGTAGATCGGTCCGGTGTTCACGATCGAGCCGATGATGGTCCCGCGG
This sequence comes from Caulobacter sp. BE254, assembly GCF_031457295.1. Lineage (NCBI taxonomy): Bacteria > Pseudomonadati > Pseudomonadota > Alphaproteobacteria > Caulobacterales > Caulobacteraceae > Caulobacter > Caulobacter sp. BE254. Next base: position 165,853 of record NZ_JAVDWJ010000005.1, on the reverse strand, counting down.
TTCCAGATCGCCTGGGATCCCGCCATCTGGATGGCGATCGGGCCCCCGGACGAGATCACGCCGCCGATCTCGTTCCTGACCGATAGGGCAAGGGGCGCGCTGACCGCCGGCCCCGCCCCCAGGTTGGTGATCAGGCCGGTGTTGACGATGTATCCGCCGGTCTGGGCCAAGTCGATGGTCGCGGCCGCGCCGTTCGACTGGATCACGCCGCTGTTGTCGACGCCGCCGGCGTAGGGCCGGCCGTTCGTCGGGCCGCTTCGGTAGGCGCTGTCGCTTCCGCCGTCGATCAAGCCGGCGTTGGCCAGCGTGCCGACCGCCGCGTTGATGCCGCCGATGAAACCGCCCTGGCGGTTGGTGACCGTCTGGAAGCCGGCATAGTCGCCGGCGACCAGGGCCGGACCGGTTGTCGACCGGATCTGGCCGGCGTTGTCGAGCGTGATAGCCGCGTTGGCCCAGGCGCTCCCGGCGCGAGCCTGGATCGCCGTCGCCCCCACGATTTCACCCGCCGCGCCGACGGTGAGATCGAGGTTGACGTTGTTGTAGGCCGCCGCGCCGGGCAGGCCGTCGAGGAAGACGCCCGTGGTCGCGCCGCCGTCGATCCGCCCATCGACGGTCAATGTATGGCTTGAGCCATACTGAAAGGTCGGGTCGAGCGTCGCGAGATAGGCCGCCGTGTCGTCGGCGCCAGGCGTCAGCACCGCGCCGGCCGTGACGTTGGTGGTGCTGGAACGGGCGACGGTCAGCCCGTCGCTGTTGACGCCGGAACAGGTGAGGATGACGTCGGCCCACAGCGGCGCCGAATTGAGGCAGTCGGCGAACGCCGCGCTTCCCATTCCCATCGTCAACGCCAAAACGCTGCAGCCCAACCAACGCTTGCGCTTGGCGCGCGCGAAACCACCCAACTCGACCACTGGAAACGCCCCCGAAAACACCACCTAGAGGAGCGGTTCTAGCTTTGCCGTGGCGAGGCGTCGAGTGTTGGTTTCGTGCAGAGGTTGCGCAGGTTCAGGGCGCCTCGAAAAACCGCTCCACCTGCGCGCCCCAGCCGTAGGTTGCGCTATTGAGCTGGTCGCGGTCGTAGGCCGGGACCTCCTTGAAGCGGTCCCTGGTCAGGTCGGCGACATAGGCCTGGTCCTTGTCGTCCCAGGTCAGCAGGCGCCAGGGCAGGGGGCGGAACTTGCCGCCGGCCGCGAACAGGCCCGTGGGCTCGACGGCGACATAGCGGACGATGCCGGCGTCGCGGTCGATGAACAGCTCGCGGATCACGCCCAGCTTGTGGCCGCCGGCGTCCTTGATCTTCAGCCCGACCAGGGTGGCGCTCTTGGCCAGGCGATCGTCGACGCTCATCGGGGTCTCCTTGATTGTCCGGGGATCAAACGCGGCCGCGGCGCGGATTGATCCACAAGGGACTACGACCATGGCGGGGTTTGCCGCCGTCGCGGAGCGGGCTATGCCTGTTACCGCTACCGTCATTGACGCGACCCAAGACGTAGAGGCGGAACCGGGAGAGAGGCATGAACGGCAAGATCCGGGCCCTGCGCTGGTGGATGATCGGCCTGGTGATGTTGGGCGCGGTGCTCAACTACCTGACCCGCAGCACCCTGGGCGTGGCGGCCCCCGCCGTGCTGGCCGACCTGCACATCGGCCCCAAGGAATATTCCTGGATCACCGGGGCCTTCCAGCTGGGCGTCATGCTGCAGCCCCTGTGCGGCTACGTGCTGGATTCCATCGGCCTGAAGCTGGGTTTCGCCCTGTTCGCCACCGCCTGGTCGCTGATCACCATGGCCCATGGCCTGGCCGGCAACTGGCAGGCGCTGCTGGGGCTGCGCGGGGCCCTGGGCGTGGCCGAGGGCTGCGCCCATCCGGCCGGCATGAAGGCGGTGTCGACCTGGTTCCCGGCCCGGGAGCGCGGCCTGGCGGGCGGGGTCTACAACATCGGCGCCTCGATGGGCTCGGTGCTGGCGCCGCCGCTGGTGGCCTGGTCGATCCTGGTCTGGAACTGGCGGGCGGCCTTCGTCGTGGCCGGGGTGCTGGGCCTGGCCTGGGTGGCGCTGTGGCTCCTGGCCTATGAGTCCCCCGACAAGCACAAGGGCCTGTCCGACGCCGAGCGCGACCTGATCGCCGCCGGCCAGGAGGCCCACCTGGAGGACGCCGGGACCCGGCCCTCGCTGCTGAGCCTGCTGGGCCGCCGCAACTTCTGGGGCATCGCCCTGCCCAGGTTCCTGGCCGACCCGACCTGGGGCACGCTGTCGTTCTGGATCCCGCTGTACCTGACCACGGTCCGGCATTTCGACCTGAAGCAGATCGCCCTGTTCGCCTGGCTGCCGTTCGTGGCCGCCGACATCGGCTGCCTGTTCGGCCCGGCCGTGGTGCTGTTCCTGCAAAGGCGCGGGATCAGCCTGGTCAACGCCCGGCGCGGGGCCTTCACCCTGGGGGCGGTGCTGATGACCGGCATGATGTTCGTCGGTCGGGTCGAGAGCCCCTACATCGCGATCGCCCTGCTGTGCCTGGGCGGCTTCGCTCATCAGACCCTGTCGGTGACGGTGATCACCATGTCGTCGGACCTGTTCCGCCGCAACGAGGTGGCGACCGTGGCCGGCCTGGCCGGGTTCTTCGCCAATCTGGGGGTGCTGGTCTTCTCGCTGCTGATCGGCGGCCTGGTGGCCACGGTGGGCTACGACCCGTTCTTCGTCGCCCTGGGCGTGCTGGACCTGGCCGGCGCGGCCCTGCTGTGGATCCTGGTCCGTGATCCGGCTAACACCTCGACCGCCAAGCCCGTCACCGTTCCCGCCCTGTAGAGCCATGCCGCAAGACACGATCCCCAATCCGATCCTGAGGGGTTTCAACCCCGACCCGTCGATCGTCCGCGTCGGCGAGGACTACTATGTCGCCACCTCGACCTTCGAATGGTTCCCGGGCGTGCAGATCCACCATTCGCGCGACCTTGTGAACTGGCGGCTGCTGACCCGGCCCCTGACCCGGCCCAGCCAGCTGAACATGCTGGGCGCGCCCGACGGCTGCGGGCTGTGGGCGCCGTGCCTGACCCACGCCGACGGCCGGTTCTGGCTGATCTACACCGACGTCAAGCGCTACGGCCGCACCACGGTTGGGGGAGCGTCGGGCGCGTCCCTGCGCGACTTCCACAACTACCTGGTCACAGCCGACGACATCGAGGGGCCGTGGTCGGATCCGGTCTATCTCAACAGCAGCGGCTTCGACCCGTCGCTGTTCCATGACGACGACGGCCGCAAGTGGCTGCTGAACCAGCTGTGGGACCACCGGCCCGGCCGCGACCGTTTCGCGGGCATCGTCGCCCAGGAATACGACGCCTTCGCCGCCAGGCTGGTCGGTGAGCGCAAGCTGATCTTCCCGGGCACGGCCCTGGGCCTGACCGAGGCCCCGCACCTCTACAAGCGCGACGGCTGGTACCACCTGATCACAGCCGAGGGCGGCACGGGCTTCGGCCACGCTGTGACCATGGCCCGCTCACGGACGCTGGAGGGGCCCTACGACCTGCACCCCGACGGCCCGGTGCTGACCGCCCGCGACCGGCCGCACGCGGCGCTGCAGCGGGCCGGCCACGCGGACCTGGTCGAGACCCCCGACGGAACGACCTGGATGGCCTATCTGTGCGGCCGGCCCCTGCCCAATCGCGGCCGTTGCGTGCTGGGCCGCGAGACGGCGATCCAGCCGATGGCCTGGGGCGAGGACGGCTGGCTGCGCACCCGCGACGGCTCGGGCGACCCGGAGCTGGCCCCGCCGTCGCCGGGCCTGCCGCTGGCGCCCTGGCCGGCCGCCCCGGCCTGGGAGGACTTCGACGCGCCCGCCCTGCCGATCGACTTCCAGTGGCTGCGCTCGCCGTTCCCGGACGAGCTGTTCAGCCTGACGGCGCGTCCGGGCTGGCTGCGGCTGTTCGGCCGCGAGACCATCGGCAGCCAGCATCGCCAGGCCCTGGTCGCCCGCCGCCAGCAGGCGTTCTGCTACAGCGCCCGCACGGTGCTGGACTTCGCGCCCGAGCATTTCCAGCAGGCGGCGGGGCTGGTCTGTTATTACGGGGCCAGCAAGTTCCACTACCTGTTCGTGTCGCGCGACGACGAGCACGGCCGCTGCCTGCAGGTGATGTCGGCCCTGCCCGACAGCCCCCAGGCCGACGCCTTCACCGCCCCGATCCCGCTACCCGACCAGGGGCCGGTCCACCTGCGGGTCGAGGTCGATTTCGAGCGCCTGCGCTTCGCCTACAGCCTGGGCGGAGAGCGGTGGACCTGGCTGCCCCAGGTGTTCGACGCCTCGATCCTGTCGGACGAGGCCACCGCTCCCGGCGCGCCCAACTTCACCGGCGCCTTCGTCGGCATGGCCTGCCAGGACCTGTCGGGCGCGATGCGGCCGGCCGACTTCGACGGGTTCGGCTATGTGGAGCGGGAGTATCGGGCGACGGTGGGGTAGCGCCAAGGCAAGCCCGCGCCAGAACCCCTCTCTCAAAGAGAGAGGGATTCAAGGTTGCCAACCGTCGCCGGCTGTTCGACTAACGCGCCCATGACCAAGCCCACCGTCCTCGTCGCCGCCGCCGCCCTGATCGATGTCGACGGCCGGGTGCTGATCTGCCAGCGGCCCAAGGGCAAGCAACTGGCCGGCCTGTGGGAGTTTCCCGGCGGCAAGGTCGAGCCCGGCGAGACGCCCGAACAGTGCCTGATCCGCGAGCTGCACGAGGAACTGGACATCAAGGTCGCCCAGGCCTGCCTGGCGCCGTTCGTCTTCGCCTCGCACAGTTACGAGTCGTTCCACCTGCTGATGCCGCTTTACCTGCTGCGGCGCTGGGAGGGACGGGTGACCGCCAAGGAGCACGAGGCGCTGAAGTGGGTGAAGCCGGACCAACTGGCGGACTATCCGATGCCGCCGGCCGACCTGCCGTTGATCGCCTGGCTGCGCGACCTGCTGTGAGGCGGCCCTAGCCGCCCGCCTTGTCGCCCGCCGACTGCTCCACCGAACCCAGGGCGTCGGCCAGCCGCATCTTGGCCGAGCCGGGGCGCAGGGGCTTTTGCTGGCGCTCGTGCGGGGCCCAGCCCGTCACCGTGATGATCTCGAACGTGGCCGGCACCCGGCCGTCGGGCTCGGCGAACCGCTGCTGGTAGATCTCCATCGCCCGCAGCAGCACCCGGCGGCCCAGCGGCTTGCGCGAGCGGTCGATCAGCACGCTGGTCTCGCCCATGGCCCGCAGGTCCTTGAGCAGGGCGATCGGGTGGGCGTAGCGCACCTTGACGCGGTCCTTGTCGGCCACCGGCAGGGCGAAGCCGGCCCGCTGCAGCAGGCCGGCGGCGTCCACCGTGTCGGCGAACGGCGAGACGCGCGGGAAGGCGCCGCCGGTGATCTCGTCCTCGGCCGCCAGCAGGGCCTGGCGCAGCTCGGTCAGGGTGGCCCCGCCGAACAGGGCCCCGACGAACAGGCCGTCCGGCTTCAGCGCGCGGCGGATCTGGATCAGGGCCCCGACCAGGTCGTTGGTCCAGTGCAGGGCCAGGGTCGAGACGGCCAGGTCGAGGGTCTCGTCGCCGAACGGCAGGCGTTCCTCGTCCGCGACAACGCGCACGCCCTCGCGACCGCTCAGCATGCCCTCCGACAGGTCGGTCTGGATCAGCAGGCCGATCTTGGCGCGGGCGTCGCTGCTCTCCAGGGCCTTCGAGAAAGCGCCGTTTCGGCTTCCGAGATCGACCGCGACGGGAAACTCCCGCAGGATCGCCTCCAGGCGCAGCACGGCGTCCTCGGCGGCGCGGGCCTTGAGAAAACCGGCGGCGTCGAAGCCGGGGGCGGCGCGGTCGAGGCGGGCGCGCAGCAGGGCGCGGTCGAAGAGCAGGGGGGCGTTCGTCATGTCCGCGCAAGATGGGGCTTTCCGCGCGCCATGGAAAGCTCTGGGGAGGCCGCCGGCCCGCGTCACGGCGTTCGCCCAAGGGATGCTGGACCTGATCCTGCCGCCGCGCGCCTTCGACGGCGGGGCGGCCCTGACCTCGGGCCTGTCCGCCGACGCCTGGAGCCGCATCACCTTCCTGGACGGCCCGGTCTGCGACGGCTGCGGCGCGCCGTTCGCCTACGACGCCGGCGAGGCCCGCTGCGCCCTGTGCCAGGCCAAGCCCCGCGCCTTCGCCCGGGCGCGGGCCGCCTGCCTCTATGACGAGCACTCGCGCGACCTGATCCTAAAGCTCAAGCACGCCGACCGCACCGACCTGTCGGGCCTGTTCGCCCGCTGGCTGTCGCGCTGCGCCGCCGACCTGCTGGAGGAAGCCGACGCGGTGCTCCCCGTGCCCATGCACCGCTCGCGCCTGCGCAAGCGCCGCTACAACCAGGCCGCCGAGATCGCCCGGCCGTTGTGCGCCCTGGCCGGACGGGCCTACCTGGCCGACACCCTGGTGCGTCGGCGCGACACCGACAGCCAGGGCGGCAAGTCGGCCGACGGCCGCCGCCGCAACGTCGCCGCCGCCTTCGCCGTGCCCGAAGCCCGCCGCTGGCGGGTGATCGGCCGCAAGGTGCTGCTGATCGACGACGTCCTGACCACCGGGGCGACGGCCGAGGGTTGCGCGCGGGCGTTATTGGCCGCCGGCGCCGCCCAGGTGACACTCGCCGTCGTCGCGCGCGTTACAGAAATGCAAGCGCGTCCTATATGAGGACCGGAAACGACTTCTGTTACGGATTCCCCATGGCCAAGGTCACCATCTACACCCGTCCGTTCTGCGGCTACTGCGCCCGGGCCCTAAAGCTGCTCAACGACAAGGGCGCCGACTTCACCGAGATCGAGGCGGGCATGGATCCGTCGCTGCGCAAGGAGATGATGGACCGTTCGGGCCGCACCACCTTCCCGCAGATCTTCGTCGGCGAGCAGCATATCGGCGGCTGCGACGACATGTTCGCCCTGGAGCGCGAGGGCAAGCTGGACCCGCTGCTGGCCGCATGAGCCCTCTTCGAGTCGGCCTGATCCAGACCCGCACCCCCGCGACCCATGAAGCGGCGCTGGCCCATGTCGCGCCGATGGTGCGCGAGGCGGCGGCCCAGGGCGCCCAGTTCATCCTGACGCCCGAATGCACCAACGTGCTGCAGAAGGACCGGGCCAAGCTGCTGCCGACCCTGGTTTCGCTGGAAGACGACATCGTGGTGCGCGGCCTGCGCGACCTGGCCCGCGAGCTGGGCGTCTGGATCGACGTCGGCTCGGCCCTGGTGAAGCGGGAAGACGGCAAGGCCGCCAACCGCCAGGCGGTGATCGACCCCACGGGCGCGATCGTCGCCACCTACGACAAGCTGCACATGTTCGACGTCGACCTGCCCACCGGCGAGACGGCGCGGGAATCGGCGACCTACGAGCCCGGCGAGCGCGCCATGGTGGTCGAGACGCCCCTGGGGACCTTCGGCCTGACGATCTGCTACGACATGCGCTTCCCGGCCCTGCACCGGGCCCTGGCGCTGGGCGGGGCCAAGATCCTGACCGTTCCGGCCGCCTTCACCCGCCCGACCGGCGAGGCGCACTGGGACATCCTGCTGCGGGCCCGGGCCATCGAGACGGGCTCGTTCGTGATCGCGGCGGCCCAGGGCGGCTTCCACCAGGACGGCCGCGGCACCTGGGGCCGTTCGATCGTCGTGGGGCCGTGGGGCGAGGTGATCGGGAAACTTGACCACGACGAGCCGGGCGTGTTGATCGCCGACCTCGACCTCGCGGCCGCCGACAAGGCCCGTGCGGCGATCCCGGCCCTGAAGAACGCCCGTGCTTTCACGGGTCCCTGACCCCATATATCCAAGATGATCAAGTACGCGCTCGCCTGCGACCACGACCACGCCTTCGAGGGCTGGTTCGGCTCGTCGTCCGACTATGACGACCAGGCCGCGCGCGGGCTGCTGGAATGCCCGCTGTGCGCCTCGAAGACGGTGCGCAAGCAGATCATGGCTCCCGCCGTGGCCGGGACCAAGGCCCGGAAGGCGGCCCCCGAGCCCAGCGCCCAGATGCGCGAGATGATGATGACCGCCATGGGCGAGGTCCGCCGCCAGGTCGAGGAGAATTTCGACTATGTCGGCGATCGCTTCGCCAAGGAGGCGCGCGACATCCACGACGGCAAGTCCGAGGACCGCGGCATCTACGGCGAGGCCTCACCCAAAGAGGTCAAGGCGCTGATCGAGGACGGCGTCCAGGTCGCGCCCCTGCCGCCGGCCGCGCCGAAGAAGACGGACGTGAACTGAGGCGGGCGGCGGGGACCGCCAACGCTGAAAAAGCTGTCATCCCGGACAAGCTCGGCGCAGCCGAGCGCTGATCCGGGACCGCCGCAAGCTCAGAGTTCACGCCCCGGTCCCGGATCTTCGCGCTGCGCGCTCGTCCGGGATGACAACCGCTTTCGGTCCTGGCTAAGCGGTGGCCTCGTTGCGGCGGCAGCCAGGACTAATCGACGTTCAAGGTCCTGCGTGGTCCTCGTCCTTCGACAAGCTCAGGATGAGGACCATTCATAGGCCCAGCAGTAAGAAAACCTCATCCTGAGCTTGTCGAAGGACGAGGTTTTCGGCCCCCCGGACGAATAGCGATCCGCCTTAGGCCGCCGCCATCCCCTTCAGCACCTTGTCCAGGGTCAGCGGATAGTCGCGGATCCGCACGCCGCAGGCGTTGTAGACGGCGTTGGCCACGGCCGCGCCGACGCCGCAGATGCCCAGCTCGCCCACGCCCTTAGCCTTCATCGGCGAGGACTTGTCGTCGACCTCGTCGAGGAAGAACACGTCCTGGTGCGGGATGTCGGCGTGGACCGGCACCTGGTACTCGGCCATGTCGTGGTTGACGAAATAGCCGAAGCCCGGATCGATCACGGCCTCCTCCATCAGCGCCGCGCCCACGCCCATGGTCATGGCCCCGATCACCTGGCTGCGGGCCGACTTGGGATTGAGGATGCGGCCGGCGGCGAAGGCGCCGCTCATCCGCCGCACGCGGATCTCGCCGGTGTCCGCGTCGACCCCGACCTCGGCGAAGTGGGCGCCGAAGGTGGACTGGGCGAATTTCTCGCCCAGGTCGCCGAACTCGATGCTGTCCTCGGCCGACAGGCCGCTGGGGCCCGCAATCCTGGCCAGGGACAGGCTCTTGCGGCTCTGCTTGACCTTGCCGTTCTCGAACACCGCCGTCGCCGGATCGAGGCCGGCCTTCAGCGCCACCGCCTCGCGCAGCTTGACGCAGGCTGCGTAGACGCCCGAGGTCGAGCTGTTGCCGCCCCATTGGCCGCCTGAGCCGGCCGAGACCGGGAAGCTGGAATCGCCCAGCAGCACCACGACCTTGTCGATCGGCACGCCCATCATCTCGGCGGCGGTCTGGGCGATGATCGTGTAGCTGCCGGTGCCGATGTCGGTCATGTCGGTGGCCACGGTCACCACGCCCCTGGCGTCGACCCCGACCCGGGCGGCGGACTTCATGGTCAGGTTGTTGCGGAACGCCGCCGCCATGCCCATCCCGACCAGCCAGCGGCCGTCGCGGACCTGGCCGGGCGTCGGGTTGCGCCGGTCCCAGCCGAAGCGCTCGGCCCCGATCCGCAGGCAGCCGACCAGGTTGCGGTGCGAGAACGGCCGTTCGGGGCCGGCCTCCGGGTCGAACTGCACGTCGTTGCGGATGCGCAGCTCGACCGGGTCCAGCTTCAGCCGCTCGGCCAGCTCGTCCATGGCGATCTCGAGGGCCAGCATGCCGGGGGCCTCGCCGGGGGCGCGCATGGCGTTGCCCTCTGGCAGGTCCAGCACCGCCAGCCGATGGGCGGTCATCCGGTCCTTGCCGCCGTAGAGCAGCCGGGTCTGGTTGGCCGCGGTCTCCGGGCCGCCGCCGGGCAGGTCGCCCGACCAGCTCTCGTGGCCGATGGCCAGGATCTTGCCGTCGCGGTCGGCGCCGATGCGGATCCGCTGGATGGTCGCCGGTCGGTGGGTGGTGTTGTTGAACACCTGCGGCCGCGCCAGGGCCACCTTGACCGGACGCCCGCCGATGGCCCGCGAGCCCAGGGCCGCCATCACCGCGTCGCTGCGCACCCACAGCTTGCCGCCGAACCCACCGCCGATATAGGGCGACATCACGTGGATGTTCTCCTTGGGAATCAGCAGGGTCTCGCTCATGTCGCGGACGGCCCAGTCGATCATCTGGTTGGAGGTCCACAGGGTCAGCTTGTCGCCGGTCCAGGCGGCGATGGTGGCGTGCGGCTCCATCATCGCGTGGCACTGGTCGGGGGTGGTGTAGGTCTGGTCCAGCCTGACCGGCGCCCTGGCGAAACCCTTGGCGAAGTCGCCGGTCGCGGTGTCGGCCGGGGAGAAGTCGTCCTTGGGCTTGACCGCCGAGGCCTTGGCGGCGGCCAGGTCGTAGCGGCCCTTGGCCTTGGTGTAGTCGACCCTGATCAGCCTGGCGGCCGAGCGGGCCTGTTCGAAGGTCTCGGCCACCACCACGGCCACGGCCTGGTCGAAGTGCTGCACCTCGGGGCCAGCCAGCAGCCGGGCGGTGATCGCCTTGGCCTTGCCCAGCTTGCCGGCGTTCTCGTAGGTGACCACGGCCAGCACGCCGGGCGCGCGGCGGGCTGCGGACGTGTCGATGCGGTCGATCCGGCCCTTGGCGATGGCGGCGCCCAGGATGCAGCCGTAGGCGGCGTCGGGGGCGACGTCGTGACGCTCGTAGGCGTAGGGCGCCTTGCCGGTGGTCTTCAGCTTGCCGTCGATGCGGTCGTGCGGCTGGCCGACCACCTTCAGGCGGTCGATCGGGTTGGTGGCGGCGGGCGTGTCGAACTTCATGGGATCAGGCCCTCGCCGAGCGGAAGACGGCGTCGAGCGTCCGCTCGACCAGGGTGGTCTTGAAGGCGTTCTGCGGGGTGGTCCGAGCCCCGGCCAGCACCGCCCCGGCCACGGCGCGCGCGCCCTGGCCGATCCGCTGCTCGGCGGCCTCGACCCGCCAGGGCTTGTGGGCCAGTCCGCCGAAGGCCAGCCGCCCGGTCCCGTCCGGCTGCAGCACCGCCGCCACCGACACCAGGGCGAAGGCGTAGGACGCCCGGTCGCGGACCTTGCGGTAGACGTGGGTCCCGCCCGGCGGTCGGGGCAGGGTCACCGCCGTGATCAGCTCGCCGAGCTCCAGCGTGGTCTCGATGTGCGGCGAGGATCCCGGCAGGGTGTGGAAGTCGGCGATCGGAATGGCGCGCGTGGTCCCGTGGGCGTTCACCGTCTCGACCTGGGCGTCCAGCACCCGCATGGCCACGGCCATGTCGCTGGGATGGGTGGCGATGCAGTGCTCGCTGGTCCCGACGATGGCCAGGTTGCGGTTGAAGCCGCCCAGGGCCGAGCAGCCGGAGCCGGGCTCGCGTTTGTTGCAGGGCTTGGTGGTGTCGTAGAAATACGGGCACCGAGTCCGCTGCAGCAGGTTGCCGGCGGTGGTGGCCTTGTTGCGCAGCTGGCCCGAGGCGCCGGCCAGCAGGGCGCGGCTCAGCACGCCGTAGTCGCGGCGCACGCGGGCGTCGGCGGCCAGGTCGGTGTTGCGCACCAGGGCCCCGATCCGCAGGCCGCCGTCCGGCGTCGCCTCGATCCGGTCCAGGCCCAGGCGGTTGACGTCGACCAGATGGGCCGCCGTCTCGATCTGCAGCTTCATCAGGTCCAGCAGGTTGGTGCCGCCGGCGATGAACTTGGCGCCGGGCGTGCGGGCGACCGCGGCGGCGGCTTCGGCCGGCGTGGCGGCGCGCTCGTAGGTGAAGGCCTTCATGCCTTGCCTCCCGCGCCCTGGCCGGCGACGTCCTGAATGGCCTCGATGATGTTGGAATAGGCGCCGCAGCGGCAGATGTTGCCGCTCATCCGTTCGCGCAGCTCGTCGACCGTGGCCTGGGGCGCGGCCTCGAGGCTGGCGCTGACGTGGCTGGGGATCCCGGCCTTGATCTCGCCCAGCATCGCCACGGCCGAGCAGATCTGGCCGGGGGTGCAGTAGCCGCACTGGTAGCCGTCGTGGCGGACGAAGGCGGCCTGCATCGGGTGCAGGCGGTCGGGCGTGCCCAGGCCCTCGATCGTGGTGATCTCGTCGCCGTCGTGCATGACGGCCAGGCTCAGGCAGCTGTTGATCCGCCGGCCGTCGACGATGACCGTGCAGGCCCCGCACTGGCCGTGGTCGCAGCCCTTCTTGGTGCCGGTCAGCTTCCAGTGCTCGCGCAGGGCGTCCAGCAGGGTGGTGCGGTTGTCCAGGTCGAGCCGATGGGGCTGGCCGTTGACCTTCAGCGTCACGGGCGAGGTCGGGGGCGGGCCTTCGGGGGGCATGGCGGTCTCCTGGGCCGAGAGCGGTCCGCCGGTCAGTGTCGCCGTGGCGACCCCGGCCGCGAGCACCCCTCGGCGCGAGACCGGGAAGATCGCCTGCTTGTCCATGCTGTCCCTCGCGCGCTGTTCAGCTCAAAATGCGCGAGATGGGGGGAAGGATGCGAAGCGGCGACCCCGAGGACGCGGTTCGGCGCGATCGAGCAAGAAATCCGCGAGGATCAGGCAAGACAAAGGGGCGCCGACTTGGTCGACGCCCCTTCGTTCATCCTGACGCCCGGTCGATGAGACCGGAACGGACCGCCTAGTAGCGGCGGTACTCGTAGTGGCAGTTCTTCTTCTTGGAGTTCTTCTTGGCGATCTGGTTGCCGGCGACCGCGCCCAGCGCGCCGCCCAGCAGGGCGCCTTCGGTCTTGTTGCCGTGACCCGCGACGACCGCGCCGAGCGTGCCGCCGCCGAGGGCGCCGACCACGGTCCCCTTGTTGCGAGCGCTCTTGGTGCTCTTGCACACCCAGACCTTGTGGGTGCGCGTCTGGGCTTCGGCGGCCGTGACGGCCACCGTGGACGCCGTGAAGCCGAGGGCGACGACGACGGCGAGAGTTTTCAGATGGGCGCGCATGGCGACCTCCCTGGTTTGTTGGCGATCCTTGAGCACTCAATAACGCTCAAGCTTCGAATGAGTTCGATCATTGTCGGAAATACGACCTGAACGGGGGATGAAGCGGCGCCGACCGCGCCGTTCATCCCCGTTCTTCCGCTAGCCCTGGATGCGATAGCGGCCTTCGCTGTCGGGGCAGACCCGGACATAGCGGGTCTCGACGCGGCCGTTGTAGTCGGTGTCGGCCGGGGCCAGGCGGCAGCGGCGGCTGTAGTTGCTGTAGGCCGTGCCGGAGCTGGCGCGATAGCGGCTGCTTTCGCGGTAGGGGACCGTCTCGTCATAGGTCCAGTACTGGCCGTCGGTGTCGCAGCGGTTCTTCGACGAGGCGTTGCCGATGCTGGCCCCGACCCCGGCCCCGACCAGGGCGCCCAGCACAGTGCCTTCCGGCTTGGCGTTGCGCGCGGCCAGGTTGGACCCGGCCACGGCCCCGACCAGAGCCCCGATCACGCCGCCGGCCGCGGCGTTCTTCCGGGCGTCCACCCGGCACGGGGCGTTATACGAGACGTCGTCGCCGTAGCGGCCGGCGTAGGGCGCGCCGTAGCGCGTGGCGTAGTCGGGATAGCGGCGGTCATAGGCGCCCGAGCCGTAGCGGCGGTCGTAGTCGGCGCGGGCCCGCTCGTAGTCGGCCCGGTCGCGGTCGTACTGGGCGCGCTGGCTCAGATAGTCGCTGCTGCGGGAGCTGTAGACCTGGCCGCCGTCGCTGAAGCGCCGCGCCTGGTCGGGATAGCGGCGGTCATAGGCGCCGTAGCCGTTGCGGCGGTCATAGTCGCGGCGGGTGTCCTCGTAGATCTGGCGGTCGTGGTCGAGGGTCGCCTGCTCGGCGTAATCGTCCGGACGGCCGGAATAACGGTCGGAATAGCGGGGGCTGTCGAAGCGCGTGGCGTATTGCGGATAGCGGCGGTCATAGGCGCCGGCGCCGTAGCGGCGGTCATAGTCGGCCTTGTCGCTAAGGTACTTGGTGCGGTCGCGGTCGTAGTCGCGCTGCTGCTGCTGGTAGTCGGCGCTCTGGGCGTCATAGACGGCGCGCTGGTCGCCATAGGCGTCAAGGCGCTGCTGGTAGGCCGCGTCGGCCGACTGGGCGAAGGCTGGCGCAGCCGTGCTCAGGGCGACGGCCGAGGCCATCAGCCACACGGTGGTTTTCGAAATCATGATGCTCTCTCCGTTCGGACGAACGGATCGACGTTCGGCCCCCGAAGCGAGCCGCCAATCCTTGTGGGATGTCCCTTGCAAGTATGAAGGCGCGGCGGCGGTACAGGTTCCGTCAGGCGCCCGGCGTGGCCTTCACCCAGGGGTTTCCGCGCTCGTGGCGCTGGCGATAGGCGAAGGCGACGATCTTCCAGGCCCCGTCGATCCTTCGGAAACCGTGCTCGTAGACACCCCAGGTCTCCCACAGCGGGTCGCCGTTTCCCTCCAGCCGGTTCCAGGCGTAGCCGTGCGAGATCATCGTCGCGGCGTCGCCCTCGACCGTAACCTGGTGATTGGTGCGCAGATGCAGGCTGGTCTTGGACGGGGCGAGGTTGGCTTTCCAGCCCTCGACCAGGGCGTCGGCCGGAATGATCGCGGCGGGCTGGCCGGTCAGGCTGGAGAAATCCGCCGTCACCTGGTCGGCGAAGAAGCTTCGCGCCCTGGCCCAGTCCTTGTCGTCGACGGCGTTGTCGAGGCCGTCGGCCAGGCGGATCAGGGTTTGCTCCAGCAACAGGCGGTCCAGGTCCATGGCGCGGCTCATTCCTTGGTCACGGTCATCATGTAGTTGATATCGACGTCGGCCGAGCGGCTCCAGCGGCCGGTCAGCGGGTTGTAGGCGACGCCGAATGGGCCGTGCATGACCACCGGCTCGCCGGCCAGGAAGGCGCGCAACTCGTCGGGCTTGAGGAACTGCTTCCAGTCGTGGGTGCCGGGCGGCACCCAGCGCAGCACGTATTCGGCCCCGATCTTGGCCAGGGCCAGGGCCTTGAGCGTGCGATTGAGGGTGGCGACGATCATCAGCCCGCCGGGCGCCAGCAGCCGCGCGCAGGTGCGCAGGAACTCGCCCGGATCGGCCACGTGCTCGATGACCTCCATGGTCAGCACCACGTCGAACGGCCCCGCGCCCTCGGCCAGCAGCTGTTCGGCGGTGGCGGGACGGTAGCCGATCTCCAGCCCCTGTTCGGCGGCGTGGGCGGCGGCGGTCTTGATGTTGTTCTCCGAGGCGTCGATGGCGGTGACGTCGAAGCCCAGCCGGGCCATCGGCTCGCTCAGCAGGCCGCCGCCGCAGCCGATGTCCAGCAGCTTCAGCCCCTCGAACGGCGCGCGGGCGTTGCCGTCGCGGTCGAACCGCGCCAGGGCCTGCTCCCTGATGAAACCCAGCCGGCAGGGATTGAACACGTGCAGCGGGGCGAACTTGCCGCGTGGGTCCCACCATTCGGCCGCGATGGCCGAGAACCGCGCCACGTCGGCGGGGTCGATGCTCCAGGAGGGGGGGGCGGTCTGAGTCATGGTTCGCGTATCAGCACGACTTCGACTGGAAGGTCCAGATCGGTCCAGGCTCAATGTGACCGCGGTGGTCCCAACTGCGCGGCGATGCGGCTCCGCAAGGGCGCGAACTGTGGCGGCAGGCGGCTCAACAGAAGGCGCTCGAGGCTGAACGAGGGGTCGTCGAACACCCCGTGCGGGGTGCGGACATAGCCCTTGTAGACCCGGCGCGTTCCCGACCGGTCGGTGCAGACGAATCCCCGATAGCCGAGGGGCGGCGGGTCGAGCGCGGCGGGCGTGGGTGACAGCCGGCCTTGCAGCTTCAGGAATTCTCGGTGATCGCGCTCGTCGAGCCGCCAGCGCGGGTTGGGCCTGCCGCTGAACAGGTCGAGCTCGACGAGCATTGGAAACCGTTCAGTTGATGACGACGGACTTGCCAGCGTAGAAATAGTCGCAGAAATCCGTGTAGCCGCCTCTGTTGCAGGTCTCCGGATTCGTGATCAGCACGTTGCTGTTGTCAACGTTTCGCGCCGCCGTCGAGCCGGGTTTGTGGCCCCAGAAGCCGCCCCGCTGATGCCGATACCAGTGGTAGTCCCAACCCGGATCGATCACGAGCGCCATCAAGCGTCGCGGCCATTCGCTCTGGGGCAAGCAGTCACAACGCTTCTTCAGGCCGTCCGCCATCGCGGCGACCGTGACGGTGTTGCACGCCATGACGCCGGTCTGGGCGCCGTGCGCGCGGCCAGGCTGGGCGAAGGTGTTGGTGCGCCAGTTGCGGGCGTAGTTGTAGCAGTTGTTGTAGGGCTGGGTCGCGGCGTTGTTCCAGAAGGCCGGATTGTACTGGCTGACCTCGTACTGGCACTGTGCGCACTTGGTGTCGTCGATCGTGGTCCGCAACGGGTTCGACGGCGGCGGCGGCGGCGGCGGTCCGGGCTGGGGCGGGTCCTTGAAGAAGCGGTCCAGGCGCTCAAGGGCCAGGTCGCGCAGCTTTCGGTCCAAGGGCGTGATCTGGTGCTCCAGCAGCTTGACCTCCGAACGCAGGGGCATGCTCTCGATGAAGAGCTGCGCCAGGGTGTGGGCGGCCACTGGATCCCCGGCCGCGGTCGAACCCAGGGCGAATTTCTTGGGCACGCCGCGGCGGATCGGCTCGTCGTCGGCGAACAGCTCCAGCTTCACTTCGCGGTAGCCCAGGCCGTTGAAGCCCGCACCCGGTTTGGCCACGGCGTTTGGGCGCTCGGCGACCTGGGCCAGCAGCTTGTTGGCGATTTCGGTCTCGGTGATGAACCAGACCGGGTTGGGGCGGCCTGAAAACAGGTCGATTTCAATGCGTAGCAACGTCCGTCCTCCTCGTTGTTCGGGGGGCCACAAACAGGCAAGCGACATTGATGGGGGTAATTTTCACAAGCTATGCGAGTGTAAATTAATAATACACGCATTACAATTGTGAAAGGCGATCGGACCGTTCGCCATCGCTGATCGTGGCGCGACGGGAAGCCGCGACGAAAAAGACGGCGCCGCGACATTGCCGTTGCGCCCCAGCGCCGCTAGAAGACCGCGGCTTGCGCCACGGCGGTGGTTCGTCCGTCCTCGGCGCAAGAATTGACCTTAGGTTTTGACGGGGTAGGGCGTGTCACGTCTGGTGATGAAGTTCGGCGGCACTTCGGTGGCCGACCTGGAGCGCATCCGCCGGGTGGCGCGCCTGGTCGCGGCCGAAGTAGCCACGGGCAAGCAGGTGGCGGTGGTGGTCTCGGCCATGTCGGGCAAGACCAACGAACTGGTGGCCTGGACCGACGGCTCGGGCCGCGCGGCGCAAGGGCTGCCGGAGTCGGACGACGAGTACGACGCCGTCGTCGCCTCGGGCGAGCAGGTGACCGCCGGCCTGCTGGCCATGACCCTGCGCAATATGGGCTTGAACGCCCGCTCGTTCCTGGGCTGGCAGGTGCCGATCCTGACCGACGACGCCCACGGCCGGGCCCGCATCGAGGACATTCCGCCGGCCAATCTTGAGGCCTGTTTCGCGGCCGGCCAGATCGCGGTGATCGCCGGCTTCCAGGGCGTGACCTCCGACCAGCGCATCACCACCCTGGGCCGGGGCGGCTCGGACACCAGCGCCGTGGCCATCGCCGCGGCGGTGAAGGGCGACTGCGACATCTATACCGACGTCGACGGCGTCTACACGACCGATCCCCGGATCGAGAGCAAGGCCCGCAAGCTGGCCAAGATCTCCTACGAGGAAATGCTGGAAATGGCCTCGCTGGGGGCCAAGGTGCTGCAGACCCGCTCGGTCGAGATGGCCATGGCCCATCGCGTCCCGGTGCGGGTGCTGTCGAGTTTCGTCGAGCCGGGCGAAGCCCCGGGCCAAGGTACGATCGTCTGCGACGAGGAAGAAATCATGGAAAAGCGCATCGTCTCGGGCGTCGCCTATAGCCGCGACGAGGCCAAGATCACCCTGCTGGGCCTGCCCGACCATCCGGGCGTGTCGTCGCAGATCTTCGGCCGGCTGGCCGAGGCCAACGTCAATGTCGACATGATCGTGCAGTCGCGCGCCCGCAGCGCCGACACCGCCAACATGGAGTTCACGGTCGGCAAGCGCGACGCCGTCCGCGCCGTCGAGATCGTCCGCAAGGCCCAGGCCGAGATCGGCTTCGAGGACGTGGCGGTCAACGAGGACGTCGCCAAGGTGTCGGTGATCGGGGTCGGCATGCGCAGCCACGCCGGCGTCGCCCAGTCGATGTTCCAGGCCCTGGCCGAGAAGAACATCAACATCCAGGTCATCTCGACCTCGGAGATCAAGATCAGCGTGCTGATCGACGCAGCCTATACCGAGCTGGCGGTGCGGGCCCTGCACGCGGCGTACGGGTTGGATCAGCTGTAGGATTTCTGGCGGAGGGAGGCCCCCTCCGTCACGTCGCTGCTAGCGACGCGCCACCTCCCCCGCTTTGCGGGTGAGGAGAAGGTCGGCGCGGTTTCCTCCTCACCCGTGAAACGGGGGAGGTGGCGCGATGCGGATACGCATCGTGACGGAGGGGGCGTCCCATCGTTAGCTAAACGTCGCGTTCTGACGGTATGAAGGGCCTCGAATCCCTTCCAGGAGCCTCCATGTCGGTCTTCCATTTCGATCCCGAGAAGAAGTCCGTCACCTTCGAGGGCGAGGCCGGGCTGGAGCTGCTGTACGACCTGCTGCTGCGCGCCAAGTTCGGCGACGGCTACGAAAAGCCCTTGCTGGTCAGCCCGTGGCTGGCCTCGCTGCTGCGCAAGCTGGACAAGGCCCTGCCCGACGACGGCCAGTGGTTTCCCGAGCAGCCCGGCCGGCCGATCTTCGACGAGGACGACCTGTTGGCCATGGGCGACGCGGTGATCGAGGAGGGTCACACCGTCGGCTGGTGGACCATGACCGAGCCCGAGAAGCGCGCCTATCTGCGCGAGGTGATCGCCGCCCCGCATCCCCTGACCGACGCCGAGGTCGAGTTCATCGAGGCCGACATCGACGCGGCGGTCGAGCAGGCCAAGCAACTGGTCGAGGCGATCGGCGAGCCGCTGGCCCTGCCGGGGCACGGCTGACAACGAGGAGAGGGCGGCGATGGATCATGGACTGAACGGCCGTCCCGCCCAGCTTTCCCTTCGCCGCTACGGCGCCGACGGCGACGCCCACGCCCATGACGACTTCGATCAGATCGTCCTGCCGCGGCGGGGCGTGTTGGAGATGGAGATCGACGGGCGCGGCGGCCGGGTCCAGGCCGGCCAGGCGGCGCTGGTGCGTTGCGGAACCCGCCACGCCTTCGCCGCCGACGGCGACAACCTGTTCGTGGTGGCCAATATCGGCGCGGACCTGATCGCCCCGTTCGAGACCCTTCGCGACCGCGCCTTCCTGCCGGTCAACGCCCCGGTGCGAGGCCTGCTGGATTTCGTCTGCGGCGACGCGGCGCGGCAGGTCGAGGACGAGGTGGCGGCCCTGTGGGCGCCGTTGCTGCTGCGGGCCCTGGCGGCCGGCGGTCCGGAACCGGATCCGCGCCTGGCCCGCGCCGCCGCCCTGATCGAGCGCGACTTCGCCCGGCCGCTGAGCGTCGGCGAGCTGGCGGCCGAAGCGGGCATGAGCCGGAGCCGGTTCTTCGCCGGCTTCGCGGCGGCGTTCGGCCGCTCGCCGCACGCCCAGCTGGCCGACACCCGCCTGCGCGCGGCCCAGCGCCTGCTGTCGGACACCCGCCTGTCGATCGCCGAGATCGCCGCGCGCACCGGCCATGCCGACCAGAGCGCCCTGACACGGGCGATGAAGACGCGCCTGGGCGTGACCCCGGCGAGGTGGCGGCGCGGCGCGCGCGGCTGATTTTTTCGGGAATTTTCGGACCCGATGTCGAAATCGCGCCCCCTGGCGCGACTTCTCCTCGAAGGCCCCGCGGGGGGCCTCGTGACGAGGAGCTGGATGATGATCACGATCAGTGCTTTCCGCTGGGTGCCGCCTTTCGCCCAAGGCATCGTGCGCGACCTGCGGGTGCGTTGGGCCCTGGAGGAGGCCGGCATTCCGTACCGGACCCGCCTGCTGGAGCAGGGCGAGCAGGGGACGGCAGCCTATCGCGAGATGCAGCCGTTCGGCCAGGTGCCCTACCTGCAGGACGGCGACTTCTTGATGTTCGAGAGCGGGGCCATCGTGCTGCACATCGCCGACCGCTCGCCGGCCCTGGCGCCGTCCGACCCGCAGGCGCGACTGCGCATGCACACCTGGCTGATCGCGGCGCTCAACTCGGTCGAGCCGGCCATCCAGAACCTGACCACCATCGACCTGTTCCACGCCGACGAAGCCTGGGCCAAGGCGCGCCGGCCGGCGGCCGAGGTCTTCGCGATCTCGCGGCTGGACGCCGTGGCCGCCTGGCTGGAGGGCCGCGAGTACCTGTCGGACGACCGGTTCACCGCCGCCGACCTGATGATGACCACCGTGCTGCGCTTCCCGCGCCAGACCAACCTGGTGACCTCCAACCCGGTGCTGGACGCCTATGTCCGCCGCTGCGAGGCGCGGCCGGCGTTCCAGCGGGCTCTGGCGGCGCAGATGGCGACCTACCAGGAGGCCGAGGC
Organism: Caulobacter sp. BE254; assembly: GCF_031457295.1. NCBI lineage: Bacteria > Pseudomonadati > Pseudomonadota > Alphaproteobacteria > Caulobacterales > Caulobacteraceae > Caulobacter > Caulobacter sp. BE254. Next base: position 145,428 of record NZ_JAVDWJ010000005.1, on the reverse strand, counting down.
CGTTCAGGCGGTGGCCTGATCCGGTCAGCCCCAGAACGTGTCATCCCGGATCGGCGCGCTTCGCGCTTGTCCGGGATGACACTGTCTTGTCGAGCCTGCGACCGGGGCGCTTCCCGGTGCAGTTCGAGAGTCCCCGCCCAACCTCCGGGAGCTTTCGCCAAGCCTCCCGCGCCGGGCTCTGCTAACCCGTTCGTATGGATCACCGGCGGCGTCTTCTGATCGGACTTCTCTGCGGCCTGGTCGCGGGCGCGTTCTGGGGCGGGGTGTTCCTGGCGCCCAAGCTGCTGGCCGCCTTCACGCCGCTGCAGATGACCGCCGGGCGCTATGTCTGCTACGGCCTGGCCTCGGCCGTCCTGCTGGCGCCCGCCGGGCGCGGGGTGATGGCACGCCTGACCTTGGCCGACTGGCGCGACCTGGCCGGCCTGAGCCTGCTGGGCAACATCGTCTACTATGTCTGCCTGGCGGTGTCGGTGCAGATCGCCGGCGTGGCCCCGGCCTCGCTGATCATCGGCCTCCTGCCCGTGACCATCACCCTGGTCGGCGCGAAACCTGGAGAAGGCGTGGCCCTGCGCCGACTGGCCGCGCCGCTGCTGCTGGTCGCCGCCGGGGTGGTCTGCATCAATGTCGCCGCCTTCCAGACCGCCGGAGACGTCGGCGTCGGGCGGCTGGTCCTGGGCCTGCTGGCCGCGGTTGGGGCTCTGACGGTCTGGACCGTCTACGCCGTCTGGAACGCCCGCCGCCTGGCCGCGACCCCACGCTTCAACAGCCACGAATGGTCGCTGCTGACCGGCGTGGTCACCGGCCTGCTGTCGCTGCTGCTGGTGATCCCGGCCTTCCTCGGCGGCGCGCCGCACCTCGCGGCGGGGTGGGCCCTGTTCTGGGGCGTCAGCCTGGCGGTCGCCCTGGGCGCCTCGGTGATCGGCAACGGCCTGTGGAACGCCGCCAGCCGCCTGCTGCCGCTCAGCCTGTCGGGCCAGCTGATCGTCTTCGAGACCCTGTTCGCCCTGCTGTACGGCTTCCTGCACGACGCCCGCTGGCCGCTGCCGCTGGAGGTCGCCGCCATCGTCCTGATGCTGGCCGGGGTGCTGTGGTCGGTGCACCTGCACCGGCCCGACGAGAGCGGCGCCCACTGATGGGGACAAGCGCATGCGCCCGTCCCCAGCCAGGGGCGTTCCCCAAACATGACCGCCACCTGAACATCGCCGTTCAGATCGGGTTCAAGGCCAGAATGCGACAAAGGTCCCAACAGCGCCGCACCGGACTTCTTCCGGCCTGACGCTCTCAAGGAGCAACGCCATGAAGACCTTTGGTAAGTTCACGAAGATCGCCGTCGCCGCGGCCGTGACCGGCGCCCTCGTTCTGCCCGCCTCGGCCGCCTTCGCCGGCGACCGCAACAACAAGACCGAGCGCGCCATCCTCGGCGCCGTGATCGGCGGCATCGCCGGCGCGGCCCTGTCGGACGGCGACCGAGGCGGCATCGCCATCGGCGCCGTCGCCGGCGCCGCCTTGGGCGCCTCGACCGGCCATGGCGACCGCTACGACCGCGACCATCGCTATTCCAGCGGCTATCGCGACAGCCGCTACGGCTACGGGTCCAGCTACAACAGCGGCTACGGCTACAACAGCGGCTATGGCCGCTCGGGCTACGACAACGGCTACGGCCGCTCGGGCTACGACGGCCGCGACCGCCGCGGCGACCGCTACAACACCGGCTACCGCTATGGCGGCCGGGACGGCGGCGGCCGATACGACGGCTATTACGGCCAGCGCCGCTAACGGCGTCCGCGCCTGAACGCTCCGGCGCCGTCCCTTCGGGGGCGGCGTCTTTTTTCGTGCGCGAACCACGATTAGGCCGCGAGCGAACGCTGTGCTGGCCGCGAAATCTGCTATAGCCCGGCTGAGGGCGATGCGGCTTCTTAACCTTCGACGCGTTCTGTCGGGACCAGCCGCATCGGACCATGGGGAGTGCGCGGGCAGACATGGCGGCGTCCGGGATCGCTGTTCGGGGACCACGCAGTCTGCTTCGGCAGATTCGCGAGGCCATGGCCGGAGGCGGGCCCGCCCAGGCCAAGCTCGACATGGTGGTGCGCACCATCGCCATCTCGATGGTCGCCGAGGTCTGCTCGATCTATCTGCGCCGCGCCTCGGGCGACCTGGAGCTGTTCGCCACCGAGGGCCTGTCGCGCGACGCCGTCCACGTCACCCGGCTGAAGCCCGGCGAGGGCCTGGTCGGCGAGACCATGCGCCTGGGCCGGCCGCTGAACCTGTCGGACGCCGCCAGCCACCCGTCGTTCTCGTACCGGCCGGAAACCGGCGAAGACCCTTACCATGCCTTCCTGGCCGTGCCGCTGCTGCGCGGCGGCCGCACGATCGGCGTCCTGGTCGTCCAGAACCGCACCGAGCGGGTCTATGACGAGGAAGAGGTCGAGGACCTGCAGATCATCGCCATGGTGCTGGCCGAGATGGTCAGCTCCAGCGAGCTCCTGGGTCTGGCCGAGCTCAAGGACGTCGAGATCGCGCCCCACAAGCCCGAGCGGCTGAAGGGCGCGCGCTTCGCCGAGGGGCTGGCCTATGGCGTGGCCGTGCTGCACGAGCAGCCGGTGGCCCCCGAGCAGCTGCTGTCCGACGACGCCCTGGCCGAGGAGGCCCGGCTGAAATGGGCGGTCGAGGCGCTGCAGACCCAGATCGACGAGATGCTGGAGGGCCAGCACGGCCTGGTCGGCGCCTCGTACGAGGTGCTCGAGACCTACAGGATGTTCGCCCACGACCGGGGCTGGAACCGGTCGCTGCAGGAGGCCGTGCGCTCGGGCCTGACCGCCGAGGCCGCGGTCGAGCGCGTCCGCTCCGAGCACCGCGCCCGCCTGGGCCAGGCTCGCGACCCCTATCTGCGCGAACGCCTGCACGACCTCGAGGACCTCAACGACCGGCTGCTGCGCCACCTGTCGGGCGACGTCCACATGGTGCGGGTGCTGCCTGAGAACGCGATCCTGATCGCCCGGAACCTGGGTCCGGCCGACCTGCTGGAATACGACCGCACCAAGCTCAAGGGCATCCTGCTGGAGGAAGGTTCGGCCGCCAGCCACGCCGGCATCGTCGCCCGGGCGTTGGACATCCCCTGCGTCGGCCGCCTGGCCGGCCTGCGCGACCGGGTCAGCGAGGGCGACCCCGTCGTGGTCGACGCCGAGACCGCCGAGGCCTGGCTGCGGCCGCGCGCCGACGTGGTCAAGTCGCTGCAGGCCCGGATGGAGGTCCGCGCCCAGCGCAAGGCCGAGTTCGCCCGGATCCGCGACACGCCGGCCGTGACCAAGGACGGCGACAAGGTCACCCTGCTGATGAACGCCGGCCTGGCCGTCGACCTGGACATCCTGGGCGAGACCGGGGCCGAGGGCATCGGCCTGTTCCGCACCGAGTTCCAGTTCATGGTCGCCGAGGAGATGCCCCGGCTGGAGGCCCAGACGGCGCTCTACGAGAAGGTGCTGGAGGCCGCCGACGGCATGCCGGTGACCTTCCGCACCCTGGACCTGGGCGGTGACAAGCTGCTGCCGTACATGGAGCTGGAGCGCGAGGACAATCCGGCCCTGGGCTGGCGCGCCATCCGCATGGGCCTGGACCGACCAGCCCTGCTGCGCATGCAGATCCGCGCCCTGATCAAGGCCGCGCGCGGCCGGCCGCTGCGGATCATGTTCCCGCTGGTGGCCAATGTGGACGAGTTCCGCGCCGCCCGCGCCTTCGTCGACCAGGAGGTCGCCTGGGCCCTGAAGCGCGGCCGGCCCGAACCGGCACGCCTGGACGTCGGGGCGATGATCGAGGCGCCGTCGCTGCTGTGGCATCTCGACGCGCTTTTGCCGATGACCGACTTCGTTTCGGTCGGCACCAACGACCTGATGCAGTATTTGTTCGCCGCCGATCGCGGCAATCCAAGGGTTTCGGACCGCTACGATCCGCTGTCCCCGGCCGCCCTGCGGGCGCTGAAGACTATCCAGCAGGCCTGCGCCGACACCGGCACGCCGGTCTCGGTTTGCGGCGAGATGGCGGGGCGTCCGTTGGAGGCTTTCGCCTTGCTGGCCTTGGGTTTCGACGGGTTGTCGATGCCGCCGGCCGGCATCGGGCCCGTCAAGCAGATGGTGCTGTCCTGCGATCGCGAGGCCGCCCGGCGCAATGTCGAGGCCCTGCTGAAGACCTCGGCCGGATCGCTGCGCGGCGAGATCGAAACCCTGGCGCGCAAGCTCTACGTTGCTATCTAGACACGGCGCGGATTAACCAAGCGCGACCTTATAGTTTATTGAATCCCGCGACTTACTTTGATATCGACCATAAAGTATTAACAATTCCCGGTCAGTCTGGCCGGGATAGCGCGTCGGGCTCGTCCTCCCGGTGGGGCGAACATCTCCGGCGACGCGAATTTGGGGTCTCATGGCAGCCATGCCGCTGGATACGGGCAGGGTTTCGCACTTGCAGCTGGTCGCCGACGGCGAGCCCGAGGACGCGCCGATGGCCGCCCATCCGCCCTCCGTCGATGACGGCCCCGACATCGGTTCGGCCTTGCGCGCCGCCCGCGAATTTCGTGGTCTGTCGCTGCAGGACGTGGCCGACGCCACTCGCATCCGCCAGGGCTATATCGAGGCGCTGGAAGGCCTGCGCCTGGACGAGCTGCCCTCGCGCCCGTTCACCATCGGCTATGTGAAGTCCTACGCCAAGGTGCTGGGCCTGGACGGCGACGCCGCCGTGGCCCGCTTCAAGCTGGACGCCCCTGAGGACAGCGAGCCGCTGCGCGCGCCGGTCGGCGTGCGCCACGAGCGTGATCCGCGCCTGGGACTGATCCTGGCGCTGGGCGTGCTGGTCGTGGCCGCCATCGTGCTGTGGAACGTCGCCCAGCGGGCCATCGCCAAGGACACGCCGCCGGCCCTGGTGGCCCCGGCCCAGGCGACCTCCGTCGTCGCCGCGCCGGGCGCCGTTCCGGTCGACCCCAACGCCGCGCCGGGTTCGGTGTCGCTGGGCGCGCCCCTGCCGGCCCCGGTCGAGTCGACCACGCCCGAGCCCTACAAGACCCCCGGCCTCGACGACGCCGCCGCCAACGGCGGTTCGGCCGACGCGGTCAGCGCCGCCTCCAAGGCCCGCGCGGCCGAAACGGCCAAGAGCGGCGTAGACGTCAGCCAGGTGCTCAATGTCGGCGCGCCGTTCCGGGCCAAGGGTGCGGTCTATGGCGCGGCCCAGGCCGAGGCCTCGGGCCTGGTCCTGCAGGCGCGCAAGCCCGCCTCGCTGACCGTGCACGACGCGGCCGGCGCGATCTACTTCACCCGCTGGATGGCGGCCGGCGAGGCGTTCCGCGCCCCGCGCAACGGCGGCCTGATCGCCGAGGTCTCCGACCCGGCGGCCTTCGAGGTCTACAACGGCGGCGCCCTGACCAGCCGCATGCCCGGCCCGACGGCGTCGCTGGGCAAGCTGACGGTCGCGCCAGCGGCTCCGGTCGCGGCTCAACCGTCGAAGCCGCAGGGTTGACAACGGTCGGGGACATGCCCTTGGGCGTGACCCCATTCGCGTCCAAGGTTCTTCACGGCTCGCGCGCTGCCTGCTGACGAGGACACGCCCGAGGGCATGTCCCCGGTCAATTCTAGCTCCGTCGCCCACCCGATTTCGCGAACAGCAGGTCCGACCAGTTCCATCGGCTCGATCCCAGGGCCAGGCGCGGCGCGCCGGGGCCGTCGCTGAGCGAGATCAGCACCAAGCCCCGCATCGGATCGTCGCGGCAGGCCTTGGGGGCGAAGGCCACCTCCAGCATGATCAGCTCGCGCACGCCGGCCAGGCCCTTGCCCTCCTGGCCCGGGCTCTGCACCCAGTCGCCGTTCCAGACCAGCACCGCCTTGCCCCGGGCCGCCGCCTCGGGGTGGACCTGGGCCAAGGCGGCGCGCACCCGCGGGTTCTTGCGCAGGGCGTCCTGCAGCAGCCGGACCATGTCGCAGCCGCCGCCGCCCGGGCCGTTCCCGGCGCCGCCGGCCCCCGATCCGCTGCCGGCGGTGGCCGCGCCGATCAGGTCGGCCTCGCCCAACTCGGCCACCACCTGGGGAACGGGGGCGGGCTTGGCGGGCAGCGGCTCGACCTGGGGCGGCGGGACCAGGCGCGGCGGGCGGACGGGCAGCCTGGGCGGCGAGACCTTGGCCGGCGCGGGATCGCCGGCCGGTTCGGGCGCCAGCTTCGGCGGCTCGGGCGGCGGAGGCGGCGGCGGTTCGTAGAGGGCGACGGAGATCGGCTCGGGTTCGGGCGCCATCGGCGGCTGGACCCGCACCGCCAGCAGGGCCAGCAGCAGGGCGCCGTGGGCCGCGACGCTGAACAGGCCGGCGACCAGGCCGTCCGCCTTCGCCCGCCGGCGGGGACGCGGCGTCGGGACCAGGGGGTCGTAGGCCTGCGGTCGCCCGCTCATCGAAACTCCGCTTTTTCGGCGCATTGGGGCGTCTGTGGGACCGTCCAGAGACCACCCGCCCGCGTCAGGATCGTGGCGCCCGCGACATTTCCGTGATCCCCTTGGGTTCCGCCGCCAAACGCCCTAGATTGGCGGCATGGCCGCAGACCACACCCACCTCCGCCCCTGGCGCTCGATCGAGCGCCGGCAATCGCGCAAGATCCGCGTCGGCAATGTCGAGGTCGGCGGCGACGCGCCGATCTCGGTCCAGTCGATGACCAACACCCTGACCAGCGACGCGGCCGCGACGCTGGAGCAGATCCGCCAACTGGAGGAGGCCGGCGCCGACATCGTCCGCGTCAGCTGCCCCGACACCGACTCGACGGCGGCCTTCAAGACCATCGCCCGCGAGAGCAAGGTGCCGCTCGTGGCCGACATCCACTTCCACTACAAGCGCGGCATCGAGGCGGCCCAGGCCGGCGCAGCCTGCCTGCGGATCAATCCGGGGAATATCGGCAGCCCCGACCGGGTGCGCGACGTGATCCAGGCGGCCCGCGACCACGGCTGCTCGATGCGGATCGGCGTCAACGCCGGCTCGCTGGAGCGGGAACTGCTGGAAAAGTACGGCGAGCCGTGCCCCGACGCCATGGTCGAGAGCGCGCTCAACCACGCCCGCATCCTGCAGGACCACGACTTCCACGAGTTCAAGATCAGCGTGAAGGCGTCGGACCCGTTCATGACGGTGGCGGCCTATTACCAGCTGGCCGAGCGCATCGACTGCCCGCTGCACCTGGGCGTCACCGAGGCCGGGGCCCTGCGCACCGGAACGGTCAAGTCGTCGATCGGCATCGGCTCGATGCTGTGGGCCGGCATCGGCGACACCATCCGGGTGTCGCTGGCCGCCGATCCGGTCGAGGAGATCAAGGTCGGCTTCGATATCCTCAAGTCGCTGGGCCTGCGCCACCGCGGCGTCAACATCATCGCCTGCCCGTCCTGCGCTCGCCAGGGCTTCAACGTCATCAAGACGGTGGAGGCCCTGGAAGAGCGCCTGGCTCATATTTCTCAGCCCATGTCGCTGTCGATCATCGGCTGCGTGGTCAACGGCCCCGGCGAGGCGCTGATGACCGACCTGGGCTTCACCGGCGGCGGGGCCGGTTCGGGCATGGTCTACATGGCCGGCAAGCCCGACCACAAGCAGTCCAACGACGGCATGATCGACCACATCGTCGAGCTGGTCGAACAGCGCGCGGCCCAGCTGAAGGCGGCGGCCGAGGCGGATGCGATCGCGGCGGAATAGGCTTCACCGCAAGCTTGACTTTAGGTGGCATGATCGGAAATGTCCCAACCACGGCGATCATCGCCGTCGTGTTTTGGGGGCTTTCAAATGAGAATTCTGGCTATCGTCGCCTTGGCCGCGGCCGTGACGGCTTGCGCCACGACCGAGGAGACGGTTCCCGTCGGCTACGTTCCGGCGCCGGCCAGCGCCCAGCCGGGCGCCGAGGCGATCCAGGTCACCGTCACCGCCGTCGACGCCCGCACCACCAACCGCGCCCGCATCTCCACCAAGATGAACGGTTACGGCATGGAGATGGCCCCCATCCGCTCGAAGGAGGAGGTTGCCGATATCGTCCGTGACGCCCTGAGCGCCGAGTTCAAGCAGCGCGGCTACAAGCTGGCGGCGGGCGGTCCCAAGGTCGAAGCCAAGGTCGCGACCTTCTACAGCCAGTACGGCGTCGGCATCCTGGCGGGCAAGGCGGTCGCCACGGCCGATCTGACCGTGACAGTGACCTCACCGTCGGGCGCCGAGGTCTATAAGCGGGTGCTGAACGGCAAGTCCGAGAAGTCGGTGCAGATCTTCAACGGCAAGAACGCGGCCGCGGCGCTGAGCGCGGCCCTGGCCGACGACTTCAAGACCTTGTTCGCCGACGAGGCCTTCACCAAGGCGCTGGCGGCGCAATAGCGCGGGTAGAACGCAAAAGGGGCGCGGCGGGCTTTCGCCTCCGCGCCCTTTCCTTGTCGGTCGCCGCCTAAGGCGCGTCTCTTAGCGGGCGATGAAGGCGCGCTTGCAGATTTCAGCGCCGAAGCCCGATGACATCTGGCCCTCGGCGTCGGCCATGGCCGCCGCGGCGATCAGGCCGCCGCCGCCGGTCGAGCGGTCGATCTCATAATCGGCCACCACCTTGTCGGTGGCCGGATCGATCAGCTGGGCCACGCCCTTGATCTTGTTGGACGAGCCCACCAGGATCGTCATACCGGCGTTGGCCTTCTTGAAATCGGTGATGTTGACCTTCAGCAGCAGGGGCTGGGCGCCCTTGGCGCAGGTCGCCAGCTTTTCGGAGACGTTCTTCTTGAACGTGGTCTCGAACTGCGGACCGGCGCCGGCGGGCGTGTTGACCGTGATATCCTTGACGAAGGCGTTCTTCGAGATGTCCGAGGAGATCTGGGCGATGGTGTCGCCGCCCGAATTGGTGACGCAGCCGGCGGTCGCCGCGGCCATGGCGGTGACGAGGAAAATGCGACGCATAACAGCTCCAACGAGATAGACCGGCTGAAACTGCTTCAGCCCCCGGGACGGACCATAGCAAAGCTTAAGGTTGCGACGGAAGCGCTGATTGCACCTGAGGCAAACTCAACGTGCGCGAGGGCTAGCCGAGCGACGTCTGGATCGGCACGCCGCCCTTGATGGCCAGGGTCACCGGCGTGCGCTCGGCCACGTCGGCCAGCCGGGCCAACTGCGCCTCGTCCAGCGGCCCCGCCGGGACCAGCACGCGCTCGATCCGGGGCGGGGTCTCGCCACCGTGGTAATGCAGCCGCACCTCCAGGGCCTCCAGCGGCCATTGCTTGTGCTCGGCGTACATCTTCAAGGTCATGGCCGTGCAGGCGCCCAGGGCCGAGAGCAGCAGGTCGAACGGCGCGGGCCCGACATCGGCGCCGCCATTGCGCTCGGGCTCGTCGGCCGTCAGGGCGTGGCGGCCGGTGGTGATGGTGGTGGCGTAGTGGGCATCGCTGATGCGGGCGGTGGCGGTCGCCATGGCGGCTCCTCGTGGTTCTTGAAGCGAATCCTGCGGCGATGGTGTCAGGCGCCCTCGCGCCGGCGGCTAGAACAAATCGGCGGAAACCTCAGATCACCGCCCGCGACCGCTCGTCCGCGCCCGTCAACGCCGCGGCGACCACCCGCAGGCCCCGCTCCAGTTCGGCCCGATCCCGCGTCGCGCCCAGGCAGAGGCGCACGCCGCTCTCCAGGCCCGGCTCGACGATCGGCGCGGCGGGCGGGGTGACCTCGACGCCGCCGCGCAGGGCCCGGCCGGCCAAGCGCTCGGCGGCCAGTTCGTCCATCGGCAGCCAGACGTGCGGGCTGAAGGCCGAGGCCGGCGGCTCTATGGCCGCGCCGAGGATCGTGCGGGCCAGAGCCAGGCGCTGGCCCATCTCGTCGCGGATCTCGCCGGCGATCAGGTCGGCCGCGCCGTCCTCGATCCACTGGCTGGCGATCAGGGCGCCGAAGTTGGGCGGGGCGTAGAACTGGGCGCGCACGGCGTGGACGACGCGCTCGAACAGGTCGCCGAGCGGGGCCAGCAGGAAGCCGACCCTCAGGCCGGGCGACAGCGACTTGGAGACGCCGGAGACGTGGATCGTCCGCTCGGGCGCCAGTTCGACCAGGGCGGGCAGGGGATCGCCGCCGAAGATCGAATAGATGCCGTCTTCGATGATCCACAGGTCGCGCCGACGCGCCACCGCCACGATATCCGCCCGGCGCGCGGCGCCCATGATCCGGCCGGTGGGGTTTTGCAGGGTGGGCAGCAGGAACACCGCCTTGGCGCCGTTCGCCGCCGCGCGGTCCAGGGCCTCGGGCAGCAGGCCTTCCCCGTCCATGGCCACGCCCGTCAACCGATAGCCGGCATGGCTGGCCAGCACCCGGGCGCCGGGGAAGGTAGCGGCCTCGCACAGCACCTCGTCGCCGGGCCGGCACAGGGCGGCCAGGGCCAGGCTCAGGGCCTGCTGGGCCCCGGCGCAGCAGATCACCTGCCGCCAGTCGGCGCGCTCGACGCCGGCCGTGCGCGACAGCCAGGTCGCGAAGGCCCGGCGGTGCGCGTCCAGTCCTGTCGAGGGGGCGTAGGCCAGATTGTCGAGCAGGTCGGGCCGGCGCTGCAACCGGGCCAGGGTCTGGACGATCCGCGCGCCGGCGGCCCCGACCGGGGCGATGTTCTGGGAGAGATTGATCGGCCCGGGATCCTCGGTCGCCAGGCCCGGACCCTGGCCGAGCGAGCTGCGCACGAAGCTGCCGCGCCCGACATGGGCCTGCACCAACCCGGCCTTCTCGGCCTCGACATAGGCCCGGGTGACCGTGCCCAGGCCCAGGCCCAGGCGGTGGGCCAGGTCGCGCTGCGGCGGCAGGCGGGCGCCGTCGCTGAGGACCCCCGAGGCGATGTCCTGCCGCAGGGCGTCCAGCAGGCGCTCGTACAGGGGCGCCTGGCCCGGAGGCAGGGTCGGGGTCCAGCCGGCCATCGGCGATCTCCAAAATTGTCACTGATGCAATATACGCTTTGACTCAAGATGCAATCGGCAAGATGACCATGACATTCCGCTCCGGTTCCCGCCGTCGCCCCGGGGACCGGCGTTTTCGAGGAGTGTCCGCCATGACCGCCCAGCTGCTGCTCGCCTTCGTCCTGTTCGCCTTCGCCACCGCCGGCACGCCCGGCCCCAACAACATGATGCTGCTGGCCTCGGGGGCGAATTTCGGCTTCCGCCGCACGGTGCTGCATATCCTGGGGATCAGCGTCGGCCTGGGTGTGATGGTCGCGGCCATGGGCCTGGGCCTGGGCGGCGTCTTCAAGGCCTGGCCGGTGCTGCACGAGGTGCTGCGCTGGGTCGGCGGCGGCTACATGCTGTGGCTGGCCTGGAAGATCGCGACGACCAGGACCGTCGCGGACAAGGGGGCCGGCGCCCGGCCGATGACCTTCCTGCAGGCCGCCGCCTTCCAGTGGGTCAATCCCAAGGCCTGGGCCATGGCCCTGACCGCCGCCACCACCTACACCCCCGAGGGCTCGACGATCGGGGTGTTCTTCGTGGCCGGGACCTTCATGCTGGTCGGCGCGCCGTGCAGCGCCGCCTGGGCGGGCTTTGGCCAGGGCATGCGGCGGTTCCTGGACCGGCCGCCGGTGCTGCGGGCCTTCAACCTGACCATGGCGGCCCTGCTGGTCGTCTCGCTCTACCCGCTGGTGGTCGAGACCCGGCCGGCCGGGGCCTCGCGGGAAGCGCCGCGCCTGCTGGCCGACCTGCCGCCGACGCCGCGCTGGTCGTCGCGGGGGTAGGGCAGCGCCAATGAGCGCCTAACACTTGGAGAGCTGTCAGCGGCTTGTAATCCGTTGTCATCCCGGAAGCCTCGCAGAGGCTGTCCGGGACCCAGGGGACTGGGTAGGAGCGGTGCGGCTCACCTGGATCCCGGCTCTCCGCTTCGCTGCGGCCGGGATGACAACCCTGGGGGGCTTCAATTGGTCCGGACCCCAGGCGCATTACCGAACCTTAAGTGGCCCGGCGCCGTCGGTTGGGGTCTGGTGGGGCTGCCGAAATCCGGAGCCCTCCATGTCCCTCGCCGTCCGTTCCGTCCTGCTCGCCGGGCTTCTCCTGGCGGGAAGCGCCGTCGCCGCCGCAGCCGCGGCCGCCGTCACCCCCGTGCCGGTCGGCCAGCCGCTGGCCCGCTTCGCCAACCTCAAGCCCGGCGCGCACCGCTACCTGCGCTTCAGGCAGGTCGGCGACACCATCCGCGTCGCCGACGTCTGGACCCGGGAGGTCCGCTTCGAGGACCAGGACGGCCAGCGCCGCCTGCACATCGTCCAGCACTGGGACGGGGTCGGCGCCACGCCGTCCGACCGCCAGCTGGACAGCTGGTTCGAGGTCGGCACCTTCAGGCCCCTGACCCATGTCCGCCGTTCGGAGAAGGACGGCGTGGCCAAGGTCGAGGGCTACGCCTTCCAGCCCGACCGGATCGTTGGCCTGAAGGACCTCCCGGACAACGCGGCCAAGGACTATGACGTCGCCTCGCCCCAGCCGAGCTTCAACTTCGAGACCGACATGGAGTTCCTCCAGGCCCTGCCGCTGGCCAAGGGCTACGAGGCCAGCATCGTCTTCCACCATCCGGGCGGCGGCCCGCCGGCGGCCTATCTGTTCAAGGTGGCGGGGTCGGAGGTGCTGGACCTGCCGGGCGGCGGCAAGGTCGACTGTTGGCTGGTGACTGCCGACTACAACCACCCCGAGGCGCCGGTGACCCGCTTCTGGTTCGCCAAGAGCGGGCAGGTGATGATCAAGCAGATCTCGCCCCTGCCGGACGGGTCGGGGGTGATGGGCAAGACCCTGCTGTACTGAGGTTTGCGTGTGTCCGGACGGGGACAGGCGCACGCGCCTGTCCCCGATCCACAGCGCGGGGCTTGCTTGAAAGCGCGCGTCGGCCCCAGATCGGGTCTCCACACGAGGTCTCTGCTCATGCGTCCGCTGCTTCTCGCCGCCCTGATCGCCCCAATGGCCGTTTGGGCCGCGACGCCTGCCCTGGCCCAGGACCTGAAGGTCACGGTCCAGGGGCGCGACTCCGTCACCCTGACACCGGCCGACCTGAAGGCCTTGCCGCGCGCCAAGGCGACGTTCACGGCCCACGGCAAACAGATCACCTACGAAGGCGCGCTGCTGAACGCCGCCCTCAAGCAGGCCGGGGTCGTGTCGGGCGACCGGCTGATGGGGCGCTACCTGAACCAGGTGGTGATGGCCAAGGGTTCGGACGGCTTCACCGCGACCTATTCCCTGGGTGAGACCGACCCGATCTACCGGACCAATCCGGTGATCATCGCCGACCGCAAGGACGGCCAGCCGCTGGACGCCAAGGAAGGGCCCTACCGCCTGGTGGTCGACGGCGACCTGCGCCCGGGACGCTCCGTGCGGCAGGTGGTGTCGGTCGAGGTGAAGGCGGTTCCTTGAGGGAGGCGGAGCACCTGATCGTTGTCATCCCGGAAGCCTCGCAGAGGCTGTCCGGGACCCAGGGGACTGGACTGGCGCTTTGCGGTTCACCTGGGTCCCGGACAAGCGCTGCGCGCTTTCCGGGATGACAACACCGAGGGACTTGGTTGCGACCTATCCGCCCACCGGCCCCAGGTAATCCAGCTTTCCGATCTGCACGCCCTTGTGGCGCAGGATGTCGTAGGCGGTGACCACGTGGAAGAAGAAGTTCGGCAGGGCGAAGCCGAACAGGTAGTCCTCGCCGGTGAAGGTCAGGGCGCCGCCCGGCAGCTTCAGTTCCACGGTCCGGTCCTCGCTGCCCTCGAAGGCCGCGGCGTCGACGCTCTGGATATAGGCCAGGGTGTCGGCCACGCGCTTGTGGAGCTGGGCGAAGCTGGTCTCCTCGTCGGGCATGGCGGGCGCCTCGACGCCGGTCAGCCGGGACACCGCGCCCTTGGAGGCGTCGGAGGCGCGCTGCACCTGGCCGGCCAGCGGCAGCATGTCGTCGGTCAGGCGGGCGGCGACCAGGGTGTCGGGATCCAGGCCCTGGGCCTTGGCGTGGGCCTCGCCCTTCTCGAGCAGGGTGGCCAGCACCTTGAGGGCGCGGACGAAGACGGGGACCGAGGCGCGGTGCATCGACAGGGGCATGGCAGGCTCCGAAAGGCGGGCGCGGCGCGGGGGATGTTTCGCCGCCCCCGGCAGATAGGGGCGCAAGGCGCAGCTTTACAGGTCCGCCCGCCAAGGGGTGACGCGAGGCGCTCGGAGCGGTAGAGAGACCGCCCGTTCCTCCACAGCGTGACGTTCCCCCTTGCGACTGCCCCAGGCCCGCCTCGACCAAGTTCTCGACCGCTTCCGCGAAGTCGAAGCCCGAATGGGCGCGGCGACGGACGGCGCCGAGATCGTCAAGCTCTCCAAGGAGCACGCCGAGCTGCGCCCGGTGGCCGAGGCCGTCGAGGCCCTGGCCAAGCTGAGCGCCGAGCGCGCCGACCTCGAGGAGATGGCCGGCGACCCGGAGATGGCGGCCATGGTCGCCGACGAGATCCGGGCCCTGGACGAGAAGCTGCCGGTCATGGAGCGCGAGCTGGCCCTGATGCTGGCCCCGCGCGACAAGGACGAGAACGCTTCGGCCATCCTCGAAGTCCGGGCCGGCACGGGCGGCGACGAGGCGGCCCTGTTCGCCGGCGACCTGTTCCGCATGTACCAGCGCTACGCCCAGCTGCAGGGCTGGAAGGTCGAGGTCGACAGCGTCTCCGAGGGCGAGATGGGCGGCTACAAGGAAATCATCGCCTCGGTCACCGGCGACGGCGTGTTCGGCCGCTGGAAGTTCGAGAGCGGCGTGCACCGCGTCCAGCGCGTGCCGGCCACCGAGGCGCAGGGCCGCATCCACACCTCGGCCGCCACCGTCGCGGTGCTGCCCGAGGCCGAGGACGTCGAGATCGAGATCAACGACAGCGACCTGCGGATCGACACCTACCGCTCGTCCGGGGCCGGCGGCCAGCACGTCAACAAGACCGACTCGGCCGTGCGCATCACCCACCTGCCGACCGGCGTGGTGGTGACCAGCTCGGAAAAGAGCCAGCACCAGAACCGCGCCCGGGCGATGAAGAACCTGAAGGCGCGGCTCTACGACATGCAGCGCGAGGCGCTGGACACCGCCCGCTCGGACGCCCGCAAGAGCCAGGTCGGCAGCGGCGACCGCTCCGAACGCATCCGCACCTACAACTTCCCGCAGGGCCGGGTCACCGACCACCGCATCAACCTGACGGTCTACAACCTGCCCAAGGTGATGGAGGGCGACGCCCTGGACGACATCATCAAGCCGCTGATCGCCGAGGACCAGGCCGCGCGCCTCGCCAGCCTGGAAGAGGGCGGGTTCTAGCCGGACCGCCGTCCCGATCGGCGGTGGCCGGGCGTTCGCGCCGGTCCCGTTGACGCTTCACTTTCCACACTGAGTTCAAAGCCCAGCGCGACGGGCTTTGGGCGCGCGCGTGCACGCCCCGCGGCGGGCGATCGTTCGATCCGCCACGTTCATTTCGGCGAGGCAATACGCGCAATCTCTCGACACGAAACCAAAATCTCGGCTATCGTCCCGTTTAACGGGAACGCATCCCACAATATGAAATTCCGATCGTGACTGGAACCGTTCGGGCCGAACGTCACGCCACGGCAAAGAATCCGGGAAGAAACCATGATGAAGTCGATCAGAACGCGCCTTTGGCTCGGCGGCTCCAGCGCCGCCCTGACCGCCGCCCTGCTGTCAGTCCCGGCCGCCGCTCTGGCCCAGGCGACGCCGACCGCCCAGGCCCCCGCCGCGCCGGCTTCGGCCGATCAGGTCGAGGAGATCGTGGTCACCGGCATCCGCGCCTCGCTGCGCAGCGCCCAGGACGTCAAGCGCACCTCGCTGCAGGTGGTCGACTCCATCTCGGCCCAGGACATCGGCACGTTCCCCGACAAGAATCTGTCGGAGTCGCTGCAGCGAGTCACCGGCGTGCAGATCAGCCGTCAGGACGGTGAAGGCCGCGGCGTCAGCATCCGCGGCGCCGATCCCAGCCTCAACCGGGTCGAGATCAACGGCTCCTCGGCCCTGTCGCTGACCGTGGGCGGCACCGACCGCGCCGTCGACTTCCGAGACATCCCCGTCGAGTTCGTCTCGCGCCTGGAAGTGGTCAAGTCGCCGACCGCCGACATGACCGAAGGCGGTATCGGCGGCACCGTGCGGGTCATCACCCGTCGGCCGTTCGACAGTCGCAAGCCCTTCATCGCCGGCTCGGCCCAGGGCGTCTATTCCAACCTGGCGAAGGAATACGATCCCAAGTTCGCGCTGATCGGCAGCAAGCTGTTCCTCAACGACACCCTGGGCGTGCTGCTGTCGGGCACCTGGGAGAAGCGCCACCTCAACAGCAACACCGCCCGCACCACGGGCTGGGTGACCCGCGCCCCGACCGCCGCCGGCACGCCCGGCGCGACCCCGGGCCGCAGCTCCGACGTCAATGGCGACGGCGTGCTGGACTGGATCCCCGACATCCCCCGCCTGATGGTCGATCGTCGCGACACCGAGCGCAAGGCGTTCAGCGGCGTCGTCGAATGGCGGCCGACTGACCATTTCAAGATGTATCTGGACGGCACCTACGCCACCGCCACCGAACAGGTGAACAGCACCTATCTGCAGCTCAGCGGCACCTCGGGCCTGATCGACTACGCCAACAGCAAGGTCGGGGCCGACAACACCGTCAGCCACGTCGAGACCACCAGCAGCACCGCCTTCCCGATCGACCTGACCTATCGCAACATCCTCGGCGACCTGACCCGCACCCAGTACGCCACCGTGCTGGGCGGCGAGTGGAAGGGTGAGCAGTTCACAGTTGACGCCCGCCTCGACTACTCCAACGCCAAGGTCCAGAACAACGAGATCAACGCCACGGCCACCGTGTTCGGCGTGCCGCGGGCCATCGTCGATTACACCGGCGGCGGCGCCCCGAAGTTCTCGTTCCCCGGCCTCGACACCAATACCGGCCAGGGCGTCAACCGCCTCGACGCGGTGTTCAATCCGCGCACCAACAAGGCCGACGAGCTGGGCGCCCAGCTGAACGTGCAGTACCGGCCCGACATCTCGTGGCTGACCTCGCTGAAGGCCGGCGTCAACGGCCGCAAGTTCTCGACCGACCAGGTGCTGTACCAGCGCACCACCCGCCTGAACTGCCGCGGCGACGCCAGCAGCGCGGCGGTGGTGGCGGTGGCCACCTCCTGCGCCACCATTTCCGGCATCATCGACTCCACCTCGGTCGACAACAGCAGCGGCTTCTTCCGCACCGGCGACCTGGGCTATTCCGGCGGCGTGCAGTCGTGGAACGACAACACCCTGGCCACCTACAACGCCGCCCTGACGGCGGCGGGGCTGACCAACGACGTCCACGGGGTCAATCCCAACCGCGGCACCGCCCAGACCGCCGGCGGCGTTGGCAGCTTCCAGGCCTTCCTCGACACCTGGTCGGTCAAGGAAAAGACCAACAGCGCCTACGCCCAGGCCAATTTCGAGTTCGCCGACTTCATCGTGCCGGTGACCGGCACCCTGGGCGTGCGGGTGATCGACACCAAGACCACCTCGACCGGCTTCAACCGCGTCCAGACGGGCACGGCCACCGCGCCGATCGTCAACTTCGTCTCGGCCTCGCAGGACGGCGGCTACACCAAGACCCTGCCGTCGCTGAACCTGCGCTTCGAATTCATCCCCGACGTGCTGATCGGCCGGGCCACGGCCAGCAAGGTGATGGCGCGCGCCGCCCCCAGCCAGCTGGCCCTGCGCCGCTCCGTCAACGACACCAACTTCACCATTTCGCTGGGCAATCCCGACCTCAAGCCGTTCGAGGCCACCTCCTATGACGCCGGTCTGGAGTGGTACATCAACAAGGACAGCTTCCTGTCGGCGACCTATTTCCGCAAGGAGATCTCGTCCTTCGTCACCACCTCGGTGACCAAGGAAACGCTCAACAACGCCGAGTACACCGTAACCCAGCCGATCAACGGCACCGACGCGGTGACCATCAACGGCCTCGAACTGGGCGGCCAATACGCCTTCAGCTTCCTGCCGGCGCCGTTCAACGGCCTCGGCGTGCTGGCCAATTTCAGCTACCAGAAGGACCAGGGCTACAAGGGGGTCAATCTGATCACCCAGGAGATCCTGCCGTTCCCCGGCCTGTCGCGGAAGAGCTACAACGCCTCGGTCTATTACGAGAACGACAAGGTCAGCCTGCGCGCCTCCTATAACTGGCGCGACCACTGGCTGATCAATGCCGTCGGCCGCGACAACCTGCCTGAGTTCAACAAGGCCTTCGGCTCGCTGGACGCCTCGGCCAGCTACAACATCAGCGACAACTTCACGATCTTCGTCGAGGGCGTGAATCTCACCGACCAGGTTCGCGTCGAGTACAACGCCGCTGCCCGCCAGAGCGCCGTCGAGACCTACGGCTCGCGCTACTTCTTCGGCGTGCGGGCCAAGTTCTAGGCGACGGCGCGGCCTCGGATCGAGGCGCGCCTGGTGGAGCGACGTGGTCCCCCGGGGACGGGCCGCGTCGCTCAAACCGGCCCCTTTCGATGCGAAGGGGTCCTCTTCTGCAAACGCGTGGCTTGCTCATGACCCGAACGCCGTTTGGCGAGACCTTCCGTTTCAATGTCTGGGGCGACGAGGCCAGCGACGGCCTGGGCTTCACCCTGGCCGATCCGGCGGCGCCGCGCCTGGACCTGGAGATCGCGGCCGTCGAGCGGGCCCAGGTCCTGGCCTTCGCGCCGGAGGTTCCGAACGGCGGGGCGATGTTGGTCCTGGCCGGCGGCGGCTACACCCAGCTGATGGCCGGCAAGGAAGGGGTGGAGGTGGCCCTGTGGCTGAATGGTTTGGGCTACCACGCCTTCGTCCTGGTCCACCGCTTCCCCGACCCAGCTGGCGGCTCGCAGGCGCCGGTCGACGATGCGATCGAGGCCATGCGCCTGATCCGCGCCCGCGCGCCCGGCCTAGGCGTCGACGTCGATCGGGTGGGTGCCCTGGGGCTGTCGTCCGGCGGTCATCTGGCCGCCTGCCTGGCGACCGCCTATCCCGACGCCTGGACCGCGCCGGCCTCGGCGGCGCCGGAGCAGAGCGCGCGGCCGGACGCGCTGATCGTCGGCTACGGGCCGATCTCGACCAACGCCGCGGGACGGGCCGTGGTCGCCGACAAGCCGCCCCTGGAGCCGGCGCAGAAACAGGCATTGTACGAGGCCCTGCAGCCGGACGCGGGACTGATGGTCGATCCGCCGCCCGCTTTCATCGTCTACGCCGCCGACGATCCCGTCGTGCCGGTCGAGAACGGCCTGCGCCTGCAACGCGCCTGGCTGGATCGCGGCGGCCACGCCGAACTGCACGTCTTCGCCCACGCCCCGCACGGCTTCGCCCTGCGCACGCCGCAACTGCCAGTCGGCGCCTGGCCGACGCTGTGCGCCCGCTGGCTGGAGGCTGTGGGGGTTTAGGGTCTGTGGACAGCTGACGGTCTTGAGCCGA
Organism: Caulobacter sp. BE254; assembly: GCF_031457295.1. Taxonomy (NCBI): domain Bacteria; kingdom Pseudomonadati; phylum Pseudomonadota; class Alphaproteobacteria; order Caulobacterales; family Caulobacteraceae; genus Caulobacter; species Caulobacter sp. BE254. The sequence continues at coordinate 126,022 of NZ_JAVDWJ010000005.1, read as the reverse complement.
ATTCCTCGTCCTTCGACAAGCTCAGGATGAGGAATTCTACTCAACCGCCCTACCAGTAGCCCTCATCCTGAGCCTGTCGAAGGACGAGGGCGGCGCCTCGGCGCCTAACGGTCCACAGACCCTAGAGCGTCTTTTCCAAGACCACGAACGACAGCTCACGCTGCGGCTTGCCGAACCGTTCGCCGACCGGGAACGGCTTGGTCTCGCCGGTCAGGACGTAGCCCCGGCGCTGGTACCAGGCGATCAGGGTGTCGCGCAGGTGGACGACGGTCATGCGCACCCGCTTGGCGCCGCGACCCTGGGCGTAGGCCTCGCCGTGGGCCAGCAGGGTCCGACCCAGCTGGCGGTCCTGCAGGTCGGGGCGGATGGTCAGCATGCCCAGGTACCAGGCGCCTGCGACCTCGCCGTCCGGCTCGATCCAGACGCAGCCCAGCAGCGGGCCGCCGTCCTCGTCGCGCAGGGTCAGCAACACCGCGTCGGGCGCGTCGGCCAGGTCCTGCCTTAGGCTCTCCAGGTCGATGCGCTGGCCGTCGATATAGCCGGCCTCGGTGGTCCACCCGGCCTGGGCGCCCTGGCCGCGATAGGCGGAATTGACCAGGGCCACGATGGCGGGGAAGTCGTTTTCGGCGGCGGGGGCGAAGATCATGCCGCACATTTAGGGGCGGGGACAGCCTTCGCCAAGGCTCAGCTGGACGGCGCGTCCGGCGGGCGCCTGGTCTTGCTCCAACCGGTGGCGTGACCCCAGTAGCGACCGGACACCCGCTTGACCGCGCCCGCCTCGCGCTGGAGGAACTCCCAGGGGTGGAAGGCCAGGCCCACCGTGTCGGCCATGGCCGCGCCGCGCTCGCCCATCGGCTTTTCCGGACCGGTGGTGGAGTCGATGGCGGTCTGGTGCTCGATCTCGGCGTTCAGCTCGGCCCCGACCAGCACGGTCATGATCGAGAACCACATCCAGACCATGAAGGCGATCACCGCCCCCAGCGGGCCGTAGGTGGCGTCGTAGTGGGCCACGCGGTTGACATAGACCGAAAACACCAGCGATCCGCCCAGCCAGGCCGCCGCCCCGAACACCGCGCCCCAGATCACCCAGCGCCAGCGGGGCCGGGCGCGGCAGGGGGCGAAGCGGTACAGCATGGCGAAGGCGAAGGCGGTCACGCCCAGCACGATCAGCCAGCGCAGCGGGATCCAGAACGCCGCCGCCGAGCTCAGCCCCACCCGTTCCAGCACCACCGGCGCGGCGATCAGCACGCCGGCCAGCACCACCGCGTACAGCAGGGCGCAGAAGGTGAAGGCGTAGGTCCAGGCCGTCTTGGTGACGAAATTGCGCTTCTCGTCCTCGTCATAGGCGATGTTCAGCCCGTCGAAGAGCGCCTTCATGCTGGCGTTGGCCGACCAGAGCGACAGCAGCAGGCTGAGCATGAAGGCCACGCCCAGCTTGGTCTGTTCCTGGCTGGCCAGGCGCAGCATCTGCTCGCCGATGATGTTGACGACGCTGGCGGGGAAGACGCTGGACATCTCCTGTAGCTGTTTCTCGACCGCCCCGACGTCGGCGAACAGGCCGTACAGCGAGACGAAGGCGCCGATGGCCGGGAAGATGGCCAGCAGGGTGTAGAAGGTCACGCCCCCGGCCACGGCGGGCAGGCGGTCGACGCTGATCTCGCGGAACGTGCGCCATAGGATGTCGCGCCAGCCCAGGACGGGAATGCGGTGCGGATGCCGGGCCGCCCGGCCGCGCATCGGCTCGGCCCGGTCAAAGTCATGGGGCGGCATGGCCCGGTCCTCGGACAGGCCGGGCGGATGGTCCAGCGGCGTCTCGTTCGGCGCGTGGCCGGAACGGGGCTTGGGCAGGACGAAGGGGACCAGGGCCAGCAGGGCGATCCAGGGCGCCAGATGATAGGGGCGCGAGGCGATCCACGACCGAATCGGGCGTCGCGGAACGGTGTCTGTCATGGGCTGGCCCTCCGCTGGGGGAACACGTCCGGCCCGGCTCCGTTCCGCGCGGTCAGGCTTCACCTTGCCAAGCTCCGAGTCATCGACGACCTTGCGCGTCATGCAAGCCCAGGTCGTCAGCCTCTATCGCCACCCCGTCAAGGGGTTCACGCCCGAACGCCTGGACCGGGCCGAGCTGGTCGCGGGCCGGTGCTTTCCCTACGACCGCCTCTACGCGGTCGAGGACGGGCCCAGCGGCTTCGATGCCGAAGCGCCCGCCCACATCCCGAAGATGAAGTTCACTGTGCTGGCCAAGATCCCGACCGTGGCCAAGGCGCGGACGGCCTATGACGAGACGACCGGGATTTTCAGCGCCAAGGCCGAAGGTCTGCCCGACTTCTCCGGCGACCTGCGCGGCGACGAAGGGCGGCGCGGGTTCGAGACCTGGCTGGCGACGTTGCTGGACGGCGAGATCAAGGGGCCCCTGCGGGTGATCGCCGGGCCGGGCGACTACAGGTTCATGGACAGCCGCAGCGGCTATGTCTCCGTCGTCAACCTGGCCAGCGTCCGCGACCTGGCCGACAGGCTGGGCCGGCCGGTCGATCCCCTGCGCTTCCGCGCCAACCTCTATGTCGAGGGCTGGCCGGCCTGGGTCGAGAACGACTGGACCGGACGAACGATAAGGGTGGGCGAGGCGAGGGCCGAGGTGCTCAAGCCGATCGTCCGCTGCGCCGCCACCCACGTCGACCCGGTCACAGCCGAGCGCGACATCGAGCTGGTGAAGGCCCTGTTCGATCACTACGGCCACATGTTCTGCGGCGTCTACCTGAAGGTGGAGGAGGGCGGGGCGGTGCGCGAGGGGGACGGGGTGGAGTTGGCTTAGTGCTCTGACAATGCGCGCGTGGCGTCCATGTTCTGATGCAGCACGCGGACGATCATGACCACGCCGTCTTGAAGGCGATAGAGGATCATGTGTGAGCCGACAGGTCGCCTTCTATAAGCCGGAAGGTCTTCGAGCACAGCTCCAATGGACGGGCGTTCCGCCACCAGTTCTATAGCGGTCCGTATATCGTGAAGATAGGTTGCGCCTCGCCTGGCGCCCCACTGGCCGCGCGAATAGTCCCAGATGTTGTCGATGTCACGACGGGCTTTGTGTGAAAGCCGGTAGGCCTTCACTCCGATACACCTTCGCTCTGGAGCTTTTCCGCGATGAAGGCGTCGAAATCGAAGTCCTCGATAAAGCCGCTTTCCTCGCCTTCGATCAATGCAGCGCGTAGAGCCGCCAATCGTGCTTCTCGCTCCTCCAGCAACCGCAGTCCTGCCCGTACGACTTCGCTGGCTGAGCCATAGCGGCCGTCGCTGATCTGGCCTTCAATGAAGGTCTGAAAATGGTCGCCTAGGCTGATAGAGGTGTTCTTGCTCATCGTATCCTCCGACTAGCAGAGTACCAAAAATTGGTACCCGTCTCAATATCGCCCTGTCGCTTCTGACGCGCTAAGGAGCCGCCCATGACCCTGACCCTCGTCAAAGCCTGGAACGCCGCCAAGGATCGTCTGAAGACCGTTCAGATCGACCAGCCGGCCATCGACGCCCGCCTGCTGCTGGAAGTGGCCGCCGACGTCACTCGCACCGACATCATCACCGATCCCTATCGGGTGCTGACCGAAGCCCAGATGGCGACGCTGGACGATTTCCTGAACCGCCGCGCCCGCCGCGAGCCGGTCAGCCACATCATCGGCCGCAAGGGGTTCTGGAAGATCCTGCTGCAGGTCAACAAGCACGTCCTGACCCCGCGCCCCGAGACCGAGGTGATCGTCGACGAGGTGCTCAAGGCCTTCCCCGAGCAGATGCCGTTCAACATGCTGGACCTGGGCGTCGGTTCGGGCACGATCCTGCTGGCGGTGCTGGCCGAGCGCCCGGCCGCCAAGGGGCTGGGCGTCGACGTCTCCGAAGAGGCCCTGGCCGTGGCCCGCGAGAACGCCGCCAACCTGGACCTCGCCGGCCGGACAGCCCTGCTGCGCGGCGACTGGACCAACGGCCTGGGCGACGACAGCTTCGACCTGGTGGTCTCCAACCCGCCCTACATCGCCACCCACGTCATCGAGACCCTGGAGCCGGAGGTCCGTGACCACGAGCCGCGCCTGGCCCTGGACGGCGGCCCCGACGGCCTGGACGCCTATCGCTTCCTGGCCGGCGAGATCCTGCGGGTGCTCAAGCCCGGCGCGATGTTCGCCGTCGAGATCGGCTACGACCAGTCGCAGGCAGTCGAGGACCTGTTCAGGCAGGCCGGCGCCCAGAACGTGCGGACCATCAAGGATCTGTCCGTCAACGACCGCGTTGTCACCGGTACGAAATAGAGGCGGAAGCCTCCGCTCGAAAAATCCCTTGGAAACCCTGGCGTGAGGCGGTAGACGAATAACGTCTCCTTCCAAAACGCCGGGTGACGGGAACAGCGGTCGTCTCGATGACCGTAAGACTCCCCCGGCAGGCGCGAACGGCCGAACAGGCTGATCGCCGCGCCCGAACCGGGCGGAGGCTCTACGGAAACCAGCGTCTCTAGAACATCGAAGGCAGACCCTAACCGGGTTCACCCCGCTCCAGAGGCCAAACACCGGACGCGCAGATCGCCGCCGGACAGGTTCAGAAGAGAAGATGAGAGATTTCAAGGGCATGAAGCGCCAGCGCGGCCGCAACAATCGCGGCGGCACGGGTAGCGGCGGCAAGCCTCAGCAGCACAACGCCAACCGGGCCTTCGATTCGAACGGCCCCGAAGGCGTCAAGGTGCGCGGCGCGGCCCAGAGCGTCTACGAGAAGTACCAGCAGCTGGCCCGCGACGCGACGTCGTCCGGCGACCGGGTCCTGGCCGAGAACTACCTGCAGCACGCCGAGCACTATTTCCGCGTCCTGCGCGCCATCCAGCCGAATCGGCCGGTCAGCGACATCATCGGCAAGGACGCCTATTCGGCCTACGAGATCGACTTCGAGGCCGAGCCCGAGGAACAGTCCGAAACCCCCGAGGCGACCCAGGCCGAGGCTCCGGCCGACGGCGGCGACGGCGAAGGCCAGGGCGGCGAACAGCGCCGCGACCGGTTCGAGAACCGTCCCCGCGACGATCGCGCCAGAGACGGGCAACGCGACGACCGTCCGCGTGACAACAACCAGAACCGCGACCGCTTCGAGGGCCAGCAAGGCCAGGGCCAGAGCCGCCGCGACCGCTGGCGCGACCGTGACGACCGTCCGCGTGATGGGCAGCGCGACGATCGTCCTCGTGACGATCGGCCCCGTGATGACCGTCCTCGCGAAGATCGCCCGCGGGACGACCGTCCGCGCGATGACCGGCCTCGTGAAGAGCGCGCGCCGCGGGAGGACCGCTTCCGCGATGACCGTCCGCGTGAGGACCGTCCCCGCGAGGAGCGGGTTCGAGAGGAGCGTCCCGCCGCTGTCGAAGCGACCGAGGCCGCGCCGAGCGAAGGCCGCCGCGAGCGTCCGCGCCGCGAACGGGCGCCGCGCGACCGCGATCCGATGGCCGTGATCGAGCCCCAGGCCACGCCGCTGACCAGCGAGGCTCCGGCCTCGCCGCTGCTGCGCGGCCAGGACGGCGACGTCAGCCACGCCCCGGCCTTCCTCGGCCGTAAGTCGACCCGGTCCGAGGCTCCGGCCGAAGCCGCGCCCGTCGCGCCCACCGCCGACGAGGGCGAGGCCCCGGCCAAGCCCAAGCGCCGCCGCGCCCCGCGCAGCTTCGAAAGCGCCACGCCGGGGTCGGAAGAGGCGTAACGTCTTCTGGTCGCCCGGCGCGCTGGGCGGCCGCCTCTTCGCTTTCAGCCGTCATCCCGGGCCTCGCGCCCGGGATTTCCGCGTGGACGCGATCCAGCGTTAATTGGCCGGTTCGGCGGGATGATCCGGCGCGCTTGAAGAGAGGGGCGCTTTGCTCTTCAGGCCCAGCCGTTCCCGGATCCGCTTGGCAAGATTCATAGTCTCCGGGGCCGTCATGCCGCCGGCGATCTGCAGGCTGGATCCCGTGATCGGCTCCGTCAGAAGGGGATCCGACAGCAGGACGCCGCCCAGGCAGATCGGCAGTCGATCGCCTACCCGCCCATCCTGCAGCGCCACGAAACGCGCCTGGCCCCGGTCGCTCAGGTCGATCTGGACCAGCGGCATGCCCAGGTCGCTGAACTGCGTCTCGACCTCCGTCACATCGCCCGGCCCGAAGGTTTCGCCGGCGATCGAAAAGGCGCCGCCGGCCGGGCAGCGCGTCTCGCCGGCTGCGGCGGCCTGATCCTTGTCCTGCGCAAGGGCCGGTACGTCGATCGCGCCAACCCCGAAGGCTGACAGCGTGATCAGCGCCGCGGACGCGACGAGCCTGACGACCACCATCAGGCGGGAGGCTGCAACTGGCCGTCGTACTCGCATCCGATCAGCGTCTTGCCCGGAAACGCCGGATTGGTCGTGATCTTCAGGGACGAGCGGTTCTTGAAGCGAAATCCCGTTTCGGCGTCCACCCGGGTCGAGTCATCGACCAGGCGTTCGCCCATGAAGCGTCCGGTCCCTGGAAGAACGTTGGTGACGCCCTGCTGCGCGCCGAGCGCGGTCGCGTCCGCAAGGTCGAGCACCGCCAGCATCGCGGAACCCTTGAAGGCCACGGTGCTGGTGGTCTGGCCGAACACGTTGAGCGGCTTGGGCAGGCGATAGGCCGAGAACAACGGGCTCGGGGGCGGCAGCCTGACCCAGCCGCGCGCCTTGGCGCCGCCCGGGCTGTCGTCATCGCTGAACGACATCGAAAACCCGACATAGTGGCCGCCGTCGATCTTGCAGGCCAGGATGTCGGCGATGTCGACCGTGGCCGCGTCGAACGGCGCGGTCTCCGCGGCGTGGGCGATTGCGACCGAGCACGACGCCAGTACAGCAAGCGCCGCCATAGACTTGATCCGCATGGTCCATCTCCTGTTCGGCGTTCGGCTTTGGGCCCCTGATAGCCGACAATCGGGCCTTGGCAACGCAAGGATCGCCATCGGCGGCGGTGCGGACCGATAGAGGTCCCGATCTACGTCGCCCATTGCGCTGGGCGGCGAACCCCGCCTAGCTTCCTTCCACACCTTAGGGGGCGACCATGCGCGGCAAGACTAAGAGCTTTCTCCTGACGGCGGCCGCCCTGTCGGCCCTGGCCGCGACGTCGGCCAAGGCCCAGGACTCGGGCGAGACGGCCTTCCGCGGCCTCTACAAGGAGCTGGTCGAGATCAACACCACAGCGTCCCAGGGCAGCTGCACGGCGGCGGCCCAGGCCATGGGCGCGCGGCTGAAGGCGGCGGGCTTTGCCGACAGCGACGTGCGCGTGGTGTTCCCCGACGAGCATCCCAAGGCCGGCGCCCTGCTGGCCACCCTGCATGGCAAGGACCCCAAGGCCGGCGCCATCCTGCTGCTGGCCCATATCGATGTGGTCGAGGCCAAGCGCGAGGACTGGGCGCGCGATCCGTTCAAGCTGGTCGAAGAGGACGGCTACTTCTACGCCCGGGGAGCCAGCGACGATAAAGCCATGGCGGCGATCTTCACCGACAGTCTGGTGCGCTACAGGCAGGAGGGCTTCAAGCCCAGGCGCGACCTCAAGCTGGCCCTGACCTGCGGCGAGGAGGGCGGCCAGTTCAACAGCGTGCCGTGGCTGCTGGAGAAGTATCCCGAGGCCATGAAGGCCGACTTCGCGCTGAACGAGGGCGACGACAGCCAGCTGGACGAAAAGGGCCAGCCCCGGCTGCTGGGCATCCAGGTCGGCGAGAAGGTCTACATGGACTACAATCTCGAAGTGACCAACGCCGGCGGCCACTCCTCGCGGCCGGTCAAGGACAACGCGATCTACCACCTGGCCAATGGCCTGGCGCGGCTGGGCGCCTACGACTTCCCGATCGCCCTGAACGACGCCACCAAGGGCTATTACGAGCAGAGCGCCAGGATCGAGCCCGACGCCGAAGTGGCCGCCGCCATGCGGGCCATGGTCAAGGACCCCAGCGACGCCGCGGCCGCCGCCATCCTGGCCCGCGACCCGGGCCGCAACAGCATGATGCGCACCACCTGCGTGGCCACCATGGTCGAGGCCGGCCACGCGCCCAACGCCCTGCCGCAGCGGGCCAAGGCCAACGTCAACTGCCGCATCCTGCCGGGCAACGATCCGAAGGTCATCCGCGACCAGCTGGAGCAGATCGTCGCCGACCCGGCCATCAAGATCACCCTGGCCGCCGACCCAGATCCGGTCAGCCCGCCGCCGCCGCTGACGCCCCGGATCATGGCCCCGGCCACCAAGGTCGCGAGCAAGATCTGGCCGGGCGTGCCGTTCATCCCCGCCATGCTGACCGGCGCTACCGACGGCCGCTTCACCAACGCCGCCGGCGTGCCGACCTACGGCCTGTCGGGCCTGATGGCCGGCGTCGACGGCGACCACATCCACGGCCTGAACGAGCGCATCCAGGTCAAGGCGCTGATGAACGGCCGCCAGTTCCTCTACGAGGTGGTCAAGCTGTACGCGGACGGGAAGTAGCGCGCCGGCGCCGCTCTCGCGCAAGACAAGTCTCTAGGTGGTTCGCAACTACAGGGTTAGGGTTGTGGTTCGCAGGGGGCGGACTCGATCATGACCGAACTCGAAGAAGGTCAACACCGCGCAAAAACCGTTTCCCAGCCTTCGGGAGAGGTCGAGGCGCGATATCGGGCCATTGTCGACACCGCGGTCGACGCCATCGTGGTGATCGATGAGGTCGGGCGGGTCGAGGCCTTCAATCCCGCCGCCGAGCGATTGTTCGGGCATGCGGCCGAGGAGGTGGTCGGGCGCAACATCCGCATCCTGATGCCCGAGCCCTACCACAAGGAGCACGACGGCTATCTGGACCGGTACCGCGAAACGGGCGAACGTAGGATCATCGGTATCGGCCGCGAGGTCTCGGGGTTGCGGCGCGACGGCTCGACCTTTCCGCTGGAGCTGTCGATCGCCGAATGGCGCGAGGACGGAAAGCGCTTCTTCACCGGGGTGATGCGCGACATCACCGAACGCAAGCGGGCCGAGGAGCTGCAGCGCCTGCTGGTCAACGAGCTGAACCACCGCGTCAAGAACACCCTGGCGACGGTGCAGTCGGTCGCGGGCCAGACGCTGCGCAACGCCAACGACCTGGACGGGGCGCGCGACTCGCTGACCACGCGGCTGTTGGCGTTAGCGCGGGCCCATGACATCCTGACCCTCGAGAGCTGGGAAGGCGCGGAGCTGCGCGATGTGGTCGCCTCGCTGACCGCCTCGCACGGCGATCCGGAGCGGTTCACGGTGGACGGTCCCGCGTTCCGTCTGGCGCCCAAGGTGGCCTTGTCGCTTTCCCTGGCCTTGCATGAGCTGATGACCAACGCCACCAAGTACGGCGCGTTGTCCAATCAGGCCGGACACGTGATCCTGAGTTGGGCGCGGGTCAACGAAGCCGATGTTGAAAGACTGGATCTGCGGTGGGAGGAAATCGATGGCCCCATGGTCGCCACGCCAAGCCGCCAGGGCTTTGGCAGTCGTCTCATCACCGGAGGACTGGCGCGGGAACTCGGCGGTGAGGTGCGGCTCGAATATCCGCCGACGGGAGTTGTCTGCACGATCAGTTCCGCCCTCGCCAAGCCCGGGCAGCCTACCCGCTTCATCCGAGGCGCCGTCTGAGTCGCTTCGGGTTCTGGTGGTCGAGGACGAACTGTTCGTCGCCATGCTGGTCGAGGACATGCTGGGCGACCTGGGCTGCACCATCGTCGGCCTGGCCTCGTCGGCGGCCGAGGCCGAGAGCGCCGCCCGCACGGCGGTCATCGATTTCGCGTTGCTGGACGTCAATCTCGACGGCGAGACCTCGTTCGCCGCCGCCGACATCCTGCGCGACCGCAAGATCCCGTTCGTCTTCATCACCGGTTATGGCGAACAGGGCGTGCGCGGCGATCTGCGCGATGCGCCCGTGCTCTCCAAGCCCATAGATCCGCGACATCTGGCCCGGGCGGTCGGCGCGATCGAGCGGGACTAAGGCCGCCGCCCTACCGCGCGATGGACAATCGGCGCCACGATCCTTCACTGTCCCGCGCCAAGGTCACCCGTCTCTCGCCGGAGTTTCGATTTGCGTTCCGCTCTCCTGGTCCTCGCCGCGTTCACGCTTTCGGCCTGCGCCTACAATCCCGAACTGGGCCGCCAGCAGATGACCATCGTCAACGACGCCAGCCTGGCCCAGGCCGGCGAGCAGGCGTGGAGCCAGGCGCTGGCCCAGAGCACGGTCAGCCGCGACCGGGCCGCCAACGCCCGGGTGCGCGCCGTCGGCCAGCGGGTGGTCGACGCCGCCGGCCTGGGCCAGCGGCCCTGGGACTACGCGGTGTTCGAGGACGCCGCCCCCAACGCCTTCGTCCTGCCTGGCGGCCATGTGGGCGTGACGACGGGCCTGCTGAAACTGGTCGACAACGACGACCAGCTGGCCGCGGTGATCGGCCACGAGGCCGGCCACGTGGTCGCCCGCCACGCCGCCGAGCGCCAGTCGCAAAACCTGACCTCCAGCCTGGTGCTGGGCGTGCTGGGCGCGGCGGCTGGCTCGTCCGATGCGGCCCGGGCGATCTCCAGCTATGGCGGGGCGGGCGCCAAGTACGGCTTCCTGCTGCCGTTCTCGCGCAAGCAGGAGCTGGAGGCCGACCGCCTGGGCGTCGACTTCATGCAGCGGGCCGGCTACCGCCCGCGCGAGGCGGTGATCCTGTGGCGGCACATGCAGGCCAGCGGCGGCCCCAACACCCCGCAGTTCGCCTCGACCCACCCGTCGGACGCCGCCCGGATCCAGGCGCTGGAAGCCTATATCGCCCAGCGGGGGTGGTGAACCGATCCTCCTCACCCGCAAAGCGGGGGAGGGCTATCGCCCATAGCCAACCACGGTTGTCATCCCGGACGAGCGCGCGGCGCGAAGATCCGGGACCGACGCGTGAACGCAAGCGCTTCCGGCGGTCCCGGATCGGCGGCCCTCCGGGCCTTGTCCGGGATGACAGGCTCGGGGCCGCGGACTTACGAGACCGCCCTGACTTGGCCGGCGAGAAGAGGAGCGCAGGTTCCGGCCAGGCGGTCCTTGTGTGGCGGATCGGCCACACTACATCCCCGTGGGACGGGTTGCGCTTGATCAAGGCGACCCGGCTCAATCCGCCTGAACTGGGGATATCATGAAGATCGACCTTTATTCCGACCGCGCCAAGCAGGCCGTGCAATCGGCCCAGAGCCTGGCCCTGGCCCGGGGCCACCAGCAGCTTGGCCCCGAACACCTGCTCAAGGTCCTGCTCGAGGAGAAGGACGGCCTGAGCCGCGCCCTGATCCAGAGCGCCGGCGGCCGGCCCGACGCGGCCGACGCGGCGACCGACGCCCTGCTGGCCAAGACGCCGCGTGTCGACGGGGCCGGCGGCCAGCTCTACATGAAGCCCGACACCGCCCGGGTGTTCAGCGCGGCCGAGGAGGGCGCGAAGAAGGCCGGCGACGCCTTCGTCACCACCGAGCGCCTGCTGATCGCCATCGCCAAGGAAGGCGGTGACGCGGCCAAGATCCTGAAGGACGCCGGGGCCTCGGCCCAGGGCCTGGAGACCGCCGCCGCCGCCGTCCGCAAGGGCCGCACCGCCGATAGCGCCAGCGCCGAGGAAGGTTATGACGCCCTCAAGCGTTACGCCCGCGACCTGACGGCGGCGGCCCGCGACGGCAAGATCGACCCGGTGATCGGCCGCGACGAGGAAATCCGCCGCACCATCCAGGTGCTCAGCCGCCGCACCAAGAACAATCCGGTGCTGATCGGCGAGCCCGGGGTCGGCAAGACCGCCATCGTCGAGGGCCTGGCCCAGCGGATCGTCAACGGCGATGTGCCTGAGAGCCTGAAGGACAAGAAGCTGCTGTCGCTCGACATGGGCAGCCTGATCGCCGGCGCGAAATATCGCGGCGAGTTCGAGGAGCGGCTGAAGGCCGTGCTCGGCGAGGTCACCGCCGCCGAGGGTTCGATCATCCTGTTCATCGACGAGATGCACACCCTGGTCGGGGCCGGCAAGAGCGACGGGGCCATGGACGCCTCCAATCTGCTGAAGCCCGCCCTGGCGCGCGGCGAGTTGCACTGCGTCGGCGCCACCACCCTGGACGAGTACCGCAAGCACGTCGAGAAGGACGCGGCCCTGGCCCGTCGCTTCCAGCCGGTGTTCGTCAGCGAGCCGACGGTGGAGGACACCGTCTCGATCCTGCGCGGCCTGAAGGAGAAGTACGAGGTGCACCACGGGGTGCGGATCTCGGACTCCGCCATCGTCGCCGCGGCCACCCTCAGCAACCGCTACATCGCCGACCGCTTCCTGCCCGACAAGGCCATCGACCTGGTCGACGAGGCCGCCAGCCGCGTGCGGATGCAGATCGACTCCAAGCCCGAGGAGCTCGACGAGATCGACCGCCGCCTGGTGCAGCTGAAGATCGAGCGCGAGGCCCTGAGCAAGGAGACCGACGCGGCCTCCAAGCAGCGGCTGGAAAACCTTGAGACCGAGATCGACGACCTGCAGTTCCGCTCCGATGAGATGACCGCCCGCTGGAAGGCGGAGAAGGACAAGGTCGGCGGCGCCGCCCAGGCTCGCGAGGCCCTGGACCGCCTGCGCGCCGACCTGGCGACCGCCCAGCGGGCCGGCGACTTCGCCCGGGCCGGCCAGATCCAGTACGGCGAGATCCCGGCCCTGGAACGCCGCCTGGCGGAAGCCGAGGCCGGCGAGAGCGGCGCGGGAGCCCAGAAGGCTCTGACGCCCGAGGTCGTCGACGCCGAGCAGATCGCCGCGGTGGTCAGCCGCTGGACCGGGGTGCCGGTCGAGAAGATGCTGGAGGGCGAGCGCGAGAAGCTGCTGGCGATGGAGGACGCCCTGCGCGGCCGCGTCGTCGGCCAGGACGAGGCGCTGGAGGCGGTGTCCGATGCGGTCCGGCGGGCTCGGGCCGGCCTGCACGACCCGTCCAAGCCGATCGGCAGCTTCCTGTTCCTGGGCCCGACGGGCGTGGGCAAGACCGAGCTGACCAAGGCCCTGGCCGAGTTCATGTTCGCCGACGAGCACGCCATCACCCGCATGGACATGTCGGAATACATGGAGAAGCACTCGGTCAGCCGGATGATCGGCGCGCCTCCCGGTTATGTCGGCTACGACGAAGGCGGGGCCCTGACCGAGGCCGTGCGCCGGCGTCCGTACCAGGTGCTGCTGTTCGACGAGATCGAGAAGGCCCACCCGGACGTCTTCAACGTGTTGCTGCAGGTGCTGGACGACGGTCGCCTCACGGACGGGCAAGGCCGGACGGTCGATTTCAGGAACACCCTGATCATCATGACCTCCAACCTCGGTTCGGAATTCCTGGCCGGGCAGGAGGACGGTGACGACGTCGAGGCCGTGCGGCCGATGGTGATGAACACGGTGCGCGGCCACTTCCGCCCCGAGTTCCTCAACCGGATCGACGAGATCATCCTGTTCAAGCGCCTGTCCCGTGCGAACATGGGCGACATCGTCCGCATCCAGCTGCAGCGGGTCGAAAAGATGCTGGCCGAGCACCGCATGACCGTGGCGCTCGACGCCGAGGCCCTGCAGTGGCTGGCCGACAAGGGCTACGACCCGGTCTATGGCGCGCGCCCGCTCAAGCGGGTGATCCAGAAGGACCTGATCGACCCGATCGCCCGCAAGCTGCTGGCCGGCGACCTGGAGGACGGCGGGGTGATCGCGGTCGGCGCCGGGCCCGACGGCCTGGCGATCGGCAAGGCGACGTTGCAGTAAATTCCAGCTCAACCGAATCCTTGGCGGGCGCGTCCGACGGGCGCGCCCGCTTTTGTGTCTGGCGGAGACGGGAAAAGCGGTCCAGGATGGTCGCTCAACCTCAGCATATTACAAATATTTATTGGGAACCTTTGTTCAGGTTCCGCGTACGCGCGCGCTATTTAAGAGCGGACGGGCCATCTTCTCTGCAATGGCCAAGTCTGTCCAGAACAGGCCCAGAATTCGCCTCTTTCGAATGTCGATTTTGACCTGACGAAGCGCCGCCGCTGGGGTGTGGGACGGCTCAGCTTGGCGCTCGGTGTTGAAACAGAAGGCGGAAGGGTGTGCCATGATTAGCATGAACTACAAGATGATGATGGTGAGCGCTCTGGTGGCCGGCGGACTGTCGGTCAGCGGCTGCGCGACCAAGGGGTATGTCAACGATCAGGTCGGCGTGGTGAGCACGCGCGTCGACGGGACCGAGACCAAGCTGGCCGAGGTCGACCGGACCAGCCAGGAAGCGCTGAAGCGGGCGACCGACGCCGGCAAGCTGGCCGAGGGCAAGTTCCTGTACTCGGTGGTGCTGAGCGACGACTCGGTGAAGTTCCCGCTGAACCGGTACGAGCTGTCGCCGGAAGCCGAGCAGCGTCTGGCCGACTTCGCCTCGAAGCTGAAGGGCGACAACAAGAACGTCTATCTGGAGATCCAGGGCTTCACCGACGCCACCGGCGATCCGAAGTACAACGAGAGCCTGGCCGGCGAGCGGGCCGAGACGGTGCGCAAGTTCCTCAGCAAGCAGGGCGTGCCGCTGAACCGCATGGCGACGATCTCGTACGGCGAGGAAGACCCGGTGGCCCCCAACGACAACCCCGACGGCCGCGCCCAGAACCGCCGCGTGGTGATCCAGGTCCTGGCCTAGGTTTGGCTTGGGGACAGGCGCATGCGCCTGTCCCCGTCCCCTGACGCCCCCTCCGTCGGCTTCGCCGCCACCTCCCCCGTTTCACGGGGGAGGAGAACGGCTCTCTCCTCACCCGCATCGCGGGGGAGGTGGCGCGATGCGGATACGCATCGCGACGGAGGGGGCGTCAGGCGTCCGCCGCTTCCTTCGCCTTGGCGATCAGCGCGTCGTCAATCTGGGAGGCCCGCTTGGCCGCGGGGCGCTGGCTGATCCCGGCCCAGTAGGCCTCGAAGGCCGGACGCTTCTCGATCGAGCCGAACATCATGCCCCAGCCGATCTGCGAACCGACATAGACGTCGGCGGCGGAGAAGCGGTCGCCGACGATGTACGGGCGGCCCGTCACGGCCGTTTCCAGCGCGTTCAAGGTGTCTTCCAGGCAGCCATAGCCGGCTGTGGCGCGGCGTTCGGGCGGCACCTCGACGCCGAGGGCCTTGTTGGTCACCGCCGCCTCGACCGGACCGCAGCCGAACATCAGCCAACGATAATAGGTCCCGCGCTCGGAAGCGCCGACGGGCGGCGCCAGGCCCGCCTCCGGAAAGGCGTCGGCCAGGTAGGCGCAGATCGCCGCGCCTTCGGTGACCGTCACGCCGCGATGGGTGATGGCCGGCACCTTGCCCATCGGATTGATCGCCAGATATTCGGGCGCCTTCATCGACGCGGCGTAGTCGAGCGTCACTGTGCGGTAGGGCGCGCCGACCTCCTCGAGCATCCAGCGCACGATGCGACCGCGCGACATGGGGTTGGTGTAGAAAACGAGTTCGTCGCTCATGGCTGGCCCTCCAAAAGGAGGCGCGATCCTAGCGCGTGCGACCGGGCGCGCAATCTCGCAAACCAGTGATCTTCGAATTAGGCCGAAGCCCGCAGCGCCCGGTCCGGCGCGGCGGTCATGGCGCCGTTCAGCGCATCGACCAGGCCGGCGGCGGTCATCGGCTTGGACACCGAGCCGTCGAAGACCCCGCCGGGATTGCCGGGCCGGGCGTCGGCCGAGAAGGCGATGATCGGCGTCGCGGCGTTGGGGCCGCCGCCGTTGCGGATGCGCAGGGCGGCCTGGGCGCCGTCCAGGCGCGGCATGCGCAGATCCATCAGGATGGCGTCGAACGGAGCCGCCGCGGCGGCCGCCACGCCTTCTTCGCCGTCCACCGCCTCGGCGACCTCGGCGCCCAAGGCGGTGAGGATGGCGTTGACCAGCTCGCGGTTGGCGGGGTTGTCGTCGACGATCAGCACCCGGCAGGCGGGCGGCAGCGGCGGGATGGCGGCGCCGTGGGAGGGGCTGGCCTCGGCGCGAGCCGTCGACGGCGCGGCGATGTCGAAGCTGAAGCACGCCCCGTCGCCCGGCACGCTGACGACCCCGATGCGGCCGCCCATCGCCTCGACCAGGCCCTTGCAGATCGCCAGGCCCAGGCCGGTGCCGCCGTGCTTGCGGGTCAGGCCGGCGTCGACCTGGGAAAAGCGGCGGAACAGCAGGTCGACGGCCTCGGGCGCGATGCCGGGGCCGGTGTCGCGCACCGACACGTTCAGTCGCTCGGCGGCGTCGTCATAGGCGGCGGCGACGGTGATCGACCCCGCCTCGGTGAACTTCACCGCGTTGCCGATCAGGTTCAGCAGCACCTGGCGCAGGCGGCCGCCGTCGAGCAGCAGGTCGGCGGGCAGGGCGCCCAGGCCTTCGGCGCGCAGGGCCACGCCCCGGGCGTCGGTCTCCAGCGAGAACAGGCCCAGGGCCTCCTCGATCAGCGGGCCGGGGGCGACCGGCTCCAGCTTCAGCTCCAGCTGGCCGGCCTCCAGCTTCGAGAAGTCCAGGATGTCGTTGATGGTGGTCAGCAGGGCCTTGCCGCCGCTCAGCACGCGGCCGATGAAGCGGCGCGCGTCGGGCGACAGGTCCGCCTCGTCGTCCACCAGGCGGGCGAAACCCAGCACCGAGGTCAGGGGCGTGCGCAGCTCGTGGCTCATATTGGCCAGGAACTCGCCCTTCACCGCGGCGGCGGCCTCGGCCGCGTTGCGGGCCTCGCGCAGCTGGCGCTCCATGGCCTTCTGCTCGGTGACGTCGCGGACGATGTCGGTGATGCCGAGGACCGCTCCGGTCAGCGGGTCGCGCTGCAGGCTGGGGCGGGATTCCAGCCAGATCATCTGGCCGTCCTTGCGGATCGCGCGATATTGGACGCGGCTGGGGCCGTTGTCGTCATGGGCGGCCATGTGGGCGATGTGTTCGATCACGACGGCGCGGACGGCCTCGCGGTCGTCCTCGTGCACGGTGGTCATGCCCTCACGGCCGACCAGTTCCTCGGGCGCGTAACCCATCATCGCCACGCAGGCCGGCGAGACGTACTGGATGACGCCTCGCAGGTTGCTGTGGACGATCATGTCCTGGGCGTCCTCGGCCAGCTGGCGGAAGCGCGCCTCGCTGCGGAACACCGCGGCGTTGGCCTCGGTCATGCTCTGCAGCATCTGGCGCCGGCGCCGCTGGATCGAGGCCACGGGCAGGCTGATGAAGATCGCCACCGCCAGGAACAGCTGCAGCACGATGGCCTGGTCGGCCGAACCGGCCTGCAGCAGCGTGATCGGGCCTCGGCCGGCCATGGTGAAGATCACCGCCACGATCGCGACCAGGGTCGCGCTCAGGGCCGCGCCCAGCACCTCCAGCCGCCAGGCGACCAGCAGCATGACCGGCGGGATCATGAACAGCAGCGGCCGGTGCTGGGTGAAGACGCCGACGGTCACCGCCAGCAGCAGCAGCAGGCAGGCGACGCCGCTGGCCGACAGGGGGCGTTCGCGCAGGTAATGGCGCAGGCGGACCAGGGCCAGCAGACAGGGTGTGATGGTCATCAGGCCCAGGATGTCGCCCAGCGACCAGACGCCGATATTGGCCAGCAGCGCGCCGCCGCGCATGGCCGTATGGATCGAGGCGGTCACCACCCCGGTGGCGATCGGGGCGGCCAGGCCGCAGACCAGGGCGAAGGCGACCATGTCCCGGGGCCGGCCCAGGTCGACCTCCTGGCCGACCACCCGGCGCATGCCCCAGGCGCAGATGAAGACCTGGATGATGTTGCAGCTGACCAGCACGATGTTGACAGTGACCAGGTCGTGGACGTGGGCGCCGGCCGCCAGTCCGCCGGCCAGGCATCCCAGCAGTACGGCCGGCCAGTGCCGGCCGCGGCACGACAGCAGGCAGGCCACACCGAAGCCGTTGGACAGCCAGATGGGCGCCACCTGGTTGTAGTTGCGAGGGAATTCGACGCACAGATAGGCCAGCAGGGCGTAGCCGACCGCCGCGATCACGGCCAGGGCCAGGGTCTTCAGGATGTCGCCGCCGGTCCACTTCGAGATCGACCAGATCGAGGCGGGGGAGGTCGTCTCTGTCATCGCCCTGCTTTCGCGGGGCGCCAGCTTCCGCTCGAGTCGGCGCCCCTGAAGCACGCATAGGCTGAAGGCCTTAAAGAACAGTGGCTTGCGGCGTGGCCGCCATCAGGTTCGTTGGACGGGGCCGCTTCAGGCTCCGAAACCCGCCGCCACGACCAGCCGGGCGACCTCGGCGATCACGGCGTTGCGGCCGTCGTCGGCCAGGGTGGAGCGGCTCAGATAGGCGGTGATCAGCAGGGGCGGGCGGCGCGATCCGCCAGCGCCGGTCGGCCAGATCACGGCGATGTCGTTGGTGGTCCCGACCTTGCCGTCGCCCCAGCTGCCGGTCTTGTCGCCGACCGTCCAGCCGGCGGGCAGGCCGGCGCGCAGGCGCTTGTCGCCGGTCTGGTTGGCCACCAGCCACGTGACCAGCTGCTGGCGCGAGGCCGGCGACAGCACCGGACCCAGGGTCAGGGCGCGCAGGGCGGCCAGCATGGCGGCGGGCGAGGTGGTGTCGTGGATTTCGCCGGGCCGGACGATGTTCAGGCCGGGCTCGTAGCCGTCCAGGCGGGTCACCTTGTCGCCCAGGCCGCGCAGGAAGGCGGTCAGGGCCGGCGGGCCGCCGAAGGTGTAGAGCAGCACATTGGCGGCGGCGTTGTCGCTGAGGGTGACCGTCGCCTCGCACAGCGCCCCGACGGTCATGCCCTCGTCGACGTGCTTCTCGGTGACCGGCGAATGGGCGACCAGCACGTTTCGACCGTAGACGATCCGCCGATCCAGCCGCTCCAGGCCCTGGTCCACCCGCTTGAGCACCAGGCCCGCGACCAGGGCCTTGAAGGTGCTGCACATCGCGAAACGCTCGTCGCCGCGATGGGCGAAGGTCTTGCCGCTGGCGGTGTCCAGCACCGCCACGCCCAGCCGGCCGCCGCTGCGGGCCTCCAGGGCGGCCATATCCCGGCTAATGCCGCTGGTCAGTCGCGCCGTCGCGGCCGAGGCGGCGGGGCCGGCGATGGAAAGGGCGGGAATGGCGGAAAGGGCCGTCAACACTTGGCGTCGGTCGATCATCGGGTTCTCCATGGCCCGGAAGATGGGCCAGGCGTGACCCTGGGATCAAACGATGATACCTGGGCGCAAACCCTAGGAAAATTTGGGTGTCCAGATGAGCCGCGCGCAGCTTCCCCTGAACGCCCTGCGAGCCTTCGAGGCCTCGGCCCGGCACCTGTCCTTCACGCGGGCGGCCATCGAGCTGTGCGTGACCCAGGCCGCCGTCAGCCACCAGGTCAAGGGCCTGGAGCAGCGGCTGGGCGCCAGCCTGTTCCGCCGCCTGCCGCGCGGCCTGGCCCTGACCGACGAGGGCCTGGCCCTGCTGCCGACGGTGCGCGACAGCTTCGACCGAATGAGCGACGTGCTCGAGCGGTTCTCGGCCGGCCGGGTGATGGAGGTGCTCAGCGTCGGGGTGGTCGGCACCTTCGCCGTGGGCTGGCTGCTGCCGCGCCTGCCGGCCTTCCGCGAGGCCCATCCGTTCGTCGACCTGCGCCTGTTCACCAACAACAACCGCATCGACATCGCCGGCGAGGGGCTGGACTGCGCGGTGCGCTTCGGCGACGGGGCCTGGCACGGAACCCAGGCCGCGCCGCTGTTCGCCGCGCCGATGACGCCGCTGTGCGCGCCCCTGGTGGCCGAACGGCTGAAGTCGCCCGAGGCCCTGGGCGCCGAGATCCTGCTGCGCAGCTACCGGGCCGACGACTGGCCCGACTGGTTCGCCGCCGCCGGCCTGGTCCCGCCGCCGATTCGCGGGCCGGTGTTCGACAGCTCCTGGGTGATGGTCGAGGCGGCGATGCAGGGGGTCGGCGTGGCCCTGGCCCCGTCGATGATGTTCGCCCGCGACCTGGAGCAGGGCCGGCTGGTGCGCCCGTTCGCCCTGGAGGTGGGGTCGGGGATGTACTGGCTGACCTGGCTGAAGTCGCGGACGGTTACCCCGGCGTTGGGGGCGTTCCGGGATTGGCTGGCCGAGCAGGCCACCTAGGCGATCATCTCCGGGTCGTTGCGCCTCAGCCAGGCCGAGGCGTAGCTGCAGAGGGGAACGATCTTCATCCCTTCGTTGCGGGCTGTTTCGGCGACCTTGCCCATCAGGCGGCCGGCCGCGCCGGTGCCGCGCAGCGCGGGATCGGCTTCGACGTGGGGGATGACGAGGCGCTGGCCGCTGCGCTGGTAATCGGCGAAGGCGATGCGCCCGTCGACCTCCAGTTCATAGCGGCTCTTGGCGGGGTTGTGGCTGAAGGCGTCGGTCATGACTCGCATATGGGCTGGACGGCGCACCGCGCCAGGCGTGTTGGTGGCCCGGAGCTAACGCGCGAGCGAGGCGGGCGATGCGGCCAAGGCGGCCCGGTCGAGTGAACTTGGCGCTCGACGCCCTTGACGTTGTCATCCCGGAAGCCTCGCAGAGGCTGTCCGGGACCCAGGGGGCTGGGCAAGGGCGGTGCGGTTCTCCTGGGTCCCGGACAAGCGCTGCGCGCTTTCCGGGATGACAACGGTGGGGGAATGGCCCCTAGACCAGCTCCACCGCCATCGCCGTCGCCTCGCCGCCGCCGATGCACAGGGAGGCCAGGCCCTTCTTGCCGCCGCGGGCCTGCAGGGCGGCGATCAGGGTGCAGAGGATGCGCGCGCCGCTGGCGCCGATCGGGTGGCCCAGGGCGCAGGCGCCGCCGTTGACGTTCAGCCTGTCGGGGTCGAAGCCCAGTTCCTGCTGGGCGATCATGGCGACCACGGCGAAGGCCTCGTTGACCTCGAACAGGTCGACGTCGGCGACCGCCCAACCGGCCTTCTTCAGCGCCTTGCGCATGGCCGGAACCGGCGCGGTGGTGAACAGGCCCGGCTCGTGGGCGTGGGCGGCGTGGGCGGCGACGCGGGCGACGATCGGCAGGCCCAGGCGCTGGGCGACGCTCTGGCGAGTCATGACCAGGGCGGCGGCGCCGTCGCTGATCGAGCTGGAATTGGCCGCGGTGATGCCGCCGTCGCGGGCGAAGGCCGGGCGCAGGGTGGGGATCTTGGCGGCGTCGGCCTTCAGCGGCTGCTCGTCCTGGGCGATCGTCTCGACGCCCTTGCGGGTGGTGACGGTCACCGGCGCGATCTCGGCGGCGAAGGCCCCCGAGGTCACGGCTTTCTGGGCCTTGGCCAGGCCGGCGATGGCGTAGGCGTCCATGGCGTCGCGGCCGAACTGGTAGGTCGCCGCGCTGTCCTCGGCGAAGGCGCCCATCAGCTTGCCGGGGGTGTAGGCGTCCTCCAGGCCGTCCAGGTACATGGAGTCCCACATCTGGTCGTGGCCGATGCGGGCGCCGGCGCGGTGCTTGGTCAGCAGATAGGGCGCGTTGGTCATGCTCTCCATGCCGCCGGCCACGATGATCTCGGCGCTGCCGGCCGCCAGGGCGTCGTGGGCCATGATCGCCGCCTGCATGCCGCTGCCGCACATCTTGTTGACCGTCGTCGCCTCGACCGACTTGGGCAGGCCGGCCCCGATCGCCGCCTGGCGGGCGGGGGCCTGGCCCAGGCCCGCGGGCAGGACGCAGCCCATGAAGATCTGCTCGACCTGATCGCCCGAGACGCCGGCCCGCTCGATCGCAGCCTTCACCGCCGTCGCCCCCAGCTCGGTGGCCTTGGCGCCGGCCAGCGCGCCCTGGAAGCCGCCCATCGGCGTGCGGGCGAACGAGACGATGACGATGGGGTCGCCAGAAGACTTGAAGGCCTCGGACATGCTGGAGCTCCACCCGTTTTGCGTTCTGGGAATTTCGCGGCGAAATAAACCCTCTTCGGCGTGGTGGGCGCAAGGGTGTTCCGCAAAGAGCGGGCGACGGAGGAATGCGGACATTCCCGCCGTCGCCGCGCAGTGCGCAACCGAGAGAGTCAATTGCTATAAAAAACTTACCTCCGTGGGTCTGCAAAAGCAACCCTTGCATTCCCCGGCGTAAGGCTTCACCTTCGTGTGATGGGCCGGACCGCCGACTACACCAATGAACGCTGCGCCATCGCCGCCACCCTTGAGGTCGTCGGCGATCCGTGGACCCTGCTGATCCTGCGCGACGCCTTCCAGGGCGTGAAGCGGTTCGAGCAGTGGCAGGAACGCCTGGGCGTGGCCCGCAACGTGCTGGCCGCCCGGCTCAAGAGCCTGGTGGCCAACGGCGTGCTGGAGCCGCGCCGCTATTCGGAACGCCCGCCGCGCCAGGAATATGTGCTGACGTCCAAGGGCCGGGCCCTGTCGCCGGTGCTGCTGACCATGGCCGAGTGGGGCGACCAGCACGTCTACGGCCTGGGCAAGGGGCCGGTGCACTTCGTCCACAAGACCTGCGGCTGCGACTTCCATCCCAAGCTGGCCTGCGAGGCCTGCGGCCAGATCGTCGACGGCCGCGACCTGGGCCGGGTGGTGCACGAGGATCAGGCGCTGACGGTCGGCCAGGCCCTGGAGGCCTCGGCCAAGATCGCCGCCGAGTGAGCTTCCGCTTCCACGTCCATCGCGCCAAGCCGGCCTATCGGCTGGTGACGGCGGACGGGGCGGTATTTCCGGCCGGCGCCGATCCGGAAGACTGGCGCTTCACGCGAGTCCGCGCGCGGGCCGACACCAATCCCGACGTCGCCCGACTGGTCGACGAGACCGGCCATTGCCTGTTCAAGATCGGCCTGGGCTTCGACGAGATCGTTTGATCCACAGCTTTTGACAAATGTGTCGGAACCCCGACGCAAGCTCGGCGTTTTGAGCCGTCGAGCGCATCGCGCTCAGGGCGGGGCGCCCAGGGTGCAGTGGGGTTGGCGTTGGTCGAAGCGACGGGGCGTATAGGCGTGGTCGGCCCCGCCAGAAGCATAAGCAAGCGGATCCTGGACGTGCTGGGCGCGCTCCTGGTGCTGCTGTTCTTTCTTCCGATCGGCTTGGTGATGATCATCGGGATCCGCTTCGCCCGGCGGGGTCCGATTTTCGTGCGCGAGAAGACGGTCGGGCTGCATGGCCGCACGTTCGGGCGCTGGCGCCTGTACCGGCCGGCCGACGGCGGAAGCCTGTTCGACCAGGTGCTCTGGCGAGCGGGACTGGCCGACCTGCCATCGGCCGTGAATGTCATGGACGGCGACATGTCGCTGATCGGTCCCCGGCCGCAGTCGCCCGGGCAGGACGCCTATCTGCGCCAGGGACGGCCGGACTATGCGCGGCGCCTGGAGGCGCGGCCGGGCATGATCTGGCCGCGCGGCGAGGAGGGCGAACCGTCCTGGAGCGCCGAGCTGGACTATATCGCCCGGTGGTCGGTGTTCGTCGATCTGAGGGTCGCTGCCCTCTATGCGGTCCAGGGCCTGTTCCGCGAGGAACAGGACATAGATTAGATCGGCGACGAGATCAGCGCGCGATCATCGCCAGGCCGACAATCAGGCTGGCCCACAGACCAAGATTGGCCAGGATCACGCTCAGCCGGGTCAGCGAGACATGGCGTTCTTGGCGGTGCTTGTAAGTGTAGGCGGCGGTAGACATGGTCCCTGAACTCCAAATTCTACAGTCGCGTCAAAAACTTGGCGCGGGCATACAGTAGATACGTATGCATGCCACAAAAGTTTCGCATGTCACTCGCTCAGGGAGAGATTTCTGGTTCCGAACGACGATTATTTTGCTGCACGGCCCTGAGAGAACGTCAGTTTTTATCGGCGCTGTCAAATAATGGCCCAATATACCGCCTCCAGGATGCTGAAGCGCACCGATGCGCGCCTGGCGTGCATCGGTGCGAGCCGGCAAAAAATCTTGGATCTGGCGTGTCGAGAGACCGTCGGCCTGAGTCGGCCCCTATAGCGCGGCGCGCTCGGTCGCGGCGATGAAGCCGCCGCCCAGCACGCGTTCGGGATCGGCGGGATCGTACAGCACGCAGGCCTGGCCGGGGGCGACGCCCTCTTCCAGCCCGTCGAACACCAGGCGCGGTTCGCCGTCCGCCAGGGCCAGCCGACCCGGGACGGGCTCGCGGGTCGAGCGCACGCGGGCCAGCACCGGCGCGCCGGCGGCGGCGGCGGCTTCCAGGCTGTCCTCAGCGCCCAGCCAGTTGCCTTCCTTCAGCGACAGGGCCCGGGTCAGCAGGGCCTCGCGCGGGCCGACGATCACCTGTCGCTTGTCGGCGTCGATCCGGACCACGAACAGCGGGTCGCCGACGGCGACATTGAGGCCGCGGCGCTGGCCGATGGTGTAGCGGGTGACGCCCTCGTGGCGGCCCAGCACGCGACCGTCCAGGTGCACCATGTCGCCGGGCAAAGCGCCCTGCGGCCGGATGCGGTCGATCACCGTGGTGTACTTGCCCTCGGGCACGAAGCAGATGTCCTGGCTGTCGGGCTTGTCGGCGATGGCCAGCCCCAGCTCGGCGGCCACCTGGCGCACGGTCGGCTTGTCCATGCCGCCCAGGGGGAAGCGCAGGAAGTCCAGCTGCTCGGCCGTGGTGGCGAACAGGAAATAGCTCTGGTCCTTGGCCGGGTCGGCGGCGCGGCGCAGCTGCGGTCGGTTGCCGCCGCCGGCAAACGCCCTTTGCACATAGTGGCCGGTGGCCATGGCCTCGGCGCCGAGGTCGCGGGCGACGTCCAGCAGGTCGCGGAACTTGACGGTCTGGTTGCAGCGTACGCAGGGGATCGGGGTCTCGCCGCGCAGATAGGCGTCGGCGAAGTCCTCGATCACCTGTTCCTTGAAGCGGCTTTCGTAGTCGAGCACGTAGTGCGGGATGCCGATCCGCTCGGCCGCCATGCGGGCGTCCAGGATGTCCTGGCCCGCGCAGCAGGCGCCCTTGCGCGAGACCGCCGCGCCATGGTCGTAGAGCTGCAGGGTGACGCCCACCACGTCGTAGCCGGCCTTGGCCAGCAGGGCGGCGGTGACGGTGGAGTCCACGCCCCCGGACATCGCCGCCACGATCCGCGTCCCGACCGGCAGGCCCACGGCCAGGCGCGCTTGCTCGACGGCCTTCTCCAGGGAAGACGGGGCGAGGGCGGCGGCGGCAGGGGCGAGGGTGGCGTCCATCGCGCGCATATAGCTGTTCGAGGCCGGTTTTGCGAGGTTTGGGTGTCGCGGCGCGGCCCTGCGTCCTTCGAGGCCCGCTGCGCGGGCGCCTCAGGATGAGGAACTCTGTACTGACGTCCTCATCCTGAGGTGCGAGGCGTAGCCGAGCCTCGAAGGACGCAGGGCGTCCCTCCGCGCGAACCTACCTCAGCACGTTCAGCAGCGACGAGTTCTGCAGGCTGGCGAACACCTGGGCCGAGGCCTGGACCGCCAGCTTGGCGGACTCCAGCCGAGTGACCGCCTCGGCCATGTCGACGTCGGTGATGCCGCCGACCATGGTGCTCAGGGTGTCTGCCTGGTCGGAAAGCTCGGTCTTGGCGGTGTCGAAGCGCTTCTGGTTCAGGCCGTTCTGGGCCTGGGCGGTGACCAGCCCCGTCTTGACCCCGTCGAACACGGGCAGCAGGCCCTTGAGGAAGTCGCTCTGGGCCTGGGTAAGCTTGCCGGTGAACGGGCCGTTGGCGTCGACATAGGCCTGGACCTGCTTGAAGGCGCCGTAGACGCCCGTGCCCAGCTTGTCGGCCAGTTGGCCGGTGGCGACCGAGGTGGTGTCGTCGACGCGGTTGCTGGTGATGTACTGGTCGTTCTTGAACAGGGTGGCGATCGGCGGGCCGGCGGTCAGGTCGGTCATGTTGGTGGCGGTGGTCGGCTGGGTGTCAGACTTGGCCCCGGCGAACACGTAGCGGCCGTTGAACTTGCTGTTGAGGCCCTGGACCACGTCGCCGAACGCGCCGTTCATCTGCTGCATCAGGGTCTCGGCGCTGCCGGCCGCGATGGCGTTGGCGATGGCGTCGCGGGCGTCCTGGGTGGCGTCCGCGACCTGGCCGATGCCGATGTCCTGGACGTCCAGGCGGTTGGAGACCAGGGTCGTCTGGTCCAGGAAGCCGGCCACCTTGGCCTGGGCGCTCTTCATCGCCGTCAGGACCTCGGCGTTCTTGGCGTAGCCCTTCAGGTCGGTGGCGTTCTTCTGGCTGGAGACCTGTTCGCCAGCGACGTTCTGCAGCACCTGGGCGCGCATCAGGTTGCTGGTCATCACGCCGAAATTGCCGGAGGTGGAGACGCGGGTCATGGCTTAACCTCAAACGATATTGGTGAGGACATCGAACATGTCCTTCGTCGCCTGGATCAGGCGGGCGGAGGCGTTGAACGCCTGCTGGTAGGTGGTCAGGTTGACCAGTTCCTCGTCGAGGTTGACGCCTTCCTGCGACTGGCGCTGGGCGTCGACCTCGGTCTTGACGGAGTCGGCCGCTTCCTTGCGGCTGGTGGCGGCGGCGGCCTTGCGGGCGATCGAGCCGCTGAAGTCGGCGCCATAGTTCAGCACGGTCTTGCTGGAGCCGGCGGTGTCGCCGGCGGTGGCGAAGGCGGCGGCGACATCGCCGGCCTTGGCCAGGGCCAGCGCGCCGCGGCCGTCGCCGGTCGCCAGGGCGGGGACGCCGGCCGCCACGGTCAGGTTCAGCTTGGCGAACGGCAGCTTGGAGGGATCGGCGTCCATGGCCGGATCCACCTTGAACAGGCCGCCGCGCGTGCTGCGCTCGCTCATGCCGACGCCGAACAGCTGGCTCAGCGACGGACCGCCGACGCCGCGCTGGGTGGTGTCCTCGACCACCGACAGGCTGACCGGGGTGGCGGTGTTGGAGGTGAAGGTCAGCTCGCCCTTCGAGCCTAGCGAGAAAGAGCCATAGAGGCCGATGCCGGAATTGCGCGAGTTCAGGGCGTCGAGGGTTTCCTGCATCGTGCCGGTCCCGGTCGGGATGGCCACCTGGATGTCGCGGATGCGGCTGCCTTCGCTGTCGGTCAGGCGCAGGGTGATGGTCTGGCCGGGCGTGAAGCCGCTGGGATCGCTGGCGACCATGCCGGTCTCGTAGGGCGAGTAGCCGTCCGAGCGGATGATGTCGTTGAGCCCGAAGAACTGGGAAAAGCCCTTGCCGGCCTTGGTCGAGGGCGTGGTGGCGTCGTCGACGATGGCGACGCCATTGGTCGAGGTCGTGGTGTTCAGGCTCAACTGGCCGTTGGTGAAGGCCGCCGTGGCCGTGCCGCCCAGGGCGGTGTTCAGCTGGGTCAGGAAATTGGTGTTGGTGAAGGTCGGGCCGGCCGCGCCGTTGACGGTCATGGTTCCGGCGCCGAAATCGACGTCGACGCGCTGGACGATGGCGCCGGCGGCGTTGGTGATGGCGATCGTCGTCTTGCCGGTGAAGTTGGCGAAGGCGGTGTTGGCGTCCAGGCCCGTGTCCTTGCCGGTCAGGCTGCTTGGCGCGGGGACCGAGCTGGCGGCGTTGGAGGCGCGGTTCAGCTCTTCGGCGGCGCGGCTGACGAATTCGCCCAGCTGGTCGGAAAGGTTGGGCAACTCCTTGTTGCGCAGCTCCAGCAGGCCCTGGATCTCGCCGTTGGTGACGGCCAGCGGCATGACCTGGCCGCCGCTGTTGGCGGTGACGACGGTGAGATAGCCGCTGGCCGGGCCCGACTGGTTGTAGGTGACGGTGGCGGGGCCGTTGCCGGCCAGGGTCACGCCCTCGGCCGAGCGCACCATGACGCCGCCGTTGGAGCGGTCGCTGACCTGGATGTTCATGTAGGTCGACAGCTCGTTGATCAGTCCGCTCTGGACGTTCTCCGAGCCGGTGCCGTCGGCGCCCGCCATCTTGGCGCGGGTGATGTCGACGTTCAGGGCGTCGATCTGCTTGAGCAGGTCGTTGACGCGATCGACGTCGGCGCCGATGCGGTTGTCGGTGTCCTTGATCTGGCTCGACAGCGACGAGGTGATGCGCTTGCTCTCGCCGAGGAAGTCCTCGACCTTGGTGATGGCGCTGCTGCGCAGCAGGGTCGAGGACGGATCGTCCGCGGCCATGGAGAAGGCGGCGTAGACGTCGTCCAGGGTCGCGAAGAAGTTGGTCTTGGCGCTGGGGTCGCCGAACAGCTTCTGGGCGTTGTCCATCGCGGTGGCGACCGCGCTGGCGCGGCCGGCGTCGGAGGCGCCGTTCAGGCTGGCGGCGGCCATGAACTTGTCGGTGGCCCGCTTGATGGCGTCGATGTTGACGCCCACGCCCATGCCGTTCGACACCAGGTTGGACTGGGCGATCGTCTTGCGGACATAGCCGGCGGTATTGATGTTGGCGATGTTGTCGGAAACGACGCGCAGGCCCGTCTGGGCCGCCATCATCCCCGAGGTCGCCACGTTCAAGATGGTGTTCAACGACATGGTCTATTCTCCGGCCTGCTCGGCAAACCACGAACGGCGCAACGCGACCTTGCCCGGCGAAAACTGCCGGGCGTTGTGGGGGGTGACCCCTTCGGCGATGTGCAAGCCATTGAAAGTCATGGCAATTCGTTCCTGACGTCGAGCGAGCGACGCAAAGCCATGCGCAAGGACGGCGCCAACCGCGGGTGGGGCGCGACGACGCGGCAAGCCTGGCCCTTTCCGCTCGGTTCAGCCCGGCAAAAAGCGCCGTGGTCGGCCTATCCGAAGGTGTGAATGCAAGATTAATATCAACTGAAACAACGACTTAATTCTAGATTTCGAGTTGGCCCGGCGGTTGCTCAGGGAAGTCCGGATCAAGGCGTCTCCTCTTCGGGCCGCCATCCTCCGTGGACCTCATCGACGCATGACCGCGATCGCCGCCCCCGCTTCCGTCCTGCCTTCGGCCCCGGCTCTCGCCAGCGGCTATGACAAGGACGCGGCCGAAGGCTTCGGCGCGCTGCTGGCCCAGGCCGGAAGCGCCGGCGCCTCGGACGACAAAGCCTCCACGCGAGACGCTCGCGACGCCGGCAAGGCCTTGGACAAGGCGGCCGACCGGGCCCAGGACAAGAAGACGTCCGACACCAAGGCCGCCGACCGCGCCGCCGACGCCAAGGCCGACAAGGTCGCGGACGCCGCAGACAAGGCCGCCGATCCCAAGACTCCGATCAAGCTCGCCGACGGCCGGGCGACCGACAAGGCTTCGGACGCCAAGCCGGCCCAAGGCAAGACGGACGACAAGACCGACAGCAAGGACCAGGCCGCCGTCGCCGTCGACGGGCCGGTCGCCGATGCGACCGCCGGCCAAGCCGACGCCGCCGCCCTGGCCGCGGCCGCCCTGATCGCCGCCATGCAGGCGCCGGCCGTCGAGTCGCCCAAGCCGGCGACGGACGCCGCCGCGGCTTCCGCCCAGGCCGTCACGACCGAAACTACCGCGGTGCCTCCTGTCGCCAAGGATGCGCAAGTCCAGGCGCTGGCCCTGCCCGCTGAGGCTTTGGCGACCGACGCCGCCGAAACCGCCCCGGCCCTGACAGCGCCGCCGACCGCGACGGCCGCCGAGCTCGCCGCGGCCGCCGCGGCGGCCAAGTCCAAGACATCTTCGACGGCGCCGACCGCCAAGGCCGACGCCGCCACGCCCGCGCCGACCACGACGCCCGCCATCCCGACCGCCGAGGCCGCCGTCGCCGCGATCGCCGCCCCGGCCGCCGACCCCGCCGAACCCGCGCCCGTCCAGGCCGCCGCCGCCGCCCAGGCCGCCGCGCCGGAAGTCGCCTCCGTCACCGGCAAGGTGGTCAAGGCCGCCGAGCCGAAGACGACCCCCTCCACCACGGCGAGCGCCGTCGCGGCCGCCGTCGCCGACGCTGTCGCCGAACCCGGCCATGGCCCGGTCGCCGCCGCGGCCCACGCCGCGACCACCGGGGAAGGCGCGATGGGTGACGGCGCCCAGGACCACGCCAAAGCCCAGGGCTCGCCGCTGAAGGACGCCGCGCCGGTCACGGCCGCCGCCGACGCTCCAGCCGCCGCCCCGGCCTTCGTCGCGCCGGGCACGGCAGCGGCGCCGGCCCCCATCGTCGCCGCCCAGCTGCCGCCCAAGGCCGGTCCGGAAACCGTCAACCACCTGACGACCGAGATCGCCAGCAAGGCGGTGGTCGGCAAGACCAGCCGCTTCGACGTCGTGCTGCAGCCCGAAGGCCTGGGCCGCGTCGACGTACGCATCGAGATCGCCAAGGACGGCAAGCTGACCGCCGCCCTGAACTTCGACAATCCGGCCGCCGCCGCCGACCTGCGCGGCAAGTCCGGCGAGCTGCGCCAGGCCCTGGCGGCCGCCGGCTTCAACGTCGCCGACAACGCCCTGAGCTTCGACAGCTCGAGCCAGAACCAGGGTGGCCAGGGCCAGAACGCCTTCTTCAACTTCCAGGACGGCGAGAACGGCCGTCAGGCTTTCCACGGCCGCGCCTTCCGATCGGCGCTGGGCGAGGAAATCCCAACCCTGTCCCCGTCCGCCCTGCTGCCCGGCCTGCGTGTCGCCGACAGCAGCGGCGTCGACGTCAGAATCTAGGAGAGCCCGCCATGGTCACGGCCACCACCGCCACCGGCAACGCCACCACCGACAAGATCAACAACTCGCGGAACTCGCTCGCCAACAACGAGCAGACGTTCCTGAAGCTGCTGACCACCCAGCTGAAGAACCAGGATCCCCTGGCCCCCACCGACACGACCCAGATGACCAGCCAGATCACCCAGATGACCGGGGTCGAACAGCAACTGGTCACCAACGACCTGCTGACGGCCCTGGTGGGCATGAACACCAGCGGCGGCATCAGCGAGGGCGTCAACCTGATGGGCAAGCAGGTCACCGCCGAGACCGACAAGTCGGTGCTCAAGAGCGGCGAGGCGACCTGGAGCTACACCCAGAGCCGCGCGGGCACGGGTGTGAAGATCGAGGTCCTGGACAAGTTCGACAAGGTGATCGCCACCGTCCTGCCCGACGACATGTCGAGCGGCGACCACACCTTCAAGTGGGACGGCAAGAGCGCCGACGGCACCAAGCAGCCCGACGGCGGCGAATACACCATCAAGGTGACCGCCACCGACGCGGCGGGCACGAAGATTCCGACCACGGCGAAGGGACGCATCGACGGCGTCGTCACCAAGGTCACCAACGAAAGCGGCGTCAACATGGTCTGGATCGGCGAAACCAAGGTGCCGCTCGACTCCGTGATCGGCGTCACCAACCCCACCACGACGACCACGTAACGGCCGTCACGCACTAGATGAACGGGCGTCAGAACGACGCCGTCGCGGTCTCCCCCGGCGCCTCGCCGGATCTAGAGACCCAAACGCAAACCGCGCTGAGCCTTCAAACCCATCCGTTTTTGAACTTCATCGCAGGATCGCAGTCATGAGCATCAACAGCGCCATGCTCGCCGGGGTCTCCGGCCTGATCTCCAACTCGTCGGCCCTGGCCGCGATTTCGGACAACATCGCCAACGTCAACACGGTCGGCTACAAGCGCAGCTCGGCCAATTTCTCGACCCTGGTCACGTCCCAGAGCAAGAACGCCACCTACAGCGCCGGCGGCGTCAAGGCCCAGACCCACCAGTTCGTCAGTCAGCAGGGCCTGACCCAGGCCACGACCTCGAACCTGGACCTGTCGATCGCCGGCTCGGGCTTCTTCGTCGGCACCGAGAAGCCGGAAGGCCTGACCGCCACCGACACCCGCTCGTTTACCCGCGCCGGCTCGTTCCAGCTCGACAACCTGGGCTATCTGAAGAACGACGCCGGCCTCTATCTGCAAGGCTGGCTGGCCGACCCGGTGACCGGCACGATCACGCCCGACCCGTCGGACCTGACCCAACTGTCGTCGATCAATGTCGGCACCGTGGGCGGCACCGCCGAGAAGACCACCCGGGTCGGCGTCAACGCCAACCTGCGCTCGGAACAGCCCGTCTCGGCCGCGGCCAACGCCGTGGTGACCAAGACCGCCGTGGTCGAAGCGCCGGTCTCGTCGCCGGCCGTGGACTACAAGGTCTCGTACAGCCCGACCGGCAACGGCGACGAATACGCCGTTTCGATCAGCCGCGCCGGCGCGGTGTTCTCCACCGGCGTGGCCACCTACAACCCGGCCACTGGCGCGCTGACCGGCTACCTGCCCACCGGCTCGGCGGGCCCGCCCAGCACCACCACCGTCACCGACGGCACGCACACCGTGAACCTTTCGGCTCTGGGTCTGGACACCAAGGCCCAGGCCGTGTCGAGCGGCGCCTACGACCCGACGACCCGCTCGATGTCGGATTACGCCGAGGACAACACCACGGGCGTCAAGCCGGATTTCGAGATCCAGATCCCGGTCTCGGACTCCAAGGGCGGCCAGCGCACGGTCACCCTGTCGCTGCTGAAGGGCCCAGGTCCGAACGAATGGTTCGCCGAACTGCGCGCCAAGCCGGGCGATCTGGACAACAACACCAACGGTCAGATCGCCAGCGGCAAGGTGACCTTCACCACCGACGGCAAGCTGGCCTCGGTCGGCAACCTGTTCGGCGGGATCACCCCGACCGCGATCAGCATCGGCGCTTCCGATCCGCTGGCCACCGGCACGGCGCCGCGCTGGGCCGACGGCCTGGGCATCGACGCCCAGACCCTGCAGGTCGATCTGGCCAGCGCGGCCGGCGGTCTGACCCAGTTCAACAGCCAGTCGGTGGTCCAGTCGGTCAACACCAACGGCACGGCCTTCGGCAACCTGACCAATATCGAAGTCGACGACCAGGGCTATGTCTCGGCGATCTTCGATAACGGCGTGACCCGCCGGATCGCACAGGTAGCGATCGCGACCTTCTCGAACCCCAACGGCTTGAAGGGGGTGAACGGAAATGCATATCGCGTCACCAACGAAAGCGGCACCTATAGCTTGAAGACTCCAGGCGGCGGCGGCGCGGGCTCGATTGCTCCGTCCACGCTGGAAGCTTCGACCGTCGACTTGTCGACGGAGTTCACCGGTCTGATCACGACACAGAGAGCCTATTCGGCTTCGTCGAAGATCATCACCACCGCTGACCAGATGCTAGAAGAGCTTCTGAGCATTAAACGGTAATTACAGGTCTTAACTGACCTTAATTGTCCTGTGTCACATTGATACATCACGGGAGTAAGGGGAAGGTATCGTGTTTCAGCCTTTCTTTACTATTGGAATTAAGCGCCTGTTATTTCCCGGCGCCTATATTCCTCTCCAACAGTGATGGTTGTGGGAAAGGCGTAAAGCCATGTTGCAGCAGCAGCGCACGAACAGCCGGGGTGAGAAGTACGTGATCGGTCCGACCGGCGCGCCGCTGACTCTCTCCGACTTGCCGCCTCCGGAAACCCAGCGTTGGGTCATCCGGCGCAAGGCCGAGGTGGTGGCCGCCGTTCGCGGTGGTCTCCTCTCGCTCGACGAGGCGTGCGATCGGTACAAGTTGACCAACGAGGAGTTCCTCGCCTGGCAACAATCGATCGACCGTCACGGCCTGGCGGGTCTGCGGACCACGCGCCTTCAGCAGTACCGCTAGTCGGCGGGCTCGAAAGTCCAAGGCGCACAGGGGTTTCGGCCCCTTGGCGACCCTGTCGAACAGTTCAGCGGCCGCGTCCCCCAGGGGCGCGGCCGCGACCTTTTGGCGCCCCCGAGTCCCCCTTGGAGCGGGCCTTTGTAAACGACCCGTTTACCTTGCACTGGGTAAATCCTGCCTAGCGACGGCGTGCTCCGGCGCGCGGCGGCTGGCGTTCCCTTCGGGAGCGCCGTTCAGGGGTAGGGCGTAGGTTGGATAAGTTCCTCAGCGCGATTCAAAGGTTCGGCGTCGGCCGGCTGGCCGCCCTGATCGGCGTCGCCGCGGGCGCGATCGCCGTGATCGCCGCCGTGATGATGATGATGAGCAAGCAGCCCAACGAGCTGCTGCTGTCCAATGTCGACCCCAAGGAATCCGCCGCCGCCACCCAGGCGCTCGACACCGCCGGCATCAAGTACGAGACCAAGAGCGACGGCTCGACGATCTATGTCGCCCGCGACAAGGTCAACGCCGCCCGCCAGCTGATCTTCACCAAGGGCCTGGTGACCTCCGGCTCGGTCGGCTACGAGATCTTCGACACCGGCAGCGCGCTGGGCCAGACCGACTTCGTCCAGCAGCTGAACCGCCAGCGCGCCCTGCAGGGCGAACTTGAGCGCACCATCCAGGGCTGGGACGGCGTGCGCGCCGCCCGCGTCCACCTGGTGATCCCCAAGCGCCAGCTGTTCGAGGAAGACGCCGAGAAGCCGACCGCCGCCGTCACCATCAGCACCGGCCGCGAGCCGTCGGCCGACATGGTCCGCGCCGTCCAGAACCTGGTGGCCGGCTCGGTCGCCGGCATGAAGCCCGACGCCGTCAACGTCATCGACCAGCACGGCAAGACCCTGTCGGCCGGCAACGACGAGAGCCTGGCCGGCAAGCTGGCCCAGGACGCCAAGAGCGAGGCCGAGGGCCGCATCGCCAAGACGGTCAAGGACATGATCGACGGCGTGCTCGGCCCGGGCAAGGCGCGCGTCAACGTCACCGCCGACCTCGACCTGAACCGCGTCACCACCCAGGAGCGCAAGTTCGACCCGGACGGCCAGGTCATCCGCTCGGAAAGCACCAACGCCAACAATTCCAGCGAGACCAAGAACGACGACACCGGCGGCGTCACCTCGACCCAGAACATCCCGGGCCAGACCCCGAACGGCTTCCAGCCGCTGGGCTCCAAGCAGGACAGCAACGAGAGCGTCACCAACTACGAGATCTCGGAAAGCACCAGGACCACGGTCCAGGAGCCGGGCGCGGTCCGCAAGGTGGCCATCGCCGTGGCCGTCGACGGCATCACCGCCCCTCCGGGCAAGGACGGCAAGCCGGGCGCCTACACCCCCCGCACCGCCGCCGAGATGGCCCAGCTGGAGCAGCTGGTGAAGACCGCCGTCGGCTTCGACCAGGCCCGCGGCGACCAGGTCTCGGTGGTCAATGTCCGCTTCCCGCAACCCGAGGACCAGGGCCTGGGCAAGGCCGGGCTGATGGACGGCATGGACAAGAACGACCTGATGCGCATCGCCGAACTGGCCGTGCTGGCGGTCGTGGCCCTGCTGATCCTGCTGTTCGCGGTCCGCCCGTTCCTGAAGAGCCTGATGAGCCCGCCGCCGACCCCGCTGGGCCTGGCGCTGAACGGCCCGCAGGTGACCCGCATGGTCACCCTGTCGGACGGCTCGACCCAGGAAGTGGTCGTCGACCAGACGGGCGAGCCCATCGCCATCGCCGGCCCCGGCGACATGGACCAGCGCATCGACATCGCCAAGATCGAAGGCCAGGTGAAGGCCTCGTCGATCAAGCGGGTCTCGGAGTTCGTCGACAAGCACCCCGACGAGTCCGTCGCGATCCTCCGCTCCTGGCTGCACGAGTCGGAGTAGGCGATGAAGAGCTCCGTCAACGACGTCAAGAAGCTGGCCGGTCCCGAGAAGGCCGCGATCGTGCTGCTCGCCTTGGGCGAAGAGCACACCGCGATCTGGGAAGCCCTGGACGACGAGGAAATCAAGGAAGTCTCCCAGGCCATGGCCGGCCTGGGCACGGTCTCGGCCTCGGTCGTGGAAGAGCTGCTGGTCGAGTTCGTCTCGGGCATGAGCTCGACCGGCGCGATCATGGGCTCCTACGAGCAGACCCAGCGCCTGCTGTCGGCCTTCATGCCGCCGGAGAAGGTCGACCAGCTGATGGAAGAGATCCGCGGTCCCGCGGGTCGGACCATGTGGGACAAGCTGGGCAACGTGAACGAGGCGGTGCTCGCCAACTATCTGAAGAACGAATATCCGCAGACCGTCGCCGTGGTGCTGTCCAAGGTGAAGTCCGACCACGCCGCCCGCGTGCTGGCCTCGCTGCCGGAGGACTTCGCCCTGGAATGCGTCACCCGCATGCTGCGGATGGAGCCGGTCCAGCGCGAGATCCTCGACAAGATCGAGCAGACCCTGCGCACCGAATTCATGTCGAACCTGGCGCGCACCTCCAAGCGCGACAGCCACGAGATGATGGCCGAGATCTTCAACAACTTCGACCGCCAGACCGAGGCTCGGTTCATCGCGGCCCTGGAAGAGCGCAACCGCGAGGCCGCCGAGCGCATCCGCGCCCTGATGTTCGTGTTCGAGGACCTCAGCAAGCTCGACCCGGGCGGCGTCCAGACCCTGCTGCGCGCCACCGGCAAGGAGCAGCTGGCCCTGGCCCTGAAGGGCGCCTCGGACAAGCTGCGCGAGATGTTCTTCTCCAACATGTCGGAGCGCGCTTCGAAGATCATGCGCGAGGACATGGAAAGCATGGGCCCGGTCCGCCTGAAGGACGTCGACCAGGCCCAGGTCGCCATGGTGCAGGTCGCCAAGGACCTGGCCGCCAAGGGCGAGATCATGCTGGCCGGCGCCGGCGCCGAAGACGAACTGATCTACTAGGGGGATGGCTGAATGACCGACATCGCCCACAAGCGCTTCACCTTCGACACCGTGTTCGACGACCACGGCGGCATGACCGCGCCGCCGCGAGTGAAGAAGAACTTCACCCTGGAAGAACTGGAAGAGGCCAAGGCCGAGGCCTACGCCGCCGGCGAGCAGTCGGCCGTCGCCCAGGCCGAGCGCGAGGCCGCCCTGGCCCTCAATACCGTCGGCCAGGCGATCCACAGCGCCTTCTCGACCCTGGCCGCCGTCGCCCACGAGCACCGCGAGGGCTCGGCGATGCTGGCCCTGGCCTGCGGCCGGGCCATCGCCGACGCCGCCCTGGACCAGTTCCCCGATGCCCCGACCCAGGCGGCCCTGGTCGCCCTGGCCCGCGAGGTGGAGGCCAGCCCCAAGCTGACCGTCCGCGTCGCCCCGCATCTGGTCGAGCGCACCCAGGCCGCCCTGGAGCAGACCGCCCAGGCCATTGGCTTCCCCGGCCAGATCGTCGCCCGGGCCGACGCCGTGCCGCCCGCCGCCTTCCTCCTCGACTGGGGCGACGGCCGCGCGGCCTTCGATCCCGCCGACGCGGCCGCCCGCGTCACCCAAGCCCTCGAAGCCGCCATCGCGGCCGAGGGTCTCCACGCCGAACCTCTTGCGCCTAGCGAAGGCTGACCGCCATGTCCGAAGACAACCTCACCCTCGACGAATTCGGCGGCAGCATGCTGGCCTCCGAAATGCCGGTCGAACTCAGCGACAAGATCGCGTCCGACCTGGCGCCGGTCTTCGACGTGCCGGTCAACATCTCGGCCGTGCTGGGCCGCGCCCACATGTCGGTGGCGCAACTGCTGCAGTTGCAGGCCGGCAGCATCCTCGAACTGGACCGCAAGGTCGGCGAGGCGATCGACATCTATGTGAACAACCGCCTGGTGGCCCGCGGCGAGGTCGTCGTCGTCGATGAGCGCCTGGGCGTGACCATGACGGAAATCATCAAGGACGGCGACGCCGCCGGCTGACGCCGGACGCCGCCGAGCACCGCTTAAACAGTTGAACTGCCGGGGCACGAAGGCCCCAACGGAGAGAAAACGATGCGCCTCCTGGTCGTCGGAAAACTGAACGGACAGCTCTCGGTCGCCGTGAAGATGGCGATGAACACCGGGGCCAAGGTCTCGCACGTGGAGACCACGGACGCGGCGACCCACGCGCTGCGGGCCGGGCAGGGGGCCGACCTGCTGATGGTCGAGTACACGCTCGACATCGCCGGCCTGATCGCCGCCAACGAGTCCGAGCGGATCCGGGTGCCGGTGGTGGCCTGCGGCGTCGACGCCGACCCGATGCGGGCCGCCGCGGCGATCAAGGCCGGTGCCAAGGAATTCATCCCGCTGCCGCCGGACGCCGAGCTGATCGCCGCGGTCCTGGCCGCCGTCACCGACGACAACCGCCCGATGATCGTCCGCGACCCGGCCATGGAAGGCGTCATCCGCCTGGCCGACCAGGTCGCCCCGTCGGAAGCCTCGATCCTGATCACCGGCGAAAGCGGCTCGGGCAAGGAGGTCATGGCGCGCTACGTCCACGCCAAGTCGCGTCGGGCCAAGGCGCCGTTCATCAGCGTCAACTGCGCCGCCATCCCCGAGAACCTGCTGGAAAGCGAGCTGTTCGGCCACGAGAAGGGGGCCTTCACCGGCGCCGTGGCCCGCCGCGTGGGCAAGTTCGAGGAGGCCAACGGCGGCACCCTGCTGCTGGATGAAATCAGCGAGATGGACGCCCGTCTGCAGGCCAAGCTGCTGCGCGCCATCCAGGAGCGCGAGATCGACCGGGTCGGCGGCTCCAAGCCGGTCAAGGTCGACATCCGCATCCTGGCCACCTCCAACCGCGACCTGGCCGCGGCGGTGAAGGACGGCACGTTCCGCGAGGACCTGCTCTACCGCCTGAACGTCGTGAACCTGCGCCTGCCGCCGCTGCGCGAGCGCCCGGGCGACGTGATCACCCTGTGCGAGCACTTCGTGAAGAAGTACTCGGCCGCCAACGGCGTCGCCGAAAAGCCGATCTCGGCCGAGGCCAAGCGCCGGCTGATCGCCCACCGCTGGCCGGGCAACGTCCGCGAGCTGGAGAACGCCATGCACCGCGCGGTGCTGCTGTCGCCAGGCGCGGAGATCGAGGAGTTCGCCATCCGCCTGCCGGACGGCCAGCCCCTGTCCCCCGCCCCGGACGTGGCGGTGGCCCGCGGCGCCCAGATGGCCGCCGACGCCGTGTCACGCACCTTCGTCGGCTCGACCGTGGCCGAGGTCGAGCAGCACCTGATCATCGAGACGCTGGAGCACTGCCTGGGCAACCGCACCCACGCGGCCAACATCCTGGGCATCTCGATCCGCACCCTGCGCAACAAGCTCAAGGAATATTCCGACGCCGGCGTGTCGGTGCCGCCGCCGCAGGGCGGGGTGGCCGCCGCCTGAGGACCGTGAACCCCGTTCGGGCGCCGCGACCATCGGTCCGGCGCCCAACATAGCTAATTTCGATTAAGACCCCTGGCGACTTCGCGCAAATCGCTCCACTCGCCAAAGCTGGGCAACAGGATCGAAGACTTGAATGGCTGACGCCGCCGTCCCCAAGGCCGCCACCTCGATCCCCAGCGCCAAGTCGCTGTGGGAAGGGATCCTGCGCGGCGAAATGGGACTGGCCCTGGGCGTCGTGGGCATCATCGTCCTGCTGATCATCCCGGTCCCGCCGATGCTGCTGGACCTGCTGCTGGCCATCTCGGTGACCGGCTCGGTCCTGATCCTGATGACCGCGGTGCTGATCAAGAAGCCGCTGGAATTCACCTCGTTCCCGACCGTCCTGCTGGTCGCCACCCTCTACCGCCTGGGGCTGAACGTGGCCTCCACGCGCCTGATCCTCGGCCATGGCCAGGAAGGCTCGCACGGGGCCGGGGCGGTGATCGCCGCCTTCGGCAACCTGATGATGCAGGGCAACTTCGTCATCGGGGTGATCGTCTTCATCATCCTGGTGGTGGTGAACTTCATGGTCGTCACCAAGGGTTCGGGCCGGATCGCCGAAGTGGCGGCCCGCTTCACCCTGGACGCCATGCCCGGCAAGCAGATGGCCATCGACGCCGACCTGTCGACCGGCCTGATCGACCAGGACACCGCCAAGCAGCGCCGCAAGG
This sequence comes from Caulobacter sp. BE254, assembly GCF_031457295.1. Lineage (NCBI taxonomy): Bacteria > Pseudomonadati > Pseudomonadota > Alphaproteobacteria > Caulobacterales > Caulobacteraceae > Caulobacter > Caulobacter sp. BE254. The sequence goes on along the minus strand of NZ_JAVDWJ010000005.1, from coordinate 86,669 downwards.
ACCTGGAGCAGGAATCGACCTTCTTCGGGGCCATGGACGGGGCGTCAAAGTTCGTGAAGGGCGACGCCGTCGCCGGCCTGATCATCACCGCCATCAACATCGTCGGCGGCATCCTGATCGGCGTCGTCCAGCACAAGATGCCGATCGGCGAGGCCTCGGCCTCCTACACCCTGATGACCATCGGCGACGGCCTGGTCAGCCAGATCCCGGCCCTGATCATCTCGATCGCCGCGGGCATGGTGGTGTCCAAGGCCGGCGTCGAGGGCAGCGCCAACAAGGCCCTGACCACCCAGCTGGCCATGAACCCGGTCGCCCTGGGCATGGTCTCGGCCTCGGCCGGGGTCATCGCCCTGATTCCGGGCATGCCGATCATCCCGTTCGCCGCCCTGGCGGTGGGCTCGGGCTACCTGGCCTATCGTCGCGCCCAGAAGGCCAAGGAGCCGCAGCCGCTGGACGCCGCCGCCCTGGCCGCCCTGGCCGAAGCGTCGGCCGAGCCGGAAGAGGAGCCGATCAGCGCCTCCCTGGCCATCGACGACGTCAAGATCGAGCTGGGCTACGGCCTGCTGACCCTGATCAACGACCTGGACGGCCGCAAGCTGACCGACCAGATCCGCGCCCTGCGCAAGACCCTGGCCACCGAGTTCGGCTTCGTGATGCCGCCGGTCCGCATCCTGGACAACATGCGCCTGGCCAACCAGGGCTACGCCATCCGCATCAAGGAGATGGAGGCCGGGGCCGGCGAGGTGCGCCTGGGCTGCCTGATGGCCATGGACCCGCGCGGCGGCCAGGTGGAACTGCCGGGCGAGCACGTGCGCGAGCCCGCCTTCGGCCTGCCCGCCACCTGGGTGGAGGAGGCCATGCGCGAGGAGGCCACCTTCCGCGGCTACACCATCGTCGATCCGGCCACCGTGCTGACCACGCACCTGACCGAGATCCTCAAGGAGAACATGGCCGACCTGCTCTCCTACGCCGAGGTGCAGAAGCTGCTGAAGGACCTGCCCGAGGGCCAGAAGAAGCTGGTCGACGACCTGATCCCCTCGGTGGTCAGCGCCACCACCATCCAGCGCGTGCTGCAGGCCCTGCTGAAGGAGCGCGTGTCGATCCGCGACCTGCCGCAGATCCTGGAAGGCATCGGCGAGGCCGCCCCGCACACCGCCTCGGTCATCCAGCTGGTCGAGCAGGTCCGCGCCCGCCTCGGCCGCCAGCTGTGCTGGGCCAACCGCGGCGACGACGGCGCCCTGCCGATCATCACCCTGTCGGCCGAGTGGGAGCAGGCCTTCGCCGAGGCCCTGGTCGGGCCGGGCGAGGACAAGCAGCTGGCCCTGGCGCCCTCGCGCTTGCAGGACTTCATCCGCGGCGTGCGCGACGCCTTCGACCGCGCCGCCATGTCCGGCGACAGCGCCGTGCTGCTGACCAGCCCCGGCGTGCGGCCCTATGTCCGCTCGATCATCGAGCGCTTCCGCGGCCAGACCGTGGTGATGAGCCAGAACGAAATCCATCCCCGCGCCCGCCTGCGCACAGTGGGAATGGTCTAGGGCGCTCCGGCCCCTGCGTTTCAAGCTTTGCCCGGAAAAAGCCTGGAAGCGCCCTGAAATGGTCACGCCTTGTTACCGACTATTTCGGAACCGTTGCCGATAGGTCGCGTTCGGTTTGGCAAGGCGGGGGCCTTCACGACGGAGCGCTACTGATGAAAACCAAGATCGCCATGTTCGCCGCCGCCGCCACTCTTTCGCTGGCCGGCGCCGCTTTCGCCCAGACGACGGGTTCCTCCTCGACTCCGGCCACCGGCGCCACGACGCCGTCCGGCCAGACCATGCCGTCGGCCCAGACCACCCCGTCTGGCACGACCTCGGCCACTCCGGCCACGCCCGCCTCGCCGTCGACCGGCGAGCAGGCGTCTCCGGCCACGCCGGCCAGCCCGGCCACGGGCGCGGCGGCCTCGACCGGCGCGACCGGCACCGCGGGCACGGCCGGCACGACGGCGGCTGACGCCGACGCGGCGGGCACGCCGTCCTCGGCCAATGTCGCCCTGGACCTGAAGGTCGGCTCCGAGGTCAAGGACCCCTCGGGCGCGGTGGTCGGCACCATCGCCGGCACCACGGCCGGCGCCGACGGCTCGACCAATGTCGTCGTGACCAGCGGCGACAAGAAGTTCGCCCTGCCCAAGGCCAGCTTCAGCGCCGCCGCCACCGGCGGCCTGCAGACCACGGCCACCAAGGCGCAGATCGACGCCACCCTGGCCGGCGCCAAGCCGCAATAACCATCCGGCGTCGTCGGAACGACCAGGAGCCCGCTCGGCATTGCCGAGCGGGCTTCGCGCTGCTAGCGATGGGCCAGTACCCGGCGGAGCTCCCGCTGACATGAGGGGTGTCGGATGGCTCCGGCCAGAAATTCCAAGGCGCGTGGCTCCAATGGCCTGTTCTGGGACCTGTTGACGTTCGACCGCCTCGTCACCGGGCCGGTGATTCACCTGATCTACTGGGCCGGCCTGGGCGTGGTGGCCCTGTTCGCCTTCTCCGTCGTCGGCGCCGCCGTCGGCCTGGCGCTGAAGGAGCCCGGCCTGCAGTCGCTGCTGCTGGCCTTCCCGGTGCTGATCGCCGGCCTGCTGGTCGCCGCCGCCATGGTGCTGCTGTGGCGCGCCTTCTGTGAGTTCTACGTCGCCATCTTCCGGATCAGCGAAGACCTGCGCGCCCTGCGCCAGGCCAGCGACGCCGACCACGCGGTGGCGACCGTCACCCGGCCGCCCGTTCAGGGCTAGAGCATCGCGCGGAAAAGTGGACGCCGGTTTTCCGCAAGAGCGATGCGAAAACCAAAGTCCAAGGCCCGATCGCCTGAACCCTCACCCCTGCGACCGAATAACGCGGTCGACGAAAATACGTCACAAAGCTTGAGGGCGGGGTCGATCCCCGGCGTCTAAGCGGCAGGAGGCCTGTCGAGCCTCCAGCCGGAGACGCATTTTGGCCGCCGATCAAGAACCTCACCTCGTCGATATCCATGTGGGCGCGCGCATCCGGATGCGCCGCAAATCCATGGGCCTGAGCCAGACGCAACTGGCCGACAGCGTGGGCATCACCTTCCAGCAGCTGCAGAAGTACGAGCGCGGGACCAACCGCGTCAGCGCGTCCAAGCTTTACGGCATGGCCGTGACTCTGCAGACCTCGGTGGCCTGGTTCTTCGAGGGCATGCCGCCCGAGGCGGACGGCGCCGGCGACCAGCGAACCCAGGCCGTGCGCCGGTTCATGGCCACCGAGGAGGGCGTGGAGCTGGCCTCTCTGGTGCCGCAGCTGCCGCCGGCCCAGCGCCGGCAGATCCTGGCCCTGGCCCGGACGCTCAGCTCGGACGGCGACGACGAGCCGGCGGGCGGGGCGGCGGGTTAGGTCCAGAGCCCAAGTAAGAGAGCCAACAGTTGTCATCCCGGCCGCAGCGAAGCGGAGAGCCGGGACCCAGGTGAACCGCACCGCTCTTGCCCAGTCCCCTGGATCCCGGACAGCCTCTGCGAGGCTTCCGGGATGACAACCATTTATTAGGTCGCCCCTATCCCCCGGAACGCCGCCGCGAGGGCCTCGGCCCCGGCCTTGGGCCGACCGGCGTTGTCGAAGACGGCCGGAGCGTCGGCGGCGTTCTCTGCCGTCAGCCACGAATCGCGGTCGCGCAGGCCCCAGACGGTGAAGGCGAAGCGCTGGCGTTCGGGCAGGGCCATGAAGGCCTCGGCGGCTTCGGCATAGACGGCCGCCTGGCGGCGCTGCAGCTCGGCGCGCGACAGCAGCTTGTTCTCCGACCGGGTCAGCGACACGTCCAGCTCGGACACGTGGATCGGCAGGCCCAGGCTGGCCAGTTCGCGGATCATCCGGGTGATCTCGCCCGGGGCGAGGTCGGCCGCCACGTGCATCTGGGTTCCCAGGCCGGTCAGCGGCGCGCCCGAGGCCAGCAGCCGTTCGGCCAGGTTCAGGAAGGTGGCGCGCTTGCGCGGATAGTATTCGAGATTGTAGTCGTTCAGCAGCAGCGGGGCGTCCGGCTCGGCCTCGCGAGCCGTGCGGAACGCCAGGGCGATGTGGTCGAAGGCGCCCAGGCGCTGGGCCCACAGGCTGTCGCGCCAGCCGGCGCCGTCCTCGGCCACCGCCTCGTTGACCACGTCCCAGCCGACCACCTGACCGCGATAGCGGCCGGCCACGGCGAGGATGTAGTTGCGATAGGCGTCGGCGAAGCCGATGCGGTTCTCGTCCAGCCGCGCGAAGGCCTCCGGCGCCTGGGCGTACCAGACCAGGGTGTGGCCCAGCAGGCCCATGCCGTGGGCGCGGGCGAACGCGGCGATGCGGTCGGGAGCGTCGAAGCGGAAGGATCCGTCCGGCTGGACGATGTACTCCATCTTCATCTGCCATTCGGGCGTCAGCTGGCTGACCTCGCGGGCCAGCAGGGCGGCCAGGGCGGGGTCGTCCAGGTGCAGGGCCTGGACGCAGCTGCCGATCCGGAACGGCGCCAGGCTCTTCAGCGGCGGCAGGGGGGCGGGTTGGCTCTTGGCGACCTGGGGGCCGCAGGCGGACAGGGCCAGGGCGCCGGTCAGGACCGCGCGGCGGCCGAGACGGGGCAGGGGCGGCGGACGGGGACAGGCGCATGCGCCTGTCCCCAGCCCCGGACGCGGCGAATAGAGGCTGTCGCGCCTACCGCCCACCGACCACCATCCGGCGCAGGCCCAGTTCGTCCAGGGCGGCGGTTTCCAGCTTGCCGGCCAGCTTGGCCTTGGCGACCTTGGCGGCCTCGGCGACGTGCTCGTATTTCTTGAGGTTCTCGAAGGCCAGGGACAGGGCGTCGCGGGCGCCGGCCTCCTCGATCAGGATCTGGTCGATCTCGAGCAAGGCCTGGTCGCGGCGGATCTTCGAGCCCTGGCGGAAGCCGATCATGTACCAGCCGGCCTCGACGTCGCCCTGGGCCTGCATGGCTTCCGCCTCGGACTCCGCGTCCAGGGTGGCGACCTTCATCTCGGCGGTCTGGCGGCGCTCGACGATGTCGGCCAGGCGCTTCTGCAGGGTCTCGACCTCGTGGTTCGAGATGCGGATCAGGGAGTCGGCCCACTTGGTCATGCCAGGTTTCCCATCTAGGCGGCGTCGCTCTGCAGGATGTGGGCGAGGTAGCCGAAGCTGTCGTCGAGGCTGGTGGCCTCGTCCGGGGTCTGGCTAAGAAAGGCCTCGACGGCGGGGTTCAGGCGGATGGCGCGGTCGATGATCGGATCGGCCCCGGCGCGGTAGGCGCCGATGCGGATCAGCTCCTCCATGTTCGAATAGGCCGCCAGGGTCTGGCGAGCGGCCTTGACCACCTCACGCTCCTCCAGCGTCTGGCAGCCCGGCATGGTCCGGCTGATCGACTTCAGGACATTGATCGCCGGGAAGCGGCCGCGTTCGGCGATGGCCCGCTCCATGACGATGTGGCCGTCCAGGATGCCCCGGGTGGCGTCGGCGATCGGCTCGTTGTGGTCGTCGCCGTCGACCAGCACGGTGAACAGGGCGGTGATCGGGGCCGCCGTGGTGCCGTCGGGACGGATCGGGCCTGGGCCGGCGCGCTCGAGCAGCTTGGGCAGCTCGGTGAAGACGGTGGGGGTGTAGCCCTTGGTGGTCGGCGGCTCGCCGGCGGCCAGGCCGATCTCGCGCTGGGCCATGGCGAAGCGGGTCACCGAGTCCATCAGGCAGAGGACTTCCAGGTCCTGGTCGCGCAGGAACTCGCTGATCGCCAGGGTCATGTAGGCGGCCTGGCGGCGGGTCAGGGCCGGCTCGTCCGAGGTGGCGACCACGACGATGGCGCGCTTGAGGCCTTCCTCGCCCAGGGTCTCCTCGATGAACTCGCGGACCTCGCGGCCGCGTTCGCCGATCAGGCCGACCACGACGGCGTCGCAGGTCGCCTCTTTGGCCAGCATCGACAGCAGGACGGACTTGCCGACGCCCGAGCCGGCGAAGATGCCCAGGCGCTGGCCGCGGCAGGTGGTGGTGAAGACGTTCAGCGACCGCACGCCCAGGTCGATGCGCTCGCCCACCCGGCCGCGGGCGTGGGCCGGCGGCGGGGGGGTCTTCAGGGGGTAAGGGACCTCGCCCTGCGGCAGCGGCCCGAGCCCATCTATGGGCTCGCCGAAGGCGTTGATGATCCGGCCCAGCCAGGCCTTGGTCGGGCGGACCACGGCGCCTTCGGGCATGATCTTGATCACGGCGCCGGGGGCCACGCCCTCGACGGGGCCGAACGGCATCAGCAGGGCGCGGGTCTCGCGGAAGCCGACCACCTCGGCCGGCAGCACCGGCAGGCCCAGGCGCTCGATCTCGACCCGGGCGCCGACGGCGAGCCGGGTCAGCCCGCCGCGAGCCTCGATCAGGAGGCCGTTCACGGCGGCGACGCGACCGAAGATGGTCAGCGGATCGATACGTTCGACGGCGGCGATCAGGCTACGCAAATCGGTCCTCGGAGGTGAGGTTTCATCCTCCGCCGACAGCGTTAACCAGGCATGAAATTAGGGATGTATTAGGGGGCGATTGAGCGGTGAAAACGTCGCACTCCCAGGGCACCAGAAAAACGCGTCCGCAACTGACCCTCGTCAGGACTTTTTTAGCCGACAAGGCCAAGGCCATTGTGGTCGTTCTCGCGACAACTCGGAATACACAGCATTGATCAATCGCGGGTCGGAACCGATAGGGCTGTAGAGGCCGACAACGCGTGGCGTCGCAGTGACTTGCTCGCCCGGGGCACCCGCCGTGTAGAGCATCGCGCGACTGCTGCCGATCGCAAGAATGCCGGATTCAATGGTGGTCTGGTCGAGCTTGTTTGGCAACGGCAGGCCTACGGCAATAGACTTGCCATTTACGCCTAAGGTTTGGACGGTCAGAGTGCCGGTCAGATTGTCCGCTTCGGCCTGAGCGCCGATGATTCCAAGGCCGCTCAAGGTGATGCCGCCTTTGAGCGCAGTGACGTCCGCTGACAATCTGAGGCCAACGCCGACATAAACAGGAATTGTTACTCTCTCGAACGACCGCGCTTCTTCGTCGGTAAGCGCAGATTTTTCGTTTCGGGAGTCGATCAGGCGAGCATCGAAGTTAGTGACGATCCGGGCGTCATCGAGAGGCGCGCTTACGGGGACCCATGCACCGCCGGCACTCGCGTGCTTTCCATCAGAGGTCCACATTACATACTTTCTGACGAGAAAATCGACAGGCACGGCATCCACGTTGACGTAGTCGAGAACGGCTCTGTAGGAGCCCTTTGCAACAGTTGTTTTCGAGGGACCAAAGGTTAAGCCGCCCGAGCCATCAAATTTCGCGACGGCAAATCTGATCGCAAGATCAGGCAACGCTTCCAGCAGCGGCACTCTCTCAGTCGTTGGTTCCATGCAGCTATCCGCCAACTTCGAAGTGGAGATCGAGAGCGGGTCCAAGGGAACATAGCCATAGCTTGTTGCTGCTTCGCCGGGTGTCTTTGGCAACGCGAGCGGCTGACCGCCTATGGTGGTGCAACCGCCCAACGTAACAAGGCAACATACCAACGCCAGATTTTTCATTATGGCTCGCCCCCTTCGAAAACTCGAAACAGCTTAACCACAATAGCCTATAAGTTGCGTCCTTATAAATAATATTCTTATACGTGTTTCTTGTTATGGCCGCTGTGCTGCCAGATTGGCCGTGAAGAATCCCACCACCTTGGCGTCGAAATCGCGATGGAACGCCGCCCGATCGAACCCTGCGGCGCTGGAGCAGATGAACGCCGCCGAGGTTTTGTTCTCGTCATTGCAGGGGGCGAGGAAGTCGAAGTGCCCGGCCTTGGCGACCAGATGATAGTCAGGAGCCTTGGGCAGGCGGGTCCGCACCGCGGTGGCGTAGAACGGATCGGGCAGGATCTGGTCGTTCTCGGCCCGCCAAAGCTGCAGGGGCAGGGTGACTTGGCTGACGTCCAGGCTGTAGCCGAGGGCCGGGGCGGCGGAGACCACGGCCTTGATCCGGGCGTCGTGGATCCAGCTGGCCTGCAGCGCGTCGGCCGGCGGCGGATGATCCTTCATCAGTTTGCAGTCGAAATAGTCCGGATGGGCCTGACAGTGCGGACCGACCGTCTTGAGGTCGGGTCTGGCCCCCGCCGCGACCAGCACCGTGAAGCCGCCGGCCGAAAAGCCGAACGCGCCGACCCGATCGGGATCGATGGCCGCCTTCATCGGCGCGGCGGTCAGCATGTAGTCGATCAGCAGCGACAGCTGGCGCGGCCGGTTGGCCGCGTCGGTGGCCCGGCTCTGGTCGCGATAGTTGTCGCCGCTGTGGGTCAGGGCGGCGACCACGAACCCGACCTCGGCCAGGGCCTGGGCGGTGTCGGCGTGGCTGCTGAACACCCCGCCGTTGCCGTGCGACATCACCACCAGGGGCAGGTGGTCGCCGGCCAGGGGCGCGCCCTTGGCCACGGTCTGGGATCCAAGGCCCAGGATCATGGGCGCGGCCGGGGCGTCGGTGGGATACCAGATCCCGACCGTGACCGGCGGCCCCTGCGGGTCGGGCATCTGCACGACGGTGAAGCCGGCGTTGGCGGCGAGGGCGGGCGAGGCCAGGCCAAGGGCCAGGGCGGCGGGCGCCAGGAGAAGGGAGCGGATCGACATGGACGTCCTCTGCGAATGAAACACGGCCAGGGGAATGCGGCGGCGACGGCGAGGGCGAAACCGCGTTTGCGCGAATGGGCGAACGGGTTCGCGAACCGGCTAGCCGCCGTTATAGGAACAAGCATGACCACCAAGGCCGAGCCACTGTTGGGAACCGCCCGCGAATGGGTCATCGACTTGGCTGTCGCGGCCGCCATTGGCCTGTTCATCGGCGTGCTCGGACCCTATGGCAGCTATCTGAACGGGCCGGTCGGGCCGCGCATCTTCCACTTCATCGTCTGCTTCTGCGTGGGGACCGTGATCTTCGGCGTGCTGCACCGGCTGGCGGCGGCGGGCGCCAAGCGCTTCAGGGTTCCGGTCTGGCTGGCGATCGGCGTGGCCTTGTTCGTCGGCTGCGTTCCGCTGGCGGTGTTCATCAGCTGGCTGGCGACCACCCTATGGCCGATCTTGAGAGACCGGATCGCGCCGCTGGAGTGGTACGGTCAGTGCGTCTTCCTCTCGACGCCGATGCTCGCCTTCTTCGTCGCCCGCCGTGCGCTGAAGGCGCGGGCGAGCGTCGCGAGAGCCATGGCGCCGACAATTTTTCCAATCGTCTCCGAACCCAAGCCCGGCCAGGTGATCTGCCTGCGCATGGAGGACCATTATGTGCGGGTCCATACGCTCGCCGGCTCGCGCCTGGTCGCGGGACCGTTCGAGCGGGTCATCGCCGGGCTGGGAAACCAGGAGGGCATGCGGGTCCACCGCTCCTGGTGGGTGGCGCGCGCCGCCGTGGTCGGGGTGGTGGCCGACGGTCGGAATCTGCGCCTGGAACTGAGCGGCGGCCTCTCCGCCCCGATCTCGCGCGCCTCGGTGGCGAGGCTGCGGCAGGCCGGTTGGCTGTCGCCGGAGCGCGCCGCCGAAGATTCAGCGTGAGACCCGCCGCGACCGGACGCCGCGGCGACCGACAGGCCGGCGGAAGGTCGCGCCGAAAACCTCGCGGCCAAGCCTGTAAACTTCTCGCGACAGAACGCCGCAATCTCGCCTTACTGGTGAACGGCGCGGCGTGGCGACAGGGACGAAAGACGGCGCCCGGCCCCTTTACAGCGCCCCATTTCCGGGCTTTCGGGCCAAAAGGAATCGTCTTGACGGACCATCCACAGGCCCCTGCGACCTTTGCGCCAAATGAGTCGCTGACCGCTTGCACCCGATTCGCAAATCAGATTAACCATTTCTCCAGCGAGATCATTCACCATTAACCTGTCTTAAATTAACTGTCCGGCAGAGTGCAGGACGGGTTTCACCGGCGGTATTCCGCCTAGCTGTCGAATAATGCCGCCCAAGGGCGGGGAGGGCTGCATGCGCGTACTGTTGATCGAGGATGACAGCGCCACCGCGCAGACCATCGAGCTGATGCTGAAGTCTGAAGGCTTCAACGTCTACACGACGGATCTTGGCGAAGAGGGCGTGGATCTGGGCAAGATCTATGACTACGACCTCATCCTGCTGGACCTGAATCTGCCGGACATGAGCGGCCTGGATGTTCTGCGCACCCTGCGGGTGGCGAAGGTGAACACGCCGATCATGATCCTGTCGGGCAGCGCCGAAATCGATACGAAGGTGAAGACCTTCTCGGGCGGCGCCGACGACTACATGACCAAGCCGTTCCACAAGGACGAGATGATCGCCCGCATCCACGCGGTGGTCCGTCGTTCGAAGGGTCACGCCCAGTCGGTGATCAAGACCGGCGACATCATCGTCAATCTCGACGCCAAGACGGTCGAGGTGAACGGCAACCGCGTGCATCTGACCGGCAAGGAATACCAGATGCTGGAGCTGCTCTCCCTGCGCAAGGGCACGACCCTGACCAAGGAGATGTTCCTCAACCACCTGTACGGCGGCATGGACGAGCCGGAGCTGAAGATCATCGACGTCTTCATCTGCAAGCTGCGCAAGAAGCTGGCGGCCTCGGCCCAGGGCAAGCACCACATCGAGACTGTCTGGGGCCGCGGCTACGTGCTGCGCGACCCGAACGAGCAGGTCAACGCGGCGTAACCGCCGGCGCGACCAGCCTGGAAAGTTGAGCGCCCGCCTCTCTGGAGGCGGGCGTTTTCCTTTGTGGGAACAGGGTCTTAACCCTGTCCGTGACAAATCGCCCGAAGCACCGAATAGTCCTTGCTCGAACATGGCGTCATCCGTCATTTTCCGGCGCGACGATTGCTGGGGGGCTTCCCAGCCGTGTCTTCCAACCGCACACGGCATCGCTACCAGTCGGGGGCTTGATGCAGGAATTCGATCCGAGACGGCCGACCATGCGTCTGGCCCCCAAGATCCTCACCGCGGCAGCCGGCCTGGTCGCCTTGGGCCTGGGATGGAAGCTGACCGCGCCGGACGCGCCGGTGGCGGTGGTCCGCGCCCCGCTCGACGCCAACGCCCTGGCCGCCCTGCAGCACGCCGCCTTCGCCAGCGCCGAGGCCCAGCCGGGCTTCGAGCGTCCGGAATCGATCCCCGTCCAGGTGCGTCCCGGCGAGACCCTGGAAAACGCCGTGCTGCGCACCGGCATCGCCCCCAACGACGCCCGCCAGGTGGTGGCCGCCCTGCAGGGCGCGATCGACACCGTCAACATCAAGGCCGGCATGGCCTTCGAGGCCGCCATCGCCGAGCGCCGCAACGGACGCGCTGGCTCGGCCCGGCTGATCGGCCTGTCGATGCGTACCGGCCCGTCCTCCACCCTGACCGTCTCGCGCACCTTCGACGGGGCGATGAAGCTGCGCGAGCTGGAGGAAAAGGTCACCGACGAGACCAAGGTGGCCTGCGGCGAGATGAAGGGGTCGTTCTACGAGAGCGTCGCCGACGTGGGCGGCACCCCGGCGGTGATCAGCCAGGCGGCCCAGTTGTTCGCCCACAAGATCGACTTCTCGCGCGACATCAAGGAAGGCGACCGCTTCTGCCTGGTGTTCGACCGCAAGGTCACCGAGAGCGGCCGCACGGTCGAGGCGGGCGACCTGGAATATGCCGAGGTCAAGGGCCAGAAGTTCTACGCCTTCGAGCGTAACGGCGAAGACGGCAAGCCGCAGTTCTTCGACGAACTGGGCAAGAACATCAAGGGCTTCCTGCTGCGCACGCCGGTCGACGGGGCCCGCATCACCTCGACCTTCGGCCAGCGCAAGCACCCGGTGCTGGGCTATACTCGCGCCCACAAGGGCGTCGACTTCGGGGCCGGCCAAGGCACCCCGATCCTGGCGGCCGGCGACGGCGTGGTGCTGGAGGCCCGCCGCTGGAGCGGCTACGGCAACTGGCTGCGCATCCGCCATTCGGGCCAGTGGGACACCGGCTACGGACACATCTCGCGCTACGCTGCGGGCATCCGTCCCGGCGTCCACGTGCGCCAGGGCCAGGTGGTGGCCTATGTCGGCTCCACCGGCCTGGCGACCGGGCCGCACCTGCACTACGAGGTCTGGCTCAACGGCCAGCGGGTCAATCCGATCGGCGCCAAGGTGCCCCAGGGCACCATCCTGGCCGGCGCCGAGCTGTCGCGCTTCAAGGCCCAGCGGGCGCACATCGACACCCTGTTGGCGCAAGGCGGCGCGCCCGATCCCGCGGCCCCGAAGCTGGCCCTGGCCAGCCTGGACCGGAGCAAGGGACCGCAGCTGCGGTAGGGCGACCCAACGGTTGTCATCCCGGAAGCGCGTAGCGCTGTCCGGGACCCAGGGAAACCGCACCGCTTCAGCCCAGTCCACTGGGTCCCGGACAGCCTCTGCGAGGCTTCCGGGATGACAACGTTGGTAGGGATGGGGGGAGCGCGAAGCTCGGCCGAGCTTGACCATCACCTCGCCGCGTCCCATCCCAGGACGATGAAAGCCTTCCCGCCGCTGAAGCCCGACTCCGAGGACATGCTGCATCTGGACGCCCTGCGCATCGTCGGGGCGCTGATGATCGTGGTCTTCCACTTCAACCGCTACATCAACCTGGATGGGCGCTGGCAGCTGGTCGACGACATGGTCAAGGGCTTCAGCCTGGTCGTCGACCTGTTCTTCCTGATCTCCGGCTATGTGATGGCGGCGGTCTATACCGGCCGGCTGCACAGCTGGTCGCGGTACGGGACCTTCCTGAAGAAGCGGGTGGCGCGGCTGGGGCCGCTGCACTGGGCGACCATGCTGGTGTTCGTCGGCGTCTGGGCGGCCGGCGTGATGGGCTGGGGCGGCGACGTCGATCCCAAGCGCTACGACATCTCCTGCATCGCGCCCAACATCCTGTTCGTCCACGCCTGGCATGTCTGCCACAGCCAGACCTGGAACTTCGCCAGCTGGGCGATCAGCGCCGAGATGGGGCTGTACCTGGCCTTGCCGCTGCTGTTCTGGATAACGGCGCGGGGGCGGGTCGTCACCGCCCTGGTCGCGGTCGCCAGCTTCGTCCTGCTGCTGCTCAATCCCGACGGCGACATGCCGTTCCATCAGTGGACCTGGAACTTCGGGGTGCTGCGGGCCGTGCCGGGCTTCCTGCTGGGCATGCTGGCGTTCCAGCTGCGCGCGCCGCTGGGCCGCCTGCCGTTGGCGCGGTTCTGGATGTGGGGGCTGCTGGCGGCGTTCCTGGTGGCCTCGGCCTTGCGGATCGAGCGGACCCTGCTGCTGCTGCTCGTCTACGCCATCGGCCTGGCCGGGGTCGCCGCCGACGCGGCCGGCTCGCAGGGCGGGATCAGCCGTCGCCTGGCGCCCTGGGCCCAGCTGAGCTTCAGCCTTTACCTGCTGCACCCGATCGCCCTGAAGATGGGGATCAACTGGGTCGGGGTCGCCGCCTGGGGCCTGAACGGCGACCTGCTGAGGCTGTGGGTGCTGTTCTGGGTGCTGGCCCTGATCCCGGCCGCCTATCTGTCGCTCGTGCTGTTCGAGCGGCCGGCGCGGGACTGGATTTCAGGGCTGGGCAAAAGACGAACCCTCTCTCATGGAGAGAGGGAGGGGCCCGCCGCGTAGCGGTGGGAGGGTGAGAGATTTCACCCTGTCCGGTTTCACGCTGGGCCGCTAGCTGACGCTGAAAACGTCTGTGGTGAGTGTGGACCGGACATTTGGGTTGAGCCGGCCTAGGCTTGCGTCATGCGAGAGACTGGACGCCCCAGTTGATGGAGGAAGTTGATGCGCAATCCGATTGAGACGACATACGACAGACAGGTTGACACTGCCTATCTCTCCTTAAGGAAGATCGGTCCGGGCGAGGTGTCCAAGACCTATTCCTGCGATATCGAGCAGGTTGGCGGGACGATTAATCTCGATTTTGATCAGAATGGCCGATTGGTGGGCATCGAAATATTGGATGCGACCGCACTGCTACCGGCTGAATTTTTCTCGTAATCTGACCGTTAGCAGCCTGTTCGCCGTCAGATAGGTCCCGCAAACAGATCTTCTCAACATCGTATATGGGGCGCAAGCGACTTCGCGCGGTTCTTAGCGCCCTGCTGGCACGTCGGCTTAGGCTGTAACCTCTCACCCTCCCATGGCTTCGCCATGGGCCCCTCCCTCTCTCAAAGAGAGAGGGTTCAACCGAGCGAATCCACCCACGCCGGCAGCTCCCCGATCGAGCCAAGCTCGGCATAGCGCCCGTGGTCCTTCGGCGCCGTCGCCGCCTCATGCGCCCAGACCAGCGGGTAGGGGATCAGGGCGGCCCAGGCGCCGGCCTCCAGAGCCGGGAGGATGTCGGACTTGACCGAATTGCCGGCCATCACCGCCTGCTCGGGTCCCGAGCCGTGGCGGGCGAACACCCGGCGGTAGGTGTCGGCGTCCTTCTCCGAGACGATCTCGACCGCGGCGAACAGGTCGCCCAGGCCCGAGGCCGCCAGCTTCTGCTCCTGGTGCAGCAGGTCGCCCTTGGTGATCAGCACCAGGCGGTAGCGTTCCGACAGCGTGGCGAGCGCCTTCTCGACGCCGGGCAGGGGCTCGACCGGCTCGGTCAGCATCTCGCGGCCGGCGGCCAGGATCTGACGGATCACGCCGATGCTGACCTGGCTGTCGGTCAGGTCCATCGCCGTCTCGATCATCGACAGGGTGAAGCCCTTGGCCCCGTAGCCGTAGAGCCGCAGGTTCCTCTTCTCGGTCTCGGCCAGCTTGGCGTCGATCTGCTCGGCGTCGCCATAGGGGGCCAGCAGCTCGACGAACCGCTTGTGGGTCAGGCGAAAGATGGTCTCGTTGTGCCAAAGGGTGTCGTCGGCGTCGATACCGACGGTGGTGACGGCCATGGAAGCTCTCCGGATCTCGCCCGGTGATACGCTGCGTCGCCGCCCCAGGCCAAGGCGCGGCGTGCGGTCAGCCTTTCTCGCCGGAGCCTTCGAGCTCGTTGTCGCCGTCGGCGCGGAACGTCCGTTCCTCAAGCTTGAGACGTTCCTGCTCGAACCGGTTGGTCAGGTGGAGCATCTGCTCGGTCAGGTTCGCGGACACGGCCGAGGCCGGTTCTTCGAAACGATCGTCATAGGAATTGGACATGAAAAGCCACAGGCACGACTAGGACGCCCCCGCCCATGCCTAGCCAAACGACGTCGCCTTCCCGACGTTCCAACGGTCAAGATCGGTTTTTCGGATTTTAGAGACTCTGGAGCACGAAGATCGCCGCGCTGACCAGCGCGGCGACCAGCAGCAGCACGCGCAGGCCGGTCTCGACCAGGCCGAACCAGTCGGCGGCGGCGGGGACGGCGCGGGCGGCGGGCGGGTTCATGGGATCAACTCCTCGAAGCTCGACCATGAGCCTCGAGCCGTTAACGCGTCGACCGCGCGAACGGACGCACCCCCGCGACAAGTTGTTCCAGCCGTGGCGCCGAAGAGACGGTGTGTCGGGCGTCAGGGTTTGGAAGACGAGAGCGGCGAGAGGTTGTCATCCCGGAAGCCCTGCAGGGGCTGTCCGGGACCCAGGGGGCTGGGCTGGTGCGGTGCGGCTGTTCTGGATCCCGGACAAGCGCTGCGCGCTTTCCGGGATGACAATTATGCCCGAACTCGACCTCAGGCCCAGGAGGCCGGGGGCTGCCGCGTATCCGTCGGCGGCGGGCGCACGGGGGCGCAAACCGGATGGGCCTTGTAGACGCGCCTCAGCGAGGCGGGAAAGCGGTGCAGGGCCGCGCTGGGCCGGATCGGCCGGGCCGACAGGTCGCCGCCGCAGTTGGGACAGACCCCGGAGAATCGGGTCTCCACGCAGTCGGCGCAGAAGGTGCATTCGAAGGTGCAGATCCGCGCGTCCGGGCTGTCGGGCGGCAGGTCACGATCGCAGCACTCGCAATTGGGACGCAGTTCGAGCATGGGCCGTCCTCCCAGGTTCTAGTGCTTCTTGTGGCGCTTAACCCTTCCAGCATAGGGGCTTTGGGGCTCGCCGCGCGAGGGGGCTTGTTGGCCGATCACGGGAATGTGGGGCCACGCTTCGACTCCCGTGATCGAAGGGGTTGACCCCCCCGCCATACCCCCCTAGACACGCCGCCGTTTGCGCGGGCGGACGAGCTTTTCGCTCGTCCGCCTTTTTGCGAGAATGACCGGCCTATTCTGGCCCGCGTTTAGGAGGCGCTTTCCGAGATGTCCAAAGACCTTCTCCCCAAGCCTTCCTTGCTCAAGGGCGTCACCGGCGTTCTGGCCCTGGCCGACGGCACGATCCTGCAAGGCGTGGGCTGCGGCGCGGTCGGCGACGCGGTCGGCGAGGTGTGCTTCAACACCGCCATGACCGGCTACCAGGAGATCCTGACCGACCCCTCCTACATGGCCCAGATCGTCGCCTTCACCTTCCCGCACGTGGGCAATGTCGGGACCAATCTCGAGGACCTGGAGCAGATGGCCGGCGGGGCCGAGACGGCCGCCCGCGGCGTGCTGTTCCGCGAGGTTCCGACCGATGCGGCCAACTGGCGCGCCAACAGCGACTTCGACGCCTGGATGCAGCGGCGCGGCGTCATCGGCCTGGCCGGCGTCGACACCCGCGCCCTGACCCGCAAGATCCGCGAGACCGGCATGCCGCACGGCGTGATCGCCCACTCGCCGACAGGTGAATTCGACCTCGACGCCCTGGTCGCCAAGGCCAAGGCCTGGGCCGGCCTGGAAGGCCTGGACCTGGCCAAGGACGCCTCGACCACCCAGACCTTCACCTGGGACGAGGGCCTGTGGTCGTGGCCGGAAGGCTACGCCAAGCTGGACAAGCCCAAATACGAGGTCGTGGTCCTGGACTACGGCGTCAAGCGCAACATTCTGCGCGCCCTGGCCCATGTCGGGGCCCGCGCCACCGTGGTGCCGGCCGACACCTCGGCCGAGGACATCCTGGCCCGCAATCCCGACGGCGTGCTGCTGTCCAACGGCCCGGGCGACCCGGCCGCGACGGGCGCGTACGCGGTGCCCGAGATCCAGAAACTGGTCGCCAGCGGCAAGCCGGTGTTCGGCATCTGCCTGGGCCACCAGATGCTGGCCCTGGCGGTGGGCGCCAAGACCGTGAAGATGGAACAGGGGCACCATGGGGCCAACCACCCGGTGAAGGACCTGACGACCGGCAAGGTCGAGATCGTCTCGATGAATCACGGCTTCACCGTCGACAGCGCTTCGCTGCCGAAAGCGGTCACCGAGACCCACGTCTCGCTGTTCGACGGCACCAACGCCGGCATCGCCCTGGCCGACAAGCCGGTGTTCAGCGTCCAGCACCACCCGGAAGCCTCGCCAGGGCCGACCGACAGCCTGTACCTGTTCGAGCGGTTCGCGGGGCTGATGGACGCGGCGAAATAGGCTAGGCCTTCTTCCGATCGACCCAGCGCTCGCGGCGTATACCGCGAGCGCTGTTCGTTGACTCGATATAACAGCACTTATACATAAACCGGCGTGACGCCGCCCACACCCACGCTTGGCACGCTTTTGCGCCACTTGATCGAGATCCTCGACGGGGCGGTCGAGCAGGCCTACCGCGCGTCGGGTCTCGATTACCGCCCGCGCTACACGCCGGTGGTGAAGGCGTTGATCGCGCTGGGTCCCGTCTCGATCCGGCTCATCGCGGACCGCGCCGGAATCACCCATTCGGCCGCCAGCCAGACCGTGTCGCAGATGGCCAGGGAAGGCCTGGTGTCGTTGTCGCCTGGCCGGGACGGCCGCGAGCGCATCGTGTCCCTGGCGCCCCGCGCCGAGGCCATCCTGCCCGCCGTGATCCGCCAGTGGCAGGCCGTGAACGCCGCCGCCGCCGGCCTGGACGCCGAGCTCTCCGCGCCGCTTTCCCACCTGTTGGTCGAGACCCTGGCGGCGCTTGAACGCCGACCTTTCGGCGACCGCATCGCCCAGGCCGCCGCGCGGCTTTCCGACGATTCACCTCCCAGCTTGGAGTCCTCATGAAATCGCGTCGTCTTCTCCTGCCCCTGGCCATCCTGGCCCTGGCGGCGCCGGCCGCGCCCGTCCTGGCCCGGCAGGTCGCGCTAGGCGTGGAACGGGCCGCGCCCAACGCCCTGTCCAAGGCCGATCGCGAGGCGGCCCTGGTCAAGATCGCCGAGGCGGTGCGGACCTCCTACGTCTTTCCGGAAAAGGACGACGCGATCGTCGCGTGGCTCGAGAAGGCCCGGCGGGACGGGCGTTACGACACCGGCGATGCGGGCGTCTTCGCCGAGCGGGTCACCGAGGACCTGCGCGCCGCCAGCGGCGATCGCCACATGTACATGCTCTACGACCCGGCGCAGTACGCGGCGACCAGCGCCAGTCCGTCCGGCGACGGCTCGGTGAACGAGGCCGCCGAGGCGGCGTTCGCGCGCCGCCTCGCCGTCCGCGACCATCATGGCCTGGTCGCGCAGTCCATACTGCCCGGCAACATCCGTTACCTGAAGATCGCCGGCTTCGAGTGGGTGGATGACGAGACGGGGACGCTCTACGACGAGGCCCTGCGGTTCTTGAAGGACGGCGATGCGGTGATCATCGACGTGCGTGGCAATCCGGGCGGTTCGCACCCGGCGGTGCGTTATCTGGTCAGCCATTTCATGGACCCCGACATTCTGGAACTGACGTTCCTGGCGGGCGGCGAGGCGCCCAAGCAGTCGCGGACGCTGGAACACCTGCCTGCCGGCCGCCTGAAGGGCAAGCCGCTTTACGTCCTGATCGACGGCGGCACGGGCTCGGCCGCCGAGGCCTTCGCCTACGACGTCCAGCAGTTCAAGCTGGGCGAACTGGTCGGCGCCAAGACCGCCGGGGCGGCCAACAACAACAAGTTCGTGCCGGTCGCGCCGGGCTTCATGCTCAGCGTTTCCTTCGGTCGCCCTGTCCACGCTGTGAGCCAGACCAATTGGGATGGAGCCGGCGTGGCGCCGACGGTGGCGACGGCGTCGGCCCAGGCCCTGGACGTCGCCCAGTCCCTGGCCCTGACCCGGTTGGCGGCGGCCCCCGGCGCGACGCCGGAGTCGCTGGCTGAGTACGGCTGGGCGCGGGTCGCCGTCGAGGCGGCGCTGAAGCCGGTCTCGATCCCGCCCGGTCGGCTGAAGGCGTGGACCGGACGCTATGGCGAGATCACCATCAGCTTGCGCGACGGCAAGCTGTGGATGGCCCGGGCCGACCGGCCGCTACGCGGCCTGACGCCTCTGACCGCCGACGGACTGTTCGCGGTCGACGGCTCGGAGATGCTGCGGGCCCGCTTCTCCGACACCAAGCTGGAAACCTTGTGGCGGGGAAGCCCCAACGTATGGACCTATCCGAAGGGGAAGTAGCGCCTCTTCACCTTCTCCCTCCGGGAGAGGGTCTCTAGATCACGTCCCGAACTGGGTGAACGGGACCTTGTTGAACAGCTCGCGTTCCGCCCCGCGCGGGTCGTCTTCCATCCGGGTGGTGTTGTCGAACACCAGCGTCTGGCGCCTGGGCAGGGTGTAGGGCTCCCAGGCCGGGATCGACGGGTTGTTGGGGGTTCCCGTGCGGGCGAAGGCGACGAAGGTGTCGGCCAGCCGCTCGTGCATGGCCACGGCGTCGGGGCCAGACCCGGTGATCACCCCGGGGGCGTCGAAGTTGCCGAACACCAGCTGCATGTCCAGCGTGTGGGGGGCGCCCCAGACGCCGCCATCCTTGGGCGCGCGCCAGTCCAGCTGGTAGGCGAAGGCGGGGGCGCCGGCCTTGGCCCGCTCCTCGTCCTGGATGATCGCCGCCTTCCACGAGCGGCCCGCCGTCGACGCCGCGAAATAGACGTCGGCCGGCGTGTAGTGCGGATAGATCTTGCGATAGGCCGCCACCACCGTGGCCGGGTCGATGTCGATCCGGGCGTTGAACTGGGCCGGCAGCTTGTCGATCACCTGCGCCCAGGTCAGGTCCAGCAGGCTCTTGTCGTAGCCGACGAAGCCGCGCGTCTCGTCGTGGGTGTTGCCGCACATCATCGGCACGTCCAGGCTCTGCGGCGCGGCGTCGGGGAAGAACGGGTGGCGAGTCAGCGACCGCTCGTCCAGCACCGGGCCCATATAGACGCCGCCGCTGCCGGCGATCGGGTCGACGGCCTTCAGGCCGGCCAGGAAGGCCTCGGCGGGCAGGGCGCGCAGGGCGGCCAGGTCCTTGATCCCCAGCTTGTCGACGAAGCCCTTGGCGCGCCGGGCAGCGTTGAACGGGCCGGCGGCGGTGACCTGCTGGCCGCTCATGGTGGCGGCGCGGTGGAACAGACCCTTGGCGGCCGGCATGGCCATCAGGGTGGCGATCTTGGCGCCGCCGCCCGATTGGCCGAACAGCATGACCTTGCCGGGATCGCCGCCGAACGCGGCGATGTTGTCGCGAACCCATTGCAGGGCCAGGACCAGGTCCAACTGGCCGACATTGCCGCTGTCGGCGACGCTCGGATCGTCAAACAGGCGGGCCAGGTAGAGATACCCGAAGGCGTTGAGGCGGTGGTTGACGGTGACCACCACCACGTCGCCGCGCTTGGCCAGCTTGGTCCCGTCGTACCAGGGGCTGGCCCCCGAGCCAGTGTTGTAGGCGCCGCCGTGGATATAGACCATCACCGGCCGCTTCTGGCCGTCGGCCAGGCCCTGCTTGGCGAGCGGGGCGGGGGTCCAGATGTTGAGGAACAGGCAGTCCTCGCTCAGCGCCTCGCCCTCTTCGCCCTTGCCCTGCGGGCAGGCCGCGCCATAGGCCAGGGCGTCGACGACGCCGGTCCAGGGCTGGGGCGGCCGCGGCGGCATGAAGCGGCCCGCGCCGCCGGTGTCGGCCCCGTAGCGCACGCCCTTGAACACCTGGACGCCGTCGCCCGCCGCGCCGCGCACCTTGCCGTGGGCGGTGGCCACGACGGGCCCGGGCTTGGCGGCCAAGGCCGGGCTCGAGCCCAGGGCGAGGGCCGCGCCCGCGCCGGCGATCAGGCCGCGACGATCCAGGTGAAGATGGTCCATGGGCTTCCTCCGGCGCGGTTGGGCTCGCGCTCGGCGGATTGGCTACCACGGATCATGACACCGGTGACATCCATTTTTCGGGGAGGCATGAGGCGGCAACCTAAGTTCCTCCCCCTGTGGGGGAGGCGGCGCGAAGGCACCGGTGGGGGAGCAGACCCACGTCGGCGAACTCCCCCCTCCGTCGGCTGCGCCGACACCTCCCCCACAGGGGGAGGATCTTAGAGCGCGCGAACCGCCTTCGCATGCGCCCGCACCACGGCGAGGGTCGAGGCGTCGGTGTCGAACACGCCGAACAGGCCCTGCTCCTCCTGCGGCGGGTCGCCGACATAGGACCGGTCGCCCATCTTGAACCAGGCGTCGGGATGCTGGGCGCGGCCCTCGCCGTTCCAGGCCCAGAAGTTGGTGCCCGCCAACGGGCCGCCGGCCTTCATGTCGGCTTCGACCAGGCCAAACATCATCCTGTAGAACCGGTCGCGGTGGGTGGTCGGGCCACCCGGCGTGAAGGCGCGGTCCTCGCGGATCAGGCCGAACTCCTCAATGACCAGCGGCTTGCCCATCGTCTTGGCGATGGCGACGTGGCGGGTCACGTAGTCGCTGCACTTGGCTTCGCCGGCCGCGTAGGTCGCCGGCTGGTTCTTCGGATCGATCCAGCCCCAGTTGTTGGGCCAGACGTGCAGGGTCAGGTAGTCGATGCTGGCCGGCTTGTGGGCCTCGACCACGCAGGCCTCGCGCTGCAGGCAGCCCATGGCGCCCTCGCTGCCGGTGGTCACCAGGTGGCGCGGGTCCAGCGACTTGATCAGGGCTGAGGTCTCGGCGATCCAGTGATAGTAGGTGGGCAGGTTGGGAACGCCGAACGCCTCGCTGCCGCCCGGCCGCGGCTCGTTGGCCAGCTGCCAAGCCATGATCGTCGGGTCGTCGCGATAGGGCTTGCCGGTGACGCTGCTGACCCGGCCGACCAGGGCGCGCAGGTAGTGCTGGAACAACGCCTGAGCCTTGGCGTCGCCGTAGAAGCGGGCCGAATAGTCGGCGAATTCGGGCCAGGGGTGGGCGGGGTCGCCCTGCTGGAACCACTCGCCGTTGCCGGTCCAGCGCAGATAGGCGGGCATGCCGCCCGACCAGTCCCAGAAGTTGTTGACGTAGATCACCGCCTTCATGCCGCGCTTAGCCATCTCGGCCAGCACCACGTCCAGGCCCTTGAGCAGGTCCTGGTCGTAATCCTCGCCGGGGCCGCGGAAGGTGGGGGAGATCGCCACCTTGGCCGGCGAGGTCTCGCCCGCGCCCAGGATGCGCAGGTTGGTGACGCCGAGAGCCTTCAGCCGGTCCAGCTCGCGCCCCAGCCGCGCGCGGTCGCCCGAGACGCCGGGCGAGCCCAGCCAGGCCCCGTACCACAGGTTCGCGCCGACGAAGCGATAGGCCTTGCCGCCCAGGCTCAGGCGACCGTCCTTGACGGTGACGAAGGCGGGCGAGGGCTTGGCGGTCTCGGCGGCGGCTCCGCCCGCGGCCATGGCGGCGGCTCCGGCGACCAGCAGGCGGCGTCTCGACAGCATGTTTCACTCCCCGTGTTTTGTGCAACCTAAGGGGAAGCGGCGGCCCGAGGGAAGAGATTAAATAAATTCACTTTCGGAATAGTCACTCTCGTTCCACTGGCCGATTAGGTCGCGGCTCTGCGAAAAAGCTAAGGTGTCTTGTCGGGCGGGGCGCTGGTGACGCGTCCTCGGTGGGAAGCCAGCGATCGGGAGATCATCGCCATGAACAGTGTCACCTCGCCCATGAAGCCCACCATCACCGCCTTCAAGGCCTCGCCCGATCGCGGCCAAGGCCTGGCGCGCGACATGCGCGTGCGCTGGGCGTTCGAGGAAGTCGGCCAACCCTACGAGGTCGAACTGCTGACCTTCCCCGAAATGAAGGCGCCGGCCCACCTCGCGCGTCATCCCTTCGGCCAGATCCCGACCTACCAGAAGGGCGACCTGGTGCTGTTCGAGACCGGCGCCATCGTGCTGCACATCGCGCAAAGCCATCCCGGCCTGCTGCCGGACGACGCCAACGGCCGGGCGCGGGCGATCACCTGGATGTTCTCCGCGCTCAGCACGGTGGAGCAGTCGATCGTCGAGTTGCAGTGGGTGATGTTCACCGAGCGCGACAAGAGCTGGTACGAGGAGCGCCTGGCCATGGTCCACGACCGCATCCGCGCCCGGCTGGCCGAGCTTTCGCGGCATCTGGGCGACGCCGACTGGCTGGACGGCGCGTTCAGCGCCGGCGACCTGATGATGGCCTCGGTGCTGCTGCGGGTGAGGGGCCCGGGCCTGCTGGACGAGTATCCCAACCTCGCCGCCTATGTCGCCCGCGCCGAAGCCCGCCCGGCCTACCAGCGCGCCTTCGCCGAGCAGTTGGCGGTCTTCAAGGCGGCGCTGGCGGGGTAGGGAGGGGCCTATCCCTTTGGGGGCTTGTGCCTAGCGATCTTCGAGACCGTGCCAGACACGCGAGACAAGAACGCTCGCTGTGTCGGCTTCATAGCGGATCACGTAGCTTGAGCCACCGAACGGCACGATCAACTCCCTGATCTGATCGTCGATCAAGCGTCCTCGGTCGGAGAACTGGGCCAAACTCTCGAAACTCTCTTCGAGCAAGGCGATCAGTCGAACGGCTGCCGCCGGGCTCCTTTCGAACAGCCAATCGTGCAGGCGATCGATATCGCGTTCCGCCTGGGCCGAGACATGAACCTGACGAGCCAGGATGCTACCGGCTGTGGCGCGCGAGAAGGCGATCACGCACTTCGGACCAAGGCCTGGCCTGGCCAGTCCGCTTGGCGTGATCGATGATGGCGCGGTCGATCGCTGGGTCAGGGTCGATCCGACCGATCTCGACCTCTCCGAGCCCTTGATCGATCAACAGCGCGGCATAGGCCTCGGGCGTCATGTCGAGCAGATCCGCCATCGCCTTGAGCTTGGCGGCGCGCTCGGGATCCAGGTGAATGTCGAAACCGTCGGCCATGGGCGAAGAATCCAACCCATGGCCAGTATCGTCAAGGTCAGAGATTCAGCAGCGTCGGATCCCCGCCCTGGGCGGTGATGTTGATGCTCAGCGCCCGCTCGACGGCGTAGCGCAGCAGGGCGTGGGGGCCGCCGGCCTTGGGGCCGGTGCCTGACAGGCCCTCGCCGCCGAACGGCTGGACGCCGACCACGGCGCCGGTCATCGAGCGGTTGACGTAGCAGTTGCCGGCCGGGACCAGGCGCTGGACGTCGGCCGCGAAGCTCTCGATCCGCGAATGGACGCCCAGGGTCAGGCCGTAGCGGCGGGCCGCCAGGGCGCCGGCGACCTGTTCCAGGTCCTCGGGCCGGTAGCGCACCACGTGCAGCACCGGGCCGAACACCTCGCGCTCCAGGAAGTCGGCGGCGGGGATCTCGGTCAGGACGGGAGCGAAGAACGTGCCCACTTCCGGCGCCGTCAGCTGGTGCAGCACCTTGGCCTCGCGGTTCAGGCGGACCAGGTGCTTGTCCAGCGCCGCCTTGGCCTCGGCGTCGATCACCGGGCCGACGTCGGTGACGGCCAAGGCCGGGTCGCCGAGGACCAGGGCGTCCATCGCGCCCTTCAGCCCCTCGATCACGTGGTCGGCGGTGTCGTGCGGCAGGAACAGCAGGCGCAGGGCCGAGCAGCGCTGGCCGGCGCTGCCGAAGGCCGACAGGATGACGTCGTCGATCACCTGCTCGCGCTGGGCGGTGGTGTCGACGAACATGCCGTTGAGGCCGCCGGTCTCGGCGATGAACGGCACGATCGGGCCCTGCCTCTGGGCCAGGGTCTGATTGATCCGCCAGGCGGTGTCGGTGCCGCCGGTGAAGGCCACGCCGTCCAGGCCCTCGTGGGCGGTCAGGGCCGCGCCGACCGTTTCGCCGCGTCCCGGCAGCAGGGCCAGCAGCCGATGGTCCAGGCCGGCGGCGTGGTAGAGCTTCACGGCCTCCATGGCGATCAGCGGCGTCTGTTCGGCCGGCTTGGCCAGCACCGCGTTGCCGGCGGCCAGGGCGGCGGCGACTTGGCCGGTGAAGATGGCCAGCGGGAAGTTCCACGGGCTGATGCAGACGAAGACGCCGCGCCCGGCCAGGCGCAGGCTGTTGGCTTCGCCCACCGGGCCGGTCAGGACCTCGCCGGCCAGGCCGAACTGCGCCTGGGCCAGCTTGGCGTAGTAGCGGCAGAAGTCGACGGCCTCGCGCACCTCGGCGATGGCGTCGGGCAGGGTCTTGCCGGCCTCGCGCGAGAGGATGGCGCACAGCCGCTCGAGATTGGCCTCCAGGGCGTCGCCCATGGCGCGCAGCACCTCCGCGCGGGCTGGGCCGCCGGCCTGGTCCCAGGCGGGCTGGGCGGCGCGGGCCAGCTTGAAGGCCTGATCGATCTGCGGCAGTTGGGCCTCGGAGACCACGCCGATGACGCGGTCGTGGTCGGTGGGGCTCTGCACCGGCATCGGCGGCGCGCCGGCCGTCAGCTTGCCGCCGACCAGCGGGCCGGCCGACAGGGTCAGCTTGTCCAGCTCCGCCACGTGGGCGGCCAGGCGGTCGCGGTCGGCCTTGACCGACAGGTCCAGGCCCGCGCTGTTCCGGCGGTCCGGGCCGTAGACATGGACCGGCGTCGGGATCTTGGCGTGGCGGTCGGGGTGGGCCTCGACGGCGGTGATCGGGTCGACCACCACCTTCTCGACGGGCACCCGCTCGTCGAGCAGGGCGTGGACGAAGGAGGTGTTGGCGCCGTTCTCCAGCAGGCGGCGGACCAGGTAGGGCAGTAGGTCCTCGTGGCCGCCGACCGGGGCGTAGGCCCGCAGGATCACGCCGTCATAGAGGTCGTCGGCGGCCTTGTAGAGCGCCTCGCCCATGCCGTGCAGGCGCTGGTGCTCGATCCTGACGCCGGCGTTCTTCGACATCCGCACCACGGCCGCTAGGGTGTGGGCGTTGTGGGTGGCGAACTGGGCGTAGAGGTGCGGGGCGGCGGCGATCAGGGCCTTGGCGCAGACCAGGTACGACAGGTCGGTGGCCGGCTTGGTGGTGTAGACCGGATAGTCAGGCCGTCCGGCGACCTGGGCGCGCTTGATCTCGCTGTCCCAATAGGCCCCCTTGACCAGGCGGACCATCAGGCGGCGGCCGGTTTCCTTCGACAGGGCGGTCAGGCGGGCGATCACCTCGGGGCAGCGCTTCTGGTAGGCCTGGACGGCCAGGCCCAGGCCCGTCCACGCGCCTAGCTCGGGTTCGCGGCACAGGCGGTCCAGCAGCTTCAGCGACAGCGCAAGTCTATCCGCTTCTTCGGCGTCGATGGTGAAGTTGAGGTCGTGGCGGGCGGCGATCCGCGCCAGGCGGAGGATGCGGGGATAGAGCTCGTCCCAGACGCGGGCCTCTTGCGTGGCCTCGTAGCGCGGCGTCAGGGCCGACAGCTTGACCGACACGCCGTGGCCGGCTTCCGGACCCGCCTTGTTCGACAGCTTGCCGACCGTCTGAATCGCGTCGGCATAGGCCTTTTCGTAGCGGGCGGCGTCGGCGGCGGTGCGGGCGCCTTCGCCCAGCATGTCGAAGCTGCAGATATCGCCGTCGTTGGCGGCGCGCTTGATGGCGGCCTCGATCGTGCGGCCCAGCACGAACTGCTCGCCCATGATGCGGATGGCCTGGCCGACGGCGGCGCGGATCACCGGCTCGCCCAGGCGGCCGGCGATCTTTTTGATGAAGCCGGGCAAGTCCTTCTGCGCCTGGTCGTCCGGCTCGACGATCTTGCCGGTCAGCATCAGGCCCCAGGTCGAGGCGTTGACGAACAGGCTGTCGCTGCCGCCCAGGTGGCTGGCCCAGTCGGCCGAACCGATCTTCTCGGCGATCAGCTTGTCGCGGGTGTCGTCGTCGGGGGTGCGCAGCAGGGCCTCGGCCAGGCACATCAGGGCCAGGCCCTCGCGGGTGCCGAGGCTGAACTCCTGCAGGAAGCTTTCGACCACGCCCTGCTTGCGGACGCTGCGGCGGGCCCCGCGGACCAGGGCCTCGGCCTCGGCGCGGACGGCGGCGCGGTCCTCGGCGCTCAGGGGCTGGGCGGCCAGCAGGTCGGCGATCACAGCCGCCTCGTCACGATACTTGCCGTCGTCCAGGGAGTCCCAATCGGTCATGGTCGCCTCGTTGGTGGATATCGTCGCTATATCTCTGGATTGTTCGAAGGTGCTTCGTTTGTTGTGCGTCCAGGCTGTACGATCTTCGGCGAAAGGCGCGGAAAGGCGCGGTCGGCTCCAGGCGCGCGACAGGCTGTCGCGGCGTGCGTGCGGGCCGAAGCATGATCGGGAAGGGGAGAGGTGGGAAGGGACGCGATACGGGGGGAGGTCGCGCGTCCCTTCCGCTCTCACACGGCGCCGACGGGGGAGAGGGCGCCATGTCTGCGCTCCGCCGGGGGGATGGCGGAGGCTGGTCCGAGTTCGCCAGGGCGCCGGGGGGAGTGGCGGCCAAGCTCGCTAGGACGATCGAGGGTATAATCCCGGCTGTAGCGAAGGTGCTTTGTTTGTTGGTATCAGTTTCCGAATGATCTTCGGTCTAAGCGGGAAATGACCATGTCTGCTCTGGACGACACCGATCGCCGGCTTTTGCGGGTTCTGCAGGCCGACGGCCGCATCACCAACGCCGAGCTGGCCAAGCGCTGCAACCTGTCGCCGGCCGCCACCTTCGACCGGGTGCGGCGGCTGCGCGAGCGGGGCTTCATCACCGGCTATGCGGCTTTGCTTGACCCGGCCAAGGTCGACCGCGCTTTGCTGATCTTCGTCGAGGTGGTGCTGGACCGCACGACCGGCGAGGTGTTCGAGGACTTCGCCGCCGCCGTGCGCCGCGCGCCCGAGATCCTGGAATGCCACATGGTGGCCGGCGGCTTCGACTACCTGATCAAGGCCCGGGTGCGCGACATGGAGGCCTATCGCGGCTTCCTCGGCGACATCCTGGTCAAGATGCCGGGTGTGCGCGAGACGCGGACCTATGCGGTGCTGGAAGAGGTCAAGAGCACGGTGCAGCTGCCTTTGTGACGGCTGGACGCCCCCTCCGTCACGATGCGTATCCGCATCGCGCCACCTCCCCCGCAATGCGGGTGAGGAGGAGGGGGATTCCTTCTCCTCACCCGTGAAACGGGGGAGGTGGCCGCGAAGCGGACGGAAGGGGCGTCAAGGCGCTGACATCTCCCGCTTCCGCCACCCCGCCACCTTGGCCTTGTTCCCGCAGGCGCTCATCGAGCACCAGCGGCGGTCGCCCTTGCGCGAGGTGTCGACGAACAGCACCGCGCAGGGCGGGCCTTCGCATTGGCGGATGCGGTGGCCGAAGTCGCCGCCCAGCAGTGACACGCCTTCGCGGGCCAGCTCGGCCAGCAGGCCGCGGACGTCGCCGGACAGGCGGGCGCGGCCGTCGGCGTCCAGTTGCGGCGGCGCGGCGGGCAGGGCGGCGTAGCCGTTGAGCAGTTCGCGGTCGGCGTCGGGCAGGGGCGCGCCTTGCGCCCGCGACAGGGCCAGGCGGTAGAGCGCCTCGCGCAGCGAGCGGGCCTGGACGAGGTTGCCCTCGGTGGCCTCCGGCGCGGCCTGGGCGAGGTCCGCCGCCACCAGCCAGCGGTCGAGGTCGGCGGGGCCTTCCAGGAGGTCGCGCGGCGCGGGGCCCAGCCGGCCCGTGACGGTCGCCGCCAGGTCCAGGGCCGGACTGCCGCCGCGAAACTTGAAGCCGTCGCGGATCTCCGCCTTCGTCATCCTCGTACTCCAAACCGGATTGACAGGTTACGCTGTTCGGCGAAGGATCGGCAAGCTAACCTGGTAAATAGGTTACATGCTGGAGCGTGAATATGAAGTCGATTCATAGACGCCGTCTCGGCGCGGGCCTGGCCCTGGCCGCGGCGACGCTGGCCACGGCGGCGACCGCGGCCGAGCCTTCCCTGGCCGGGACCTGGACCCTGACGGCGGCGGACCGACTCACCCCGGACGGCGCGCGCCGCCGCGACTATGGCGAGCATCCGAAGGGCCGGCTGATCATCGACGCCCAGGGGCGCTACAGCCTGCAGATCTTCAACGGCGACCGGCCGCGCGTCGTCTCGGGCGAGAAGGCCACGTCCACGCCGGAGGAGTTCGCCGCCGCCGCGCTGGGGTCGTCCACCCACTACGGGACCGTGGCCGTCGATCAGGTCGCCCACGTGCTGGTCTTCCGGATCGAGGGGGCCTCGTTCCGCAACTGGGAGGGGACCGAACAGCGGCGCAAGTACGTCCTGACCGCCGACAGCCTCAGCTACCAGGTGCCGACGCCGCGGCCCGACGGCTCGATCCCGATCTCGGAGTGGCGGCGCGAGCGGTAAGGGGGCCTGGAGCGCCTCCACCAAGTTGTCATCCCGGCTGGAGCGAAGCGGAAGGCCGGGATCCAGGTGAACCGCAAGGCGTCAGCCCAGTCCCCTGGGTCCCGGACAGCCTCTGCGAGGCTTCCGGGATGACAACCGTTTGAGCTTTGAATCAGGGCTCGTCGGAGCGATCCCCCGGGCCGTCGGCAAGGGTTGGAAGGGGCGCGCGGGATCTGGGGGGAGCGCGCCCCTTCCGGCTTGGCGGCGTCGGGGGGCGACGCCGCTAGCACTCCCCCGCTGGGACAGGGGATCGGTGCAGCTCAGCGGCCGGCGGGAGCGCCGCCGCCGAGCGACTTGTACAGCGTGGCCAGGTTGGTGGCCCGGGCCAGACGGGCGGCGATCAGCCCCTGCTGCGAGGTGTAGAGCGTGCGCTGGGCGTCCAGCAGGGTCAGGGAGCTGTCGATCCCGGCGCCGTAGCGGGCCCGCGACAGGCGGACCGAGTCGTTGGCGGCGGCGACCAGGCGCTCCTGAGAGCCGACCCGGTCCTGGATCGTCGACTGCACGGCCAGGCCGTCGGAGACCTCGCGGAACGCGGTCTGCACCGCCTTTTCGTAGTTGGCCACGGCGATGTCGCGGCTGGCCTTGGCGCTGTCGAGATTGGCGACATTGGCCCCGCCGGCGAAGATCGGCAGGCTGATGCGCGGCGCGAAGCTCCAGGTCCCGTTGCCGCTGTCGAACAGGCTGCTCAGCGAGCCGCTGGCCACGCCGGTCGAGGCCGTCAGGCTGATGCTGGGGAAGAAGGCCGCCCGGGCCGCGCCGATATTGGCGTTGGCGCCGGCCAGGTCATGCTCGGCGGCCAGCACGTCGGGGCGGCGGGTCAGCACGTCGGACGGGATGCCGGGCGGCAGGTCCGGCAGGATCTGGGCGGTGACCAGGCCGCCGGCCGGCAGCAGGTCGGCCGGCACGTCGGCGCCGACCACCAGCCGCAGGGCGTTCTTGTCCTGCTCGACCTGGGCGACATAGGTCGCCACGTCCGAGCGGGCGGTCTCGGCCAGGGTCTCGGCCTGGCGAAGGTCCAGCTGGTTGGCCGCGCCGGCGTCGAACCGGCTGCGGATCAGCTTCAGCGACTCTTCCCGCGTGCGCAGGGTCTCCTGGGCCAGGGCCAGCAGGTCCTGGTCGGCGGCCAGGGCCAGCCAGCTGTTGGCGGTCTGGGCGATCAGGCTGATCTGCACCGAGCGGCTGGTCTCGCGGGTGGACAGGTAGCTCTGCAGGGCCGCGTCCTTGAGGCTGCGGACCCGGCCGAACAGGTCCAGCTCCCAGGCCGTGACGCCGACGCCGGCCGTATAGGCCTCGACGTCGCGCGAGACGCCCGGCTGGGTCTGGGCGGTGGAGTTTTCGCCCCGCGTGCCCGTCGCCGTGGCGTTGACGCCGGGCAGCAGGGCCGCGCGCTGGACGCGGTACTGGGCGCGGGCCTTCTCGATGTTCAGCACCGCCACCCGCAGGTCGCGATTGTTGCTCAGCGCCAGGTCGATCACGCCTTGCAGGCGCGGGTCGATGAAAACCTCGCGCCAGGCCAGGTCGGCGGCGGTGGTCGCCGAACCGTTGGCCTGGGCGATCGGCCAGGCGTTGTCGACCGCCAGGGCCGGGCGCTCGGTCTTGGGCGCCAGG
Source organism: Caulobacter sp. BE254 (assembly GCF_031457295.1). Lineage (NCBI taxonomy): Bacteria > Pseudomonadati > Pseudomonadota > Alphaproteobacteria > Caulobacterales > Caulobacteraceae > Caulobacter > Caulobacter sp. BE254. The sequence goes on along the minus strand of NZ_JAVDWJ010000005.1, from coordinate 55,803 downwards.
GTGCAGGCGCCCAGGGCCGAGGCCGCGAGCAGGGAGAGGGTCAGGTTACGGACAAGCATCTTAGTGGCTCTCGACCGGAGTCGTGACGGCCTCGTCGTGGCGACGCGGCTTGGGTTTGAAGATCCGCTCGACGATCACGAAGAACAGCGGGACGAAGAAGATCGCCAGCAGGGTGGCCGAGATCATGCCGCCGATCACGCCGGTGCCGATCGCGTGCTGGCTGCCCGATCCAGCCCCGTTGGAGATCGCCAGGGGCAGCACGCCGAACACGAAGGCCAGCGAGGTCATGATGATCGGACGCAGACGGATGCGGACCGCCTCCACCGTCGCCTCGACCAGCTCCATGCCCTGCTCGTGCAGGTCCTTGGCGAACTCGACGATCAGGATGGCGTTCTTGGACGCCAGGCCCATGGTCGTCAGCAGACCCACCTGGAAGTAGATGTCGTTGCTGAGGCCGCGCAGGGTGGTGGCCAGCAGGGCGCCGACGATGCCCAGCGGGATGACCATGATCACCGACAGCGGGATCGACCAGCTCTCGTAGAGGGCGGCCAGCAGCAGGAACACCACCAGGATCGAGATGCCGTACAGGGCCGGGGCCTGGTTGCCGGATTCGCGTTCCTGGGCCGACAGGCCGGTCCACTCGTAGCCGATGCCCGGCGGCAGCTGGGCGGCGATCTTCTCCATGGCGGCCATGGCCTGGCCCGAGCTCTTGCCCGGGGCGGGCGCGCCCTGGATGTTGACCGACGACAGGCCGTTGTAGCGCTCCAGGCGCGGCGAGCCGTAGATCCAGCGCGTGGTGGCGAAGGACGAGAACGGGGCCATCGTGCCGGTGCTGGTGCGGACGTACCAGTTGTCCAGGTCCTCGGGCCGCATGCGGTAGGGCGCGTCGGCCTGGACATAGACCTTCTTGACCCGGCCGCGGTCGATGAAGTCGTTGACGTACGAACCGCCCCACGCGGCGCTGAGCGCGGCGTTGATGTCGGCCGTCGTCAGGCCCATCGCCCCGGCCTTGGCCTGGTCGATGTCGATCTTCAGCTGCGGGGTGTCGTCCTGGCCGTTGGGACGCACGCCGGCCAGGCTTGGGTCCTGGGCGGCCATGCCCAGCACCTGGTTGCGGGCGGCGATCAGGGCGTCGTGGCCGACGCCGCCGATGTCCTGCAGCTGGAAGTCGAAGCCCGACGAGGTGCCCAGTTCCGGCACGGCCGGCGGCACGACGGCGAAGACCATGGCGTCGCGGATCTGCATGAACTTGCCCATGGCCCGGCCGGCGACGGCCGGGGCCTTGAGGTTGGCGGCCTTGCGCTCGTCGAAGTCCCGCAGGCGGATGAAGGCCAGGCCGGCGTTCTGGCCGGCGCCGGCGAAGCTGAAGCCGGCGACGGTGAAGACCGCCTGGACGGATTCCTTCTCGTCGACCAGGAAGTGGTTGCGCACCTGGTCGAGCACGGCCTGGGTCCGCTCTTCCGGCGCGCCGGGCGGCAACTGGACCAGGGTGAACATCGTGCCCTGGTCTTCCTCGGGCAGGAAGGCGCTGGGCAGGCGGATGAACAGGAAGCCCATCACGAGGATGACCACGCCATAGGCCAGCATCCAGCGGCCGCTCTTGCCCAGCAGGCCGCGAACGGTCCCCTGGTAGCGCCGGCTGGTGTCGTTGAAGTTGCGGTTGAACCAGTTGAAGAAGCGGTTGAACAGGTTGGTCACCGCGCCCAGCGGGCCCGGGTGGTCGGTCCTCAAGGCGTCGCCGTGGCCATGGGTGGCCGGCTTGAGCAGGGTGGCGCACAGGGCCGGCGTCAGGATCAGGGCGACCATCACCGACAGGGCCATGGCCGAGACGATGGTGATCGAGAACTGGCGGTAGATCACGCCCTGCGAGCCGCCGAAGAAGGCCATGGGCACGAACACCGCGGCCAGGACCAGCGCGATGCCGATCAGGGCGCCGGTGATCTCGTTCATCGACTTGCGGGTGGCCTCGATCGGGGACAGGCCCTCCTCGCTCATCACCCGCTCGACGTTCTCGACCACGACGATGGCGTCGTCGACCAGCAGGCCGATGGCCAGCACCAGGCCGAACATGGTCAGGGTGTTGATCGAGTAGCCGAAGGCCGCCAGCACGCCGAACGTGCCCAGCAGGACGACCGGCACGGCGATGGTCGGGATCAGGGTGGCGCGCCAGTTCTGCAGGAACAGGAACATGACGATGAAGACCAGCACGATGGCTTCGGCCAGGGTCTTGACCACCTCCTCGATCGACAGCTTCACGAACGGCGTCGAGTCGTAGGGGACGACGTAGCGATAGCTGGCCGGGAAGGTCTTGGACAGCTGCTCGACCCGCGCCTTGACGGCGTCGGCGGTGTTCAGGGCGTTGGCGCCGGGGGCCAGGCGGATGGCCAGGCCGGCGGCGGGCTTGCCGTTGTACTTGGCGCCGAAGCCGTAGCTTTCAGCCCCCAGCTCGACCCGGGCCACGTCGCGCATGCGGACGATGGCGCCGCCGGGGCTGTTCTTGACGATGATTTCCTGGAACTCGGCCGGGGTGGAGAGGCGCGACTGGGCCGTGATCGTGGCGTTCAGGGCCGTGCCCGGCAGGTTGGGCACGCCGCCCAGCTGGCCGGCCGAGACCTGGGCGTTCTGCGCCCGGATGGCGGCGATGACGTCGGCCGGGGTCAGGTTGTAGCTGGTCAGCTTGTTGGGATCCAACCAGATGCGCATGGCGTACTGCGCGCCGAACAGCTGGACCTCGCCGACGCCGTCGACGCGGCTGAGGGGATCCTGCAGGTTGCTGGCGATGTAGTCGGCCAGGTCGGTGTTGGTGGTCTTGGGATCCTCGGAATACATGCCGATGATCAGCAGGAAGTTCCGGGCCGACTTGGTCACGGTCAGGCCTTGCTGCTGCACTTCCTGCGGCAGCAGGGCGGTGGCCGTCTGCAGCTTGTTCTGCACCTGCACCTGGGCGATGTCGATGTTGGTGCCGGCCTTGAAGGTCAGGGTGGTGGTGGCCGAGCCCGAGCTGTCGCTGGTCGACGACATGTAGTCCAGGCCGTCCAGGCCCTTCATCTTCTGTTCGATGACCTGGGTGACGCTGTCCTCGACGGTCTTGGCCGAGGCGCCGGGATAGATGGCGTTGACCGCCACCTGGGGCAGGGCGATGTCGGGATACTGGGCGATCGGCAGGCTGCGGATGGCCAGGGCCCCCGCCAGCATGATGACGATCGCGACGACCCACGCGAAGATCGGCCGGTCGATGAAGAAACGGGAAAGCATGACGGGCCGGCCTTATTGAGCAGCAGCGGGGGCGGAGGCGGTGATGACGGCCGGCTTCACCGGGGCGCCGGGGCGGACCTTCTGCAGGCCTTCGACGATGACCTGGTCGCCGGGCTTCAGGCCCGAGGTGACCAGCCACTTGTCGCCCACCGTCTGGCTGGTGACGATCTGGCGGGGTTCGGCCGCGCCCTTGGCTCCGACCACCATCACGGTGGCCGCGCCCTTGGGATCGCGGCTGACGGCCGCCTGCGGGATCAGCATGCCGCTGTTGGCCACGCCCTTGCCGAGCACGGCGCGGACGTACATGCCCGGCAGCAGCACGCCGTTAGGATTGTCGAAGGTGGCGCGCAGGCCGACCGAGCCGGTGGTCGGGTCGACGGTGACGTCCGAGAACTCCAGGCGGCCCGGGACCGGGTAGGTCGAGCCGTCCTCCAGCTTCAGGGTCACCTGGGCCGAGCCGCTGCGGCCCAGCTCGCCGCTGTTCATCGCCGCCTGCAGCTTCAGCATCTCGGCCGAGGACTGGGTCAGGTCGACATAGATCTTCGACAGGTCCTGCACCGTGGCCAGGGCGGTGGCCTGGCTGGCGGTGACCAGGGCGCCGGGAGTGACCGAGCTCTTGCCGATGCGGCCCGAGATCGGCGAGACGACCTTGGTCCAGCCCAGATTGATGCGGGCGTTGTCCAGGGCGGCCTTCTGGGCGGCGACATTGGCGATGGCCTGCTGGCTGGCGGCCTGGGCGTCGTCGTTGTCCTGCTTGGACACGGCGTTGATGGCGACTAGCTCCCTGTAGCGGTCGGCCTTCAGCTTGGCGGCCGTGGCGGTGGCCTGGGCCTGGGCCAGGCCGGCGGCGGCGCTGTTGTAGGCGGCTTGGAAGGTGGCCGGATCGATCTGGTACAGCGGCTGGCCGGCGCGGACATAGCCGCCTTCCTGGAACAGGCGGGCCTTGATGATGCCGCCGACCTGCGGGCGCACTTCCGAGACCAGATAGGCCGAGGTGCGGCCGGTCAGTTCGCTGGTCAGGGTCACCGGCTCGGTCCTGGCGACGACGACGCCGACCGGGGTCGGTCCGCCGGAGCCCATGGCGCCGGCCGCGCCCTTGCCTTGGCCGCAAGCCGCCAGGGTCAGAGCGATGGCCGCCAGGGAGGCCGCCGAGAGGACGGCGCGAGAACGGTCGAAGGACATGCAGAAACCCCAGGAGCGACAGGGCGTCGCAGGCGCCTGGCCTTGACGACGTCCCGTTGGTGACCAACATGAGAATGAACGTTCATTCTCAACGGGGCTGGACATAGGTCCGAGGTTGTCGCAAGTCAACCTCGGGGGTTCCGTCCAGCTTGACGTGACGGAAATTTAATTGGGAAGCGATGCTTTCGATGAGCGACGACGCCAACACCACGCTGCGGCCGACGCCTGAGGCGCGGCGGCAGCAGATCCTGGACGCCGCGTGCGACTGCGTGCGGCAGGCCGGGTTCCATGGCGCCAGCATGGCCGAGATCGCCAAGGCCGCCGGCCTGAGCGTGGGCCAGATCTACCGCTACTTCGAGAACAAGGAGGCGATCATCGCCGCCATCGTCGCCCAGGACCTGGCCGAGATGCGCGAGAAGTTCGCCGAGATGGAAAGCCGGCCCGGCGACCTGGTCGACGCCCTGGTCGAGCACCTGCCCGAAGCCGTCGGCAAGTGCTTCGACCTGAGCCGCGCGGCCCTGACCCTGGAGGTCCTGGCCGAGGCCAGCCGCAATCCAAAGGTCGCCGCGATCCTGCGGGCCGCCGACGAGCAGGAGCGGGCCTACGCCCAGACCATGCTGGATCGCGGCCGCCGGGCCGAATGGACCGACGCCGAGTTCCAGGCCCGCTGCGAGGTGGTGGGCCTGCTGTTCGACGGCATGATCATCCGGGCGGTCAACCATCCCGACACCGACCGCGAACCCCTGACGCGCGTGCTGACCGCGACGATCCGGCAACTGCTGGGCTAGGATCGCGAGACTGCTCAAGGACCGTCTCCATAAGGGGCGGGATCCATCGACGTGGCTAGACAAGATCCCTACCCCTTCCGTAACGTCAAGTTGTGACCAGAAAAAAGCGGTCCCAATGTCGGGAAGCCGCGCCGTCGTGCGTCCTTCGTGGGATCGCGCGCCTCGGAGTTGACCGTGAACGGCGCGCCGGCCCCCGCGGGTCGCCAATCAGAAGGGAAGACGCCATGACCTATTCCACCGTCCGTCCGCACGCGCGCCGGGTTCTCTGGCTGAGCGCCGGGGCCGTCGCCCTGGCCCTGGCGGCCTGTTCGCCGCCGGCCGACAAGAAGGCCGAGACCACGGCGCCGTCGGCCACGACGCCGGCCGCCGCGCCGGCGGCGGACAAGTTCGTCATGCCGAAGGTTCCGGCCGGCGACTACAAGCTGGATCCGGCCCACGCCAACCTCGAATTCAAGGTCAACCACCTGGGCTTCTCGCGCTACACCGCCCGGTTCACCGATTTCGACGCCAAGCTGAAGTTCGACCCGGCCAACCCGTCGGCCTCCAGCGTCGAGGCGACCATCGATCCCAAGTCGCTGACCCTGCCCAACCCGCCGGCCGGCTTCAAGGACGAGCTGACCGGCAAGGCCTGGCTGGACGCGGCCCAGTATCCGGCCATCACCTTCCGCTCGACCAAGGTCGAGGTCACCGGCGCCAACACCGCCAAGGTCACCGGCGACTTCACCCTGCACGGCGTGACCAAGCCAGTGGTGCTGGACGCCACCTTCAACGGCGGCTACGCCGGCCACCCGATGGACCCGCACGCCCGTATCGGCTTCTCGGCCCACGGCACGTTCAACCGCTCGGAGTTCGGCATGGGCTTCGGCGTCCCGGCCCCGGGCACGACCATGGGCGTCGGCGACGCGGTCGACGTGACGATCGAGGCCGAGTTCAGCGGCCCGCCGCTGCCCGACGCCAAGGCTCCGGCGGCGCCGGCCACCTAATCCTTCCGCTCATCCCGGCGAACGCCGGGACCCAGATGGAATGGCTTTGAGGCTGACGCCATCGGCGCTGAGCCGCTCCAGTCAGACTCTCCGCTACGGGATCTGGGTCCCGGCATTCGCCGGGATGAGCGGAATTTTCTCGTCTACGGAACCAGGTTCCGCGCCAACCCCGGGAACCGTCCCCTGGGTCCCGGACAGCCTCTGCGAGGCTTCCGGGACGACAAGCTTTTGGGGCGCCTGACGTAAGCTACGCCAGCGCCCGGTACTTGAATCCCTTGAACCGCGCCGAGCCCTTGCCGGCCGCGTAGAGGCCCGGCTTCAGCATCAGGAAGCCGCCGCGCACATTGTGGTGGTAGCCGGAGACCTCCATGCCGCGGTCGAACCGCTTCCAGGTGGCCCCGCCGTCGCCGCTGGTGTGGAAGCTGACGATGTGGCGGTTGTTGCGCAGCCGCATCAGCATCTTCGAACCATGCGGATTGGCCGGCCGGCCGCGCTCGATGCCGTACTGGTGGGTGACGAAGTTCTTCGTGTCGAAGCCCAGGCCGCAATAGAGCTGGCGGTCGTAGAACAGGATCAGGCCGGCGCGGGTGTCCGGATCGACCTCGATCTCGCACTCGATCTCGTAGGCCTGGTCGCCGTTGACGAAGATCAGCGGCGCGCCGGTGCTGGGCGCCTCGCCCGCGCCCTTCAGGGTCAGCACCCCGCCTTCGCGCTTGATCCGGTCGCGCTCGCCCGGCTTGGGATCGAAGAAGCTCCACTGCACGCCGTACTTGTCGGCCGTGAAGTCGTCCGACAGGGCCATGCCGTGCGGGACGGGCTTACCGCCCTTGGGCTTGGGGAGGGGCTTGGAAAGATCGCCGCCGCCGACCTCGAACCAGCCGTCCTTGGTCCATCTCACCGGCGCCAGCAGGGTCTGGCGGCCCAGGGTGTAGAAGCCGTTCTCGTAGCCGTGATAGACGGTCCACCAGTCGCCGGCCGGCCCCTCGACCAGGGTGGCGTGGCCGCGCGACCACCATTTCTCGGAATTGTTCGTCGTGCGCACGACCGGGTTCTTCGGATCGTCCTCCCACGGCCCGGCCAGCGACTTGGCGCGGGCGACGATGACCATGTGGCCGGTCGGCGGTCCCGCCGTGCCGCCCACGGCCGTGACCAGGTAATAGTAGTCGCCGCGCTTCATCACCTTGGGGCCCTCGGGCGAGAAGCCCTCGACGTCCCAGTCGTCGGGATAGCGCCAGGGATTATAGACGTGCTCGGGCCGGCCCACCGTCGACAGGCCGTCGGGGGCCAGCTGGATGCGGTCGCCGCCGGACAGGAACAGCCAGCGCACGCCGTGCTCGTCGACCACGTGGCCGGGGTCGATATAGCGGGGCAGCTTCAGGTCGACCGGCTCGCTCCACGGGCCCTCGATGGCGTCGGCCCAGATCACGTAGCTGGTGTTGTTGTCGGGGAACTTGGCCGGCAGGTAGATGTAGTAGCGGCCCTTGTGCTTGCAGAGCTCGGGGGCCCAGATCGAGCCGACATTAGTCTTCAGGGCCGGGCCGACCGGCGTCCAGTTCACCAGGTCCTTCGAACGCCAGATCAGCAGGCCCGGATAGGCGTCGAACGACGAGTGGGTCATGTAGTAGTCGTCGCCGTCCTTGAGGATCGACGGGTCGGGGTGGTCGCCGGCCAGGATCGGGTTCAGGAAGGTCCCGTCGCCCAGGTCGGCCTTGCGCTGGCCCTCGATCCCCTTGGCCCAGGTCGGTCCGGCGCCGGGCGTCGGCGCGCTGGGCAGCGTGCCCATCTGGGCGGCTTGCGAAGCGGCGGGAACGGCGGCGACGGCCGCGCCGGTCAGCAGGGAGCCCAAGGCGCCGCGGCGGTTGATGTCGACCATGAAAATTTCCTCCCGACCTGCGCGTCGCACGGCTTGTTAGCGGCCACTTAGCGACAAGGAAACCGTCTTGTCCACCGGTGTCATTCGCCGTTTTCCGGGCCTGAAGCGGCCCCTGAAAGCGACGTTCGGCGCGGCGAAAACCGCACAAGAAAACGCCCGGGAGGCGGAACCTCCCGGGCGTTTTTTAAAGGTCTTGTCCCTCCCCCTCGTGGGGAGGGTGGCGGCGAAGCCGAAGGGTTGGGGCCGGTGCAGAGAGTCATTGCGGCGGCTCCCCCACCCGACCCCTTCGGGGCCACCCTCCCCGCAAGGGGGAGGGAAGAGGTCCGTCAGCCCTCCATCGCCTCCAGCTCCTTGCCGCGCGTTTCCTGGACCAGCTTCTGGACCAGGAAGAACGAGACCAGGGCGCTGAGCGCGTAGAAGCCGTAGGTCATCGGCAGGCTCTTGGCGGCCATCGACGGGAAGCTGACCGAGATGGCGAAGTTGGCGATCCACTGGGCGAAGCCGGCGACGGCCAGGGCCGAGCCGCGCATCTGGTTGGGGAACATCTCGCCCAGCATGACCCACATCACCGGGCCCCAGCTGAGGTTGAAGAACACCACATAGGCGTTGGCCGCGAACAGGGCGATCACGCCGGTGTTGTCGGCCAGGTGCAGGGCGCCGTTGACCGTGGTGGCGGTCGAGAAGCACCAGGTCAGGATGCCCAGGGTCACGGCCATGCCGGCCGAGCCGATCAGCAGCAGCGGCTTGCGGCCGATCTTGTCGATGACGGCGATGGTGGCCAGGCAGGCCAGGATCGACAGCGCGCCCGACAGGATGTTGATCTTCAGGCTGTCGTCCTCGGTGAAGCCCACCGACTGCCACAGCACCGAGCCGTAATAGAAGACGATGTTGATGCCGACCAGCTGTTGGAAGACGGCCAGGACCAGGCCGGCCCAGACGATCAGGCGGATCTTGCGGGTGGTCGGGTCCAGCAGGTCCGACAGCTTGGGCTTGTGGTGGTCGGAGGCCAGCGAGGCGCGGATCTCGGCCACCTTGCCGGCGCCCTGGCCCGCGCCGAACAGGCGCGACAGGATCTTCTCGGCCTCGGCTTCCTTGCCCTTGGCGACCAGGTAGCGCGGGCTTTCCGGGATGGCCAGCAGGCTGAAGAAGAAGACGCCGGCCGGGATGGTCTGCATCCAGAACATCCAGCGCCAGGCGGGCAGGCCCAGCCAGAACGGCGCGGTCGAGCTGCCGGCGGTGTGGGCCAGGATGTAGTTGGCCACGAAGGCGCCGGTCAGGCCGGTGATGATCATGATCTGCTGCACGGACGACAGCCGGCCGCGGATGTTGGCGGGCGTGACTTCCGAGATGTAGACCGGGCACAGCACGCTGGCCGCGCCGACGCCCAGGCCGCCCAGCAGGCGGAAGGCGATGAACACCAGCGAGGTGTGCGAGGCGCCGGTGCCCAGGGCGCTGACCAGGAACAGCAGGGACGCGATGATCATCACCGTGCGGCGGCCCCAGACGTCGGCCAGGCGGCCGGCGGCGAAGGCGCCAAAGGCGCAGCCGATCAGGATGGCGCCGACGTTCAGGCCGGTGCCCAGCTTGCTGAGGCTGAACGCCTTCTCCAGGCCTTCCTGCGTGCCGTTGATGACGCCGCTGTCGTAACCGAACATGAAGCCGCCGATGGTGGCGACGGCCACGATGGCGGCGATGAAGGCCATGTTGACCTTCGCTCCGTCGGCGCTCATGCCGGGGCTGGGCCCGGCGTTGATGACTGATGCCACTTTGGTCTTCCCCGAAAGGCCCGAAGGCCGCGTTTGATCCCTAACGAGTCCCGTCTTGGGCTCTTGGTTGGCCCGACCTTAATGTTAGCGGTATCAGGTCGCAAGCGTCCTCAAGCTGTCCAGGCTTAAGGTGCATTGGCAACGTTGTCATCCCCGTCGCCGCGTGTGTGAGCGCGAACATTGCCGAAAAGACATTTGCCCCGGCGGCCGCGATGGCGTCTTAGCCTCGGCGTCGGGCGCAGCGCCCGTCGGGGTTGTCTTCGGGGGAAGTCCGTTGCGTTTGAAAGTTCTTCTGCTCGCCGCCGTCGCGGGCCTGTCGCCCGGCCTGGCTCTGGCCCAGGCCGCCGCGCCTCCCACGCAACCCGCCCCTCGGACGTCTCCCGGCGGCAAGGCCGACGCGCCGACCGCCGTCGAGGGCGTGACGGTGACCAGCGACTCGACCGCCATGCGCACCTCGATCGACCGTCGCAGCTACAGCGTCGCCAACGACCTGACCGCCAAGACCGGCTCGATCGCCGACGCCCTGCGCAACATCCCCTCGGTCGAGGTCGACGTGCAGGGCAATGTCAGCCTGCGCGGCGATCCCAACGTGACGATCATGATCGACGGCAAGCCGTCCAGCATGTTCAACGGCGACGGCAAGGCCGACGCCCTGCAGCAGATGCCGGCCGATCAGATCGACCGGGTCGAGGTGATGACCAACCCCTCGGCCGCCTATCGCCCGGACGGCACGGCCGGGATCATCAACCTGATCACCAAGAAGACCCGCAAGCCCGGCGCGACCGGCTCGTTCAAGCTGAATGTCGGCCCGAACAGCCGCTACAACACTGGCGTCACCGGCAACCTGGTCAAGGGCAAGCTGACCCTGTCGGGCGACGCCGGCTATCGCTACGACCGCCAGAGGTTCTGGTCGACGGACGAGCGCGAGACCACGCCGCCGGCCGGCGCCCCCGTGCACACCCTGCAGGACGGGGCGTTCGTGAACGACGGCAGCGCGGTGAACCTGCGCGGCGGCCTCGACTACAACCTGACGCCGAAGGACCGGCTGAGCGGCGAGGTCCGCTTCCGGCGCATGGACTACGACGCCGACGGCGAGGAAAGCTTCACCGACCTGATCGTGTCGCCCACCGCGCCGGTCTATACTCGCGCGTCGAGCGCCGGCATGAAGCGCGACAACACCGTGGCCAGCGGCGACTGGCGCCATCAGTTCAAAGGCGCCGAGCACGAGCTGGACGCCCACCTGGAATACGAGGTCACCGACTTCCAGCGCGACGGCAAGGCGTTCATCGACAACACCATCGGCGCGGACGTCTACGAGAGGTTCGGCTTCGGCGCCGACCAGGACCGCGCGAACTTCAAGCTCGACTACACCCGCCCGATGCCGGACGAGGCCAAGCTGAAGACCGGGCTGGATTTCGAGGTCGTCGACAACGACTACGACAATCACGGATCGACCGGCCCGACGGCCGCCGACCAGATCGCGGATCCGCGCCGCACCAACCGCTTCCTGTACGACCAGGACGTCTATGCCGGCTATGTCACCTACGAGCGGCCGTTCGGCGACGTCACGGTGCTGGGCGGTCTGCGCGCCGAGCAGGTCGAGATCCGCACCAACCAGCTGACCTCGGTCCAGAAGGACGACAACAGCTATTTCCACGTCTATCCGTCGCTGCACCTGGGCTACACCCTGAGCCAGACCCAGACGCTGACGGCCAACTACAGCAAGCGCGTCCAGCGCCCGCAGGTCCAGGACCTGAACCCCTATCCGGTCTATCAGGACCCCAAGAACTTCTTCGCCGGCAATCCCGACCTGAAGCCGCAGATCACCGACTCCTACGAGCTGGGCTATCAGTACCGGAAGGGCCCGGCGTCGTACCTGGCCACGTTCTACTATCGCGAAAGCCGCGACGGGGTGACCAGCGTGGTGCGCGACCTCGGCGACGGCGTCTTCCTGACCACGCGCGAGAACCTGGCCAAAGGCCGCAACGGCGGGCTGGAGCTGGTGGCCAACGGCAAGCTGACCCCCAAGCTCAGCTACAATGTCAGCGGTAACGCCTTCTGGAACGAGATCCAGTCCACCACCCCCGGCGTGGCGGGCACGCGCGAGGGCACGACCTTGACCGGCCGCGCCAGCCTCAGCTGGCAGGCCACGCCCAAGGACTTCCTGCAGCTGAACGGCTTCACCTCGGGCAAGCGCCTGACGCCCCAGGGCTATCGTGAGCCGCTGTCGATGCTGAACCTGGGCTATCGCCGCAAGGTCAGCGACAAGCTGAACTTCGTGGTCACGGCCAATGACGTGCTGAAGTCGTTCAAGGACGACTCGGTTCTCGACACCCCGGTCCTGCGGCAGCGCGTCGAGCGCCGGGTCGCCGTGCGGGCGGTGTTCTTCGGCTTCACCTACGCCCTGGGCGGCGGCAAGGCCCGGCCCGAGCAGTTCGACTTCGGCGGCGGGGCGGTGGGGGGATAGGGCGCTCCTCCCCCTATGGGGGAGGTGTCGGCGAAGCCGACGGAGGGGGGAGTGATCGGAAGATGACCGCGACGGGCCAAACATCCCGAAAAACTCCCCCCACCGATCGCTTTGCGATCGCCTCCCCCACGGGGGCAGGGCTATCGCATATGGAAGAACGAAGGGTGGACGGCTTGAGCCGTGCATCCAGCCGAAGCCAGAAGGTTGGCTCGCAAGCCCGTTTGGATTCGTTTTGTTCGCCTTTTGGAAGAGCTTGCGTCGATCCAATACGCGCTCTCGATAGGGCAAATCCATATGCAATAGCCCTGCCCACGGGGGGAGGACCTTCTAGTCTCTAGTGATTATGCCGCGGCAGCTTGCTGGCCAAATCCTGGTACTTGACCGCGAACTCCAGCACGCCGCCGGTGTCCAGCTGGCCCGTATGGGCGCGGTAGATCTCTTGCCACGGCGTCATGGTCGCCGGCACGGCCGGAATGCCTTCCTTGCGGCGCTCGGCGATGGTCGCCTCGTCCACCAGGGCGTCGCAGCGGCCGGTGTTCAGGTCGATGCGGATGGTGTCGCCGGTGCGCAGCCACGACAGCCCGCCGCCCACCGCGCTCTCGGGCGAGGCGTTGAGGATCGAGGGGCTGTCGGCGGTGCCCGACTGGCGTCCATCGCCCAGGGTGGGCAGGCTCATGATCCCGCGCTTCAGCAGGGCGTCCGGCGGCTGCATGTTGACCACCTCGGCCGAGCCGGGCCAGCCGATCGGGCCGGCGCCGCGGATCACCAGGATGCAGTGCTCGTCGATCTCCAGCGCCGGGTCGTTGATCCGGGCGTGGTAGTCGCCGGAACCGTCGAACACGATGGCCCGGGCCTCGAAGATGTCCTCCTGGCCGGGCTTGCTGAGGTAGCGGGCCCGGAAGTCGGCGCCGATCACGCTGGACTTCATGATCGCGAAGTCGAACAGGTTGCCCTTCAGCACCAGGAAGCCGGCCTTTTCGGCCAGAGGCTGGGCGTAGGGGAAGATCACCTCGCGGTCCTTGGTCTCGCGGCCTTCCAGGTTCTGCGCCATGGTCTTGCCGGTGACGGTCAGGACGTCGCCGTGCAGGCGGCCCTGCTGCAGCAGCTCCCACAGCACCGCCGGCGCGCCGCCGGCCCGGTGGAAGCGCTCGCCCAGATACTTGCCGGCCGGCTGCATGTTGACGATCAGCGGGATGTCGTAGGCCGCCCGCCAGTCGTCGGCGGTGATCTCCAGGCCCGCATGCCGCGCCATGGCGGCGATGTGCGGCTGGGCGTTGGTCGAGCCGCCGGCCGCCGCGACCAGGGCGATGGCGTTCTCGAACGCCTGCTTGGTCAGGATGTCCTTGGGCTTGATGTCCTCATAGGCCAGGTCGACGATCCGCTGGCCGGTGCGATAGGCCATCTGGCCGCGCTCGCGATAGGGGGCGGGGATCGCCGCGCAGCCGGTCAGCGACAGGCCCAGGGCCTCGGCCACGGCGTTCATGGTCGAGGCCGTGCCCATGGTGTTGCAGTGGCCGGCCGAGGGGGCGCTGTCGGCGGCGCGCTGGATGAACTCGTCCTCGTTGATCTCGCCCGCCGCCAGCTTGCGCCGCGAGCGCCAGATCACCGTGCCCGAGCCGACCAGCTCGCCGTCGTGCCAGCCGTCCAGCATCGGGCCGCCCGACAGCACGATGGCCGGGATGTTGACCGTGGTGGCGGCCATGATGCCGGCCGGAGTGGTCTTGTCGCAGCCGGTGGTCAGGACCACGGCGTCGATCGGATAGCCGTGCAGGGTCTCGACCAGGCCCAGGTACGAGAGGTTGCGGTCCAGGGCCGCGGTCGGGCGACGGCAGTTCTCGAAGATCGGGTGGACCGGGAACTCCATCGGGATGCCGCCGGCGTCGCGGATGCCGTCGCGGATCCGGGTCACCAGGTCCAGGTGGATGCGGTTGCACGGCGAGATGTCGCTGCCGGTCTGGGCGATGCCGATGATCGGCTTGCCGCTGCGCAGCTCCTCCGGCGTGATCCCATAGTTCATGAACCGCTCCAGATAGAGGGCGGTCATGTCGATGTGGTCGGGATTGTCGAACCAGTCGCGCGAGCGGAAGCGGCGGGGCGTTCTGTTAGGGGAGGTCAAGGCGCACCTCGTACTGGGGCTGGCCGGCCACGGCGACGGGCAGGGCGAACAGGCCGCCGCACAGAGGATAGGCGGCCAGCTGCTCGTCGCTCAGGCCCTTGCGGGCGGTGGTGAAATAGATCGTCTTCAGGTCGGGCCCGCCGAAGCAGGGCTTGGTGACGTTGATCGCCGGCAGGGTGACGCGGTCGACGATCTCGCCGGCCGGCGACAGGCGCAGGGCGCCATGGCCGCCCCACAGGGCCGTCCAGACGAAGCCCTCGGCGTCGACCACCGCGCCGTCGGGCCAGGCGTCGTCGATCTCCAGCTTGAAGAACTGGCGCTTGTTCGACAGCTCGCCTTCCGGGCTCAAGTCGTAGGCCCAGATGATCCCGCCCAGGGTGTCGGTGTTGTAGAAGGTCTTGCCGTCGGGCGAGGCGCAGGGGCCGTTGGTGATGCAGACGCCGTCGTCCTGCTTGACCGGCTTGCCGTCGGGGCCGAGGCGGTAGAGGGCGCCGGTCAGGGTGGTCTCGGCGTCGTGCATCGTGCCGAACCACAGGCGGCCCTGGGCGTCGACGGTGGCGTCGTTGGGACGATTGTCCAGCTCGGGCGGCTCGATCTCGCCGTGATGGACGAAGGCGCCGGTCGCGGGGTCGAAGCGGTGCAGGCCGCTCTTCAGCCCGGCGATGAAGCCGCCGCCCGCCAGCGGCGCCAGGAAGGTCACCTGGTCGGGGGCGTCGAAGGTCCGGGTCTCGCCGCTTTCTGGATGGAAGCGGTGGACCTTGTGGCCCTTGATGTCGACGAACCACAGGGCCTGCTCGGCGGCGATCCAGATCGGCCCCTCGCCGAGGGTGGCCTTCAGGTCCCAGACGCAGATGGGTTCGGGCATTAATTCTCTCTCCGTTGTCATCCCGGCCGAAGCGAAGCGTAGGGCCGGGACCCAGGGACTGGGCGAATGCGGTGCGGCCGCCCCTGGGTCCCGGACAGCCTCTACGAGGCTTTCGGGATGACACCGAGGCGGGCGTCGCCCCCGCTATGACAATCTTGTGCGATCAACGCCAGCCGGCGTCGATCCAGTATTCGTGGCCGGTGCATAGCGACGCGTCGTCCGAGGCCAGGAACATCACCAGCGAGGCGATGTGGTCGGGGACCAGGCGGCCCTTCAGGGCCTGGGCCTTGACGATCTCGGCCTCGCCCTCGGGCGTGTACCACTTCTCCTGGCGCTTGGTCTTGACGTTGCCCGGCACCACGCAGGTGACGCGGATGTCGTCGGGGCCCAGTTCGCGGGCCAGGGCCCGGGTCATGCCCTCGATGCCGGCCTTGGCGGTCTCGTAGAGGACCAGGTCCTCCAGCCCCAGGTGCCAGCTGATCGAGCCGAAATTGATCACCGCCCCGCCGCCGCGCGCCTTCATGCCCGGGGCCACGGCCTGGGTGCAGAACAGCATGTGGCGCAGGTTGACGTTCATGCGCTCGTCCCAATAGGCGGGCGTCACCTGGGCCAGCTTGTGGCGGTCGTCGTTGCCGGCGTTGTTGACCAGCACGTCGATGGGACCGATCTCGGCGAAGGTCTTGGCCACCGCGGCCAGGTCGGTCAGGTCGCAGCGGACGAAGACCGGCGCGATCGGCGAGTCCGACAGCTGCTGGGCCAGCGCCTTGGAATCCTCGTCGGCGACGTCGAGGAAGATCACTTCGGAGCCCTGGCGCGCGAAGCCGGCGACAATGCCGGCGCCGATGCCCGAACCGCCGCCGGTGATGACGACGCGTTTGCCCTTGAGGCTGGGATAGATGGCAGAGGACATACGCTTCACGACCAGGAGCAGACGATTTTCAGGGAGATCACAGCAGGCCGCGGCCGGCCAGATTGCGGATCAGGGCGGAGACGCCGAACGTCCACGGGGCGGCGAGATCGCAGGTGGTCACCTCGTTCTCCAGCACGCCCAGCTTGGGGGTGGCCACCCGCACGCGGTCGCCGACCTTGTGGGTGAAGCCCTGGCCCGGCGCGTCGCGGTCCTGGATCGGGGCGAACATCGTGCCCAGGAACAGGACGAAGCCGTCGGGATACTGGTGCTGCTTGCCATAGGCCTGGCCGGCCAGCACGGCTGGGTCGCGGCTGATCAGGCTCATATTGCTGTGGCCGTCGAGCACGAAGTTGTCGCGGCCGGTGATCTTCAGCGTCACTTCCGCCGAGCGCACGTCGTCCAGCGAGAACGCGTCGTCGAACAGCCGGAAGAACGGGCCGATCGCGCACGAGGCGTTGTTGTCCTTGGCCTTGCTGAGCAGCAGGGCCGAGCGGCCTTCGAAGTCGCGCAGGTTGACGTCGTTGCCCAGCGAGGCGCCGCGGATCCGGCCCGAACCGTCGCACAGCAGCACGACCTCCGGCTCGGGGTTGTTCCAGTGGCTGTCGCTGCGCACGCCGACCTGGTCGCCCCAGCCCACCGACGACAGGGTCGGGCCCTTGGTGAAGATCTCGGCGTCGGGGCCGATGGCCACTTCCAGATATTGCGACCACAGGCCGTCGGCGATCAGGGTCTGCTTCAGGCGCTCGGCGCCGTCCGAGCCCGGGTTCACGCTGCGCAGGTCGCCGCCCATGCTGGCCGACAGCTGCTCGCGGATCTTCAGGGCGGCGGCGGCGTCGCCACGCGCCCGCTCCTCGATCACCCGCTCCAGGGTCGAGACCGCGAAGGTCACGCCGGCCGCCTTCAGCACCTGCAGGTCGACGGGGGCCAGCAGCTTGGCGGCCGCGCCTTCCGGGTTCTCCCACACGGCGCGCAGGTCCAGGGCTTCGAGCGGGCCCAGGTCCTCGCCGGGCGGAATCGCCGCGCCGGGCGCGAAGGCGTTCATCAGGTCCGAGGTCGTGGGCGCGATCCGGCTGACGTCCTCGACGCGGCCGTCGCGGATCAGGACCGGGGTCGGGCCCTGGCCGAAATCGATGCGCCCCAGCAGGGTCGCGTCGCGCCAGTCGTCAGGCAGAAAATCACTGAGGGCCACCGGTCGTCTCTCCCTAGCGGGCGCGTTGGGACCGGTCTTGACTCGCCGCCCACGCCCCCCCGTCACTTGTCGATCACGTTGTTAGCGCTAACACTACGCCCAGCGCAAGTCCCGCCGCGACGGGCAAATCGCGCCGCGTCCATCGACACGCCCTGGCGGACCGCCATGGGTAGAACCACGTAAAGGGCTCAAGCTCAAGCAGGACAACGCCATGACCGACCGGCCGATCAGGATCCCGGGCCCCGACCACCCGATCAGCATCACGCGCAATCCGCGGCGCGTGGTCGTCACCCTGGGCGGCAAGGTCGTCGCCGACACCCGCGACGCCCTGACGCTGCGCGAGGCGTCCTATCCGCCGGTGCAGTACATCCCGCGCCAGGACGTCGACATGGCGCTGCTGGCCCGCACCGACCACGCCACCTACTGCCCCTACAAAGGCGAGGCGTCCTACTACAGCCTGCCGTCGGGCGGCGCGCGGTCGGTCAACGCGGTCTGGACCTACGAGTCGGCCCATCCGGCGGTGGCGGCGATCCAGGATCACCTGGCGTTCTATCCCGACCGGGTGGACGGGATCGTCGAGGAGGGGTGAGCTGCGTAGGTCGGCCTTGGGATTCAGGTTCGGTTTCTTTGTTGTCATCCCGGAAAGCGCGCAGCGCTTGTCCGGAACCCAGGTGAACCGCACCGCCTTCGCCCAGTCCTCTGGATCCCGGACAGCCCCTGCGGGGCTTCCGGGATGACAACGAGGTAAGGGCGAACCTAAACCCCGTAGTCCATCGCCTGCAGATCGGCGATCAAGGTCGGGCCGGTGGGAGACCAGCCCAGCGTCTGCCGCGTCCAGGCGCTGGACGCCGGCATGTCCAGGCTCGCGAACATCGCCATCCAGCCGAAATGGGCCGCCGCCTCTTCCGGGGCCAGGGACACGGCCGGGACCTTGAGACCCGCGCCGACGACTTCGGCGATCTGGCGGGCGGTCACGCCTTCCTCGGCCACCGCGTGGTAGCGGGCCCCGGCCTGCGCCCGCTCCAGCGCCAGCCGGTAGAGCCGGGCGACGTCCAGCACGGGCGCGGCGGGCCAGCGGTTGAGGCCGTCGCCCACATAGACCGACAGCCCCTTCTCGCGGGCGATCGCCACCATGTAGGTCACCAGGCCCTGCCGGACCGGGTCATGGACCTGCGGCAGCCGCATGACCGAGACGTTGACGCCGGCCGCCAGGGCCGCGGCGCCGGCGATTTCCGAGGCGCTGCGGGGATTGGGATGGTCCAGGTTGAAGACATCCTCGGTCGCGGGGCGGCCGTCGCCGGGGGCGCCCATGCCGGTGCCGGAGGTGATGACCAGCGGGCGGTCCGAGCCGGCCAGCGCCGAGCCCAACGCTTCGATGGCGCGGCTGTCCTTCTGGCAATTGGCCGCGAAGTTCGAAAAGTCGTGGTCGAAGGCGCAGTGGATCACGCCGTCGGCCTGGGCCGCGCCGGCGCGCAGGCTGTCTGGGTCCTCCAGGCTGCCGCGATGGGCCTGGGCCCCGGCGGCGGCCAGGGCCTGGGCGCCCGCGTCGGACCGCGTCAGCCCCAGCACCTGGTGGCCCGCCTTGAGAAGTTCCGGCACGATGGCCGAGCCGATGAAGCCGGTCGCGCCGGTGAGGAAGACACGCATGGAAGCTCTCCGCTGTTGTTCGGAGACGGATATCGCCCTAGGCTGATCCTGTTAAAGTAGTGACTTTATCCTAGTATAATGACCAACAGGATCGGCATGGCCGTCGAGCGCGACAATCGGCTGGGCGCCTATCTCAAGGACCGCCGCGCCCGCCTGGATCCCGCCGCCCTGGGCTTTCCGGCGGCCCGCCGGCGGACCTCGGGCCTGCGCCGCGAGGAGGTCGCCCAGCGCGCCAACATCAGTCCCACCTGGTACACCTGGCTCGAGCAGGGCCGGGGCGGCGCGCCGTCCGCCGAGGTGCTGAATCGGATCGCCGGCGCCCTGATGCTGACCGACGTCGAGCGCGAGCACGTGTTCCTGCTGGGCCTGGGTCGGCCGCCCGAGGTTCGCTACAAGGCCAGCGAGGGCGTGTCGCCCCGTCTGCAGCGGGTGCTGGACGCGATGGCGTTCAGCCCGGCCATGATCAGGACCGCGACCTGGGACATCGTCGCCTGGAACCGCGCCGCCGCGGCGGTGCTGACCGACTACGGCGCGTTGCCGCCGGACCAGCGCAACGTCCTGCGCCTGATGTTCGGCGACGCCAGGGTCCGGGCGGCCCAGCACGACTGGGAAAGCGTCGCCCGCTTCGTGGTCAGCACCTTCCGGGCCGACGCGGTCCGGGCCGGCGCGGTGTCCGAGGTCAGCCAGCTGGTCGACGAGCTCTGCCTGACCAGCCCCGAGTTCAAGCGCTTCTGGCTGGAGAACGACGTGGTCGCGCACGGCGAGGGCGTCAAGCACCTGCGGCACCCGGTGCTGGGCCCGCTGGCGATGGAATACTCCGCCTTCGCCGTCGACGGCCGGCCGGACCTCAGCATGGTCGTCTACAACCCGGCCACCGACGCGGACGCCGAGCTGGTGCGGTCGTTGATGAAGGGGGCGGCGGGGGCTTGATCGGGCGGGGACGCGCTCTCACGGCAGGGCGTCGCAAGCCCAACTCCCAAGGACAGGGTGAGTGGGTGTCCCCAATTTCGTCCCCCAATTTCGTCCACGGACCTGCAGGCAAATCAGCGGATCCGTTGGGACATGCACTCACGGCAAGCCCTGTACGTACCCGTTCAAGGCCCCGGGGTGAGAGCACGTCCCCGCGCCACGTCCACTGGCGGCGATCAGGCCTGATCGTCAGTGGCCAAGGCACGACCTCGATGCCAAGTTCCCAGCGTGAACGGAGCGCGCAAGCCGTGAAGATCTTCCCTATCGTCCTTGGCCTTGCCGTGATGCTGGGTCCGCTACGCGCTGTCGCGGCGGAGGCCCAGCCGCCGCGGACACCGGCCTCGACGGGCATGGCTCCGGAGCTGCTCCACCCGCACCTCGTGGACATCGGCGATGGCCGCAGGCTGAACCTGCACTGCGTCGGTCATGGCGCGCCGACCGTCCTGTTCGAGCAAGGCGGCGAAGGGCTGATCTTCAACTGGCGAAAGGTGCAGCCCGCGATCACCGCGATCACGCGCACCTGCTTCTATGACCGGGCCGGTTTCGGGTTCAGCGACCCGCCCGCCAAGCCCGTGACGGCGATGAACGTGACGGACGACCTGCATGCGCTCTTGAAGGTCGCGGGGATAAAAGGGCCGATCGTTCTCGTCGGCCATTCCATCGGCGGCTTCTACGCCACGATGTACGCCGACCGGTTTCCAGCCGACGTGGCGGGCATGGTGCTGGTCGAACCGGGCTTTGCGGGCCAGTGGCCGAAGCTTTCGCCGGAGGACGCCAGAACCCGCGAGGAAGAAACCCGGCGCGGCGGCGATCACTTCCTGCAGTGCGGCGCGCTCGCCCGCCAGGGACTGCTTTCAGCGGAAGCGCCCCACGGCTGCTTCAAGATCCCGCCCGACCTGACGCCGGCCGAACGCGACTACTTCCTTCACGTCAACACCCGGCCCTGGTGGTACGAAGCCGAGATCGACCAGTCCAACAACTACTTCCCCTACCATGCCGATGACAGCACCAGCTGGAAGCAGGAGCGGGCCCTGAGCCGGTCGTTCGGAGCCGTGCCGCTGGAAGTGCTGTCGGCTGGCGTCGCCCCGGGAAACGCCTGGGAGTCCGAGGCCGTTCACGAGACGTCGGCGCGGTGGTGGCGCGCCGGGCACCAAGCCCTGGCCCGAAGGTCCACGCGTGGGGTCTGGACGCTCGCGCCGAAGGCCGGCCACTTCATCCAGAAGGACAACCCCGAAGTCGTCATCCAGGCGATCAAGCGTGTCGTCGAGCAGGCGCGGCGACTGGACGCCGCGGAGCCCGTAGACGGCAAGTAGCCCTGGGCGTGCTGAGGTCGCTCGAAACGCGCCGCTATGGACTAGACCCTCACCCCTCCGGGGCCGGCCCCGTCGAATCCCGCACGATCAGGGTGTGCGGGTGCATCAGCTGGCGGGGCTCGCCGGCCTTGCCGCGCTTGCGGCGGATCTCTTCTAGCACCAGGTCGACGGCGGCGCGGGCCATGGCGGCGATGGGCTGGTGGACGGTGGTCAGGGCCGGCCAGATATTGGCGGCGATCGAGGTGTCGTCGAAGCCGACGATCGACACGTCCTCGGGCACGTCCAGGCCCATGCGGTGGGCCACGCCCGCCGTGGCCGCGGCCATGTCGTCGTTGCCGGCGAAGATGGCGGTGGGCCGGTCGTCCTCGCCGAGCAGCCGCTCGGCGGCCTCCAGGCCCGAGCGGTAGGTGAAGTAGCCCTGCTCGATCCGCACGGCCTCGTCGGGCACGCCGGCCGCCTTCAGGGCCGACAGGAAGCCGTCCAGGCGCTGCTGGCTGACCGTCTGGTTGGGGTGGCCCTTGATGATCCCGAAGCGCTTGTGGCCCAGGGTCAGCAGGTGCTGGGCCAGTTCGAAGGCGGCGGCCTCGTTGTCGATGCGGATGGTGGCCATGTCGGCGCTGGGCATGCCCGGGGCGACGGCCACGGCGGCCGCGCCGGCCTTCTTCACCTCGGCCAGGACCTGGGCGCTCTCGCACAGCGGGGCGGGCAGGATCAGGCCGTCGACGCCGGTCTTCAGCAGGCGGGTCAGGGTGGCGCCGGCCAGTTCGGGCTCGGCGCACTTCTCGATCACGACTTGCGCGCCCGTGCGGCTGCTCTCGTCCAGCGCCCCGACCAGGAACTCCGACAGGTAGCCGGTCGAGGGGTTGTCGTAGAGCAGGCCGATGCGGAACGGGGCCGAGCCGGCCAGGCTGCGGGCGGCGGGGTTGGGGGCGTAGTTCAGGTCGCGGATCGCCGCGTCGACCAGGGCCTTGGTCTCCGACTTGACCGTCGTCTCGCGGTTGATCACCCGCGACACCGTCATCGGCGACACCCCGGCCAGGGCGGCCACGTCGCGGATGGTCGCGCTCTGGGTCGTACGGCGGCGCTGACGCTCGTTGCGGTCGTTCATCGATGGTCCGTCCCTTTGTCGCGGCGGACACTAGACCGTTTCGGTCATGTCTTGGAAGACAAGCCGCAAGTCTTTGATCGAACTCAGATCCGGACGGCGCGAACACCGGCCGCCGTTTCCTGTCCTTTCCGGCTTTCGTCCGGGCCGGCCGGGACAAGGCGGGTGCAGACGGCGAACTTTGCCTGGCCTAGATTGGGGCCATGACCTGGCATGCGACTCCCTTCGGAGCGATCATCCTGACCGGCGGCGCCTCGCGCCGGATGGGCGCCGACAAGGCGGCCCTGGATTGGGGCGGCCAGAGGGCCGTCGACCGCGTGGCGGCCCTGGCGACGGCGGCCGGCGCCGCGCGCGTGCTGACGGCCGGGCGCGACCTGGGCCTGGAGCATGTCGACGATCCGGCCCCCGGGGCGGGTCCGGTCGGCGGCGTGCTGGCCGGGGCGCGGGCCCTGGCGGCGCACGGCCTGGCGCGGGCCCTGGTCCTGGCGGTCGACGCCCCGACCGTGACGGTCGAGGATTTGGCCCCGCTGCTGGCGGCGGCCGCGCCGGGGGCGGTCTATGACGGCCTGCCGGTGCCGATGATGCTGACCTTCGCCGCCTTGCCGACCGAAGCCGAGGCCGGCTGGCCGCTGCGGCGGCTGGTCGAGCGGGCGGGGCTGGCGGCGCTGCCGTGCGACGAGGCGGTGCGGTTGCGGCTGCGAGGGGCCAATACGCCGGAGGAGCGGGCGGCATTGCGCTAAAGGGGCGGCCCCGGCTCGGCATTCCCCTCCGTTGTCATCCCGGAAAGCGCGCAGCGCTTGTCCGGGACCCAGGACAGCCGCACCGCATCAGCCCAGTCCCCTGGGTCCCGGACAGCCCCTGCGGGGCTTCGGGGATGACAACGGTTGAGGGCGTCGGGAGACCCTCGGCGCCTTCCTCAGTACACGTCCCGCCGATAGCGCCCCTCGTCGGCCAGGCGCTCCATCGTTTCCGCCCCCAGCACGGCCGTCAGCGTCGCGTGGACCTCGCCGGACATGCCTTCCAGCGAGCCGCAGACATAGATCGCCGCCCCATCGGCGACCCAGGCGCGCAGGGCGTCGGCGGCGTCCATCAGCCGGTGCTGGACATAGACCTTGCGGTCCTGGTCGCGGGAGAAGGCCAGGTCGAGGCGTTGCAGGACGCCGTCGGCGCGCCAGGCCTCGATCTCGTCGCGATGGAAGTAGTCATGGGCCGCCGTGCGCTCGCCGAACACCAGCCAGTTGCGATGACGTCCCGCCGCCGCCCGGGCCTTCAGGTGGGCGCGCAGGCCGGCCAGGCCGGTGCCGTTGCCGATCAGGATCAGCGGCCGGTCGTCCGGGGGGGCATGGAAGGCGCGGTTGGTCCGCACCCGGGCGGCGATCTCGGCCCCCTCGGCGGCGTGGACGGTCAGCCAGCCCGAGCCCAGGCCCGGCTTGCCGTCGGCCCGTCTCATGGCCCGCACTAGCAGCTCGACCCCGCCGTCGGCCGGCAGCGAGGCGATCGAATATTCGCGGTGGGGCAGGGGCGGCAGGGCGTCGACCAGGGCCTGGGGCCTCAAAGTCCGATTGGGGGCGGCCGCGAACTCGTCGTCGTGCGGCAGCCGGCGCCAGGACAGGGCCTCGGCCAGGGTCGGAGCCTCGTCGGCGACGACCTGGGCCGCCGGGTCCAGGCCCAGCCGCGCCAGCAGGGCCGCGACCTCGGCCGGGTCGTTGCGCGGGCCGACCTCCAGAATGTCGCCGGCCTCCCAGGTCGCGGCGTCCAGGGCCTCGAGCCGGATGTGGAAGGCGCCGTCGCCGGGGCCGCCCGGGTTCAGCTGCCGACGCTCGACGAGCCGCCAGCGGCCGTAGCGCGGGCGGGTCCAGTCGGGCGCGTCGGTGACGCCGGCCAGCACGCCGACGTGGCTCTGCCAATGGCGCAGGGCGGCCGGGTCGCCGTCGTCGACCTCGACCCGGTCGAACAGCGGCGCGGCGCCGTGCCGGGCCAGCCAGGCGTCCAGGGTCCGGCCGAAGGCGCAGAACCGGGCGTAGCCGCTGTCGCCCAGGGCCAGCACGCCGTAGTCCAGGCCGTGCAGGGCGGGCTCGGCGCCCATGACGTCGCGCCCCATCACGTCGCGGATGAACCGGCGGGCCGTGTCGGGGGCGTCGCCCTCGCCGGTGGTGCTGACCACGAACAGGGCGCGGGCCGCTCCAGCCAGGTCGGAGGCGGTCAGGTCGGCCAGGCCCTTCAAGGTGACGCGCCCGCCGGCGTCGCCCAGCAGTCGGGCGGTGGCCAGGGCCAGTTCCTCGGCGAAGCCGGTCTGGCTGGCGTGGACCACCAGGATCGGCGCGCCGGTCCCCGCCGACAGGGCGTCGGCCGCGCAGCGGGCGGCGCGCTTGCGCAGGGCCTGGCGCCAGGCGATGGCCAGGCAGAACAGCAGGTAGCCGCACAGCACCAGGCCGGCGGTCGACAGGCGGTCGGACCAAAGGGCGTCCCAGAAGCCGCTCATGCGTCGAGCATCGCCGCCAGGGCCGGCGACAGGCGCTCCTCCAGGCCAGTCGGGCCGTGGGCGAGGATCATCGCGGCCAGGCCGTGCTCCGCCGCGAAGGCCAGGGCCGCGTCGGGCGCCATCACGGTCAGGGCCGTGGCGTAGGCGTCGGCGCGCATGCAGCTTTCGTCCAGCACCGTGACGCTGACCGTGGGGTTGGCCGCCGGCGCGGCGGTGGCGGGGTCCAGGGTATGGGCGTAGCGGCGGCCGCCGTGTTCGAAGAACCGGCGGTAGTCGCCCGAGGTGGCGACCGACAGGCCGTGCAGGGCGACCAGGGTCCGCACGCCGTCATTGGCCGCCGGCGGGCGTTCCAGCTCGACCCACCAGGGCTGGCCGTCGGGCTTGGCCCCGGTCCCGCGCAGCTCGCCTCCGACCTCGACCAGGTAGGAGCGGGCGCCGGCCCGGTCCAGGGCGGCGGCGACCTGGTCGACCGCGAAACCCTTGGCGATGCCGTTGAGGTCCAGGCGCAGGCCGCCCGGCTGGAACAGGCTGTCGCCGTCCAGGACCAGGCGTCGCCAGCCTGCGGTTTCACGAGCCTTGGCGACGTCCTCGACGTCCGGCGGCGCGCCCGAGAACGGGCGAGGGCCGAAGCCCCAGAAGTCGACCAAAGCGCCCAGGGTCGGATCGAAGGCGCCGCCGGCAGCCTCGGCGATCTGCAGGGCGCAGCGCAGCACCTGGACGAAGGCCGGGGGCAGGGGCGTCCAGCTGCCCCCGGCGGCGCGGTTGTAGCGCGACAGGTCCGACAGCGGCTCCCACGGGCTCATCTGCCGCACCACCTCGTCCAGCTCGCGCTGGGCCATGGCGGTCAGGGCCCGGGCGTCGGCGGTCGGCGGGGCCACCAGTCGGACCGACCAGGTCGTGCCCATCGTCGCGCCGGCGAGCGCCAGCACCGCGCCGCCGATCGGGCGGGCGGGCGGTTCGGCGAGCTGGGGGACGAGGACGCGGGTCATGCGCAAATCCTGTCATCCCGGGCGGAGCGAGGCGGCTGGCCGGTCACTGGAACGGCGGTGGGAAGAAATCCTCGTCCTTCGACAAGCTCAGGATGAGGATTTCTACTGAGCGGCCGCAAAATTCGTCCTCATCCTGAGCTTGTCGAAGGACGAGGACGTCCCACGGCGCTAGCCACATCGTCTTGCCACGCGAGATGACAATACCTTTGACTCCTAAGGCCGCAGGGCTTCGAGCGTGGCGGTGTAGCTGGCGCTCGCGCCATTGCCGGGCAGCGGCGTGGCCGGGGCCGGAGCGCCGCCGGGGGCGCCGCCGCCCGGACCGCCCATGCCGCCGCCGGGACCGCCGGGGCCCCGGCCGGTCTCGCCCGTCCGCGCCACGGCGTTCATCCAGTACATGCCCGCTTCGGGGAAGGTGACCTTGAACGCGCCGTCGGGGCCGGTCTTGACCTTGAAGTCGCCGGGCGTGGCGCGATAGCGCGAATTGCCGGGGGCGAAGGTCACCTCCAGGTCGGCCGCCGGCTTGCCGTCCAGCAGGAACTTGAAGGTCGCCGCCTCGCCGGCCACCAGGTCGTTGGGGTGGGTCACCGGGACCAGCTCCAGACCCTTGCCGGTCGGGGCGAACACCGTGGTGGTGGGGGCGTCGCGGGTGACGAAGGTCTCGTTGCGGTTGAAGCTCTTGATGGTCTTCAGGTCGGCGGCGCCGGCCGGGACCTGCTTGGCGAAGTCCTCCGGCGAGCCGCGGAAGCGCTTGACCTGGCCGTCCTGCGTCCAGCTGGCCATGACCATGCTGGTCGCCGAGCCGATCTTGTAGGTGCCCGGCTTGGCCAGCTGGACGTCGAAAGTCGAGCGGTACTTGCCGGTCAGGGCGTTCTGGATCTTGTCGACCGAGCCGTCCGGGGCGGTGACGACCACCGCGTCCAGCCGCATCGGGTTGTGGTCGGCGTAGAACAGCTCGTTGGAGATCGCCGCGTCGACCGTGACCCAGGCGCCGTCGCCCGACAGCACGGTGAACGACGGCACGATCCAGCCGCGGTGGGCGTTGGCGGCCAGCGGCAGGGCCAGGACGAGGCCGGCGGCCGCGACGGCGAGAAGGCGATTGCGCAGAGACATGGCGTTTCTCTCTATTTGACGGCGACGGTGACGGCGCCCAGTTCGGCCGTCCCCTTGGCGGTGGCGGGCTTTCCAGGTTTGCCCCAGACGAACGGCACGCGGACGGCCTCGTGGCCGCCGACCTCGCGGGCCGCCTCGACCACCAGGGTGTACTGGCCGGGCTTGAGGTCCTTCAGCGGGCCCTTGGCGCCGGCGAACACCAGCTTCTGCGGGCCCGGCGCGCGGGTCGCGCCGCTGATCCCGTCGGCCGGGAAGCTCATGGTGCGGCCGGCCTTGCGCCACCACTGACGCATGTCCTTCAGCCACTTGACGCCCTTGTCCTCCTTGGAGCCGGCGTCATACCAGACCGCCAGGGTGCCGGCGGCCGCGGCGTCGGCCGGGTTCTCGATCCAGATCGAGACATAGGGCTTGTGGTATTCGGCGACCGTCAGGCGCGGCACCTCGACGGTAACGGCGAGGTCGGCGGCCAGGGCGGGCGTGGCGCCCACCGCGGCGCCGGCGCCGAGGGCCGAGAAGGTCAGCAGGGATAGGGTGCGCTTCATGGCGGGACGCCTCACAGGTGGACGAAGAGGATGACGAGCAGCAGCGGGATCACCAGCCCCCCGGCTGCCAGGGGCCAGGTCAGGGGGCGGGCCCGGGCGTGGAACTGCAGCAGGATCAGGCCGGTGACCGCAAAGACCACGCAGGCCCCGGCGAAGACGTCGATGAACCAGCCCCAGGCCTTGCCCGCGTTGCGGCCCTTGTGCAGGTCGTTGAGCAGGCTGATCGCGCCGCGCGTGGTCTTCTCGTGCTCCACCGCGCCGCTCTGCCGGTCGATGCTGATCCAGGCGTCGCCGCCGGGACGGGCCAGGGCGACATAGACCTCCTCGGCCGACCATTCGCCCTCGCGGCGGGCGATGTCGGCGTCGACCGCCTCGTCCAGCCAGGTCTCGACCTGGACCGGCAGCGGGCGCTTGCCCTTGGCGGGACCCTTGGCCAACTGGGCCAGCAGGTCGGCGGGCAGGGTCGCCTTGCGGTCGACGACCTTGGGCTGGGCCTCGATCTGGCCGGCGTGGTTGAGGGTGAAGCCGGTGACCGCGAACAGCAGCATGCCGACCAGGCTCAGGGCCGCGCTGATCCAGTGCCACTGGTGCAGCTGCTTGAGCCAGAACGAGCGGCTTTGCTGGGCGGGTGCGGTCTTCACGAAATCCGGGGGCGCGAGGGGCTTCAGGCTGAGCTCCAAGGCCATACTTGAGAACGACTTGCAAAAGCAAGCCTTCCCGCGCACTCGCGGTCACACGCCTGGGTTTTCCCTTGAAACATAAGGCTTCTGGGTTGCCGAGTGCGACGATAGCGCACGGCGACGGCGCCGCTGGGGCGGGCTAATCGTGCTTAACCAGTCGTTAAGCATGTTGGGGCGGGCGTTGCGCAAGATCCTAGTCGCGGAAGACGATATCCTCCTGGCCGCCATCCACGAGATCACCTTACGAGAGGCGGGTTTCGACGTGCTGATCTGCCGCGACGGCGAGCAGGCGCTGGAGGCCATGGACGCCTTCGACCCGGACCTGCTGATCACCGATTTCGCGATGCCGCGCATGAACGGCGGCGACCTGATCCGGGCCACCCGCCGCCGGCGGGGCGCGCGCACGGCCGTGCTGCTGGCCTCGGCCCGCGACGAGCACCTGCTGCAGGACGACGAGCGCGGCGACGCCCGCCTCGAAAAGCCGATCACCCCCGGCCGCCTGCTGGGCGCGGTGCGGGCGCTGGAGGCTATCTGGCCGCAGGCGGCGTAGAGGGCTTACCTTTCCCTCTCTCATAGAGAGAGGGAGGGGCCCGCCGCCGCAGGCGGTGGGAGGGTGAGAGGTTACAGCCTGCCCGATCGAAGCGCGGCCAGGATGTCGTCGAGGACGCCACCGGGATCGGCCAGGACCCGTTCGTTGGAGATCCTCAGCACCGCATATCCGAACAGCTCCAGGGTCTGGGTGCGGCGTTCGTCGTAGTCCTCGCGGCCTTCATGGGCGGGGCCATCCAGTTCGACGATGAGCTTGCCCGCCTCGCAGACGAAGTCCGCGAAGTAGCGGTCGATCGGAACTTGTCGCAGGAATCTGAACCCGCCGGCCCGGCGGTTGCGGACGAGTTTCCACAGGGTTTTCTCGGCCAGGGTCTGGTTCTGGCGCAGGCGGCGGGCGTTGGCGGTCGTATCCATGGCGACAGCTTGGGAACGCCGTAAAGACCGCGCAACGGAAGGAATCGGGATTTTCCGGCCAGCGGTGAAACCTCTCACCCTCCCACCGCTTCGCGGCGGGCCCCTCCCTCTCTCAAAGAGAGAGGGATTCCGGTCGCGGCGCCCAAAACACCGCCAACCCAACGGTCCCCGCCACGGACGACCTCGACAAGCCCCGCTTTAGAGGAGAAGTATGCCGCCTTTCGTCGCGGGGAGACGCCCGCGCGTCGCATTGGGGTCGTTTGTTGAAAACGCTGTTCTTTACCGCCTCCGCCCTCGCCCTGTCGCTGAGCTTCGGGGCGGCCGTCGCCCAGGAGCGGCTTCCCGTCCAGGCTCCGCCGACCCCGCCGATCGCCGCCGCCCAGGACGTGGCCTATCCCGGCGTGCTGAAGCTGTCGGTCGACGCCACCGACCTGGACCGCAAGATCTTCCAGGTCCGCGAGACCATCCCGATCGCCAAGCCCGGCCCGATGACCATCCTCTATCCGCAATGGGTGCCCGGCGGCCACTCGCCCCGCAACGACCTGGACAAGATGGCCGGGCTGGTGATCACGGCGGGCGGCAAGACCCTGCCGTGGACCCGCGACCCGGTCGCCGTCCACGCCTTCCACTTCGACGTGCCCGACGGCGCGACCGAGATCCAGGTCAGCTTCCAGTTCCTGACCGCGGTGAAGTCCGACGTCGGCCGGATCGAGGTCACCGACGACATGCTGAACGTCCAGTGGCTGCAGCTGGGCTTCTACCCGGCCGGCTACTACACCCGCCGCATCCAGGTCGAGCCGACCGTCAAGCTGCCCGAGGGCTGGGGCTTCGGCACGGCGCTGGAGAAGGCCTCGACCACCGGCCAGACCACCACCTTCAAGACCACCACCTTCGAGACCCTGGTCGACTCGCCGATGTTCGCCGGCCGCTACTACAAGCAGGTCGACCTGGACCCCGGCGCGGCCGTGCCGGTGCGCCTGAACATCGTCGCCGACAAGCCGGAATATCTGGAGATCAAGCCCGAGCAGCTGCAGATCCACCGCAACCTGGTGCAGCAGGCCTACAAGCTGTATGGCGCGCACCACTACGACCACTACGACTTCCTGCTGGCCTTGACCGACAAGATGGGCGGCATCGGCCTGGAGCATCACCGCTCCAGCGAAAACAGCGTCGTGCCCAAATACTTCACCGACTGGGACAAGACCTTCGTCGGCCGCGACCTGCTGGCCCACGAATACACCCACTCGTGGAACGGCAAGTTCCGCCGCGCGGCCGACCTCTACACCCCGACGCTGAACGAGCCGATGCGCGACAGCCTGATGTGGGTCTATGAGGGCCAGACCCAGTACTGGGGCAATGTGCTGGCCGCCCGCTCGGGCCTGCAGACCAAGCAGCAGGGCCTGGAGTCGCTGGCCGCCACCGCCGCCCTGTACGACACCCGGGCCGGCCGCCAGTGGCGCAACGTGCTGGACACCACCAACGACCCGATCATCGCCAACCGCAAGCCGGCCTCGTGGACCAGCTGGCAGCGCAGCGAGGACTACTATTCCGAAGGCCAGCTGGTCTGGCTCGACGCCGATACGCTGATCCGCGAGAAGACCGGCGGCAAGAAGTCGCTGGACGACTTCGCCAAGGCCTTCTTCGGCGTCGAGAACGGCTCGTACGTGGTGCTGACCTACGATTTCGACACCGTGGTCCAGACCCTGAACGGCGTCACGCCCTATGACTGGGCGACGTTCCTGAAGACCCGCATCGAGGGCCTTTCGGAACATGCGCCGCTGGATGGCCTGACCCGCGGCGGCTACAGGCTGGTCTATACCGACACCCCGACCGACTACTTCAAGGCGGCCGAGACCAAGGGCAAGATCGTCAATCTCAGCTACTCGCTGGGGATCACGATCGGCAAGGACGGCGTGCTGTCGGCGGTCAACTGGGACACCCCGGCCTTCAAGGCGGGGCTGACGGCCGGCGAGACCATCGTGGCGGTCAACGGCACGGCCTATGGCGACGACCTGATCAAGGACGCGGTCAAGGCCACGGCCAAGGCCGACGCGCCGGTGGTCGAGCTGCTGATCAAGGACGGCGAGCGCTACCGGACGGTCAAGATCGACTACCACGGCGGACTGAAGTATCCGCGCCTGGAGCGGATCGAAGGCACGCCGGCGCGGCTGGATGATATCTACAGCCCGAAGAAGTAGGGGCTTCGAAGGGCTGGCGGCGGCGACGTCGCCGGCCCTTTTTCGTTGGGGCGCGCATCGGTCTTGATGCCGCCATCGGTTCCGTGGAAGACAGCCCCGCTTCAAGGCCCTTCCGCTTCAGATCCAATGTGAGTTTCCGATGAACCGTATCGCCGGCCTGGCCCTGGGCCTTTCCCTGCTCTCGAGCCCGGTCCTGGCGCAGGAAGCGTCCGCTCCGCCCCAGTTGGCGGCCGCCGTCGACACGTCCAAGGCGCTGGCCGAGGGCCAGGCGTTCCTGGCCAAGAACGCCAAGGCGCCGGGCGTGGTCACCACGGCCTCGGGCCTGCAGTACAAGATCACCACCTCGGGCCCGAAGACCGGCCCGTCGCCCAAGGTCGGCGACATCGTCAAGGTGCACTACGAGGGCAAGCTGCTGGACGGCACGGTGTTCGACAGCTCGTTCCAGCGCGGCCAGGCGGCGATCATGCCGGCCGATGGCCTGATCCCGGGCTGGCTGGAGGCGCTGCCGATGATGCATGTCGGCGACGAATGGACCCTGTGGATCCCGGCCAACCTGGCCTATGGCGAACGCGCCGCCGGCCCGATCCCGGCCAACAGCGTGCTGGTGTTCCGCCTGCAGCTGATCGGCATGCTGGCGGTGGATTAGGATTTCCTGGGTCCTCCCCCTGTGGGGGAGGCGGCGCGAAGGCGCCGGTGGGGGGAGTCGACCCACCTCGGCAAACTCCCCCCTCCGTCGGCTGCGCCGACACCTCCCCCACAGGGGGAGGAGCTTCTAGACGCCCGCCCGGCTCTTCATCAGCGGCTGGATCCTCGTCCCGAAGTTCTCCACCCCCGCCACGAAGTCGTCGAACACCAGCAGCACGCCGGCCGTGCCCTCGACGGCGGCGACCTCGTCCAACATCCGCGCGACGCTTTCGTACGAGCCCACCAGCGTGCCCATGTTGAGGTTGACCGCCGATTCCGGGGCGGCCAGCTGGGCGGTGTTGGTGGTCGAGCCGGCGGCGGCGTTCGGGGCGGCCTGGTTGGTCAGCCAGGCCAGGGCTTCCTGGTCGGCGCCGGCCCGGTAGGCCTGCCACTTGGCCATGGCCGCCTCGTCGGTCTCGTCGGCGATGATCATGAACAGGATGTAGGAGGCCACGTCGCGGCCGGTCTTGTCGGCGGCGGCCTTCAGGCGGTCGTTGACGCCGCCGAAGGCGGTGGGGGTGTTGACGCCCTTGCCCAGGGCGAAGCTGTAGTCGGCGTACTGGGCCGTGAAGGCCAGGCCCTCGTTGGACGAGCCGGCGCAGATCAGCTTGGTCTCCTCCGGGTGCGGGCTGACCCGGCAGTCGGTCATCTGGAAATACTTGCCCTTGAAGTCGCTGACCCCGGTGTCCAGCAGCTCGCGCAGCACGGTCGCGTATTCGGCCAGGTAGTTGTAGCGGTCGGTATAGTGGCCCTCGCCCGGCCACAGGCCCATCTGGTCGTACTCCGCCTTCTGCCAGCCGGTGACCAGGTTGATGCCGAAGCGGCCGGGGGCGATCGAGTCGATGGTCGAGGCCATGCGGGCGACGATGGCCGGCGGGATGGTCAGGGTGGCGGCGGTGGCGAAGATCTTGATCTTCTCGGTCACGGCCGCCAGGCCGGCCATCAGGGTGAAGCTTTCGAGATTGTGCTCCCAGAACTGGGTCTTGCCGCCGAACCCGCGCAGCTTGATCATCGAGAGCGCGAAGTCGAAGCCGTATTTCTCGGCCTTCTGGACGATCTCCTTGTTCAGCGCGAACGACGGCATGTACTGCGGGGCCGCCTCGGAGATCAGCCAGCCGTTGTTGCCGATCGGAATGAAGACGCCGATTTCCATGGGTTATTCCCCCCGTTGAAGGTCGCCGCCGAGAAAGCTCAGCAGGCTTGAATTGAACGCCTCCGCCGCGGTGACGGTGAAGCCGTGGCCGCCCCAGGGCGCGATGTCGAGCACGGCGTTGGGCAGGCGCTCGGCCAGGCGGCGCGAGCAGGCCAGGGGGACCAGCATGTCGTCGGCGCTGGCGCTGACCAGCACCGGGCATCTGATCCGCTCCAGGTCGGCGTCGATGTCGAAGCCGAGCAGGGCCTGGATGCGGGCCCGCATCACGTCGGGATCCGGGAAGCCGTGGATGTGGTGGACCTCCTCGGCCTCGAGGCGGGCGTGGTTGGCGCTCAGCCAGTCGGCCGGATACAGGAACAGCGGTTGGGCGTGCACATAGGCGGCGATGCCGGTGTTGTTCAGCAGGGCCAGGCGGGTGTCGAAGCAGCGCTTGATGTGCGGGTCGGGTCGTGACCAGCCGTTGACCACCACCAGGCGACCGATGCGATCCGGATGGTCCAGCGCCAGGGCCAGGCCGGCGTTGCCGCCCGCCGCGTGGCCCACCAGGTGGGCGCGGTCCAGGCCCAGGGCGTCCATGACCTTGACGATGTCGTCGGCCATGGCGGCGACGCTGTAGGGCCCGGCGGGCAGTTCGCGCACGCCGCGGCCCGTGCCGCGATGGTCGTACAGCACCATGCGGAAGCGGCTCAGCAACGCCTCCATCTGCGGCGCCCAGAAGGCCCCGGAACCGCCCAGGCCGGCCGACAGGATCACCGTGGCGCGATCCGCCGCCGGGCCGCCGTGGACCTCGTAGTACAGGCCGTCGACGGTCCCGGACTGCATTACTTCTTGCCCCTAAGCTTTTTGGCCGATGTGGGCGACCGAGGCGATCTCGACCACGAAGCCGGGCTTCACCAGGCCACACTGGATGCAGTAGCGGGCCGGCTTGTCGCCGGGGAAGTACTCGGCATAGACCTTGTTGATCGTCTGGTAGTTGGACCAGTCGGTCAGGAAGATGTGGTTCATGGTCACGTCGTCCATCGTGCCGCCGGCGGTCTCGATCACCGACTTGATCGTCTCCAGCACCTGACGGGTCTGGGCCTCGGCGTCCTCTGGGAAGGCGACGTTGTTGTCCTTGTCGAAGGCCAGGGTGCCCGAGACATAGACCACGCCATCGGCCAGGGTCCCCGGCGAGAACGGGGCGATGGGCGTGCCCGTGCCGGGCGGGATGATGGCGGTCTTGGGCATGTGGTTTCTCCGATTTCCAGTTGTCATCCCGGAAGCCTCGCAGAGGCTGTCCGGGACCCAGGGTAACCGCACCGCCTTCGCCCAGTCCCCTGGGTCCCGGACAGCCTCTGCGAGGCTTCCGGGATGACAACGGTTTGGCGTTTCTAGATCTCCCTCTGCCCCATCGCCCCCTTGAAGTCGGCCGTGGTCGAGACCCAGCCGAAGAACTTCTCGATGTTGTAGAGCGCCGCCTGCTGCACGAACTCGGGGCCGGCCTGGTGGGTGGCGTCCTCCAGCACGGTGCCGAAATATTCCAGGAAGAAGCCGTCGCGCAGGGTCGACTCCACGCAGACATTGGTGGCGATGCCGACGAACACCAGATGGCGCACGCCGCGCGAGCGCAGCACGCTGTCCAGCTGGCTGTTGAAGAAACCGCTGTAGCGGGTCTTGTGCAGCTGGATGTCGCCCGGCTGGGGCTTGAGCGCGTCGACCAGTTCGTAGTCCCAGCCGCCGCGCGCCAGCAGCTTGCCCTGCAGCTCGGGCCGGGCGCGCATGGTCTTCAGGGCGTTGGACTTGTGCCAGTTGGGCGAGCCGGGGCCGCCGGCCTCGACATAGTCGCTGTCCCAGCCGTTCTGGAAATAGATCACCGGCATGCCCGCGCCGCGCGCCACGTCCAGCACGCCCTTGATCTTGTCGATCACCGCCGCCGCGCCGCTGATGTCGAAGCCGGCCAGGTCGAGATAGCCGCCGGGCGAGGCGTAGGCGTTCTGCATGTCGATGACGATCACCGCGGTCTTGTCGACCGGCAGGGCGATCGGCTCGGGCCGGGCCGGCAGCATCAGGGCGTCGGGTGTCGTCATGGGCCCAATCCTTGCGCGGGGACCGTCCCCACGGGGTGAGCGACGCAGGTAAGACCATCGCGAAGCCCGGCGCAATCGATCGATGATCGGCGAACCGCAATTGCCCCGGCGGGCGCCTAAGTCTTGGGCTAATTCAGAAACGACTTACTAAATGTCGCCTGGTTTGAGGGGCTGCCCGCCGGCTTCGGCGCCGAGCTCCGCCCTTTTTTACCGTCATTCCGGGCCTTGTGCCCGGAACCCCTTCGTCCGCTGCAGGTGCGGATGTGTGGCGCGCCGGCGCGCCAAGGCGCTTCACGCGTAGGCTGAACCAGGGGTTCCGGGCACAAGGCCCGGAATGACGAACGTCTAGGGAGGCGAGTTCGATCTAGCCGACCCTAGGCGTCCCGCCCTTCGGCTTCCTCCTCGTCCGGCCGGCGCAGCGACAGGGTCAGGACGCAGACCAGGCCGCTGGGCCGGTAGTCGATCCGGGCCTCGCCGGCCAGGTCGGATTTCAGGGTGGCGGCGATCAGGCGCGAGCCGAACCCCTTGCGGGCGGGCGGCGACACGGTGGGGCCGCCGCGCTCCTCCCAGTGCAGGGTCAGGCGGTGGCGCGCCGCGGGGTCCACGTGCCAGACCACGGTCACGACGCCCTCGGGCAGAGACAGGGCGCCGTACTTGCCCGCATTGGTGCCCAGCTCGTGGAACACCATCGACAGGGCCAGGGCCGCGTTGGGCGTCAGGGCCACCGGCGGGCCGGCCAGGATCGTCCGGTCCAGATAGGGCTCGAGCGTCTCCTCGAGGATCTCCTGGAGGTCGGCGCCCTCCCAGACGCTGCGGGTCAGCAGGTCGTGGGCCCGGGCCAGAGCCATGATGCGCTCGTTGAAGGCGTGCAGGCCCGGCGTGTCGTCGGGGCGGCCCAGGCTCTGGCGGGCCAGGGACTGCACCGTGAACAGGGTGTTCTTCACCCGGTGGTTCAGCTCGTTGATCATCAGTTGCTGGCGCTGGTGGGCGCGCAGTTCCTCGGCCTCGCGGGTCCGCAGCTGGACGGAGGCGTCGTGCAGGGCCGCGCGCACCTCGGCGATCTCCTGGAAGCGGTCCGGGACCACGGCGATTTCGCCGCCCGCCGCCACCGCCTTGGCGTCGGCCCCCAGGCCGCGCACGGCCGCCGAGATCTCCCGCGACACCGCCAGGGCCACCGCCGCGCCGATGATCAGCAACACCAGGCTGGCCAGGGTCAGCCCGCCCACCGACGACCAGTTGGCCCGGCTGAGTTCGGTGCGCGGCACCCCGACGATGAAGGCCCAGCCGCTGGCGGGCGAGCGGCTGAAGGCCGAGAGGGTGGGGGTGCCGTCCAGCGTATGGCTCAGCGCCACGCCCTCGTTGCCCCGGGCCATGGCCTGGCGCATCTCGCCGCTGACCCTGTGGCCCAGGAAGCGCTTCAGGTCCTTGGAGCGGGCCACCACCGAGGCGTTGCGATCGACGATGCTGGCCGTCCAGCTGGACGGGATGTTCTGGCTGGCGAAGAGGGTCGCGAAGGCCTCGGGCGTCTGGACATAGGCCAGGTCGCGCAGCTGGCCGTCGACGATCACCGGCATGTCGATCGACACGAAGGCCGGCGCCGAGCCGTCGTCCTTGCGCACGATCAAGTTCGAGACCGAGGTGCGGCCCTCGCGGATGGTCCGCCAGCGGTCGTCCGGAAGGCGGGCCCGGGGCGGCGGGGCGCCGGGGGGCAGGCGGGTGTTGACCAGTTGCCGGTCGCCGTCGATCAGCACGATCCAGCCGTCGCCGCCCTGCACGGCGGCCCGGGCCTGGCGTTCGAAGGCGGGAAGGTCGCCGGAGATCAGGGCCGGCGACACCGCCAGGGCCTGCAGGATGCTCTGGCCCTGGCCGATCTGCCGGTCGGTGGCCAGCACCAGGGCCCGCGTGGTGGCGATCAGCTGCCGCTCGTAGCGGGCCCGGCTCTCGCCGAACTCGGCGCGGGCCAGCAGGACCATGAACAGCACGGCCGGCACCACCAGGCTGAGCGCCATCAGCAGCAGACGCCGGCGCACGGTACCAGCGGCGGGCGAGGGCGGAGGCGACGCGGGGCCGGGGGCGACCAGGTCTGGCAAGGCGAACGGGCTCATCCTGCGGGCTGGGCTCAAGAGACGGCCGTCGCCGGGCCGGGTCAAGCGGTTAACAGACAGGGCGTCGCCCCTTGTCCATGCGGCGGAGCGAAAGCCTCCTCCAGCGCGTTGCCGTCGGCATGAACCGGACCCGCAAGACGCCCCGCCGCCGCAAGGCGACATCCTCCGACGCCTTCGCCCTGGCCAGCGCCAGCGCCGAGCTGGCCCTGGCCTCCCTGCGGGTGATCGACGCCCGCGCGCCGATGATCGTCGCGGCGGTTCGCGACCCGATGCGCGGCGACTACGCCGAGCTGGCGCGGATGGTCTCCGAGAAGCCGCTGGCCTTCGCCCAGGGCGTGGCCGCGACGGGTCCGGCCTGGCTGGCCATGGCCGCGGAGTCCAACCGCTACCTGGCCCAGGCCTGGAAGGCGCCGCGCGCCGGCCTCGCCCCGACCCTGGACGCCTCGCTCGGCGCGATGGCCTTCTGGGGGCGCATGATGTCGCTGGGCGTGGCCTGGCAGTCGGCGATGCTGGCCCCGATCCACGCCGCCGCCACGGCCAACGCCCGGCGCCTGGGCCCCAAGACCTGACGGAACCCCGCGCCGCGCCGCGTTTTTTTCCTAGCCGCGCGCCGGGAATGGGCCCCATGCTGGCGGCGGTTCAACCCGAAGGCGACGCAGATCGCCTCGGACCGCGCGAGGAGGCCCGCCCACCATGTCCGGACCCGCCGTCGATTTCGATCGCATGACGACCCTGGGCGACGTCGCCCGCTATCATCACCAGGTCCGGCCCGAGGCGACGGCCCTGGTGTTCGAGGGCCGCGCGACCAGCTTCGCCCAGTTCGACCGCCACACCGACCAGGTCGCCAACGCCCTGCTGGCCGAGGGCTTGGTCAAGGGCGACCGCATCGCCTATGTCGGCAAGAACAGCGACCATTATTTCGAGCTGCTGTTCGGGGCGGCCAAGGCCGGGGTCGTGCTGGCCCCGATCGGCTGGCGCCTGGCCCCGCGCGAGATCGCCTACATCCTGGGCGACGCCGAGGCCCGCATGGTGTTCGTCGGCCCCGAACTGCTGGCCCATGTCCGCGACGTGGCCGTGCTGATGCTGGACCACCCGGTCGTCGTCGCCATGGAGGCCAACGATTATGGACATCCGGTGTTCGAGGCCTGGCGCGACGCCGCGGCGTGCGAGCCGCCGGACGCGACGATCACTCCGGCCGACATCGCGGTCCAGCTCTACACCTCGGGCACCACGGGCCGGCCCAAGGGCGCGATGCTGACCCATTCCAACATCCTGACGACGCGCAAGCTGGCGGCCCAGGCCGACATGGACTGGAACCGCTGGGGGCCGGACGACGTCAGCCTGGTGGCCATGCCGGTGGCCCACATCGGCGGCACGGGCTGGGGCGTGGTGGGGCTGATCAACGGCGCCAAGGGCGTGGTGGCCCGCGAGTTCGATCCGACCAAGGTGCTGGACTTCATCGAGAAGGACCGGGTCTCCAAGATGTTCATGGTGCCCGCCGCCCTGCAGATCGTGGTGCGGCAGCCCCGCGCCCGCCAGGTCGACTACAGCCGCCTGACCCATATCCTCTATGGCGCCGCGCCCATCCCGCTGGACCTGCTGCGCGAGTGCATCGAAGTGTTCGGCTGCGGCTTCGTCCAGCAGTACGGCATGACCGAGACGACCGGCACGGTGGTCTATCTGCCGCCGCGGGACCACGACCCGGCCGGCAACGCCCGCATGCGCTCGGCCGGCCTGCCGATGCCCGGCGCCGAGCTGAAGGTGATCGACGAGGACGGCCAGGCCCTGCCGCCGGGCGAGGTCGGCGAGGTGGCGGTGCGCTCGCCCGCCAACATGGCCGGCTACTGGAAGCTGCCCGAGGCGACCGCCCTGGCCATCGACGCCGACGGCTGGCTGCGGACCGGGGACGCCGGCTATCTCGACGCCGACGGCTACCTGTTCATCCACGACCGCGTGAAGGACATGATCATCTCGGGCGGCGAGAACATCTATCCGGCCGAGGTCGAGAGCGCGGTCTACGGCCATCCGCACGTGGCCGAGGTGGCGGTGATCGGCGTGCCCGACGACGCCTGGGGCGAGGCGGTCAAGGCGGTGGTCGCCCTCAAGCCCGGCGCGCCCCAGGACCCGGCCGACATCATCGCCTTCGCCAAGAGCCGCATCGCCGGCTTCAAGGCCCCCAAGACCATCGACTTCGTCGAAACCTTGCCGCGCAACGCCTCGGGCAAGATCCTGCGGCGCGAACTGCGCGAGCCGTACTGGGCGGGCAAGAGCCGGCGGGTGAACTAGGGTTGGTGTTACTTGCCCGGTCAGGGGGCGAATTCCTCGTCCTTCGACAGGCTCAGGATGAGGAATTCGAATTCATCGCCGCAAAAGTAGCCCTCATCCTGAGCTTGTCGAAGGACGAGGGCGGCCGCCGACGGCGGCCAGGCTAGCGTTTGGAAGGGAGACCTGATGGCGGATGGCCCCGGTCGCATCGCGGGTCTCATCCAGGGCCTCTACCAGCCCGAGGGGGCTCCGCGGGTCGACTTTCGCCAGCCCCCCGGCGAGCCGGCCCTGGTCGCGCCGGACTCGGTGTCCTGGCGGGTGTTCAAGAACCCGGTGTCGCTGTTCGTCGGCGGGGTGAGCGCGGTGATCCTGGAGCTGGCCGAGCCCCGCGTGCGCACCGGCGTCTGGGAGCATTCCAGCTTCCGGACCGATCCGCTGCCGCGCCTGAAACGCACCGGCCTGGCGGCGATGGTCACGGTCTATGGCGCGCGCTCGACGGCCGAGGCGATGATCGCCGGCGTGCGGCGGATGCACGACCGGGTCGCCGGCGACACCCCGGCCGGGACGGCCTACCGCGCCAGCGACGTGGAACTGCTGAACTGGGTGCAGGCCACGGCCAGCTTCGGCTTCCTGGAGGCCTACCACGCCTACGCCCGGCCGCTGAGCGCCGCCGACCGCGACCGCTTCTACGCCGAGGCCGCGCCGGTCGCGGCCCTGTACGGGGCGGTCGGGGCGCCGGCCTCGGTGGCCGAGTGGCAGGCGCACCTGGCGGCCATGCTGCCAAAGCTGGAGCGGCACGCGATCGTCCTGGAGTTCCTGGACCTGATGCGCAAGACCGCGATCCTGCCGACCCCGCTGCGCGGCCTGCAAGGAGCGCTGATCCGGGCGGCCGTGGCGATCACGCCGGCCGAGGTGCGGACGGTGGTCGGGCTGGGCCGCGAGTGGGACCTGGGGCCGGTCGAGGGGCGGCTGGTTCGCCTGGCCGGCGCGGCGGCGGACCGCCTGGCAATCCAGGGGACGCCCGCGGTCGAGGCCTGCCTGCGGCTGGGGCTGGCGGGGGATTATCTGTATTCCTGAGCCCTCCCCCCGTGGGGGAGGCGATCGCGCAGCGATCGGTGGGGGGAGTTTTGGGATCGTCGATCCGGGGTATTGGTCGCCGGCCGATCACTCCCCCCACCGTCGGCTCCGCCGACACCTCCCCCACAGGGGGAGGGCCTGGCGCGATCAATCCGTCTGCCCCTGGTGCTCCACATGCCCCTGGCGCACCTCGGTCCGGGAGAACACCTCCTCCTGGCCGTCCTGCAGCAGCTCCTCGGCGTCGGCCTTGTCCTGCTCGGCCTGGGCCAGGACGATCCGCAGGGCCTCGACCTCGGTCGGGGCCTCGACCATCATGCTGCGAAGCGGCGCTTCCGGCGGGGCGTCGCCGAGACGGACATCGATGCGCCAGCGGGTGGTCATGAGAGCTTCTCCAAGGTTGAAGACGTGGGTTCGCCCCTCAGATAACGCACCATTGCACCCGCCGGCGTTTCTGGCGAGGTTGCGGCGATTTCAGTGCGGGGAGGCTTCATGGCGACGGGTGGCGGGCGACGGGGGCCCGAGCGACAGGGGCCCGAGCGGCAGGGCGTGGACCGCCGGGCGGTCCTGGCTGGCGCGACGGGCCTGGCGGGGTACGCCCTGACCGGGGCGGGAGCGGCCCGCGCGGCCTCGCCGCGGGTCGAGGCCCTGATCGCCCGGATGACCGTCGAGGAAAAGGCCGGCCAGCTGTCGTGCTATTCCGACATGATCCGGCCGCCGGTCGGCGACATCAACCCGCTGGTCAACCAGCGCAACACCCAGCAGATCCTGGTCGACATCCGCGCCGGGCGAGTCGGCGCGCTGGTGAACGGCGTCGGCGTCGAGGGCGCGCTGCTGGCCCAGACCGCCGCCGTCGAGCAGTCGCGCCTGCGCATCCCGCTGCTGTTCGCCGCCGACGTGATCCACGGCTTCAAGACCATCTACCCGATCCCCCTGGCCGAATCCGCCAGCTTCGACCCCGGCCTGGCCGAGCGCACGGCGCGGGCGGCGGCGGTCGAGGCCTCGTCCTACGGCAACCACTGGACCTTCGCCCCGATGGTCGACGTGGCCCGCGACCAGCGTTGGGGCCGGGGCGCGGAAGGCTCGGGCGAGGACGTGTTCCTGGGCGAGGTGATGGCCCAGGCCCGGGTGCGCGGCTTCCAGGGCCGCGACCTCAGCGCGCCC
Source organism: Caulobacter sp. BE254 (assembly GCF_031457295.1). Classification (NCBI taxonomy): domain Bacteria; kingdom Pseudomonadati; phylum Pseudomonadota; class Alphaproteobacteria; order Caulobacterales; family Caulobacteraceae; genus Caulobacter; species Caulobacter sp. BE254. The sequence goes on along the minus strand of NZ_JAVDWJ010000005.1, from coordinate 13,900 downwards.
GACAGCCTGCTGTCGACCGCCAAGCACTTCGCCGCCTATGGCGCGGTGGCGGCGGGGCTGGACTACAACACGGTCGACATCTCCGAGGAGACCCTGCGCGAGGTGCACCTGCCGCCGTTCAAGGCCGCCTTCGACGCCGGCTGCCTGGCGGTGATGTCGGCGTTCAACGATATCAACGGCGTGCCGGCCACGGCCAACCGGCACCTGCTGACCGACATCCTGCGCGGCGAGTGGAACTTCAAGGGCGTGGTCATCTCCGACTACACCGCCGACCAGGAGCTGGTGGCCCACGGCTACGCCGCCGACGACAAGGACGCCGCGCGGCTGGCGATCCTGGCCGGGGTCGACATCAGCATGCAGAGCGGCCTCTACAGCCGCTACCTGCCCGAACTGGTCGCCCAGGGCCTGGTTCCCATGGCCGCCGTCGACAACGCCGTGCGCCGGGTGTTGAGCCTGAAGGAGACCCTGGGCCTGTTCGATCGGCCCTACCGCTCGATCGACCCCAAGGCCCAGGCCGCCAACACCGCCACCCCGGCCATGCGGGCGCTGTCGCGCGAGGCCGGCGCGCGGTCGATCGTGCTGCTGAGGAATGACGGCGGCCTGCTGCCCTTGCCGGTCCGGGGGCGCAAGCTCGCCCTGATCGGACCGTTCGGCGAGGATCGCGACAACATCCTGGGGCCCTGGGCCTTCTTCGGCGACAAGAGCCTGGGCGTCGACCTGGCGACCGGCATCCGCGAGGCGATGGCCGACCCGTCGCAGCTGATCGTCGCCCGGGGCTGCGACGTCGAGAACCCCATCCCCGGCGGCTACGACCAGGCCGTCGCCGCCGCGCGGGCCGCCGATGTCGTGCTGCTGGCGGTGGGCGAGAGCCAGAACATGTCGGGCGAGGCCCAGTCGCGCACCGAGATCGGCCTGCCCCGGGCGCAGCAACAGTTGGCCGAGCTGGTGGCGGCGGCCGGCAAGCCGACGGTGGTGCTGCTGCGCCACGGCCGGGCCCTGGTGCTGGAGGGCGCGGTCAAGGCCGCCCCGGCCGTGCTGGCCACCTGGTTCCTGGGCACCGAGACCGGCCACGCGGTGGCCGACGTGCTGTTCGGCAAGGTCAATCCGTCGGCCCGCCTGCCGGTCAGCTTCCCGCACGAGAGCGGCCAGGAGCCCTACGCCTACAACCACCGGACCACCGGCCGTCCCGCGCCCCAGGCCGACGACAGCCAGGAGTACAAGGCCCGCTGGCGCACCACCCGCAACGAGGCGCTGTACCCGTTCGGCCACGGCCTGTCCTACACCAGCTTCGCGCTCAGCGACGTGCGGCTGTCGACCACCCGCCTGGCCTGGAACGACAAGCTGTCGATCACGGTCAATGTCGCCAACACCGGCAAGGTCGCCGGCGAGCACGTGGTCCAGCTCTATATCCGCGACCGGGTGGCCAGCCGCACGCGGCCGGTGCGCGAGCTCAAGCGCTTCGTGCGGGTGGCGCTGAAGCCCGGCGAGCGGCGCGACGTCCGCTTCAGCCTCGAGCGCGGCTCGCTGATGTTCGTCGGCGACAACGACCGCTGGATCGCCGAGCCGGGGATGTTCGACCTGTGGGTGGCCAACAGCGCGGTCGATGGCCTGACGGCGAGTTTCGAGCTGCTGGGGGCCTAGGGAAAGATGCACGAGCCTTCCCAAACGCTCAGCGAACGCGAGAAGGAAACGTTGCGGCTTCTCCTCAAGGGACACGACGCCAAGTCGATCGCCGTGGCGCTGGGGCTCTCGGTCCACACGGTGAACGAGCGCCTTCGCGAGGCGCGCCGAAAGCTGGGTGTCGGCAGCAGTCGGGCCGCGGCACGGCTGCTGGCCCAGATGGAGGCTCAGCACCCAAATTTCTTGGAGGACATGGAATTGGGGGTGGCCGCCGCGCCGGCGCGGGGCGGAGAACCTGGGGCATCGACCAGGCGTCGACGCGTCGGTCACTGGACCGCGTGGCTCTCAGGAGGATTGGCGATCATGTTGGCGATAGTAGCCGCGGCCGCGATAGCGATGGCGTTGCAGGGCGATGGAAAGGTGACGCCGCCGGCGGCGCTTTCGGCGTCTTCAAGCACGTCCGACCAGGCGAGCACGGCCTCGGCCGAGGCCTGGGCCAAGCTGCTGGACGGTCAGCGTTGGGCCGAGAGCTGGGCGTCGTCGGGCGGCGTGTTCAGGTCGAAAGTCACGCAGGCCGACTGGACCGCGACGGTCCAACCCCTTCGACAAAAACTCGGCACGGTATCCTCGCGTTCGCTGAAAAGCATATCGAGCGCCACTTCGCTGCCCGGCGTTCCCGACGGCGAGTACAAGATCGTGCAGTTCGCCACGGTCTTCGCCAACAAGCCCGACGCCGTCGAGGCCGTCGTGCTGGCCCACGAAAATTCCGGCTGGAAGGTGATCGGCTATTTCATCCGCTGACGGCCGATAGAAAAAGGGGGCACGCCCCTGCGGCGTGTTCCCTTCGGGCGAAAAAAGCCGCCGTCGGCAGCCAGGCCATCATCAGGGAGACGACCGAAATCATGACCAAGAGCCAACTCCTGCGCATGGACAATGTCGGCGTCGTGGTGGACTCCCTCGACGACGCCGTCGCCTTCTTCACCGAGCTTGGCCTGACGCTTGAGGGGCGGGGCCTGGTCGAAGGCGAATGGGCCGGACGCATCACCGGGCTGGGCGATCAACGGGTCGAGATCGCCATGATGGTCACGCCCGACGGCCACAGCCGCCTCGAGCTCTCGCGTTTTCTGGCCCCGTCCGTCGTCGCCGATCACCGGAACGCCCCCGTGAACGCCCTCGGCTATCTGCGCGCCATGTTCACGGTCAGCGACATCGACGACACCCTGGCCAGGCTCGGCAAGCACGGCGCGCAACTGGTCGGCGAAGTGGTCCAGTACGAGGACGCGTACCGGCTCTGCTACGTCCGCGGCCCTGAAGGCCTTCTCATCGGGCTGGCGGAGCCGCTCGCCGGCGGTCGATAACGATCGACGGAGAGCGTCGAGCCTCACTGGCCGTTTGACATCCCAAGCGCGGCCGAGCATTTATCCTACAAATAGCGTTTCCAGAGTCGCGAGGCCCCATGACCGCCGCCACACCCGTCCGCGTGGCCCTGATCGGCCTGGGCAAGATCGCCCGCGACCAGCACCTGCCGGCCATGGCCGCCGATCCGCGGTTCGCCTTGGTCGCGGTGGTCAGCCGCCACGCCGAGCAGCCCAGCCTGCCCAGCTTCCACACGTTCGACGACCTGCTGGCCAGCGGCCTGGCTTTCGACGCCGTGGCCCTGTGCACCCCGCCCCAGGTGCGCCACGGCTTGGCGCGCCGGGCGCTGGAGGCCGGCAAGCACGTGATGCTGGAAAAGCCGCCGGGCGCGACGCTGAGCGAGGTCGAGGACCTGCGCCAGGTCGCCGAAGCCCAGGGCGTCACCCTGCAGGCCACCTGGCATTCGCGCTACGCCCCGGCCGTCGCCCCGGCCCGGGCCTGGCTGGAGGGCCGGACGATCACCGCCGCCCGGATCAACTGGCGCGAGGACGTCCGCGTCTGGCACCCGGGCCAGGACTGGATCTGGGAGCCGGGCGGCCTGGGGGTGTTCGACCCCGGGATCAACGCCCTGTCGATCGCCACCGCCGTGCTGCCGCGCCCGTTCTTTCTCACCGAAGCCACCCTGCACGTGCCCGAGAACCGCCAGTCGCCGATCCAGGCCGAGCTGGCTTTCGTCGACACCTTGGGCGTGCCGGTCACCGCCGAATTCGACTTCCTGCAGACCGGCCCGCAGAGCTGGGACATCGAGGTCGACACCGACGGCGGCGTCCTGCGCCTGTCGCACGGCGGGGCCCGGCTGTGGATCGACGGCGCCCTGGTCCACGAACAGCCCGAGGCAGAGTATCCGGGCCTCTACGCCCGCTTCGCCGAGCTGATCGCCGCCGGCCAGTCCGACGTCGACGTGACGCCGCTGCGCCACGTGGCCGACGCCTTTCTGCTGGGCCGGCGGGTCGCGGCGCCCGCCTTCGTCGAGTAGGCCCCGACCGCCCCCCTGCGACGTAAGGACCGTCTTGCATAAATCCCGGACGCGACGTTAGGTACGGCCCGAAGGGGTGTGGGACCCGCGCGCGGCGACCGCGCCGGCGGGAAACTCTCCACGCCCGCGGAGAGACTCGTGAAATTCCTCGACGCCCCATTGCCGCCGCCGCTGGTCGCCGCCCTGCGCGCGTGCCGGCCGCACCTGATGGCCGCGGCCGTGTTCAGCGCCCTGATCAACATCCTGCTGCTGGCCCCGACCATCTACATGATGCAGGTCTATGACCGGGTCGTGCCGACCGAGGGCCGGCTGACCCTGCTGTACCTGACCCTGGTGGTGGCCTTCGCCCTGGGCACCCAGACGGCGCTGGAATCGGTGCGCTCGCGCCTGCTGACCCTGGCCGGGCTGCGCCTGGACCGGCTGCTGGCCGGCGGCATCCTGCAGAAGCTGATGAGCGCCATGGCGCCCGGGGCCTCGGCCCAGGGCATGCGCGAGTTCGACATCGTGCGCCAGGCCCTGTCGGGCCCGGTGGCCGTGGCCGCCTTCGACATCCCGTGGACGCCGATCTACGTGCTGGTCGCCTTCATGATCCATCCGGCGCTGGGGGCGATGACCATCGTCGGCGGCGCGGTGCTGGTGGCGCTGGCGGTGCTCAACGAGCGCGCCACCCGCACGCGGGCCCGCGAAGCCTTCGTCGCCCAGTCCCAGGCCTACGCCTCGCAGGAAGCCGCCGCCGCCAACGGCGAGGTGGTGCGCGCCCTGGGCATGCGCGGCGCCCTGCGCGAGCGTCAGCTGGCCGACCGCCGGGCGGGCCTGGACCTGTCGGCCAAGGCCCAGTTCACCGGCGGCGGCTATTCGGCGGCCACCAAGTTCACCCGCATGTTCCTGCAGTCGGCGGCCCTGGGCCTGGGCGCTTGGCTGGCGGTCGACAAGCAGATCTCGGCGGGGGCGATCATCGCCGCCTCGGTGCTGATGAGCCGCGCCCTGCAGCCGATCGAGCAGCTGGTCGGCTCCTGGGCCGTGGTCGGCCAGGCGCGCGGCGCGCTGAACAACCTGATCAAGCTGTTCCCGCCCGGCCGGGGCCTGGAAGTGTCGGGCACCCAGCTGCCGGCGCCCACCGGGGCCCTGGCCCTGGAGCAGGTGGCGGTGCGCGCGCCCGGCGAGGGCCCGGTGCTGCTGCGCGGCGTCAGCCTGAAGCTGACCCCGGGCGAAGTCCTGGGCGTGATCGGTCCCAGCGGCGCGGGCAAGACCACCCTGGCGCGGGTCGCGGCCGGGGCGGTGACCCCCGAGCTCGGCACGGTGCGGTTGGACGGCGCCAACCTGGCCGACTGGGACGGCGACCGGCTGGGCCGCTATATCGGCTACGTGCCGCAGGACTCGGGCCTGCTGGCCGGCTCGATCAAGGACAACATCTCGCGCTTCGAGATCTGGTCCCCCCAAGGCAAGAATGGGGGCGACCCGGCGATCGTCGACGCCGAGGTGGTGGCCGCGGCCCAGGCGGCGGGGGTGCACGAGCTGATCCTGCGCCTGCCCAAGGGCTATGACACCACGCTGGGCGCGGGCGGACGCGGGCTGTCGGCCGGCCAGGCCCAGCGCGTGGCCCTGGCCCGGGCGCTGTACGGCCAGCCGCCGCTGCTGGTCCTGGACGAACCCAATTCGGCGCTCGACGCCGATGGCGAGATGGCCCTGAACAGCGCCATCCTGTCCGCCAAGGCGCGGGGCGCGGCGATCCTGATCGTCGCCCACCGCACCGGCATCCTCAACATCGCCGACCGCCTGCTGGTGCTGCGCGAGGGCCAGGTCGAACTGGTCGGCCCGCGGGCCGAGGTGGTGGCCAAGATGGCCGCCGCCGCCCAGCCGGCCGCCCAACCGGTCCCCAAGACCGCGTCCCAGTCCGGCTCGACCGCCACTCCGCTTCAGGTCGCCAAACCATGACCGACACGACTTTCCAGACCGCCGGAACCGCCGGCGAGGCCGCCGCCAAGATCCCGCCCCGCCTGTCGGACGATCCTGTCCGATTCATCCGTATCGGCGCCGGAGTGGCGGGCCTGTTCTTCGTCGGCTTCCTGGGCTGGGCGGCGCTGGCGCCGCTGGACGCCGGGGCCTACGCCCACGGGGTGATCGCCGTGGCGGGCAACCGCCAGGCGGTGCAGAGCCGCGAGGGCGGCGTGGTCACCGCCATCCGGGTGGTCGAGGGCCAGAGCGTGGTCAAGGGCCAGATCCTGGTGGAGCTGTCGGCCTCGGAACTGCGGGCCAGCGAGCGGGGCATGACCGGCGAGGTCCTGACCCTGCTGGCCCAGCGCGCCCGGCTGGTCGCCGAGCGCGACCGCCTGCCGGCCGTCGCCGCGCCGCCGGAGTTCGCCGACCTGGCGCCCGAGGACAAGCCCCTGGCCGACGACGCCCTGCGCCTGCAGCGCCAGCAGTTCCAGGCCCGCCGCAGCTCGCTGCAGACCCAGCGCGGGGTGCTCAACCAGCGCGTCCTGCAACTGAGCCAGCAGAGCAGCGGCGCCGAACGCCAGCTGGACGCCAACCGCGAGCAGCAGAAGCTGATCGAGGAAGAGCTGCAGGGCGTGCAGGAGCTGGCCGCCAAGGGCTTCGCGCCCAAGACCCGGGTGCTGGCCCTGCAGCGCAGCGCCGCCTCCCTGACCGGCGAGGACGGCGCCTACCGCGCCCAGATCGCCCGCTCGGCCGAGCAGATCGGCGAGACCAAGCTGCAGACCCTGTCGCTGGAGCGCCAGATGATGGAGGAGGTCTCCGGCCAACTGCGCGACGTGCAGGTGCGGCTGGACGACCTGCAGCCCAAGGTGCTGGCCGCCCGCGAGCAGCTGGCCCGGGCCACGGTCCGCGCCCCGTCCGGCGGCAAGGTGGTGGGGCTCAACGTCTTCACGGTGGGCGGCGTGGTGGCGCCCGGCCAGACCCTGATGGAGGTCGTGCCCCAGGATCGCCGGCTGGTGATCCAGGCCAAGGTGTCGCCCAACGACGCAGACGACCTCAAGCCCGGCCAGAAGACCCAGATCCGCTTCACCTCGCTGCACGAGCGCGACCTGCCGCTGCTGAACGGCACCCTGACCGAGCTGTCGGCCGACAGCTTCACCGACGAGAAGACCGGGGTGCAGTACTTCCGCGCCGAGGTCGCCGCGCCGCCCGAGGAGCTGGAGAAGATCCGCAAGATCCGCGGCGCCCAGTCGGGCCTGCAGGCCGGCCTGCCGGTCGAGGTGCTGATCCCGCTGCGCAAGCGCTCGGCCCTGGCCTATCTGGTCGAGCCGATGTTCCAGACCTTCTGGCGGATGGGACGCGAGCACTAGAGGGGCGGTCGACATGAAAGCGCTGATCGGGGCGGCGGCGCTGGTCATGGTGTTTTGCACGCAGGCCCAGGCCGCCGATCTGGAGGGACCGGCGCGCTTCTGCGGCTACTCGGCGATCATCGACCTGGCGCCTGGCGAGAAGGTCACGACGCTCGAAGGCGGCGTCCACGCGGGAAACTTCCGTTGGGAGGGACCGTTCGGGGTGCTCGACGTTCGCGGAATCGGCTGGGCCGGCCGGCCGAAGGGGCGGATCGTCGAGGCGCGGACGGACGCCAGGCCGGCGAGGTTCGCGCAACGCCGGGACGAGGATGGGCGTCATGGGGTCGCCCTCTGGAACGGCGGCCATGGCGCGGCCTATTTCCGTTCGCCGGCGCCGCTCACCTCGCGTCAGATGGAAGCCATCCGGCGCGTGACCTTGTTCGAGGAAGGGCAGACGCCTCGAGATTGCGCTCTGCGCACGGTCTTTTCCTGGGAGTAGGGATCCAGCCAAGCGTCTGAGGCGCGGCGGGCGCCAGGCGGATGCGAAACCCGGATCGGCGAATAAAAAAGGCGGACCTCCCCAAGGCCCGCCTTTAGTTTTAGGTCCCCCTCGGGACGTGGGCGACGCTGGTCGCGCGACCTCCCCCAAGGTCTCGCGGTGCGTCGTTCTCCAAGCCGATGGCCTGCGCCCGAGCCTCGGTCGGCCGGGTCGCGGCCGCGCCGATCGCCGACCGGCGTTCGTCCGAAGCAGCCGACACCTGTAAGGCTTTGCGCGCCGCGCGCCTTACATGCCGGTTCCATTTTCTTGATCCCTTGTCTCAAAGGAAAACGCCGCTCTCGCATGGCGCCCCGCGCGGTGCGACGAACGCCCGCATTGGCGAATATGGTCAATGCGTGATTGTGCCTTGGGGGAGGCCACATGAATGATCCTTTGGACCCGCCCGCCGAAACGCTGTTTCGGCTGGGGCGGACGAATTTCAGCACCCGGAGCGTTCCGCCCGACCAGCGGCACGACCACTACCGCCGGGAAGTGCTGACCGCGCTGGACGCGCGCGATCCGGAACCGGGCTTCACCGCCAACATCACCGCGCTGCGCCTGGGGCCGCACGCCTTCTACGTCACCGAGACCGGCGGCCAGACCATGTTCCGCACGCCGGAGATGATCGCCGCCGACGGTCTCGACCACTACATCGTGCAGTTCAACATCGCCGGCTCGCATACCGGCGACTTCGACGGCGTGCCGTTCGCGTTCGGTCCGGGCGAGGTGGGGATCTGCGACCTGTCGCGGCCGATGCTGATGCACAGCACGACGGTCAAGGTGCTGACGACCTTCCTGCCGCGCGCCGAGGTCGAGGCCGTGGCCCCCGACATCGCGCTGCACGGCATGGTGCTGGACGCCAATCGCGCCGGCCTGCTGATCGAGCACCTGACCTCGGTCACCCGCTGGTTCCCGCGGCTGCTGCCCGAGACCCTGCCAGGCATCACCCGGGCCACCATCGCGCTGCTGGGCGCCTGCCTGGCCATGGAGGCGGGACGGGCCGATTTCGGCGTGCGCGAGTCGCCGGTGCTGGCCCGGGCCCGGGCCTATGTCGAGCACAACCTCCTGGAGCCCAGCCTCAACCCGGCCCGGATCAGCGAGTCGCTGGGCGTGTCGCGCTCGACGCTCTATCGGCTGTTCGAGCCCCTGGGCGGGGTGACGGCCTACATCTGGGAGCGCCGCCTGCACCTGGCCCGCGCGGCGCTGCTGGACCCCAAGCGGGCCCGGCGGATCAGCGAGATCGCCTTCCAGTGCGGCTTCAGCAGCGAGGCCCATTTCAGCCGCAGCTTCCGCAAGGCGTTCAACATGCGCCCCAGCGACCTGCGCTCGCTGCAGCCCAGTCTGGCCGAGGAGCCCGACACGCCCTTCGCCAAGTGGACCGACGCGGCGACGGGGGCTTAGCGGGATTTTCTCCTCTGCACCGGATCTGCACGGCAAACGCGCCGGACCGACGCGTCGAGTCCGTTGACCCCGCACGCGGAGCGCGGAACATGGGTCTCATGCAGCGCACGATCCTGGTCGTCGACGACGATCCCCACATCCGCCAGCTCCTGGTGTTCGCCCTGGCCAAGGTGGGCTTGCAGACCCGCGAGGCGGCCGACGGCGAGGCGGCCCTGGCCTCCGTCGCCGAGCGCGCCCCTGACCTGGTGGTGCTGGACATCAACATGCCGCGCCTGGACGGGCTGGAGGTCTGCCGCCGGCTGCGGGCCCGGGGCGACCTGCCGATCCTGTTCCTCAGCTCGCGCGACGACGAGATCGACCGGGTGCTGGGCATCGAGCTGGGGGCCGACGACTACGTGGTCAAGCCGTTCAGCCCGCGCGAGGTGGTGGCCCGCGTCCAGGCCATCCTGCGCCGGGCCGGCGGCGGCAAGGGCGCCGAGGCCGCCCCGGCCGACGGCCGCATCCTCCGCGGCCGGCTGAGCCTGGACCCCGAGGCCTGGAGCGCGCGATGGATCGAGACGGGGGCCGGCGTCGAGGTGTCGCTGACCGTCACCGAGTTCACGATCCTGCGCACCCTGGCGGCCACCCCGACCAAGGTGTTCAGCCGCGACGCCATCATCGACCGCCTGCGCGGCCCCGGCTTCGCGGTGACCGACCGCACCATCGACAGCCACGTGCGCAACCTGCGGGCCAAGTTCGCCGGCGTGGGCGGGCACGACGTGATCGAGACCCGGGCCGGCATCGGCTACCGGCTGGGAGCCTGCCAAGGCGCCGTCGCCTGATGGAAGCCTGGCTGCGGCGCTGGTGGCCGGCCCTGCGCCTGCGGACCATCCTGCTGACCGTGCTGTTGTTCGCCGCCGCGATGCCGGCCATCGGGGCGGTGTTCCTGCGCACCTACGAGAACACCCTGGTGCGCCAGACCGAGGCCGAGCTGACCTCGCAGGGCGCGGCCCTGGCCTCGGCCGCCGCCAATCTGTGGCCGGGCGCGGTGCGCGACCTGACCCCGGCCGACCCCGACGCCCGCGACGACCCCGGCTACTACCGCCCCGAGGCGACCAGCGTCGACCTGCGCAGCTCGCCCCTGCTGCCCGAGCGGCCTGCCTCGATCCCTGGCGCCAGGGCCGATCACCAGGCCGAGGCGGCGGCCGAGGTGCTGGAGCCGATCTTCGACCAGACCAGCCGCAGCACCCTGGCCTCGATCCTGATCGTCGACCGCCACGGCGTCGTCGTCCGCGGCCTGGGGCAGGGCGGCAGCCTGGCGGCCCTGCCGGAGATCCAGGCGGCGCTGCAGGGCCGCTCGCGCACGGTGCTGCGCCGCAACGGGGCCTATCACCCGCGCTATTCGTTCGAGTGGCTCAGCCGCGCCTCGGCCGTGCGCCTGCACCACGCCCGGCCGGTGGTGGTCAACGGCCAGGTCGTGGGCGCGCTGCTGCTGTCGCGCTCGCCCCGGGCGCTGTTCCGCGGCGTCTACCAGGACCGGGGCAAGCTGCTGGTCGGGGCGGCGGCGACGATCCTGCTGCTGGTGCTGCTGTCGGGCCTGGTGTCGCGCGGCGTGACCCGGCCGATCGAGGCGCTGAGCGCCGCCACCCGCAGCGTGGCCACGGGCCAGGGCAGCGTGCCCGACACCCCCGCCACCGCCGCCCTGGAGATCCGCGACCTCTACCAGGACTTCCGGGTGATGGCCGACGCCATCGCCGTGCGCTCGCGCTACCTGCGCGACTTCGCCGCCGCCGTCAGCCACGAGTTCAAGACCCCGCTGGCCGGAATCACCGGGGCGGTCGAACTGCTGGACGACCACTTCGACACCATGACCCCGGACGAGCGTCGCCGGTTCCTCGGCAACATCTCGGCCGACAGCGCCCGGCTGTCGCAGCTGGTCGGCCGGCTGATGGACCTGGCCCGGGCCGACATGGCCATGCCGCAGGCGGGGGTGGCGTCGCAGCTGGCCCCGGCCGCGCGACGGGTGGCCGACGCCCAGGGCCGCGACATCGCCGTGATCCTGGACCTGCCCGACGGCCTGCCCCTGGTCGCCGCCCCCGAGGCGACGGTCGAGACCGTGCTGACCACCCTGGTCGAGAACAGCCGCCAGGCCGGGGCGAAGGTGGTGCGGATCGCCGCGGCGGCGGTCGGCGACGAGGTGGTGCTGCGGGTGTCGGACGACGGCCCCGGCGTCCCGGCCGCCGACCGCGACCGCCTGTTCGAACCGTTCTTCACCAGCCGGCGGGAGACCGGCGGGACAGGGCTGGGCCTGTCGATCGCGCGGTCGCTGCTAGCGGCGAGTTCGGGGCGGATTTCGCTGGTCGAGGGCGAGGCGGGGGCGGTGTTCGAGGTGGGGTTGTTGAGGGGGTGAGGGGCGTGGGCCTCGAAACTGCGCTGAAGATCTACAGCCCTGACGCTTCATTTCGGATTGCGTCGCCAGAGCGAGGTCAAGTCGTGTTCATTCCAAGGTCAACGCGCCGCTCAAGCGTGCTCGCCGCATTGTTCCTATTCGGCTGCGGCCAGACGCCCGAAAAGATCGTCACCAGCACCCGACACTGTACCGAGGTTACGCTCGATGCGGACCTGATGATGCGCCTCAGCTCATACTCGGGATATCCGGACTCGACGGACCAGTGGGTCGTGCAGGTTTGCCACCCGACGGGAACCGCCTGTTCGCCCATTTTGATCTACGACCACGCCCCTCCACCGGTCTACTCGCTGGAGGGAGACAGGATCACCGTTGAGCTGTTGGGTGGAAATCTTCAAAAGCATGTCGATACGGTCGCCGTGGGTCGCACCTATCGTATTCGCACGCATGTGATTACCGGCTACGTGAGCGCGGAAGGCATCAAGGCTTTTCAGCGCAAGGTTCGGCATAGGTGTCCGCCCGGCAATCAGCAGTACCCGCACTAGGGCCGGCTTCCCACGGTGGACTCATCCGGGACGGTGAGCTCTCAGGTCTGCATTCGGCGACGGCGCCGGTTTCCGGACCCGACCCAAGTCAGACCTTAGGTCTAAGCGCCCGCCCAAAAAATACATCCGTCATTCCGGGCCTTGTGCCCGGAACCCCTGGTTCGGCCCGCACGTGAAGTGCAAGCGGTTCGCCAGCGAACCGCCCCTCCTGCACCTGCGGTGGAGAGAGGGGTTCCGGGCACAAGGCCCGGAATGACGGCTGAAAAGGGAGTGGCGAAGGGGGTGCTTCCCACCCTTCTGAGACTCTCAAAACGTCCGCTCGGCGCAAGCCTCCATCCGCCACGGATGGGACCGCGCCTTAAACCCTTGGTGGATCGGAGCTCTGGCGTCTGGCCGTGTCAAGGACCGGCCTTTGGCCGGCCGCGGCGCGGCGACGCGGCGCGTCGTCCTTGACACGGCCAGACGCCAGAGCAGGCTCGCCATCAAGGTTTCAAGGCGCGGCCTCGCCGCTGGCGGACCTTCTCCTCACCCGTGCAACGGGGGAGGTGGCTCGGCGCGTAGCGGCGAGACGGAGGGGGCGTCGTGCGGCGGCTGGACGCCCCCTCCGTCACGATGCGTATTCGCATCGCGCCACCTCCCCCGCTTTGCGGGGGAGGAGAAGAATTGGCCACTCACGGGACCGAACCGCCGCGTCCGGCATTGAACCCTCGCGCCGTCCGATGGAGGCCTCCAATGACCGGACTGTTGGCGATCGACCTGTTCGCCGTCGTGATCTTCGCCCTGGGGTTCCTGCTGGCCTTCAAGCCCGGCGCCTTTCGCGCGTTCAGGGGGCGGGAGCGGGGCGTGTCCGAGGACGTCGCCTCGGCCCTGCGCATCGCCGGGGTGATGGCCATGGCGTTCAGCGTGATGATCTGCGTGTTCGCAAACCTGATCGTCCGCTACTCGGCGGCGAGCGCGGCGGCGGGGTCGTGAACCTATAGCCGGCCGCGTCGTCCGCCCTTGAGCTTGTCCAGGGCGCGGCGGGCGTGCTCGGCCTGAGCGGCGATGGGGGCGGCGGCGGGCGCGTCCACAGGCGCGTCCGCCTGAGCGTCCATTGGGGCGGCGGCGGCCCTGGAGGCCATCAGCATCTCGCGCACGTTGGCTAGGCCCTGAGCGGCATGCAGTCCGGCGGCGGCCGTTTCGGCCAACTGCGGCTTTCCGCGTGGGGTCGGCAGGACCAGGGCGATCTTGCGGGCCATGGCGGCCAGGTCGCCGATGGCTTTGGCTTTGTCGCGAGCCTGGCGGATGGCGGCGGGATTGTTCGTGCTCTCGATGCTCTTCCAGGTCGCCTCGAGGGCGTCCATCAGCTGGAGCTGGAAGGTCAGGCAGCGGGTGGGGATGTCTTGGGCTTGGGTCATGCCGCTAGTGTGCGGCCGTCCTGGAGGGTGGGGACAGGAAACGTGCGTTTTTGTGTAGGGCGTTGATTGGGTTGGGGTTTGGTTTGGCGGGAGCGGGGATAGACGGCGTTTCAACCCACCTCACAACCGTCATCCCGGGCCTCGTGCCCGGGACCCCTCTGTCCGCCGCAGGTGCGGATGCGTGGCGCGCTGGCGCGCCAAGCTGTCTCACCGTCGGCTGAACCAGGGGTCCCGGGCACGAGTGTTCAGTCCGGGGACATGGCGGACACCTGTTCGGAGACATGACTGACAGGTTTGGGGTCGGTCAAGTCGATGGTGGCGACCTGATGGCTGGCGA